>CAZSYX010000049.1:0-26040 GCA_964610575.1 uncultured Burkholderiaceae bacterium
GGCTCGAAGCGCTCCGGATAGGCCAGCACCGCGATCCCGCCCGTGCCGACATCCAGCACGCGCAGGGCCTCACGCTCGCCCGTGCCGCCGGGCAAGGGAATCCGGCAGACAGCGCCTCGTCCAGGTTCCGGGCGGACACGAATCGCGCTCCTCCGCTGCAGGCGAATCAGTTCTGCTGGGATCGGCACCCTGTAGGTCGACGAGTCGTCGGCAGCCGCGGCGGGCGCACCGGAAGCAGTGAACTGGACCTTGACCGCCTCGACAAAGCCAACGAAGGTGACAAGGGGCGCCGTCCGCAACCGACCACGCAGACCCTCATCCGTCGGGTCCGCGAACTCGAGTTGACCGGCGGCCTCGTCGACTGCCAGCAAAGTCACGACGCCGAACGACGCGCCGGCTTCCAGAAATGCATTCAGCGGCACGCCATCGTCCTGCATCGCGCGTAGCAGACCGACGACCTCCGCCCGCGACCGCACGGCAAAGCGCTGCAGTTGCGGCGATTCGGGCTCGGGGAAGGGCGTGGCTATGCCCATTGCACTGGTTCGGGCGGCTCTCGCACACAGTGCCCTGCAGCAAGATTGCTGCTCTCGGCGCGTGCTTTCTACACCGGCCAAGACGCAGCGGCCACTAAGGGTGGCTGGAAAAGCACCGTTATCCGGCGCCCGGCGGGCGCAGAGCGTCAGGCGGTCAGACTGGCCGCGATGCTCAGCTGTGGCCGATGACCGGATGCGGCTGGTAGGGCGCGGCCAGCCGCCCCAGTTCATCGGCATTCAGCCTGATCTCGAGCGCCTCGAGCGCTTGTTCCAACTGCCCCGGCTTGCTGACACCGATGATCGGGCTGCTGACGCCGGCTTGGTGCAGCAGCCAGGCATAGGCCAGCGCAGCGTTGGACACGCCCTTCTCGCGCGCCAGTTGCGACACCGCATCGACGACGCGGAAGTCAGCATCGCGGTAGTAGAACTTCTGCGCGATCTCGTCGGTCGCCGCGCGCGACGTTGCGCCGCCTGACTTGTCCGCACTGCCGCCCTCACCCGGCCTTCGGTTGCCGGCGAGGAAACCGCGCGCCAGCGGACTCCACGGCAGCAGGCCGACGCCGGTGGCGCGGCAGTAGGGGTTCATCTCGCGCTCCTCCTCGCGGTAGACGAGGTTGTGGTGGTTCTGCATCGAGATGAACTTGGTCCAGCCGTGCCGCTCCGCGACCTGCTGCATGGTGGCGAACTGCCACGCGAACATGCTGGAGGCGCCGATGTAGCGCGCCTTGCCACTCTTCACGACGTCATGCAGCGCTTCCATCGTCTCCTCCACCGGCGTGGCGGCATCGAAGCGATGGATCTGGTACAGGTCGACGTAATCGGAGCCCAGCCGGCGCAGGCTGGCGTCGATCGCGTGGAAGATCCGCTTGCGCGACAGTCCGCTGGTGTTCGGCTGCGGCCGGAACTTCGGCCCCGGCGCATTGCCCCCCTGGAACGCGAGGTCGACCGGGAAGAAGACCTTGGTGGCGATGACCACCTCCTCGCGGCGACAGAACTCGCGCACGAATCTGCCGGCCAGTTCCTCCGACATGCCGGCCGAATACATGTCCGCCGTGTCGAGGAAGTTGATGCCGGCTTCGATTGCGGCCTGCACAAGCGGCCGCGAGGCGACTTCGTCGAGCACCCAAGGCCGCCACTTCGGCGTGCCGTAAGTCATCATGCCAAGCGCAAAGCGCGAGACCGACAGGCCCGAATTCCCGAGTTCAACGTAATGCATCGCGGCGCCCCTCATCTGCTGACGCCGAAGATGCTAGCGGAACCCGAAGTCGCCGCCGCGCAGCGTGCCTACATGCCGAGCAGGCGGCCGATGCGTGCGATGTAGTCGCCGGTCCTGATCGCATCGGTGAGCAGTTCGTCGCTCGCCGCGTGCAGCTTCTCGCGCAGTCCGGCCAGGCCGCCGTGCACCTCGTCCTGCGGTTGCGCCGAGGCGAGTGCCGCACGCAACTGCTCCACGTCGGCGCGCAGGTGATCGAAGTCACCCTGCCCGCTTTTCAGTTGCGCCAGATCCTGCTCGAGCGCGTCGATCAGCCGCGCTGTCTCCTCGAGGTCGACTGTCCGCTGGTTCTTGCCCGTGATGTCCGCCATTGCCCGGCCCGCTGATTGCCTAAGCGGAGCTTAACTCGCCGCATGAGCACGCGAGCCGCGCTAGAGTCTCACTCGGCGACCGACGAGGACACGATGTATCTGCTGCAAGCCGCGCTCCCACCCCAGTGGGCGATCCTGGCCTGGATCCTGCTGCTGCCGCTCGCGACTCACTCGGCGATCAGGGTGCACTCCGGCGCGGCGCTGCATGGCGCGCAGCAGCATCTGTGGCTGGCCGGCGTCGTGCTGCTGGCGTGGCTGTGGACACTGCAGGTTCGCGTTGCCGGAGGCGCCGCCTTCGGCCTGCTTGGCGTCGCCTTCTATTCGCTCATCTTCGGCTGCCATTGGGCACGGCTCGGCCTGTTGCTCGCTGTCGCGCTGCATACCGTCCTTGGCGGCGGCAACTGGTTGAATTTCGGCATCAACGGCCTGTTGCTGGCGGCCGTGCCGACGCTGCTCGCAAGCGTGCTGCAGCGGCAGATCGAGCAGCGGCTGCCGAAGAACGTCTTCATCTTCATGATCGGTCACGGCATGTTCGTCACGCTGGCAGTAACGGTCGCCACCAGCACGCTCCTGGTGGCGGCCAGCTGGCTGCTCAGGCCGGGTCCGGCGGATCTCGACCAGCTGGCATATGCGCTGCTGCTTGCCTGGGGTGAGGCACTCGCCAGCGGCATGCTTTTCTCGGCGCTGGTGATCTTCGGCCCGCACCTCGTGCTGACCTACCGCCAGGATGTGTACCTGCCTCCTCGGCGCGTCCTGTGATCGCGCCGAGCTGCGACCACTAGACTGCCGCGCGAAACCAACCGAGTGACCGCTATGACACGGAACGCCGCCCACATCCTCGTCGACCAGCTGCAGATCCAGGGCGTCAACCACGTGTTCTGCGTGCCGGGCGAAAGCTACCTTGCGGTGCTGGACGCCTTCTACGACGCGCGCGGCATCCGGCTCATCGTCAACCGGCACGAGTCCGGCTCGACCTTTATGGCCGACGCGTACGCCAAGCTGACCGGGCAGCCCGGCGTGGCTTTCGTCACCCGCGGCCCGGGTGCGACCAATGCGTCGATCGGCGTGCATACGGCGTTCCAGGACTCCACACCGATGGTGGTGTTCGTCGGCCAGGTCGGCAGCAACTTTGTCGAGCGCGAGGCGTTCCAGGAAATCGACTACCGACGGATGTTCGGCCAGATGACCAAGTGGGTGGCGCAGATCGAACGCGCCGATCGCATCCCCGAGTTCGTGGCGCACGCGTTCCAGATCGCCACCAGCGGCCGGCCAGGGCCGGTCGTGCTGGCGTTGCCGGAAGACCTGCTCGAGCAGACTGCCGACATCGAGGACGCGGCTTGCCATCAGCCGGTGCAATCGGCACCAACCGATGCGCAGATCGGCAGCATTCGCCGCCTGCTTGGCCAGGCCCGCGCGCCGCTGGTGCTGCTCGGCGGCACCGGCTGGACAGACACGGCGTGCGACAGCCTGCGCCGATTCGTCGAGGCGAACCACCTCCCTGTGGCATGCGCCTTTCGCTACCAGGACCTGTTCGACAACCGGCACCCGAACTATGTCGGCGATGTCGGCATCGGCATCAACCCGAAGCTGGCGCAGCGCGTGCGCGACGCGGACCTGCTGCTCGCCATCGGTCCGCGTCTGGGTGAAATGACCACCAGCGGCTACTCGTTGCTGTCAGTGCCGCGGCCAAAGCAGACGCTGATCCACGTGCACCAGGGAATTGAGGAACTCGGGCGCGTGTATCAGGCACAGATGATGATCGCTTCTGGCATGCCGCAACTGACGGCGCGGCTGGCAGCGATGATGCCGGTGGAGTCACCGACCTGGACTGCGGCCACGCGCGAAGCGCGGGCCGAATACGAAGCCTGGCAGGCGCAGGCGCCGGTGTACGGCAGCGAAAGGCCACGGCTCGATCTGTGGCAGATCGTGCAGATGCTGCAGGCCACCGTGCCAGCCGACACCATCATCACCAACGGCGCAGGCAACTTTTCGACGTGGGCACATCGGTACTGGCGCTACGGCGGCCTGCGCACGCAACTGGCACCGACCGCGGGCAGCATGGGCTATGGCGTGCCGGCCGGCATCGCCGCCAAACTGGTCGCGCCCGAGCGCACCGTGGTGACCTTCGCCGGCGACGGTGACTTCCTGATGACGGCGCAGGAACTAGCCACTGCGGCCATGCACCAGGCTGGCGTGCTGATCCTCGTCTTCAACAACGGCATGTACGGGACCATCCGCATGCACCAGGAGCGGCACCACCCGGCGCGCGTGATCGGCACCGAATTGCTCAATCCGCGCTTCGACCTGCTGGCCCAGTCCTATGGCGGGTTTGGCGCGGTCGTCGAATCGAGCGGCCAGTTCGGCCCGGCGCTGGCGGAGGCGCTGGCCTTTACCCGCGCGCGGAAGTTGCCCGCGGTCATCGAACTGCGTACGGACGCGCAGGTCATCACTCCCGGCACGACGTTGGCGGCGATCCGCGCCAACGCTCTGGCAGGCCGCTGAAAGAAGACCCGGCCGCTTTGGCCCGTTGCGCCAACGCAACGGCGATCCCCAGATCGCGTGAGCAGCCATGGCCACCTGGCGCCGGCTGTACCTAGGATTGCGTAGTGAGCAATGACTAACGGATAGTGCGAATCCCCCCGGAGGGCTCTCGCCATGCAGTTGCCATGAAGCGGATCGTGGTTCTGGGCCAGCCGGGCACCTTCGGTGATGCCTGGTGCCGGCACGCCGCGGCGAGGCTCGCCCGGCGCCTCGATGTGCCGTGTATTCCCGTAGTCGACGCCGTGCCTTCGGCGCAAGAAGCGCCCGGATGGGTGGCCACGGCGACCGTCGGCGCGTTCACCGGCACGCTGCTGCACTCCGCCGACACTGCTATCTGGCTGCAATTCCTGCCGCTGGCCGTGGCACGGGCGTGGGCGCGAGGGCTGCGCGCCAAGCTCACTGGATCGCTGCCTGTGCAGCACTTGCCTCATCTGGCCGATGTGCGCGACAGCCTCATGCACATGGCATGGACACCGCATGTGCATGGGCTGCTGCGCCATCCTGCTTTGGCGCACCTGCAGGTCTTTCACCTGCGCAGTCCCGATGAGACCGACTTCTGGCTGCGCGCCCAAGAGCATCGGCTGCCGCTGCGTCAGTCGGCGGTGGCTTAACCCGCCTGACGCCGCCGACGACGCCGGCAGCAACGGCTCGCAGCTAGCGCTATCCGAAGAAGGACAGCATCTCCTCTGCCAGCAGCTCCGGGGTTTCCTCGGCAATGTAGTGACCGCCCGGCGTCGATCGCCCGGTCACGGTGCCCGATGCCTTCGCCTGCCAGTCAGCGATCGGCGCGAACAACCGATGCACGACGCCGCGTTCGCCCCACAGAACACGCAGCGGACAGGCAATCCGCACCTGTGCGTCGGCGCGATCGTGCTCGAGGTCGATCGATGCTGCGGCCCGATAGTCCTCGCACATCGAGTGAATCGCCGCCGGATCGCCGATGCAGCGTTCGTACTCGGCGAGCGCGCGAGGATCGAACAACTCGAGGCCGTGGCTGCCCCAGCCGCCGAGTTTCTTGCGCAGGTAGAAAGCGGGATCGGCGCCGATCAGCGTTTCCGGCAGCGGCTGCGGCTGGATCAGGAAGAACCAGTGGTAGTAGGCGCGCGCGAATTCCATGTCGGTGCGCTCGTACATGGTCAGCGTCGGCGAGATGTCGAGCAGCATCAGCCGCTCGACCGCCCGCGGATGGTCGAGCACCATCCGGTGCGCCACACGGCCGCCGCGATCGTGTCCGCAGACGGCGAAGCGCTCGAAGCCGAGCATGCGCATCAGCGCCACGTTGTCGGCGCTCATCGCTCGCTTGCTGTAGGCGGCGTGCGTGGCGTCGGCCGGCGGTTTGTCGGAGTCGCCGTAGCCGCGCAGGTCGGGCAGCACCAGCGCGAAGTGCCCGGCGAGCAGCGGCGCCACCTTGTGCCACATGGCGTGCGTCTGCGGAAAGCCGTGCAAGAGCAGAAGCGGCGGCTTGCCGGTTGCGGAGCCGAGGTTGTGCCGCAGGTTGATATGAACGTCGCCGACGCGCAGGCGCCCCAGCTCGAACCCGGCGAACCAGTCAGACATCGGCGTTCTCCGCCAGCATCTGCAGCAGTCCCTCGAGCGCGACGATGATCGCCTGCGTGCGCACCGCGGCGCGGTTGCCGCCCAGGCGACGCGATTCGGTGCGCAGGCGCAGCTCGCCGGCCCGCCGCAGCGCCCACGAAAAGCACACCAGCCCGACCGGCTTCTCGGCGCTGCCGCCGCCGGGGCCGGCGATGCCGGTGATGCCGACCGCGACTTGCGCATCGCTGGCGACAAGTGCGCCGCGGGCCATTGCCCGCGCGACCGGTTCGCTCACGGCGCCATGCAGGCGCAGCTCGGTGGCGCTCACTCCGAGTACCTGCCGCTTGGCCGCGTTCGAGTAGGTGACGAAGCCGCGGTCGAACCACTGGCTGGAGCCGGCCACCTGCGTCACCGCGTAGGCCACGCCGCCCGCGGTGCACGACTCGGCCGTCGCCAGCCACATCCGTCGTGCGAGCAGCGCCTTGCCCACGGTCTCGGCCAGTTCGACGATCCGTTGCGCCTTCGTCATCGCCGTCACCCCCACAAACGAACGCCGATCGCCAGCACGAGCAGTGTGTAGAACGCAGCCACCAGGTCGTCGGCCATCACCCCGGCGCCGTTCTTGAAGCGTGCGTCGAGGGCGCGGATTGGCGGTGGCTTCACGATATCGAAGAAGCGGAACAGCACGAACGCGGCGACGAACAGGCCTCCGCCGTGCGCTGCGTTGCCCGGCAACAGCAGCAGAACGATCCAGAAGGCCACGATCTCGTCGATGACGATGTGGCTCGAATCGGCCACGCCGAGTCGCTGGCCGGTGACCTGCGCCGCATGGGCACCAATCACCAGCATGGCCGCCACCAGCATCCACCACGACCACGGGCCGAGCGACTGGTCGAGTCGCAGGAAAAGCAGCCACGCGAGCAGCGTGCCCCAGGTGCCCGGCGCGGCGCGCGGTAACCCGCTGCCGGCACCGAGCGCGATCAGATGCCACGGCGAGGCCAGCATGAAGCGAAGTGTCGGTCGCCGTGGAGCAGCGTTGCCGGCGACGTCAGGCGGCACGGTTGCGTTCATCGGCGTGCGGCAGGCACAAAGCTCACCCGGCAAAGTGGTCGAAGGCGTGCCACGGTGTTGGCAGCTCGGCAGCGTTCGCGTCAAGAACGCGCAGGCCGTCGCCGACCCCGACGATGCGGCCGATGCGAGTGACAGGCACCGCCGAGGCTGCGCCTGCCGCCTCGACAGCAGCGCGCTGGTCGGACGCGGCCGTGAAAAGCAGTTCGTAGTCGTCGCCGCCAGTGAGAGCGCAGCGCTGCTGCTGTTCGATGGGCAGGCTGCGCAGCGCTGCGCTACGCGGCACCTGTTCCCATTCGATCACCGCCCCGACGCGCGAGCGCTTCAGGATGTGGCCAAGGTCGCCGAGCAGCCCGTCGGAGACATCGATGCCCGCCGTGGCGATTCCGCGCAGCGCCACGCCGAGCGCCACGCGCGGCTGCGGCCAGTCCATCCTCTTCGCGAAGATCGCCGAATGCTCCGCCGCCACGCCACTGGCTTCGCCGCGGCGGCAGGCGAGTGCGGCGCGCGCGTCGCCCAACATACCGGACACCCACAGGTCATCACCGATGCGTGCGCCGCCTCGGGTTCGCACTGCCAGCCGCGGCAGGTCGCCGAGCGCGGTGATGCAGATGGTCAATGGGCCATCGACCGGGCCCGGCTGCGCCCCCGTGAGCTGAGGTACGCGCGTTGTGTCGCCGCCGGCAAGCACGCAGCCGTGCTCGTCGGCCAGCGCAAACAGGCCGCGGCAGAACGCTTCCAGCCAGGCTTCGTCGGCCCGCGGCAATGCCAATGCAAGCTGGAACGCGCGCGGCGTTGCGCCGGCGGCAGCGAGGTCGGACAGATTGACCGCCAGCGCCTTGTGGCCGAGTGACGCGGGGTCGATGTCCGGCAGGAAATGGCGCCCTTCAAGCAGCATGTCGGTGGTCATCGCCAGCAGCCGCTCGCCGCAGTCGAGCAGCGCGCAATCGTCGCCGACACCCTGGCGCACGATGCCTCCCGCGGGCACCATCCGCGTGAAGAAGCGATCGATGAGCTCGAATTCGTTCATCGGACGCGCCAGTGCATCAGGGATTCACTGCGGCGGGTCGTCGTACCAACGTAACGACCGCCAGGCTGCGTGCGCTTCACCGACCGCGTCGGCGCGCCCAGCCACTTAGCGCGGCTGCGCTTCATGCGGCCGCAGCCGCGCGGCAACCTTGTCGAGCACGCCGTTGACGTATTTGAAGCCCTCGGTGCCGCCGAAGCTCTTGGCCAGTTCCACCGCCTCGTTGATGACGACGCGGTACGGGATCTCCGGGCGCTGCTGCAGCTCGTAGGTGCCGATCAGCAGGATGCCGTGCTCGACCGGCGACAGCTGTTCCGGCCGGCGGTCGATGAACTCGACGAACTGCGCGCGCAGTACCTCGGCACCGTCGATCACGCCGTGCAGCACTTCGCGCAGGTGCTGGCGGTCCGCCTTGTCGAAGCTGTCGGACTCCATCAGGTGGCCTTCGACGGCGGCAAGGTCCTGCCCGCCGACCAGCCACTCGTAGATGCCCTGCAGGGCCAGCTCGCGCGCGCGGCGGCGGGCGCTGCGTCCCCCGCCACGCGAGCGCGCTTCAGCGGCAGGCTGCTGCTCGGCCACGCTACTGCTCTCCCGGCTCTTCCTCGCCTTCTTCCGCGAGCGCCCACATCAGGTTGCCCATCTCGACCGCAACGCGCGCCGCGTCGCGGCCCTTATCGTTGACGCGCACGCGCGCCTGCTCCTCGTCCTCGGTGGTCAGGATCCCGTTGACGACCGGCACGCCGGTGTCGAGAGCCACGCGAGCCAGACCCGACGCCGATTCATTGGCCACTACCTCGAAGTGATACGTGTCGCCGCGGATCACGCAGCCAAGTGCGATCAGCGCATCGAAGTCTCCGGCATTGGCCATGCGAGCCAGCGTCAGCGGCACCTCGAGCGCGCCGGGCACCGTCACCCGAGTGATGTCGTCCTCCTCGACGCCCAGCTGCAGCAGCTCGTCGATGCATGCCTGCGCCAGCGCCTGCCCGGCCCACTCGTTGAAACGCGACTGCACGATGCCGATGCGCAGGCCGGTGCCGTCCAGGTCGGAGCCGATCTCGTCCATTGCCATACTGTCTCCAGTCGGCAAAGTGTACGCGACGCTTCGCGTCGCACCTGCACTTTGCCGAGTGAAAACGGGCGCGCCGCCTTGCGGTGGCCCGGCGACGGCGCACAGGAAAAAGCGAGGTGGCGTGCGCGCTGCGCACGCCACGGTCAGTCTTCGATGAAGCCGGTGGTGTGCAGGCCGAAACCGGCCATCGACGGCATCTTGCGCCGCCGCGCCAGTAGCCTCATCTTCACCACGTTCAGGTCGCGCAGGATCTGGGCACCTACGCCGTAGGTGCGCAGGTCCATGCGCGCGCTGCGCTGGTCGCGCTCGGCGCCGCGGTCGATCTTCGTCAGCGTGGCGAACTGGGCCAGCAGGCTGTCCGCCGACTCGCCGCAGTTCAGCAGCACGACGACGCCACTGCCGGCCTCGGCGATCTTCTCCAGCGCGCGTGGCAGCGGCCACGAGTGCGTGCTGAGGTCGGCGTCGAGTGCGTCGAGCACCGACAGCGGCTCGTGCACGCGCACCAGCACTTCGCGCTCCGCGTCGATCGGCCCGCGCACCAGGGCCAGATGCGCGCTGCGGCTCGGCAGGTCACGGTAGGCGATGAGTTCGAACGGGCCGGCGGTGGTCTTGATCCTGCGGCTGCCGATGCGCTCGATCATCGACTCGTTGGCAGCCCGATAGTGGATCAGGTCGGCAATGGTGCCGACCTTCAGGCCGTGCTGCTGCGCGAACGGAATCAGGTCGGGCAGACGCGCCATGCTGCCGTCGTCGTTCATGATCTCGCAGATCACCGCTGCGGGCGTCAGTCCTGCAAGCTGCGTCAGGTCGCAGCCCGCCTCGGTGTGCCCGGCGCGCATCAGCACGCCACCTGTCTGTGCCACCACCGGGAAGATATGGCCCGGCTGGACAATGTCTGCCGGCCGCGCGTTTGGCCGCGTCGCCACCCAGATCGTGTGCGCACGGTCGGCGGCGGAAATGCCGGTGCTGACACCACTGGCGGCCTCGATCGAGACGGTGAAGTTGGTGCCGTGCACGGTGCCGTTGGCAGAAGCCATCGGTGGCAGGCGGAGCTGCCGCGCGTGCGCGTCGGTGAGCGTCAGGCACACCAGGCCACGCGCGTGCTTGGCCATGAAGTTGATCTTCTCGGGCGTGACGAAGTCAGCCGCGAACACCAGGTCACCCTCGTTCTCGCGGTCCTCGTCGTCGACCAGGACCACCAGGTGACCCTTGCGGATCTCGTCGATGATCTCCTCGACCGAGGCCATCGGCGACTGGGCGGCGGGCGATGGAACGGCTGCAAGCATGGCAGGCCCCAATGGACGGAAGTCTTGATTTTACGGGCCTGCTCTATCGGCAAGACCCGCTCCCCGCCAGTGTTTCGGCGGCTGCTGCCGGCGCTGCCGTCAGCGCTGGCTGAGAGAAATGTCGCCGAAGATGTGCGCCGCCGCCTTCGGCAGCCCTCGCCAGTACTGACGCGGCCCGTGCACGACGCCACCGAGCGACGCTGCCGCGTGCCACGGCCAGCGCGGGTCGTACAGCATGCCGCGGGCCAACGCCACCATGTCGGCCTTGCGCGAGGCGACGATGTCCTCTGCCTGCTGTGGCCCGGTAATGAGGCCGACCGCGATCGTCGTCATGCCCGTCGCCTCGCGCAGCGTTTGCGCGAAAGGCACCTGGTAACCGGGCGCCAGGGCGATCTTCTGCCGCGGTGAGATGCCGCCGCTGGAAACGTCGATCCAGTCGCAGCCGCGCGCCTGAAGCTGGCGTGCCAGCTCGAGGGTCTGCGCCGGCGTCCAGCTGTCCTCGCCGTCGAGCCAGTCGGTGGCCGAGACGCGCACACCGACTGGCCGATCGGCCGGAAACGCCGCCCGCACGGCGTCGAAGACCTCGAGCGGAAAACGCATCCGCCCGGCGAGATCGCCGCCGTATTCGTCGCTGCGCTGGTTTGATACCGGCGACAGGAACTCGTGCAGCAGGTAGCCATGCGCCATGTGCACTTCCAGGGCATCGAAGTCGAGCCGCGCCGCACGCCGCGCGGCGTCGGCGAACGCATCGCGCAGCCGACGCAGTTCATCGCGGGCCAGTTGGCGCGGCGGCGCCTCGTCCGGCGCATGCGCGACCGGCGATGGCGCCTCCGGCACCCAGCCGCCCTGCTCCGGCGGCAACAGCTTGCCGCCCTCCCACGGCGGCCTGCTCGAACCCTTGCGGCCGGCATGCGCGAGCTGCATCGCCAGCTTGATCGGCGAGGTGGTGCGTATCAGGCGGATCACTGGCGCCAGCGCCGCCTCGCAGGTGTCGTCCCATAGGCCGAGGCAGCCCGGCGTGATGCGCGCCTCGCGCGTCACCGCGGTGGCCTCCACGCACAGCAGCGACGCGCCCGAGCCGGCCAGCGAAAGCAGGTGCGCGTAGTGCCAGGCCGTCGCGCAGCCCTCGACCGCCGAGTACTGGCACATCGGCGAAATCATGATGCGGTTGGCAAGCTGCAGGCTGCGCAGCGACAGGGGTTCGAACAAGGCGGCCATGGGTTGTCGTGGTCAGAGGTGGGCGGCGAGGACGGTGAGGTTCCACAGATTGTGCGCGACGATCGGCAGCAGGAGACTGCCGGTGCGCAGACGAAGCCAGAGATAGAGCAGCGCCCCCGGCAGCACGGAAACGAGCATGCCGACGCCGAATCCGTGCAAGACGACGAAGGCCGCCGTCAGCAGCGCCGCGCCGAGGCTGACCGGCACGCCGGCGATCGTGCGCGCCGCGGGCGCCGCGCGCTCGGCGGCGGCGAGAAGCACGCCGCGAAAGGCAACCTCTTCGGCCAGCCCTGGCATGGTAGCCACGAACAGCCAGGTCGCCGCCGGGATCGGCTCGATGCGCCCGGCGGTGATCACATGGAGCGGATAGCTCACCAGCAGCGCCGCGGCGCAGACACGGACAGCGACGCCGAGGTTGGAAGGCCTTGCAAAACCCAGCTCGTGCGGCGCAAGACCGGTCCGGCGGACGAGCAGCGCAGCAAGCGCAACCATGCCGGCCAGCGCCAGCAGGTGGCCGCCCCAGTTCCAGTCCTCTCCCGGGACGCGCTCGCCCGTCGCCAGTTGCGGCAGGCCGCGCAGTGCGAAGTACAGGACGCCGCCGGCGATCGCCACCAGCGCCCACGCCCGCCGCCGCGGGTCGCGCCACGCTGCCAGCAGCAGCGCCGCCGCGACTGCGATGCCCAGCGCCGCGGAGCCCAACACCACCCTGGCCCCTAACCGCGCAGCGCCGCCGGCAGCATGCGCTCCAGGTAGCGCGCGATCATGTCCACTTCGAGGTTGACCTTGTCGCCGGGCTTCAGATTCCGCAGCGTGGTCACCTCGATCGTGTGCGGGATCAGGTTGATCCAGATGCGGCAGCAGGCCTGCGCCGTGCCCGGCGCAACGTCTTCGACCCGGTTGACCGTCAGTGACACGCCGTCGACCGCCACCGAGCCCTTGTAGGCAAGATAGCGAGCCAGTTCCGTCGGCGCGTCGACGACGAACGACCAGCTCTCGCCTACCGGTTCCATCGTGTTGACGATCCCCGTGCCGTCGACATGGCCGCTGACGATGTGACCGTCGAGGCGGTCGCCGACCCGCATGGCCTTTTCCAGGTTGACTTCGCCCATCGTGTCCAGCCCGGCCGTCTTCGACAGCGACTCCGCCGAGACATCGATCGAGAAGCGATTCGCTTGCTTCGTTGTCACCGTCATGCAGGCGCCGTTGATGGCGATCGAATCGCCGACCTGCACATCGCCCAGCCCCAACGCCGGCGCTTCGATCGTCAGGCGCCGCCCGAAGCCCAGCGGCTCGACCGTGACGATGCGGCCCGTGGTCTGCACGATCCCCGTGAACATCAGCCCAGCCCCCATCGCGCCAGAATGCGCACGTCCTCGCCGACCTGCGTGACCTCGCGAAACTGCAGACGCTGCGCCTGCGCCAGATCCGAAAGTGCCGGCAGGTTCACCATGCCGGTGGCCTCGCCGATCAGCATCGGCGCCATGTAGACGAGCAGTTCGTCGACGCAGCCCTCGCGCACCAGCGATCCGTTCAGCTTGAAGCCGGCCTCGGCGTGCACCTCGTTGACGCCGCGCCGGGCGAGTTCCTTCAGCAGCGCAGGCAGATCGACCTTGCCCTGCTCGTTCGGCAGCACGATCAGTTCTGCCCCGACCTCGCGTAGCCGTGCGGCGCGCGCCGCATCGTCGACTGCGCAGGCCACCAGGACTTCGCCACCGTCGAACAACTTCGCCTGCGGATCGACTTCGAGGCGGCTGTCGACGAGCACCTTCAGCGGCTGCCGGGTCGTCTGCACCAGGCGCACGTTCATCTGCGGATTGTCGGCGGCGACGGTGCCGATGCCGGTCAGGATCGCGCAGGCGCGCGCGCGCCAGGCATGCCCGTCGGCGCGCGCCGCTTCCGAAGTGATCCACTGTGACACGCCGCTGTACAGCGCGGTGCGGCCGTCCAGACTGGCGGCGATCTTCATCCGCACCCACGGCCGGCCGCGGTTCATCCGCGAGAAGAAGCCGACGTTCATCTCGGTGGCCTCAGTCTCAAGCAAGCCACAGCGCACGTCGATGCCGCCGGCGCGCAGCGCCTCCAGGCCTCGGCCGGCGACCTGCGGGTTCGGGTCCTCGACGGCAGCGACCACGCGCGCCAGCCGCGCCTCGATCAGCGCCGTCACGCAGGGCGGCGTGCGACCGAAATGCGAGCAGGGCTCGAGCGAAATGTACGCGGTGGCGCCGTGCAGGTCGTGGCTGTTGCGGCGGGCGTCGAGCAGCGCCTCGATCTCGGCATGGTTGAAGCCGGGCGGCTGGGTGAAGCCCTCGCCGATGATGCGGCCGTCACGCGCGATCACGCAGCCGACCCGCGGGTTCGGCGCGGCATGGTTCATTGCGCGCGCCGCCAGCTGCAGCGCGCGACGCATCAGGTCATGATCCTGCGCCGAGTACACGGCGGCGGATTCTACGCGGCGCATCCGCCGCGCCCTGCGGCGGCGCGGGCGCGCACAGGAGAGGGCGTCAGGCGCGGCGACGGCGAGGCAGCCGCACTTCCTTCACCACCTCGGCGAATTCGTCGACATCCTCGAAGCTGCGGTAGACCGAGGCAAAGCGGATGTAGGCGACCTTGTCCAGCCGCTTCAGTTCGCGCATCACCAGTTCGCCGATCTTCTCGCTCTTGACCTCGCGCTGGGCGGAACTGAGCAGCTTCTCCTCGATGCGGCGGATCGCCTCGTCGACCGCCTCACGCGGCACCGGCCGCTTGCGCAGCGCCAGCAGCATCGACGCGCGCAGCTTGTCGCGGTCATATTCGGCGCGGATGCCGCCGCGCTTGATCAGCGCCGGCATCGCCAGCTCGACCCGCTCGTAGGTGGTGAAGCGCTTGTCGCACTGCAGGCAGCGCCGCCGACGGCGGATCACCGCGCCCTCGTCGGAGGCGCGCGAATCGATCACCTGCGTGTCGGCGTGGTGGCAGAAGGGGCACTTCATGGGTGCGCGGCGCGTGTACTGACGTCGAAGTCAGGTCAACCGTAGACGGGATACTTCGCCGTCAGCTTGGCGACCTCGGCGCGGACACGGTCGATCGTGGCGCTTTCGTTCGGCGCCTCGAGCACGTCGGCGATCAGGTTCGCGGTCTGCTCGGTCTCGACCTCGCGGAAGCCGCGGGTGGTCATCGCCGGCGTGCCGACGCGGATGCCGCTGGTGACCATCGGCTTTTCCGGATCGTTCGGGATGGCGTTCTTGTTCACCGTCATGTGCGCCTGGCCGAGCGCCGCCTCGGCCGCCTTGCCGGTGATGCCCTTGGCGCGCAGGTCGACCAGCATCAGGTGGCTCTGCGTGCCGCCGGAGACGATGCGCAGCCCGCGCCTGCCGAGCGTCTCGGCCATCACCCGAGCGTTGGCCAGCACCTGCCGCTGGTATGCCTTGAACTCCGGCGCCAGCGCCTCCTTGAACGCCACCGCCTTGGCGGCGATCACGTGCATCAGCGGCCCACCCTGCAGTCCCGGGAACACGGCGCTGTTGATCGCCTTCTCATACTGCGGCTTCATCAGGATCAGCCCCCCGCGCGGGCCGCGCAGGGTCTTGTGCGTGGTCGACGTGATGACGTCGGCGTGCGGCACCGGGCTCGGGTAGACGCCGGCGGCAATCAGCCCCGCGTAATGCGCCATGTCGACCATGAACAGCGCGTCAACGTCGCGGGCGATCTGCGCCACGCGCTTGAAGTCGATGTGCAGGCTGTAGGCGGAGGCGCCGGCGATGATCAGCTTGGGCCGGTGCGTGTGCGCCAGGTTCTCCATCGCGTCGTAGTCGATTTCCTCGCGCGCGTTCAACCCGTAGCTGACCACCTTGAACCACTTGCCGCTGATGTTCAGCGCCATGCCGTGCGTCAGGTGCCCGCCCTCGGCGAGGCTCATGCCCATGATCGTGTCGCCGGGGTTCAGCATGGCCAGGAACACCGCCTCGTTGGCTTGGGCGCCGGCATGCGGCTGCACGTTGGCGGCGAGTTCGACGTTCGGCAGGCCAAAGAGCTGCTTGACGCGGTCCAGAGCCAGCGTCTCGGCCACGTCGACGTGCTCGCAGCCGCCGTAGTAGCGCTTGCCCGGGTAGCCCTCGGCGTACTTGTTGGTCATCTGTCCGCCCTGCGCCGCCATCACGGCCGGGCTGGCGTAGTTCTCCGAGGCGATCAGCTCGATGTGCTCTTCCTGCCGGCGGTTCTCCGCCAGCATCGCGGCCCACAGCTCCGGGTCGACCGCTTCGATGGTGTGCGTGGCTCGCTTGAACATGGCAGCTCCTGGCAGCAAGTGCAGAGGGGACGGTCACTTGCCATCGATGCCCAGGCGAACGGCGAGACTCGGACCTCGCGCTCCCTGGTGGTGATCCACCTGGACGCCAGTCGCGCGAGGAAGATGGCGGGCGAAATTATGCCAGCGCGTCCAGTGCGAGCAGCCCACCCGCGATGGCCGCCAGCGGCAGCGCAAAGGCGATTGCCACCAGTCGGCCAAAGGTGCGGCCGCCCACCACGACCGATACCGCAGCCTTGAAGAGCATGTTGGCGGCAACCGCCAGGGTGATGGCGGTGGCGGACTCGGCCAGGCTGATGTTGCCCTGGTCAGCCAGCCTCGCCGACGACAGCGTGATCGCGTCGACGTCGGCCAGGCCGGAGACGAACGAAAGCACGAACAAGCCGCCGCTGCCGACGATTTCGGACAGCCACGCCGCGGCGAGCAGGACCAGTGCGTAGAAAGCTGCGAACAGCAGCGCCGTGCCCAGTTGTGTCGGGTTCTGCAATCGGTCGGTGTCTTCTCCCTTCTCCCCACCGACACGACGGAAGTGCCACCACAGCGCGGGAACGCTCATCACCAGCGCCGGCAGCAACGTCAGCAGAAGCAACGGCAGCACCGGTGGCGCGATCACCAGCGCCAGCAGGAACACCCGCATCAGCTTGGCGACGTTGGCAAGCTGGATCACGACCAGCGAGGCCGACGGCGTGTGTGTGGCGTCGCGCGCATGGCGCGCGTAGGCGAACGTGGTCGCGGTGCTCGATATCACGCCGCCGAGCAGCCCGGTCAGCAGCAGCCCCTTCCGTTCCAGGGTCAGGCGCCAGGCCACGTAGCCGGCCAGGCTGACCCCGGAGATCAGCACCACCATCAGCCAGATGTGGAACGGATTGAGGACTCCATAAGGGCCGTAGCCACGGTCCGGCAGCAGCGGCAGCACGATCGCGCTAATCGCGCCGAACTGCAGCATCGAACGGATGTCGGTCGGCGTCAGCCGCGTCGCCACGCCTTCCAGTTCGGTCTTGAAGTACAGCAGCGCCGTCATGCCGATGCCGAGCGCAACGGCCAGCGTGCGTTCGCCCTGGAAGTTCAACGCGCCGAGCACGTACACCAGCAGCGCGGCAACCACGGTGGTGGTACCGGAATCCTCGGCCCGGGTCGCCGGATCAACGAGGTGGGCACCCGCGATCGTCAGTCCAACCAGCGCGAAACCGACCGGCACCAGCCAGGGGCTATCAAGCGACTGCGCGACAAACGCGCAAGCCGTGCCCAGCATGGCGATCAGGGTGAAAGTGCGCAAACCGGCCTTGGCGGTCGCTTTGCGTTCCCGCTCGGTGCCGACCAGCAGGCCGATGGCAGCGCTGACGGCGAAGGTCAGCGCCAGATCGAGCGTATCGTCCACGCGCCCAGTCTAGAGACGCCGCGCCGGCGGGCATTGCGCCGGATCAGTCGCGCAGCGCCCCGCAGGCGGCAACGCCTTCAATCACGGCGCCGCCAGTTCGTCCCGCGCCTGCTCCAGGTGCGCCACATCGGCCCAGTCGATGATCTGCAGCCGCAGCGGTTGCGGCTGTGCCTGCAGCCGGTTGATGCTGGCGTTGAGCATCAGGTGCTCGCGCGGCGAATCCCAGGCCAGCGCGCGCGCGTTGCGATAGACGACGTCGAGCACTCCGCCGTGAGTGACCACGGCAACCGTCCGACCCACGTACGACACGACGATCTCCTGCATCGCGTCGAGCACGCGGCCGATGAACTCGGTCCCCGACTCGCCGCCCGGCATGCGCCAGTCGACGTCGCGCGCGCGCCAGGCCGCGAATTCCTCCGGATGCCCGGCGGCGATCTCGTCGAGAGTCTTGCCCTCGAAGATGCCGAAGACGCGCTCGCGCAGGCGCGGTTCGCGCACCATCGTCAGTCCGCGCGCGTCGGCCAGCGGCGCGCCGGTCATCCAGGCGCGCGCGAGGTCGCTGGAGATTATCGAGTCGATCGTCTCGTTGGCGAGCCGCTCGGCCAGCCGGCCCGACTGCCACATACCGGTCGTCGAGAGCGGCACGTCCAGCCGGCCCTGGATCCGGTGCTCGGCGTTCCATGCCGTTTCGCCGTGGCGGATCAACAGCAGCGTCGTCACTGCGCCCGATCCCATCATCCCCCCTGCCCGGCGAGCCGCGGATTCAGCGTGTACGTGCCGGTGATCGACGCCGACGCCAGCACGTGGCCCTCGATCGCCGTGCGCACCTCGGCGCCGGTGAAGCGCCCGTCGAGCGGCACCGCGTCGACGTCGAGCGCGTGGATCGTGAACACGTAGTGATGGACGATCGAGTCGTTCCACGGCGGGCACGGTCCGTCGTAGCCGTAGTAGTCGCCTTCCATGTCGTGGTCGCCCTTGAACCACGCGGTGTAGTCGTTGATGCCCTGGCGGGTGCCGCCCGCCGCCGCCGGCCCGCCCTTGCCGCGCGGCCTCACATCGTGCGAATAGGCGCCGGCGTCGATCTTCGTCGTCGATGCCGCGATGTCCACCAGCACCCAGTGGAAGAAGTCGACCCGCGGCAGGCTGGCCGGAATCTCCCGCCCTTCCTGGTTGACGTCGTCGGGCCTGCTCGGCACGTCGTAGTCGTGGCAGATCAGCACAAAGGACTTCGTGCCGGCCGGTGCGTCGCTCCACGCCAGGTGGGGGTTGCGGTTCTCGGACAGCCTGACGTGGTGCGCCTTGTCGATCACCGCGAACGCGTATTCGCCCGGAATGCGGCCGCCATCGGCAAACGAATCGCTCCACAGTCTCATCAGTTCAACTCCTTGGGCTTGACCTGCAGCCAGAACGTCACCGGCCCGTCGTTGGTCAACTCTACCTGCATGTATGCACCGAAGATACCCGTCGCGACCTGCGCATGGCGGGCCCGTGCCTGCTCGACGAAATGAGCGAACAGACGCGCGCCTTCGGCCGCGGGCGCCGCGGGCGTGAAGCTCGGTCTCGTGCCGCTCGCCGTGTCGGCAGCCAGCGTGAACTGCGGCACCAGCAGCAGGCCGCCGGCAACGTCGACCACGCTGAGGTTCATCTTGCCCTGGGGATCGGCAAACAGGCGAAACGCAAGCATCTTGGCGAGCAATGCGTCGGCCTCGCGCTCGGTGTCGCCACGCTGTGCACAGACCAGTGCCAGCACGCCGCGATCGATGGCACCGACTTCCGCGCCGTCGACCCGCACCCGGGCCTGCGTGACCCGCTGGATCAGCGCGATCATGTGACCAGGGTCGGGTGATTGCCGAACACGGTGCGGCAAAGGTGGCCTGAGGCTCAGGCCACCGTCACCCGCGCCCACTTGCGCTTGCCGACCTGCACCACGTAGGTGCCGGCGCCGAGCTGCAGCGCGCGGTCGCCGACCTTCTGCCCGTCGACCTTCACACCACCCTGTTCGACGTTGCGCACGGCTTCCGAGGTCGACGGCGCCAGGCCCGCCTGCTTCAGCAGCGCGGCAATTCCAATGACACCGCCGGCAGCCGCCAGGATGACCTCAGGCATGTCCTCGGGCGCAGCACCGCCGCGGAAGCGGGCCTCGAACTCGGCGAGCGCCTCCTCGGCCGCGCGGGCAGAATGAAAGCGGGTGACGATCTCCTGCGCCAGCAGCACCTTGATGTCGCGCGGATTGCGCCCGCCCTGCGCCTCGCGCCTGAGCTGCGCGATCTCCTCGTTCGACCGCATCGACAGCAGGTCGTACCAGCGCCACATCTGCTCGTCGGAGACCGACATCACCTTGCCGAACATATCGAAGGGCGGCTCGGTGATGCCGACGTAGTTGCCCTTGCTCTTGCTCATCTTCTCGACGCCGTCGAGACCTTCGAGCAGCGGCATGGTCAGGATGCACTGCGGCTCCTGGCCATAGTGGCGCTGCAGTTCGCGGCCGACCAGCAGGTTGAACTTCTGGTCGGTGCCGCCGAGTTCGAGATCGGCGTGCAGCGCCACCGAGTCGTAGCCCTGCATCAGCGGATACAGCAGTTCGTGCATGGCGATCGGCAGGTTCTCGCGCATGCGCTTGGCGAAATCGTCGCGCTCGAGCAGGCGCGCCAGCGTGTACTTGGCCGCCAGCTTGATCATTCCGGCGCTGCCTAACGGCTCCGACCACTCCGAGTTGTAGCGGATCTCGGTCTTCGCCCGGTCGAGCACCAGCGACGCCTGGTCGAAGTAAGTCCCGGCGTTGGCGTCGATCTCCTCGCGGGACAGCGGCGGCCGCAGCGTGTTGCGCCCCGACGGGTCGCCGATCATCGAGGTGAAGTCGCCGATGAGGAAGATCACCGTGTGGCCGAGATCCTGCAGTTGGCGCAGCTTGTTGAGCACCACCGTGTGGCCAAGGTGGATGTCCGGCGCAGTCGGATCCAGGCCCAGCTTGCAGCGCAGGGGCTTGCCGGTGGCGCGGCTGCGCGCCAGTTTCTGCGCGAACTCGGACTCGATCAGCAGTTCGTCGCAGCCGCGCTTGACCAGCGCGAGCGCGGCCTCGATTTCGCCGGTGATCGGATGGGTCTTTGCTTCGGAAGTCGACATGGGATTGGCCGCCAGCGCCGCGGCGACGCCGCGCAGATGGCACTCGTTGCCGGGCCGCAGTCTATATTGACGCACCACACCTCGCCGAACGTGCAACGTGTCGCGAACCCATCTCTTTGTCGGCCTGATGACCGGCACCAGCCTTGACGGCATCGATGCCGTGCTGGTCGATTTCTCGTCCGCCAAGCCGCAGCTGCGCGGCCACGTTCACCACGAACTGGCAGCCGAACTGCGCGACGCACTGCTGCAACTCAACCAACCCGGCGAGAACGAACTGCACCGCGCCGCGGTCACCGCCCAGCACCTCGCGCACGCATACGCTGCAGCCGTCGGCGACCTGCTGCTGGAGGCCGGCGTCGAGGCACAGGCCGTCCGCGCCATCGGCGCACACGGCCAGACCGTCCGCCATCAGCCGGAGGCCGGCTACACGATCCAGGTCAATGCGCCGGCGACGCTCGCCGAATTGACGCGCATCGACGTGGTGGCGGACTTCCGCAGCCGCGACATCGCCGCCGGCGGCCAGGGCGCACCACTCGCACCGGCCTTCCACGCGGCGGCGTTCCGCGGCAAGGCGCCGCGCGCGGTGGTCAACATCGGCGGCATCAGCAACCTGACCGGGCTGCCGGCGGTCGGCGTCGACTCGCCGGTGCTCGGTCTCGACTGCGGGCCGGGCAACGTGCTGATCGACGCCTGGGCGCTGGAGCACCTTGGCGAACCGGTCGACCGTGATGGCCGCTGGGCTGCCGGCGGCCGCGTGCACACCCCGCTGCTGGCGGCGCTGCTCGATGAACCGTTCTTCACGCTGGCGCCGCCGAAGAGCACCGGCCGCGACCGCTTCAATCGCGACTGGCTGGGCAGGAAGCTGGCCCACTTCAGCGTCGAGCCGCGCGACGTGCAGGCAACGCTGACGCAACTGACCGCCACCGTGATCGGCAACACCATCGGCCAGTACTTCGCCGAAGCCACGGAAGTCGTCGTCTGTGGCGGCGGCGCCTTCAATGCGACGCTGATGCGAATGCTGGCCGAGGCCTGCGCGCCGCGTCGCGTCTTCGGCTCCGACGCCGTCGGCGTCGCGCCCGACCAGGTGGAGGCGCTGGCCTTCGCCTGGCTGGCGCGAGAGTTCGTGGAGCACCGTTGCGCGAACCTGCCCGCGGTCACCGGGGCCCGCGGACTGCGACTGCTCGGCGCGCTTTATCCGCGTTGAGACGGAACGGGGCGCCCAGGGCGCCCCGTCCGGGTGAAAAGCTGCTGCGTCAGACGGAGAACGACGATCCGCAGCCGCAGGTCGTGGTGGCGTTCGGATTCTTGATCACGAACTGCGCCCCCTCCAGGTCCTCTTTGTAGTCGATCTCGGCGCCGACCAGGTACTGGTAGCTCATCGAGTCGATCAGCAGCGTCACGCCGTTCTTCTCCATCGTCGTGTCGTCCTCGTTGACGACCTCGTCGAAGGTGAAGCCGTACTGGAAGCCCGAGCAGCCGCCGCCCTGGACGAACACGCGCAGCTTCAGTTCGGGATTGCCCTCTTCGTCGATCAACTGCCGGACCTTGGAGGCGGCGGAATCGGAAAAGTGCAGCGGGGCGGGCATTTCGATGGCGGCGTTCATGGACGGCACTCCGGGAAGATCGACACTGTGACGAAATTATAGGCAGGGGACCCGTTGTACAAGCCCACTTCACCCTCTGGGCGACTAGGTCTTGGCAACGGGGCCCGATGCCCCGACCGCGAGCTTCAGGTTGCCCTTCATCGTGTCCTGCTCGCCGGACTCATGCACCAGCCTGCCTTCGACAACGGCGCCGTGGTGAATCTCCAGTGCCCGGTAACGGACGTCACCGTTGACCTTCGCCGTCGGCTGCAGCTCGACCACCTCGGTCGTGTAGACGGGGCCCGTGATCCGGCCGGCGACGACCAGGTGCGCGGCGCGCACCTCGCCTTCGACGACGCCCTTTTCGCTGATCACCAGGATGCCCGAGCCTTCGCCGCCGACGCAGCGCACGGAACCCTGCACCGTGCCGTCGATGCGCAGGCCGCCGGCAAAGGTCAGGTCGCCGACAAAAGTCGAGCCCGAACCGATCAGGCTGGCAATGTGCTTATCGCCGTTGCTCTTCCTGCCGAACATCGGACACCTCCCCTTGGACGGTCATAGTTGGAATGTCTGCTGCGCGAGTGTCTGCCCGGCGGCCATGATGCGAACCACCACCGACCGCGCCGCCGCCCCTTCGGGCAGGGTAATCGTCCCCTCGACACGCTGATAGTGCCGGAAACTCAGTTCCAGCGCGCGCCGCGATTCCGCTACCGCCGGGTCCGGCACCTGCAGCGACTGGTTGCGTCCGTCGCGGACGTAGTTCACCTGCATCTGCACGACGCCGACGAAATCGCGTTCCGGCTTGCCCGCCTGCTGCACCAGCAACCGATACCGCATTGCCTCCGGCGCGCCGTCGGCCTGCATGCGGAAACTGCGGATCTGGATGCCGCTGGCGCTGGCCTTGGTCGGCAGCAGGCTCTCGAAGAAGGCGAGGTCCTCGCGCAGGCGGTTCGCCTCCGTTTCCAGCTCGCCGGCCCGCTTGGCCAGCTGCTCCTGCGCCGAACGCTCGACCTTCATCTGGGCCTCGAGCGCGGTGACGTTCGCGGTCAGCCGGCTGCGCTCCGCCTCGGCCTCGCGCAGCTTCGATTCGAGACGATCGATCTCGGCCGCCAGCGCCCGCCGGTCCGGGCCGCCGAAGCCGCGCCCGTATTCGTAGATGGCGACGCCGACCGCCGCCGCCAGGGCGAGCGTCAGGAACACCAGCAGGCGCCGAATCGGCACCGGCAGGCGCGAACGCACCGAAACCTCAGGAGAACTGATCGACAGCTTGCGCAGCAGGAGCTTCCACTTCATCTCTGTCGCGTGCCGCTATCCGTGGTACCGCGCCAGGGGTGCGCCGTCCAAGCAGCGCCGCCCGGGTCGGGAGCAGTCGAGTATAGGAGGCAGAGACGGGCGCGGCACCCATAGGTGCCGCGCATCGATGCCGCCGGGCAAAGCGCCGGTCGTCAGCGCTTCGAGAACTGCTTGCGCCGGCGTGCCTTGCGCAGGCCGACTTTCTTGCGCTCGACTTCGCGCGCGTCACGGGTGATCAGCCCGCCCTTGGACAGCACCGGTTTAAGCGTCGCGTCATAGTCGACCAGCGCGCGGGCGATGCCGTGGCGCACCGCGCCGGCCTGGCCGGACTCGCCGCCGCCATCGACGTTGACCTGGATGTCGAAGGTCGTCGCGTGGTTGGTCAGCTCGAGCGGCTGACGCGCGATCATGCGGCCGGTTTCGCGGTTGAAGTACTGGTCGATCGAGCGGCCGTTGATGACGATCTTGCCGGTGCCGCGCTTGATGAACACCCGCGCGACCGAACTCTTGCGGCGGCCGGTGCCGTAGTTATAGCTTCCAATCATGGCGTCCTCAGATCTCGAGCGGCTTGGGTTGCTGGGCTGAATGGGGGTGCTCGCCGCCCGCGTAGATCTTCAGCTTCTTGATCATCGCGTAGCCGAGCGGGCCCTTGGGCAGCATGCCCTTGACCGCGATCTGCAGCGCCCGGCCCGGGAAACGGCCCTGCATCTTGTCGAACGAGGTCTCGGAGATGCCGCCGGGATAGGTCGAGTGACGGTAGTACGTCTTGTCGGTGCCCTTGGCGCCCGTCACTTTCAGCTTGCCGGCGTTGACGACGACGATGAAATCGCCGGTGTCGACGTGCGGCGTGTACTCCGGCTTGTGCTTGCCGCGCAGGCGCAGCGCGATCTCGGCGGCAAGGCGGCCGAGCACCTTGTCGTTGGCGTCGACGACATACCAGTCGTGGCGCACGTCCTGCGGCTTGGCGGAAAAGGTCTTCATCGTCTTCAATTCCAGTGGACAGGGTCGGCGCGCCTCACGCACGCCGACGCCTTGCTGCGCGGTTCCGGCAACGGCAGCGGCTGCCAACCGCGGAAAGCCGAGTATTGTATTTCCTCGCGGCGGTCATTCGCAAGTTGCCGGCCGGCCAGAGGAAAACGGCCCTCATCGGGCCCCGTGGGAGCAAGAACCGCAATGCAAGCCACCGTACGCTGGAGCGGGCCGGACGGCATGAGTTTCCTGGCCGAAACCGGCAGCGGCCACCGGGTCGCCATGGACGGCGCCGCCGACGGCGGCGGCGGCAACCTGGCGCCGCGGCCGATGGAAATGGTGCTGCTGGGCGCGGGCGGCTGCACCGCCTACGACGTCGTGCTGATCCTGAAGCGAGGCCGGCACAACGTCAGCGGCTGCGAGGTCCGGCTTCAGGCCGAGCGGGCGGCGACCGACCCGAAGGTGTTCACCCGCATCGCCCTGCATTTCGTCGTGCGCGGCAAGGGCCTGCCGCGGGAGGCGGTCGAGCGGGCCGTCCAGTTGTCGCACGACAAGTACTGCTCGGCCACCGCCATGCTGGGGCGGACCGCCGAAATCGTCACCCGTGTCGAGGTGCTGGAAGACGCCTGAGACGGTGCCCGGCCGCCCGGGCTCAGACGTAGTGCGCGGTCGTCGTCATCACCTTGGCGGCGATGCGCATCGCCAGCCGGGCCGGCAGCGGCAGGTCGACGCCCCCGAGCGTCGTCGCCGCCTGGCCGTGCCGCACCTCGTCGACGCGCATCTGCTCGACCACCGCCCGTGAAGCCTCGTCGGCCGGCGGCAGGCGGTCGAGGTGCCCCTGCAGGTGCCGCTCGACCTGTTTCTCGGTCTCGGCCATGAAGCCGAGGCTGACGCGGTCGCCCATCCGCGCCGCGAGCAGCCCGATGGCAAAGGCGCCGCCGTACCACAGCGGATTGAGCAGGCTGGTGCGGCCGCCCAGTTCGGCGATTCGCCGCTCGGTCCAGGCCAGGTGGTCGGTCTCCTCGCGCGCGGCCTCGGCAAAGGCCTCGCGCAGGCGGGGGTCCGGCGTGCCCAGCGCCTGCGCCTCGTACAGCGCCTGCGCGCAGATCTCGCCGACGTGGTTCACGCGCATCAGCGCCGCCGCCTCGGCGCGCTGCTCCGCGCTCAGTTCCTCCGCCTCGGTGCTGTGCGCGGGTGCCGGATACGGGCGGGAGGCCACGGCTCTCGACGCCACGGTGCGCAGGGCGCGATCGGCCGCAGCGAATAGTTGATCGACCAAGTCAAGTTGTCGGGACATCGGGCTTCGCTTCCTGTTTGCTGTTGCGCCCAAGCCACAGTCATTGCTGCGAGCGATGAAGGCTGGGTGTCGGATGCGCAATTGCGCAGGCCGTAGGGCTATTCTTTCTCGAAATTCGAGTATCGCACCCAAAAACGAGAGGAGACACGAGATGCGCAAGAGCTTGCTCGCGCTGGCATTGACGGTTGCTTTCCCGGCGGCCTTTGCCCAGATGGCCGCGAACAACACGATCGAGTTGTACGGCATCGTCGAC
>CAZSYX010000050.1:0-24847 GCA_964610575.1 uncultured Burkholderiaceae bacterium
CGGCGGCGGGCGCCTGCGGCGCCACATCCAGGCGGACCGCGACTTCCGGCTGAATGTGCAGCCAGATCATTGAACGCTCAGCGCTCCGTTGCCAGCCATTGCGCCGCCTGCAACGCAAAATAGGTGAGCACACCGTCGGCGCCGGCGCGCTTGAACCCGAGCAGCGATTCGAGCACGACCTGTTTCTCGTCGAGCCAGCCGTTGATCGCAGCGGCCTTGAGCATCGCGTACTCGCCGCTGACCTGATAGACGTAGGTCGGCATGCGGAACTCGTCCTTGACCCGCCGGACGATGTCCAGGTACGGCATGCCGGGCTTCACCATCACCATGTCGGCGCCCTCGGCAATGTCGAGCGCCACCTCGCGCAGCGCCTCGTCAGTGTTGGCCGGGTCCATCTGATAGACGGCTTTGTTCGACTTGCCCAGATTCGACACCGATCCGACCGCGTCGCGGAACGGGCCGTAGAAGGCGCTGGCGTACTTGGCCGAGTAGGCCATGATCCGCGTGTGGATATGCCCGGTGGCCTCGAGCGACTGGCGGATCGCACCGATGCGGCCGTCCATCATGTCGCTCGGCGCGACGATGTCGACCCCCGCGTCGGCCTGCACCATCGCCTGCTGGCGCAGCACGGCGATCGTCTCGTCGTTCAGCACGTATCCGGTGTCGTCGATCAGCCCGTCCTGCCCGTGCGTGGTGAAGGGATCGAGCGCCACGTCGGTCAGCAGGCCGAGCTCGGGGAAACGGCGCTTCAGTTCGCGCACAGCGCGCGGCACCAGGCCGTCGGGGTTGGTCGCTTCACGGCCGTCGGCTGACTTGAGCTGGATGTCGATGACCGGAAACAGCGCCATGACCGGGATACCCGCGGCGACGCACTGCTCCGCCACCGGCAGCAGCAGATCGACGGACAGCCGCTGCACGCCGGGCATCGAAGCAACATCCTCGCGCCGGTTTTGACCATCGCGCACGAAGACCGGATAGATCAGGTCGTCGGTCGTCAGGCGGTGCTCGCGCATCAGCCGGCGGGAAAACTCGTCGCGGCGCATGCGGCGCAGGCGTATCGCAGGGTACTGGGAGATCGTCGACATACGTGGAATTCCGGGCTTTCTTTGGCGCAGGATTCGGCGAAACTCGCAAGAGGCGATTCGCGTCGCCTCCCGCTGATTCCTCCCTGAGCGGGGCCTTCAATGGCATTGAGCCCCGGGCACATGCCCGGGGCGTTTTTTTGCCCGGCGATGATACGCGCGGCTGCCTCGTGTGCCCGCGTCAGTTGCTCAGCCCTCGATGACCTGCGAGAGCGTCATTCGCAGCTCATCGAGTCCTTCGCGCTTCAGGCCCGAGAACAGCTGCACCGAAACCGGCATCGGCAGCGATGCGGCGCGGTATTCGGCCTGGGCCAGCATGCGTGCGCGTTCGGCACGGCCGATCTGGTCGGCCTTGTTCAGCAGCAGGTGAACCCGCAGCCGCTCGGCGTCGGCGCGTGCGGCGAGCCAGGCCAGCAGGTGCTCGTCTGCCGCGGCCAGCGGCCGGCGGGCGTCCATCACCAGCACCACGGCGGCCAGCAGGCGGCGACTGGACAGGTAGCCGCCGACCAGCTGGTCCCAGCGTGACCGCGTGTCCTCGTGCACGCGGGCGAAGCCGTAGCCGGGCAGGTCGACCAGGTGGCCGACGACTCTTGGCGTGCCGTCCGCTTCGCGCTCGGTCAGTTCGAAGAAGTTGAGCAGCTGCGTGCGCCCGGGCGTCTTGCTGGCATGCGCCAGCTGGCGCTGTGCCGTGAGCACGTTGATGACCGTCGACTTGCCGACGTTCGATCGTCCGACGAATGCAATCTCCGGAACCATGGCCAGCGGCGCGCGGTTCAGCTGCGCCAGTTCGGCGACTGAAACCGTGAACCGGGCGGACTCGAAGTGCAGCACAGTCAGGCGGAGAATCGAAGAAAACGCGGCGACCACAGATGGGGCCACTGGGGGCTCCGGTAGAATACGCGGCTTTGATCCGGCGCCCCTGCCGGTGCCGACGCCGGCACGGGCACGTCAAGAAGAACTGGCCATGAAATCCACTTTCCTTTCGATGCGTCCTGTCAGCTGCGGCCGGATCCTGGCGACTGCAGCGGTCGGGCTGGCGATTCCGTTTGCCGCATTTGCGCAGGACAAGGCGGCCGCCAAGCCGGACCTGAAGCGTGGCCAGGAAGTCGCCAATTCGATCTGCGTGGCGTGCCACGGTGCCGACGGCAACTCGACCATCGCTGCCAATCCGAAGCTGTCCGGGCAGGACTCCGCGTACCTGCTGAAGCAGCTGAACGACTATGCCAAGCCGGCAAGCGACAAGAGTGCGCGCGTCAACAGCATCATGTCCGGCATCCTCGGCGGTATCTCGGCCGCTGACCGGCTGCACGTGGCCGCGTTCTACGCGAGCCAGCCGCACAAGCCGGGCGTGGCGCGAAATCGCGAGACGCTCGAACTTGGCCAGCGCATCTACCGGGCTGGTGTCCCGGAGCGTGGCGTGCCGGCCTGCAGCGGCTGCCACAGCCCCTCGGGCGCCGGCATCCCGGCGCAGTACCCGCGCCTGGCCGGCCAGCACGCCGAATACACCGTCGCCCAGCTGAAGGCCTTCCACGACGGCACCCGGCGCAACAACGTGCCGATGACGCAGATTGCCGCGCGGCTGTCCGACGCCGAGATGAACGCGGTGGCCGACTACGTGGCCGGGCTGCGCTAGCGGTGGGCAGGCGCCGCTGCCCGGCGGCGGCTACTGCTTGCCGAAGACTTCGTTGATCTGCTGGGTGACACGGATGAAGGTGGTCCGCTTCGACAGCTCCTTGAGGCGGCGCGCGCCGACATAGGTGCACGCCGAGCGCACTCCGCCCAGGATCTCCTGCACCGTGCGCGCCACCTCGCCTCGATAGGGCACCAGCACCTCCTTGCCCTCGGCCGCCCGGTACTCGGCCACACCGCCCGCATACAGTTCCATCGCCGTGCGGCTGCTCATGCCGTAGAAACGCTGCAGCTTCTCGCCGTTGCGCTCGACGATCTCGCCGCCGCATTCGTCGTGCCCGGCGAGCATGCCGCCGAGCATCACGAAATCGGCGCCGCCGCCGAAGGCCTTGGCCACGTCGCCTGGCGTGGTGCAGCCGCCGTCGGCACAGATGTGGCCGCCGAGGCCGTGCGCGGCATCGGCGCATTCGATCACCGCCGACAGCTGCGGATAGCCGACGCCGGTCAGGCTGCGCGTCGTGCACACCGAGCCGGGCCCGATGCCTACCTTGACGATGTCGGCGCCGGACAGGATCAGCTCCTCGGTCATCTCGCCGGTGACGACGTTGCCGGCCATGATGACCAGCTCCGGATGCCGGCTGCGCAGGCGGGTGACGCAGGTGACGAAGTTCTCGTGATACCCGTTGGCGACATCGACGCACACGTACTGCACTGCACCGGGCGCGGCGTGCATGAGCTTGTCGAACTTGTCCTCGTCGGCCCGCGTGATGCCCATCGAGTAGAAGGCGGCAGACTTGCGCTCGAGTGCGGTGAAGAAGCGGACGTAATCGTCGATTCCGTAGTGCTTGTGCAGGGCCGTCGACAGCCCGAAACGGTCGAGCGCCTGCGCCAGCTCGAAGGTGCCGATGGTGTCCATGTTGGCGGCGATGATCGGGATGCCGCGGTACGGCGCTTTGGCATGGCGAAACGAGAACTCGCGCGTGATGTCGACCTCACTGCGCGAGGTCAGCGTCGAACGCTTGGGGCGGATGAGCACGTCCCTGTAGTCGAGCTTGACCTCATGTTCGATGTGCATCGGCGTTTCTCCGGTGGAGCGCGGCGCGGCAAGTGTAGGGCCCGGCGGGCCGGAACCTTGGGCTATGGTGCGGGTCAGAAGGCAGCCGGCCCGCTGCTCGCGCGGTAAGGTTTGCCTCCTTCCGCCGACTGTCGTCTTGACGTTGCCCCCAGGGAGTTGTGCATGCTGATCCGCCAGCGAAGCGACATTGCACCATCGGAGATCACGCCACCAGGCGTCTGGCGCGAGCGCAGGACGCTCCTGCAGGCAGCGGTCGCGGCTGGCCTGGTCGGCGCCGCGGGAAGGGCAGTTGCGCAGAACCCCGCCGCCTCCAAGCTTGCGGGCAAGCCCAGCCCGCTGTCGACGATGGAACGACCCACCGCGCAGGACTTGGTGACCAGCTACTGCAACTTCTACGAGTTCGGCACCGAGAAGGATGATCCTTCGCAGCACGCGCCGAAGCTGCTCCGAACGCGTCCCTGGCAGGTTGCTGTCGATGGCGAAGCGCGTCGTCCGCGCAGCTTCGACGTCGACGAGCTGCTGAAACTGGCGCCGATGGAAGAGCGCATCTACCGGCTGCGCTGCGTCGAGGCGTGGTCGGCGGTCGTGCCCTGGATCGGCTATCCGCTGGCCGAACTGATCCGGCGCGTCGAGCCGACCGGCAACGCCAAGTATGTTGAATTGACCACCCTGGCCGACCCGAAGCAGATGCCGGGGCTGCGATCGCGCGTGCTCGACTGGCCGTACGTTGAAGGACTGCGAATGGACGAGGCAATGCATCCGCTGACGTTGCTCACCTTCGGCCTGTATGGCGAGGTGCTGCCGAACCAGAACGGTGCGCCGCTGCGGATCGTGGTGCCTTGGAAGTACGGCTTCAAGAGCGCCAAGTCGCTCGTTCGCGTCCGTCTCGTGGAGCGGCAACCTGTCAACAGCTGGCAGAAGTCTGCGCCGAACGAATACGGCTTCTATTCGAACGTCAATCCGAACGTCGATCATCCGCGCTGGAGCCAGGCGAGCGAGCGGCGCCTGGGCGAGGACGGCCTCTTCGCCCGCCGCCGGCCGACGCAGATGTTCAACGGCTACGGCGAGCAGGTGGCGTCGCTCTATGCCGGCATGGACCTGAAGCGGTTCTACTAAGTAGCTCTGCGCTTCATGCCTCGGGGTCGAGCCCGCTCGGTGGAAAACGACTTGAGCCTGTCGACGTGAGCGGATGGCGCATTCCGTTGCTGGCGCGGTTCTCGGCGATCGTGCCGCCGGTGTTGCGGCCGCGCACGTTCGCGCGGCTGCAAGCGGCTCTGTTCATGGCCGCGCTGCTGCCGCTGGGGCGGCTGTTCTTCCTCGGCGCCTCGGGGGGGCTGGGCGCCAACCCGGTCGAATTCGTGATCCGCTCGCTTGGCACCTGGACGCTGGTTGCACTCGTCGTCACGCTGTCGATCACGCCGCTGCGGCTGGCCACCGGATGGGCGTGGCCGATGCGGCTGCGACGGATGTTCGGCCTGTTCACCTTCTTCTATGCCGTGCTGCACTTTTGCGCCTACCTGTGGCTGGACCAGTGGTTCGACATGGCGGCGATCTGGAAGGACGTGCTGAAGCGGCGCTACATCACAGCCGGCTTTGCCGCCATGGTGCTGCTGCTGCCGCTGGCGGTGACGTCGAGCAACGGCTGGGTGAAGCGCCTCGGCGGGCGCAACTGGCAGCGCCTGCATAGGCTCGTCTACGTGATCGCAGCGCTCGCGGTCGTGCACTTCTGGTGGCAGAAGGCGGCCAAGAACGACGTCGGCGAGCCGCTCGTGTATGCCGTTGTCATTGGCCTGCTGCTCGGCGTGCGCCTGCTGCGCTGGGCGCAGCAGCGCTATGGCAGCATCGACTCGAGCGCGAACAGTTCCTCGATCGTCTCCCGGCGGCGAATCTCGTAGACCCGCTCGCCGTCGACCATCACCTCGGCCGCACGGCCGCGTGAGTTGTAATTGCTCGCCATGCTCATGCCATAGGCGCCGGCACCGAGGATTGCGAGCAGGTCACCCGGCTCGACGGTCAGCTGCCGCTCGCGCGCCAGCCAGTCGCCGGACTCGCAGATCGGGCCGACGATGTCGTAGGTGCGCGCGGAGCCGCTTCGTGGCTGCACTGGTTGCACGTCCATCCACGCATCGTAAAGAGCCGGTCGCAGGAGGTCGTTCATCGCCGCGTCGACGATGAGGAAGTTCTTCTCGACGCCCGGCTTGACGATGTTCACCCGCGTGAGAAGCGCGCCGGCCGGGCCGACGATCGACCGCCCCGGCTCGAACATCAGCATCTTGCCGCCGTGGCCGCGCGCATCGACGCGGGCAACGAGTGCGCCGATCAGTTCGGCAGCGGCCGGCGGGTTCTCGTCGCGATAGCGGATGTCGAGCCCGCCGCCGAAGTCGATGTGCGCAAGCTCGATGCCGTCTCGGGCCAGCGCGTCGACGATGTCGAGCAGCCGGTCCGCCGCCTCCAGGTACGGGGAGATGTCGCAGATGCGCGAGCCGATGTGGCAGTCGATGCCGACGACGTCGATGTGAGCCATCGTCGCCGCACGCCGGTAAAGCGGCAGCGTGTCGGCGTAGGCGACGCCGAACTTGTTCGACCTCAACCCCGTCGAGATGTAGGGATGCGTCTTCGGATCGACGTCCGGGTTCACGCGCACGGAAACCCTCGCGCGCCTGCCCATGGCCGCGGCGACACGCTCGACCATCTCGAGTTCCGCCACCGACTCGAGGTTGAAGCAAAGGATGTCGGCGCCCAGCGCGTGCGCGATCTCGCCGTCCGTCTTGCCGACACCGGAGAACACCACCTTGCGCGGGTCGCCGCCGGCGGCGATCACCCGTGCGAGTTCACCGCCCGAGACGATATCGAAGCCGCTGCCGGCACGGGCCAGCAGGTTGAGCACGGCGAGGTTCGAGTTCGCCTTCATCGCGTAGCAGACCAGCGAGGGGCGGCCTCGCAGCGCCGCGGTATAGGCGGCGAACGCGCCTTCGATCGCGGCGCGCGAATACACATAGGTCGGGGTGCCGAAACGGGCGGCGATCTCGGCAAGCGGCACGCCTTCGCAGGCGAGCGTGCCGCCGCACCGGCTGAAGGCCTCCACGGGCCGCGCTGCAGCGGACGTGTTCACTGCTTGCCCTCTTGTGTCGGCGGCACGTCGTGCGCCGGCGGCGGTGCCTGCTTACGCCGTACCTCGTCGGGCAGCACCAGCGGACCCTTCTGGCCGCAGGCGGCAAGGAAGGCGACCGTCAATACAATCGAACACACGCAGCGAAGCATCGAGGCAATCTATCATGGGCATGAGCGAGTCCGAGTTCCTGGCTGCCGCCGAGCGCACGATCGACGCGATCGAATCCGCGGTCGAGGCCTGCGATGCCGACATCGAGGCGACACATGCCGGCAATGTGCTGACGCTCGAACTGGCAGACGGCTCGAAGGTCGTCGTCAACAGCCAGACGCCGATGCGGCAGATCTGGGTCGCCGCCAGGAGCGGCGGCTTTCATTTCGAATGGCGTGACGGAGCCTGGTGCGACACGCGCGATGGTTCCGAGCTGTTCGCCGCGCTGTCGCGCGTGATTTCCGCTCAAGGTGGTGTCGCTGTGCTGCTGCGCGCCGGCTGAAGCGGGACGGCTAGAAGATCTGCTCGCGGACCTTAGTGGTCGCACCTGGCTCGGCACCGGGCAGGGCATCTTCGAGGCCTACGCTGGCCACTCCCTGGCCCGGCTGGAATTCGGCGAAGTAGATCTCGCCGCCCACATTGACCACGCCCTCGGGCTCGGCCACAGGTATCGGTGGCCGGTTCGGCAATGCCTTGGCCATGTACGAAATCCACATCGGCAGGGCGAGGCCGCCGCCGGTTTCACGATCGCCGAGCGGCCGCGGCTGGTCGAAGCCCATCCACGACACGGCGACGATGCCGCCGCCGTAACCGGCGAACCAGGCGTCGTGCGAATCATTGGTGGTGCCGGTCTTGCCCGCGATGTCGTCGCGGCGCAGGCGCGACGCGCCGGCGGCGGTGCCGTAGCGGGTGACGTCCTTCAGCAGGCTGTCCATTACGTAGGCGTTGCGCGCATCGAGGACGCGGTTGCTCTCGTCGCCCGCCTGCGCCCGCTGCGCGGCCATGATGACGCGGCCGCGCGAGTCGGTGACGCGGTCGATCAGCACCAGCGGGACCCGATAGCCGCCATTGGCAAACACTGCATAGGCACTGGCCATCTGCCAGGGCGTGACTGACCCGGCGCCGAGCGCCATCGTCAGGTAGGGCGGATGCTTGGCGGGCTCGAAGCCGAAGCGCGTGATGTGCTTCTGGGCGTATTGCGGCCCGATTGCCTTGATCACGCGGATCGACACCATGTTCTTCGAACGCGCCAGCGCCTGACGCAGGCGCAGTGGGCCGTCATACTTGCCGTCGTAATTCTTCGGTTCCCAGAGCTGTCCACCGGTTTCCGCAGGGTCGACGGCGAAGGGCGCATCGTTGACCAGTGTGCTTGGCATGAAGCCGCGCTCGAGGGCGGCCGAGTAGACAAATGGCTTGAAGCTGGACCCTGGCTGGCGCCAGGCCTGGGTGGCGTGGTTGAACTTGTTGAGGTTGAAGTCGAAGCCGCCGACCAGTGCCCGCACCGAGCCGTCGCGCGCGTCGGCGGCGACGAATGCGGCCTCGACCTGCGGCAGTTGCGCGATCTCCCAGTACCCCTTGGCGTGCCGCGTTACCCGCACCAGTGCGCCGGGAACGATTCGGCGGGTAGGTTGTGCCTTGGGGTCGAGCGAGCGGGCGGCAAAGCGCAGGCCTTCGCCGCTGATTTCAATCGCCTCGCCCCCCTGCAGGATCGCCCGGACCTGCTTCGGCGAAGCTTCGATTGCCACCGCCGGCAACAGATCCGGGCTTTCGATTGCCTCGACGATCGCGTCCTCGATCCTCTGGTCGCGCTGCGCGGGTTCCGCAGGCAGCTCGATGAACGCCTCCGGTCCTCGGTAGCCATAGCGGCGGTCGTAGCTCAGAACCTGGCTGCGCACCGCCTCATACGCGGCCAGCTGCTCGCCGCTGACCAGCGTCGTGTGCACGTTCAGGCCAAGCGTGTACGCCTCATCGCGATAGATGTCGAACACCGCCTGGCGTGCCATCTCCGCCGCGAACTGCGCATGCTGCAGCGCCCGGTTGGAATTCGGCGAAGAGGTGGCCAGCGCCTGGCGCGGCTTGAATGGCTCGGCAACCGCCTCGTCATGCTCTCGCTGCGAAATGAAACCCAGCTGCAGCATGCGCGACAGCACGTACTGCTGGCGGACCTTGGCCCGGCGCGGGTTGACCCACGGGTTATAGGCGCTTGGTGCAGCCGGCAGCCCGGCCAGCATGGCTGCCTCCCCGACAGTCAGGTCCGGCAGCTTCCTGCCGAAGTAGGTCTGCGCGGCAGCGGAAAAGCCATAGGCGCGCTGGCCGAGAAAGATCTGGTTGACATAGACCTCGAGGATGCGGTCCTTGGTCAGTTCGGACTCGATCTTGAAGGCCAGCGCGATCTCGTAGATCTTGCGCAGGTAGCTGCGCTCCGAACTCAGGTAGAAGTTGCGGGCGACCTGCATGGTGATCGTGCTGCCGCCCTGGCCGCGCCGTCCGGAGGAGAAGTTGGCTACTACGGCACGCGCAAGCCCGGTGTAGTCGACGCCGCGGTGGCGGTAGAAGGCATCGTCCTCAGCGGCCAGGATCGCCTGCTGGACCCGCTTGGGCACCGCCTGTATCGGCACGTAGTCGCGCCGTTCTTCCCCGAATTCCCCGATCAGGACGGCGTCGGCGGTCCAGACGCGAAGCGGAATGCGCGGCTGGTAATCGGTGAGCGTGTCGATCGACGGCAGGTTCGCATAGGCGAGCGCGAAGACGAACAGCAGCACCAGCCCGGCCACCAGCAACCCGATCGCGCCGGCAAGGGCCGCGCCGAGCATCGCCCGCACCCATAAGGGGGCGTTGCGGAAATGCTGCATCGGTGAGGCTTCAGATGCTGAGGGCCGGTTGGACACCAGGGCAAGCCAATGAAGTTCGTCTGGCTGGCGGGGGGCGCGTGAGGAGCGGGGCCGTGCTGCCGAACGAACGTAGGGGCTGAGGAAGGCGAAGTCTAAGCGCTGCGCCGGCCGCTCAGAGGCTGTCGGTGGTCGACGGCCTAGCCTGTTTGGCTGGCGCTACGGGTGTCCATCGTCCGAGTCGACGACGCTTCGATCGTCCGTACGTAGGGCTTGTGAATGTTTGAGTGTTGTTGATAGGATTTCAAGTAGCATCAAACAAAGTCGCGGTAAACGCTCGAAAGATAAGGAAAAATCGGCAGAATGCCCAGCCCGTTCGGGGGTGTGATGCAGAGAGGTTCCTTGTTCGCCAAGCCTCCTTCCTGAGGCCTTGCGGTCGAGACTAGCTGCGCTTTCGGGAGCGCCGCCTTGGCTTTTGAGTTGCCCTTCTTATCGAGCAAGACACCGCCCCTGATAGGGCTGGACATCGGTTCGTCGAGCGTCAAGCTGGTCGAACTGTCCCAGCCGTCGGCGGGCACGCTCTGCCTTGAGCGCTACGCCGTCGAGCCGCTGCCGAGGGGCGCGGTCGTCGACGGCAACTTCGACAAGATCGATATCGTCGCCGAGGCCGTCAAGCGGGCGTGGCGGCGGTCCGGCACGCGGATCAAGAACGTGGCGATGGCACTGCCGGCTTCGGCGGTCATCACCAAGCGGATCGCCCTGCCCGCGAACCTCCGCGAGGAGGAAATGGAAATGCAGGTCGAGAGCGAGGCGAACCAATACATACCGTTCGCTCTCGACGAAGTGAGCCTTGACTTCCAGGTCCTCGGCCCGATTCCCAACTCGCCCGACGATGTCGAAGTGCTGATTGCCGCGTCGCGCAAGGAAAAGGTCGAGGACCGGATGGCGGTCGCACAGATCGCCGGCCTGAAGCCGGTGATCATCGACGTCGAGTCCTACGCGATGCGCGGCGCACTCGAGCGTCTGATCGAACAGCTGCCGAACCGGGGTGAAGGGCTGGTGATCGCCGCCTTTTACCTGGGCGCCAATTCAACGACCGCCACCGTCATGCACGACGGGGAGGCCATCTATGAGCGGGACCAGCCCTTCGGTGGCCAGCAGCTGACCAGTGACATTGCCCGCGCCTACGGCATTTCCGTCGACGAGGCGGAGCAGAAGAAGCGCTCCGGCGATCTGCCGGCGAACTACGAGTCGGACGTTCTGCGGCCATTCGTCGAGGCGGCGGTGACCGAGATCACACGCGCGCTGCAGTTCTTCTTCACTTCGACGCCGTACACGCGGATCGACCAGATCATGCTTGCCGGCGGCTCGGCCATCCTGACCGGCCTCGCGGACGAGCTGATGGAGCGCGCACAGGTGCCGACTTCGGTGATCTCGCCGTTCAAGGGGATGGAAATCGCCGGCAGCGTGCGTGAGAAGCAGTTGCGGCTGGACGCGCCGGGGCTTCTGACCCCGTGCGGCCTGGCCATGCGGAGGTTCGACACATGAGGCTGTCGATGATCCGCCTCCATCTCGCCGCCGGCCTTTTCAGTGCGCAGGGTGCCTGGCGTCCGTGGGGGCTGCCATGAGGGTCCGCGTCAATCTGCTGCCCCATCGGGCCGAACGGCGCGAGCGGCAGAAAAAGGCGTTCCTCTTCTCGACGGGCCTGAGCCTGCTTGCCGGGGCGACGTTGGTGTTTGCGGTTTGGAGCGCCCTGCAGCACCAGATTGCCGGCCAGCGAGAACGCAACGAATTCATCACGGCGGAGAACCGCAAGCTCGACCTGCAGATTCGTGAGATCGCGACCCTGCGCCAGGAGATCGATGCGCTGGTGGCGCGGCAGCGCGCCGTGGAGGACCTGCAGGCAGACCGCAACCAGCCCGTGTACCTGCTGGATGAACTTGCCCGCCAGGTGCCCGAGGGCATCTATCTCCGGTCGGTGAAGCAGGAGGACAAGAAGGTCACCGTTGTCGGCTGGGCCGCGTCCAATGAGCGGGTGTCCGAGTTCCTGCGCAACCTGCAGGGCAACTCCAGGTTCCTGGAGCGGCCCGAACTGGTCGAGATCCGCGTCTCCGGCCAGCAGCCGCCGGGTGTGCAGCGCCGGCTGTTCGATTTCTCTCTGCACTTCGCAATGAAGCCGACGCCGGAACGCGCCCAGCTGCAGCAGTCACAGAAGGCAGCGCCGCCCGCGAAAGCGGCGACACTGCCGGCGAAGAAGTAGGGCGGGTTCACGCACCGAGGCGACACGCATGGCAATCGACACCCGACAGCTCCTGTCCCAGTTCCAGGGGCTGACCTTCGACAACATCGGCTTCTGGCCGCTGCTGCCGCGCCTGGCCGTCTGGATCGTGGTGATCGTGGTCTGCGCGGTCGCCGGCTACTTCCTGCTCTGGAGCCAGCAGTCGGAGGAGCTTGACCGGCTGCGCGCCGAGGAACTGACGCTGAAGGACCAGTACCGCGCCAAGCTGCAGCAGGCAATCAACCTCGACGAGCTGCGGCGCCAGAAGGAACTCGTCAGCCAGTACGTGCTGACGCTGGAAAAACAGCTGCCGAGCAAGTCGGAGATGGATGCCCTGCTGTCGGACATCAACCAGGCGGGCATCGGTCGCGGCCTGCAGTTCGAGCTGTTCCGGCCCGGGCAGACGAGCCTGAAGGACTACTACGCGGAGCTGCCGATTTCGGTGCGCGTATCCGGCCGCTATCACGACCTGGGCGCGTTTGCCGGCGACATTGCCAACTTGCCGCGCATCGTGACGCTGAACAACCTGAACCTCACTGCGCAGCGCGACGGTGTGCTCGCGCTGGACGCCACCGCCAGGACCTATCGCTACCTGGACGAAGAGGAACTGGCGGCGCAGCGCAAGGCCAGGCAACCGGCCGCCAAGAAGTGAAGACGCCGATGAACATCACTCGACTCATGTTGCCGATGGCGGCCGTCGCGCTGGCCGCAGGATGCGCGCCATCAAACGAAATCGAGCTGCGCCAGTGGATGGCCGAGGTGCGGCAGCAGGTGCGCCCGGTGACGAATCCGGTAGCGCCGCCGAAGGAGTTCACGCCTTACGGCTACGAAGGTGGCAGCCTGATCGATCCGTTCGATCCGCAGAAGGTGGTGACCGCGGTGGTGCGCCAGCAACAGGTACGGGCAACCGCGAGCACGATCCGGCCGGACCTGGAGCGCCGTCGCGAGGCGCTGGAAGCCTTCCCGCTCGACCAGGTCAAGATGGTCGGCACGATGCGCCAGCACAACGTGAACATCGCGCTGCTGCAGAGCGGCGGTGCCACGCACATGGTGCGGGTCGGCAACTACGTCGGGCAGAACTTCGGGTTGGTCACGCGCATCTCCGAGTCGGAGGTGCAGATCAAGGAAATCGTTCAGGACGCGGCGGGCGAATGGGTTGAACGTCCCGCCAAGCTGGAGCTGCAGGAAGCGGCGCGAACAGGGGGCAAGCGATGAGGATGGCGGTTAAGTTTCTTCTTGCTGCGGCGTTCATTGCCGCGGCCTTGGTGCCGGCCCTCAGCCCCGTTCCGGCGCGGGCTCAGGCCGTCGCGGCGGCCAACAGCGTCGAGCGTGTCGATGCAACGCAGACCGCCGCTGGCGTCCTGCTGACCATCCAGCTGAAGTCGCCGCCGAAGGAGGCGCCGCCCAGCTTCTCGGTCGCCAACCCGGCGCGGATCGCGATAGACCTCGCCGGCACCGACAACAACGTCGGCCGCAATGCGTTGGAGTTCAACCAGGGCGATCTGCGCTCGGTCAACATCGTCCAGGCGCAGGACCGCACCCGGCTGGTGCTGAACCTGCGCCGATCCGTGAACCATTCGGTCACGGTCAACGGCAACATCGTCCAGGTGGCGCTTGGCGGATTGGTGGACACGACGACCTTCCGTGCCGCCGAGGCGACCTCGGCCGCGCCGGCCGCTGCCGCGGCGGCTGCAACGAGCGGGCCGCGCGCGCTGCGGTCAGTGGACTTCCGGCGCGGTGCCGAAGGCGAAGGCCGCATCCTGGTCGACCTGTCCGACCCGAACACCAGCGTCGACATCCGCGAGCAGGGCAACCGGGTGATCGTCGACTTCCTCAACGTGACGGCGCCCGAGTCGCTGCGCCGTCGCCTTGACGTCACCGACTTCGGCACGCCGATCGCGCTGGTCAGCACGTCGCAGCAGGGCAGCAATGTGCGCATGGTGATCGAGCCGCGCGGCGTCTGGGAGTACAACGCCTACCAGAGCGACACCCGGTTCGTGGTCGAGGTCAAACCAGTCAAGGAGGACCCGACGCGACTGATCCAGGGCACGCGCCCGGGGTATCAGGGCGAGCGGCTGTCGCTGAACTTCCAGAACGTCGAAGTGCGGGCGCTGCTGCAGGTGATCGCCGACTTCACGGATCTGAACATCATCACCAGCGACTCGGTCGGCGGCTCGATCACGCTGCGCCTGAAGGACGTGCCCTGGGACCAGGCGCTCGACATCATCCTGCAGAGCAAGGGCCTGGACATGCGCAAGAACGGCAACGTGGTCATCGTTGCCCCGCGCGAAGAACTGGCGGCAAAGGAAAGGCTCGATCTCGAGGCGCGCGGCCAGATCGCCGACCTGGAGCCGCTGCGCGCGGAGAGCTTCGTCGTCAACTACCAGAAGGCCGAGGACGTGCGCAAGCTGCTGGTCGACGGCCAGCAGCGGATGCTGTCCAAGCGCGGCACGGTCGTCGTCGACCCGCGCACGAACCAGATGTTCGTCCGCGACACCGCGGCGCGACTCGAGGAAGTGCGCCGCCTGCTGCAGAAGATCGACGTCCAGGTGCCGCAGGTGCTGATCGAGGCCCGCATCGTGGAAGCCGACGACACCTTCAGCCGCAACCTCGGCGTCCGTCTCGGCGGCTCCAGTGGCTATCCGCGTGAGGTCGGCGGCTCCGGCGCATATGCCACCGGCGGCGGCGTGGGCGTCACGTCGGCGACGGGTCCGGGAGGAACGGTCGGCACGACCACCGCCGCGCCGGGCGGCAGCGGCGCCGTCAATACCGGCAGCATTACCAGCAACGCCAACTTCGTGAACCTGCCGGCGTCGGCGATCGGCGGCTTCGGTGCAGCCGGCGCCGCGCTGACGCTGTTCAACGCGTCGCTGTCGCGCTTCCTGTCGCTTGAAGTGTCGGCATTGGAGGCTGATGGCCGCGGCAAGATCATCTCCAGCCCGCGGGTGATCACCGCCGACAAGGTCAAGGCCTCGATCGAGCAGGGTACGGAGATTCCGTACCAGGAGGCGTCGTCGGCCGGCAACACGAGCGTTCAGTTCAAGAAGGCGACGCTGCGGCTCGAAGTCACACCGCAGATCACGCCCGAGGGCGCGATCTTCCTCGACGTCAAGGTCAACAAGGACAGCCCTGGGCAGCAGACCCTGTCCGGTCCGGCGATCGACACCAAGAACGTTCAGACGCAGGTGCTGGTCGAGAACGGCGGCACGGTCGTGCTCGGCGGCATCTTCGAGCAGCAGGAGCGCAGGACGGTCACCAAGGTGCCGTTCCTCGGCGACCTGCCGGTGGTCGGCTATCTCTTCAAGAACACCAGCACGGTGAGCGACCGCAGCGAACTGCTGATCTTCATCACGCCGCGCATCGTGACCAGCCAGGTCTCTGGCCGCTGATTCGCCGCGCCGACTCCGAACACGCCTGCCAGTGAGAAGCGACATGACTATGGGTTCTTCCGCTCGATTCCCCTTCCCCGGCTGCGCCCGATGGCTGCGGCTGGTCGCGGTCCTCACCGGCGCGGCGATCGTCGCCGCCTGCAGCGGTGATCAGGCGCCCGGTCCCGGCACCGGTACCGGTGGAGCCACCGGGCCCAGCGCCGTGGCCAGCATCGAAATGAGCACGTCGCGCAGTTCGATCGCTGCGCGGGCGGGCGAGTCGGTCGACATCACGGTCACCGCGCTCGACAGTTCGCGCCGTGCCGTGCCCGACGTCAACGTCACGATGTCGGCCGATTCGGGCGTGCTGACTTCGGCGTCGGGCGTGACCGACGCCAGCGGCAAACTTGCCGGCAAGTTCGAACTCGGCCAGGACCGCTCGAACCGGACGGTGACGGTCACGGCCAAGGCGGGAAGTCTCTCCAGCAGCGCCACGATCCAGGTGACCGGGACGACGCTGACGCTGACGTCGAACGCCAGTTCGGTGAGCGGACCGAGCGCCACCGCGAAACTGTCGGCGAGGCTGATCGACGCGGCCAGCGAACCGATCTCGGGTGCCGCCATCGTGTTTTCGACGGACCAGGGCACGCTGAGCGCGACAACGACGACAACCGATGCGAGCGGCACGGCAGCCGTCGACATCTCCGGGATCACCTCGACGGCGAACATCGTGGCTAAGTCGGGTTCGACTGTAGGCACGGTGACGGTCCGCGCATTGACTCAGGAGCCCGTGACTCTCGAGCCCGCGGGCATCGTCATCAATGACTTCATCATCCAGGCCAATCCCGCCGTCACTGGCCCCAACCTGCTCGGTAACACCGGCAACTTCTCGGCCATCGATGTTAGGGTCTTTGGTTCGTTGGGCGCGTCGAACGTGATTCAAGTTCGGAATGCTCCAGTCCGCTTCCGAATCGCCACTACACCGTCGTTCGGCACGCTCGAGATCGACACCTCGACTAATCCAGTCCTGAGCAATGTGACGGGTTTGGCAACTAATCGATTCATCTCAGGCGCCGCGACCTCGGGTACCGATGCGATCGTCATTTGCGCGTCGGTGGACGGGCTTGCCGCGCCGGCGACTCCAGGCTTGGATTTCGTGGGCAACCCCTGCACGGCCAACGAGAAGCCGGTGCGGTTGACGGTGGCGCAGCAGCCGCTGTTCGTGAGGATCTCGACCGACAATCAGATCGAGAAGACCGACGGTGGTCTGACTTATACGAAGAAGTTCACGGTCAACGTGACGGATGCCGCTGGTCGCGCCGTGCCGGGGGTGGTCGTTACGCCAAGGTTATTGCCGCTCGGTTATGCGAAGGGCTACTACGTCTTCAATGTTGACCAGTGGTCCAAGGCGGCCAACCTTCTCTGTGGGAATGAAGACACCAACTTCAACGGAATCCTCGACGCGACGGACAACAACGAGAATGGCGACGCTTTCCTCTGGCCCGGCCAGGCAGCCGCGGTATCGATCGCTAACAACGGGGTCACCGATAGCACCGGCTTCGTTATCCTGAGCCTCAAGTACGGGCAGCGGTTTGGCAGCTGGGCAAACTACCAGATTGAGGCGCGAGCTTCGGTGGGAGGAACGGAAGGCTTTGCCCAGTTCATATACGGACTCGACGTGGCCACTACCGACATCAAGAACAAGGACGCCACGCCCGGCTTCCAGACCAGCCCGTACGGTGTCGGGGTGAGCTGTTCCGATCCCAACTGAGACGTCCTGGCCGGGCCGCCTAGATCAAGGCCCAAGGAGCGCAGGGCTGAGCTTTCGCGGGTTGCCAGGGTAGTTGCCGGTGCGACCCGCGATCTTCCTGATCGGCATGATGGGCGCCGGCAAGTCGACCGTGGGTCGACTGCTGGCGCGCCGCTGCGGCTTCGACTTCATCGACTGCGACCGCGAACTGGAAGCGCGAAGCGGCGTCAGCATCGCCACCATCTTCGAACTCGAGGGCGAAGAGAGCTTTCGCCGCCGCGAGGCGGCCCTGATCGACGAACTGACGCAACGTCCGCGCACGGTGCTGGCCACCGGCGGCGGCGCGATCCTCAGCGCGGAGAACCGCACGCACCTGCGCAGCCGCGGGCTGGTGATCTACCTGCGTGCCTCGGTCGATGAGATCCTGCGCCGCACGCAGAAGGATCGCGCCCGTCCGCTGCTGCAAACGGTTGACCGTCGCGGACGGATCGCGCAGCTGCTCACCGAGCGCGAGGCGCTGTACGAAGAGATTGCGCACGTGACCGTGCAGTCCAGTTCGGGCAATCCGAACCGGCTGGTCGCCAAGCTGATGCAGGACGAGCAGGTCGCGGCCCTGCTTCAGGGCGGCTAGGAATCACGCCGGCTCGGGCGCAAAGCTCAATAGAATCACGGCCATGCGCCGCCTCTCGGTCGACCTCGCGGGTCGACCTTACGACATTCACATCGGCCCCGGCCTGCTCGATCGGCTGGGCGAGTTCGTTCGCCCGTTGCGGCCGTCGCGGCTGCTGGTCGTCACCGACACGCGCGTCGGGCCGCTGTACGCATCGCGGGCGCAGGCGGCGCTGCAGCCGGTGGCGCCAACCGCGGTCTTCGAGCTTGCCGGCGGTGAAACCGGCAAGGACATGCGCGCGGTCGAAGCGGTGCTCGATGCGCTGCTGGCGGCCGGCGCCGATCGAAAGAGCGCGGTCATCGCGCTTGGTGGCGGCGTCATCGGCGACATCGCCGGTTTTGCCGCCGCGATCTACATGCGCGGCATCCGCTTCGTGCAGGTGCCCACCACCTTGCTCGCACAGGTCGATTCGTCGGTCGGCGGCAAGACCGGCGTCAATCATCCGCGGGGCAAGAACCTGATCGGCGCCTTCCACCAGCCGGAGGCGGTCGTTGCCGACACCGACACGCTGCGCACGCTGCCGCCGCGTGAGCTTTCGGCAGGGCTGGCCGAGGTGCTCAAGCACGGGTTGCTCGCCGATGCGGATTACTTCGGCCGCATCGAGCATGACCTGCCCCGGTTGCTCGCTTGTGATGAGCAGGCGCTGACCGAGGCGATCGCCCGCTCGTGCGAGATCAAGGCAGCGATCGTCGCCCGCGACGAAAAGGAATCCGGCGAGCGCGCATTGCTGAACCTGGGACACACCTTCGGCCATGCGATCGAAGCACTGACGGGCTACGAGCGCTGGCTGCACGGCGAGGCGGTCGGCTGCGGCATGTGCCTGGCCGCCGACCTGTCGCAGCGGCTCGGTCTGATCGCGCGCGCCGATGTGGAGGCCGTCGAGAAGGCGGTCGCCGCGGCGAAACTGCCGACCCGGATCGATGGCCTGAGCCGGGCCGCGGCACTGGAGTCGATGCGCGGCGACAAGAAGGCGGAAGCCGGCGAGATCCGCTTCATCATGCTCGAGCGCATCGGCCGCGCGGTCCAGCGCACTGTGCCATCGGATGCGCTGGACGCCACGCTGGCTGCTGGCGGCTACCGGTGATCACGGAGGACGGCGGGCTGGCGCCCTACGCGGTCCGTGCCGCGGCCACGCGTGGGCGCGCGCACGCCGAGCCGCCGGCAGCGACGCGCAGCGACTTCCAGCGCGATCGCGACCGCATCGTGCACAGCACGGCGTTCCGCCGGCTCGAGTACAAGACGCAGGTGTTCGTCAATCACGAGGGCGATCTGTTCCGCACCCGCTTGACCCACTCGCTGGAAGTGGCGCAGATCGCCCGCGCGCTGGCGCGCTCGCTCGCCGTCAACGAAGACCTGGTCGAGGCCATCGCGCTGGCGCACGACCTTGGCCACACGCCGTTCGGCCACGCCGGCCAGGATGCGCTGAACGACTGCATGCGCCCGTATGGCGGCTTCGAGCACAACCTGCAGTCGTTGCGCGTGGTCGACGAACTCGAGGAGCGCTACGCGGCGTTCAACGGGTTGAACCTCTGCTTTGAGACGCGCGAGGGGATACTGAAGCACTGCTCGCTGGAGAACGCGCGGCGCCTGGGCGCGCTCGGTGAGCGCTTCCTGTTTCGCCGGCAGCCGTCGGTCGAGGCGCAGGTCACCAACCTGGCCGACGAGATCGCCTACAACAACCACGACATCGACGACGGCCTGCGCTCCGGCCTGCTGACGCTGGCGCAGCTCGACGAGGTGCCGGTATTCGCGCGCCATGCGCGGGCGGTGCGTGCCGAGCATCCGGGCATCGGCGAGCGGCGGATGATCCATGAGACGGTACGGCGGATGATCAACGCGCTGGTGGTCGATCTGATCGCGGAGTCGCGCCGACGCATTGCCGAAGCCGCGCCGGCATCGGTCGACGATGTGCGCGCCGCATCGCCGCTGGTCGCGTTCTCCGAGCCGGTGCGCGCCGAGGCTGACGCGCTGAAAGTCTTCCTGGGCGATCATCTGTACCGCCACTATCAGGTGATGCGCATGACCGAGAAGGCGCGACGCATCGTGCGCCAGCTGTTCGAGGCCTTCCTGGACGAGCCGCGACTGCTGCCGACGGACCATCGGCAGCGCGCCGAGCATGATCGGCCGCGTGCGATTGCCGACTATGTGGCCGGCATGACCGACCGCTACGCGATGAAGGAGCACCGGCGGCTATTTGCGGTCGGTGAGATTTGAAATACTGTGCTCGGCGTATGAGCGAATGGGATTCGGATACTGTTGAGCCGCGGGGGGCCGGGCGACCGGTGATCACCGTTGAGCGTCGCAGGCTGCTCGGCTGCGCCTGCTGTGCCGCAGGCAGCTTGCTCGTCCCATCGCTCGCGCGAGCGGCCGGCGCGCCGGCAGCCGCTCCGGGCAGCATCGACAACTGGCGGGCGAGATTGCTGAAAGGTGAGCGCTCACTGTGGCTCGTGCGCGGTGAAGACCAGCTTCGCAGCACCTACTGGACGCCGGATTCCGGCTACGACGGCGAGGCGTACAAGGAGATCTGCTGGCTGCTGCGCGACGTCCAGGCGAACAAGAGCTTCGCCATGTCGCCGCGGCTGTTGGATGTGCTTTGCGGGCTGCAGAACTGGCTTGCCTTCAACGGCCTGCGGCAGCCGATCCACGTCAGTTCCGGCTACCGCACCTTCTCCACCAACTGGCGCACCGAAGGCTCGGCGCTGAACTCGCGCCACCTGAACGGCCAGGCTGCCGACATCACCGTGCCCGGCGTGTCGCTCGCCCGCCTGGCCGGCATGGCCAGCCTGTTCGGCGAGGGCGGCGTCGGCATGTACCTGAACAAGAACTTCGTCCACGTCGACACCGGCAACGAGCGCATCTGGATCAAGTGAGAAAATTGGGGTCAGAGTCGATTTTCCCTTCTCCGAACCCTTGAGACAGTAGATGGCTCGGTTGCCGCGCCTGACCGCGCCGGGACTGCCGCATCACATCATCCAGCGCGGCAACAATCGCCAGCCGATCTTTCTCGACGAAGTCGACTGCGTCCGCTTTCTCAAAGACCTTGCCGACTTGGCGGCTGTGCACGCCTTGGCGATCCACGCCTACGTGCTGATGCCGAACCACGTGCATCTGCTCGCGACGCCGGCTGAGAACGACACACTCGCCCGATTCATGCAGGCGCTCGGCCGTCGCTACGTGCGCTGGTTCAATACACGGCATCGGCGTACCGGCACGTTGTGGGAGGGGCGATACCGGTCGACGGTCGTCGAAAGCGACCGCTACTTGCTCGCCTGCATGCGCTACATCGAACTGAACCCCGTGCGGGCCGGGCTTGTCGATGACCCGTCGGCCTATCGTTGGTCAAGCCACAAGCATCAGCTTGGCCTGCGCAGCGATCCGCTGATCAGCGAGCACGCGGTCTACTGGTCCTTGGGCAACACCCCGTTCGAGCGGCAGCTGGCGTACCGGCGACTGTTCGACCAGGGTACGCAGGCGGAGGAGATCGAGGCCATTCGCACCGCGACCCAGCGGGGCTGGGTGCTCGGCGAGCGCGGGTTCATCGAGGAAATTGCCGCCAAGGCGGGACGCCGTGCATCGCCGGTTCGTCCGGGAAGGCCGCGCAAGATGCCCATTTAACTCACTGATTCATAAGTGACCTAACTCTGTCCCCGATTTTCCGGCGGTCAGTTATTTCAGCGAGAAATTCGACTCTGACCCCAATTTTTCTGGTTGTGATGGGTGCTGCGGCGCAGTACATTGATTGGCTGTCGCCTGGAGCTCGACATGGACTCTCGCCATCACGACCGGATTCTCGATGACGCTGCGCAGCGGGGCATGTATTCGCCCGGCTCCGAGCACGATGCCTGCGGGGTGGGCTTCGTTGCCCACATCAAGGGCAAGGCCAGCCATGCGCTGATCGGGCAGGCGCTGCTGATTCTGCAAAACCTCGATCACCGCGGCGCGGTGGGCGCGGACCCGCTTTGCGGCGACGGCGCCGGCATCCTGGTCCAGATCCCCGACGCGCTATATCGACAGGAGCTCGCCAACGCGGACATCACCCTGCCGCCGCCCGGGGAGTATGGCGTGGGCATGATCTTCCTGCCGCAGGAGCACGCATCGCGCCTGGCCTGCGAGCAGGAGCTCGAGCGCACGGTGCGCGAAGAAGGGCAGGTCGTGCTCGGCTGGCGCGACGTGCCGGTCGACCACACGATGCCGATGTCGCCGCTGGTGAAAAACCGCGAGCCGCGCATCCGTCAGATCTTTGTTGGTCGCGGCCCGGACGTGATGGTGCCGGACGCGCTCGAGCGCAAGCTGTACGTGATCCGCAAGCGCGCCAGCCACAAGATCCAGCGGCTGAAGCTACAGCACGGCAAGGAGTACTTCGTGCCGTCGATGTCCAGCCGCACGGTCGTCTACAAGGGCCTGCTGCTCGCCGACCAGGTTGGCCGCTATTACCCGGACCTGCGCGATCCGCGCGCCGTCACCGCCATCGCGCTGGTGCACCAGCGCTTCTCGACCAACACCTTCCCGAGCTGGGAACTGGCGCACCCGTACCGGCTGATCGCCCACAACGGCGAGATAAACACGGTCAAGGGCAACTTCAACTGGATTCGCGCGCGCGAGGGCGTGATGAGCTCGCCGGTGCTCGGCGAAGACCTGAAGAAGCTGTGGCCGCTGATCTACGAGGGGCAATCGGACACCGCCTGCTTCGACAACGCGCTCGAGCTGCTGACGATGGGCGGCTACCCGCTGGCGCACGCGGTGATGATGATGATCCCCGAGGCGTGGGAGCAGCACACGCTGATGGACGAGGGCCGCCGCGCCTTCTACGAGTACCACGCAGCGATGATGGAGCCTTGGGACGGCCCGGCGGCGATCGCCTTCACCGACGGCGTACGCATCGGCGCCACGCTCGACCGCAACGGGCTGCGCCCGGCCCGCTACATCGTCACCGACGACGACATGGTGGTGATGGCCTCCGAGATGGGCGTGCTGCCGATCCCGGATGCGCGCATCATCAAGAAGTGGCGGCTGCAGCCCGGCAAGATGTTCCTGATCGACACCGAGCAGGGGCGGATCATCGACGACGCCGAGCTGAAGACGCAGCTGGCCGCGGCCAAGCCGTACAAGGAGTGGATCCGCCGCATCCGCGTGAAGCTCGACGACCTGGCTGCGCCGGCGATCGGCGCCGGCTCGGCGGCGCGCGTCGAGGTGCCGCTGCTCGACCGCCAGCAGGCCTTCGGCTACACGCAGGAGGACATCAAGCTGCTGATGGAGCCGATGGCCACACAGGGCGAGGAGGCGATCGGCTCGATGGGCAATGACAGCGCGCTGCCGGTGCTGTCCGACCGCAACAAGCCCCTGTACAGCTACTTCAAGCAGCTGTTCGCGCAGGTGACCAATCCGCCGATCGACCCGATCCGCGAACAGCTGGTGATGTCGCTGGTCAGCTTCATCGGCCCGAAGCCGAACCTGCTCGACATCAACAACATCAACCCGCCGATGCGCCTCGAGGTGAGCCAGCCCGTGCTCGACTTCAAGGACATGGCCAAGATCCGCTCGATCGAGCGCTATGCGTCCGGCAAGTTCCGCAGCTACGAGCTGCACATCTGCTACCCGCTCGCCTGGGGCAAGGAAGGCGTCGAGGCGCGGCTGGCGTCGCTGTGCGCGCAGGCGGTCGATGCGGTCAAGGCCGGCTACAACACCCTGATCGTCACCGACCGCAGCGTCGATGCCGAGCATGTCGCCATACCGGCGCTGCTCGCCACCAGCGCCATCCACCAGCACCTGATCGCCGCCGGCCTGCGCACCTCCACCGGGCTGGTGGTCGAGACGGGCTCCGCGCGCGAGGTGCATCACTTTGCGCTGCTGGCCGGCTACGGCGCGGAGGCGATTCATCCCTATCTGGCGCTGGAGACGCTGCGCTCGCTGCACAACGCCAAGGAAGGCGACACCGAGAAGGCAATCGCCAACTACATCAAGGCGATCGGCAAGGGGCTGAACAAGGTGATGTCCAAGATGGGCATCTCCACCTACATGTCCTACTGCGGCGCGCAGATCTTCGAGGCGGTCGGCCTGGCCTCGAACCTGGTCGAGAAGTACTTCCGCGGCACGGCGAGCAACGTCGGCGGAATCGGCCTGTTCGAGGTGATGGAAGAGGCGGTGCGCACGCATCGAGCCGCGTTCTCCGACGACCCGGTGCTGGCGAACATGCTCGATGCCGGCGGCGACTATCACTGGCGCGTGCGCGGCGAAGAGCACATGTGGACGCCGGATGCGATTGCCCGACTGCAGCACTCCACGCGTTCGAACTCCTACCAGACCTACAAGGAATACGCGCAGATCATCAACGACCAGAGCCGCCGCCATCTGACGCTGCGCGGCCTGTTCGAGTTCCGTGTCGATCCGAAGAAAGCGATCCCTCTCGACGAGGTCGAGCCCGTCAAGGAGATCGTCAAGCGGTTCGCCACCGGCGCGATGTCGCTCGGCTCGATCTCGACCGAGGCGCATTCGACGCTGGCCATCGCGATGAACCGCATCGGCGGCAAGAGCAACACCGGCGAGGGCGGCGAGGACCCGGCCCGCTACGTGCAGGAACTGCGCGGCGTCCCGATCCGCCAGGGCGACACGCTGGCCGGCATCCTTGGCCACGACCGTGTTCAGGTCGATGTCCCGCTGCAGGAAGGCGATTCGCTGCGTTCGCGCATCAAGCAGGTCGCCTCCGGGCGCTTTGGCGTCACCGCCGAGTACCTGACGAGCGCCGACCAGATCCAGATCAAGATGGCGCAGGGCGCCAAGCCCGGCGAAGGCGGCCAGCTGCCCGGGCACAAGGTCAGCGAGTACATCGCCAAGCTGCGCTTCTCGGTGCCGGGGGTCGGCCTGATCTCGCCGCCGCCGCACCACGACATCTACTCGATCGAGGACCTGGCGCAGCTGATCCACGACCTGAAGAACGCCAATCCACAGGCGTCGATCAGCGTCAAGCTCGTCTCGGAAGTCGGCGTAGGGACCGTGGCTGCCGGCGTGGCCAAGGCCAAGGCCGACCACGTCACGATCTCCGGCCACGACGGCGGCACCGGCGCCTCGCC
>CAZSYX010000051.1:0-24797 GCA_964610575.1 uncultured Burkholderiaceae bacterium
CGCCATCGGCGCCCGCACGACCGAGTCGCAGACGCACCGCGAGATGGCGAGCGGCTTGTCCACGCCGGTCGGCTTCAAGAACGGCACCGACGGCGGGCTCGAGGTGGCGATCAACGCGATCCGCTCGGCGGCGAACCCGCATAGCTTCCTCGGCATCTCGGCCTCCGGGCGCACTGCCATCGTGCGCACGCGCGGCAACGCGCACGGCCACCTCGTGCTGCGCGGTGGCGGCGGCCGGCCGAACTACGATTCGGTGAGCGTCAAGCTCGCGGAACGGGCATTGGCGAAAGCCGGGCTGGCGCCGAACATCGTCGTCGACTGTTCGCACGCCAATTCGCTGAAGGACCCGTCACTGCAGCCGCTTGTATTCATGGACTGCGTGCACCAGATTCGCGAAGGCTCGCAGGCAATTCGCGGCATGATGCTCGAGAGCCACATCCATGCCGGAGCACAGCCGATCCCGGCCGATCGCACGCAGCTGAAGTACGGCGTCTCGATCACCGACGGCTGCATCGGCTGGGAGACGACCGAGGAACTGCTGCGGCGGGCCGACCAGGAACTGCGCGCGTTGATGAGTGCGCGAGCGGTCGCGTAGCGGCCGCCCCTAGGCCAGCGGAATCCGGCTCGCATTGTGCGCCAGCCAGTCGTCGAAGCTCTGCAGTTCCGGGTTAAGAGCCCGCGATTCCTCGAGGCTGCGCGCGCCGCAGAAGTACTCCTCGAACTCGGCATAGAACTGGAACATGTTGCCGAGGTCCTCGGCGCCGGGGAAGCCGAAGCCGCGGTACTGCGCCGGCGTCACCGCGTTGTAGACGACCTCGCGGCCGAGCGCCCTGGCGAGCGCCGCCGCCATCTGCGCGCCGGTCAGCTGCCCGCCGGCAATGCCGATCGTCTTGCCGATCGCCTCCGCGCCCTTGCGGAAGATGCCGTAGGCGCACTTGCCGATGTCCTCGGCGGCGATGCCGGCCAGCTTCTTGTCGGCCATCGGCAGCGTGAAGGCGAGCCGGCCGTCGGGGCCCGGCTTCGGCCCCATGCCGAAGTGGATCAGGTTGTCCCAGTAAAACGAGGTGAGCAGGAACGTCGTCGGCACGCCGGCGTTGCGAAAGTACGCGTCGGCCTCTCCCTTGGCGTCGAAGTGCGGCACCTTGTACTTGCCCATCAGGGTCGGCATGCGGGCATCCGACAGCGGCACCCACCTGCGGGTGTCCTCGAGAGTCGACCAGATGACGTGCTTCAGCCCGGCGTGCTTTGCCGCCGCCGCCAGATTGCGTGCCTGCGCCTGCTCCTTTTCCGGTGAGAAGTGCTCCCAGAAGTTGGTGACGAAGTACGCACCGTGCGCGCCGGCGAGCGCCTTGGTGAGGCTCGCCTCGTCGTCGAGGTCGGCGGCCGCCACCTGCGCACCGCGCTCGGCCAGCGCCTTTGCCTTCGCCGAATTGACGTCGCGGGTGATTGCGCGAACGGCGAAGCCGCCCTGCGCGTCCTTCAGGATCGCCTGCACCAGTCCGCCGCCCTGTGCGCCGGTGGCGCCGACGACGGCAATCGTCTTCTTCTCGGTCATGAATCACCTCCTGGTTGTCGTTGCGCGCGGATGCCTGCCGCGAGGTCATGAGCCTGAGTGGCGCCGGCCGGCCCGCTCGGAATCAGACCGGATGCGGCCGCGCCAGTTCACGCAGGACCTCCCGCGTTTCTTCGCTGTCGGCGGCGGCTCGCAGTCGGTTTTCGGTGGCAGCGCGCAACGCCGGCGACGCCTGGCAAGTGAAGACGAGATGAAGGTCCTGGCGCAGGCTCTCGATCAGGTGCCAGTCGGCATCGGTCATCGAGTCGTCGTGCCCTCGCCGCGCCCAGGCGTCGATGTCGCCGCCGAAGGACTGGTAGACGCGCAGTTTGGCCAGCGTCACGAGGCCGGCATCGATGGCGGGAGTCGAGTCAGCCATCGTCGCTGCGCTCCGGCGGCAGCAGCCGAGCTGTCTGCTCGGCCGGCAGCGCCTCGACGGTCTTCAGTGCCTTGCCCATCTGCCGTGTGCGCGTCTCGGCCTTGTCGATCGTCTCCGACGCGGTCGCCAGTTGCCTTTTCAATGTCGCCAGCACGTCGCCGAACTTGCCGAACTCGGTCTTCACGGCGCCCAGCACCTGCCAAACCTCGGCGCTTCGCTTCTCCAGCGCCAGCGTGCGGAAGCCCATCTGCAGGCTGTTGAGCATGGCGAACAGCGTCGTCGGCCCGGCGATCACCACGCGCAGGTCGCGATTGAGCGCCTCGGTCAGGCCTGGCCGTCGCAGGACCTCGGCGAACAGACCCTCGGTGGGCAGGAACAGGATGCCGAAGTCGGTGGTGTGCGGCGGCTCGACGTATTTCTCGCGCAGCGTCTTCGCCTCCGTGCGGATGCGTGTCTCCAGTGCGCGGCCGGCGGCCTCGATCGCCGCCGTGTCGACGGCGTCGTGCGCGGCCAGCAGCCGCTCGTAGTCCTCGCTCGGGAACTTCGCGTCGATCGGCAGCCACACCGGCACGCCGTCTTCGCGGCCCGGCATGCGGATCGCGAACTCGACCCGCTCGGAAGATCCGGGCCGGGTCGCCACGTTGGTCGCGTACTGCTCCGGGGTGAGCACCTGCTCGAGCAGCGCGGCGAGCTGCACCTCGCCGAAGGTGCCGCGCGACTTGACGTTGGTGAGCATGCGTTTGAGGTCGCCGACACCCGAGGCCAGCGTCTGCATCTCGCCGAGGCCGCGGTGCACCTGCTCGAGTCGCTCGGAGACGATGCGGAACGACTCGCCCAGCCGCGCCTCCAGCGTGGTCTGCAGCTTCTCCTCGACCGTGGCGCGCATCTGCTCCAGCTTCGCCTCGTTGCCCTGCTGCAGCGACTGCAGCCGGCCTTCCAGCGTCGTGCGGACATCGCCGAGGTTCAGTTGAACGGCACGCGCGAGGTCCGCGACCTGAGTCTGCAACTGCTGCGCCAGGCGGGCGACCTGCGCCGCGCCCTCCTCGCGCTGCGCGCGGGCGCTGGTCTCGGCCACCTCGGCCGCATGGGTCATCTGCTGGCCGAAGTTGGAAAGCTGCGTCGTCTGCACGCCGGCCAGCGAAGTCACCTGGGCGACCACGGCCGTCTGCATCTCGGTCAGCCGGTGCCCCGTTTCCATCCGCACCTGGCTCGCCGACGACTCCACTGCCGCACGCAGTTCGCGCTCGAGCCGCTCGGCCTGCCCCTCGCGGCTGCGCTCGCTCTCGGCCAGCCGCCGTGCCACCGACGCATCGAGGCTGCGCTTCAGCCACAGCAGCGCGATGACGACGACCGCCGCCGTCGCGGCGCCGACCAGCAGCGCAAACTGCCGCAGTTCCTCCACCCGTCAATCCTCCATCTGCCGATCATGCTCATCGAACGGCCGCGCCGGACCCCGCGAGCCGGCGCCTTCCGTCATCGAGCCATCCCGGCGTTGTCGTACGCGCTCCACTCGCCATGCGTCTGCAGCCTCTCGACGTCGGCAGGATGACTGGCCCGGGCGACCAGTTGCGACACCACCCGGGCCGCCGGCCGCGCCTGCCATTCGGTCGGCGGCAGCCTGATGCCGGTGAACAGTTCGACGCCGTGCGCCACCTCGTCGTAGCCGAGCATCGCCCGCGCGGCCGTCGCGGCGCTGAACCGTCCGTTGAATTCGTGGATCGTCACCCGACCATGGCGGTCCCGCTGGCACTGGATGTTCAACGGGCCTCGCCAGCCCGCCGCGGCGAAGACCTCGCCGCAACGGCGCCCGAGCGCGAGCGTCTCGGCGTCGTCGTTCGGCCGGATCCTGCTGACGCGGAAAGCGTGCGCATTGTAGGTCGCGAACACCCGCGTCACTTCCCCGCTGGTCGCGATCATCAGCTCGATCGAGTGCTTCAGCCCGTGCAGGGTGTGGAACAGCGGCAGCCCGTCGGTGTCGATCGCGCGCTTCAACGCCCAGTAGCTCTCCGGCGAATCGAGGTATTCCTGGACCACGTAGTTCGGCCGCTCGAGCGCGCGTCGCAGCTGCTCGTCGTTCTCGATCAGGAAAATGCCGCGCGAACTGAAACCGTTGCGCGGCTTGATGACGAGCGGGTAGCCGACTTCGCGGGCGAACTGTTCCGGCGACGCCTCCGACCCGGCGATCATCGACCGCGCATACGGCAGCCCGTGCTGCCGGCAGAACAGCGCCGCCTGCCACTTGTCGCAGATCATCCGCGCGATGGCGGCCGAGCCGCACAGCGCGCGCGGCGCGATGTCCGGCCGCGCTTCGGCCAGTTCGGCGAGCGCGACCACATCGTCGTCACGACAGGGAACGATCAGGTCGGGACGCTCGCGCACGTCGATCTCGAGCAGCCGCCCGCGAAAGGCCGCCGGCTCCTTTGCGGTCACCGGCGCCAGGCAGACCTTGTCGAAGCGCCAAAGACCCGGCTCGTCGGCGATGCTCGATGTGGCGACCAGCTGCAGCAGATCGCGCCGGCCTTCGAGCGCGGTTAGGACGTACTGCGCCACCTGGCTGCCGCCGGAAAGCAGCAGAAGCTTCGCCTTCATGCCGCCCCCGCTGCCCGCTGCCGGCTCGAACGAAATCCGCGCCTCCGCATCCGCTCCCCTCGCTAGTTCAGCTTATCCAGGCCCAGCTTCTCGACCAGCGGCCCAAAGAGTGCCCGGTCGCTGTTGACCAGCGCCCGCAGCGCCTCCTCGGTCGGCGGCAGCAGCTCGAAGCCGCGGAACTCGGCCTGACGCAGGACCTCGGCGCTGCGGACCGCCTCGGCGATCGCGACGCGCAGCCTATCGGCGAAGGCCGCCGGCAGCCCGGCCGGTCCATACATGCCGTACCAGGGCTCCAGCCGGAATCCCGCCATGCCCTGCTCGGACAGGCTGGGCACGTCGGGCATCGCGCGCGCGCGGCGCCCTCCGGTCACCGCAATCACGCGCAGCTTGTCGGCCTGCACCAGCGGCACCAGCTGCGACAGGTCGGTGGCCACCACGTCGATCCGCCCGGCCGCCAGTTCGTTCAGCGCGACCGTCGAGCCGCGGAACGGCACGTGCAGCAGCGACACGCGGTGGAACTGCTCGATCGCCGCGATCGTCAGGTGCGATGAGCCGCCGATCGAGGCGGTGCCGTAGGTCACCTGTCCCGGCTTCTCGGCTGCGAGCCAGACCAGGTCCTTCAGTGTCGAGATGCCGAGCGCCGGGCGCACGCCGACCGCGAAAGGAACCCGCAGCAGCGGTGCGATCAGGGACAGGTCGCGCGCCGGGTCGTAGCCGATGTCGCGCTTGAGCAGGCCGGCGAGCACCAGGTTGTTGGCGCCGCCGACACCGAGCGTCAGTCCGTCGGGTGCCGCCTGCGCCACCAGCCGGGCCGCGATCCGTCCGCCGGCACCGCCGCGATTCTCGATCACCAGATCGCGCCCCAGCGCACGCTCGAGCGCCGGCTCGAACAGCCGTGCCGCGATGTCCGACTGTCCGCCGGGCTCGAGCACCAGAATGCGGATCGGGCGACGGTCGCCGCTCGAGCCATGCGCGCCGGGCGACGCCAGCCCGACCGCCGACAGCGCACCGAGGCCAAGCAGGCGGACCCAGGCTCGGCGGCGAGCGCGATCGATCTCGTCGAGCCGATGCATCGGCAAAGGTTACCGCAAGCGTCGCGGCCGGCCGTTCGCAGCCCGTCGAACCGAGCGATGAGCGCAGCCAGGCTGCGACTTGATTCGACCCGGGCACCGTGGCGCTCTATCCTCACGGGCCTGGAAGCCTGCCACCGGCTCAAGGCCGAGCCCGATTCGATGCGCCAGGCACTCGTCGCTTCTGTCTGTCTCGCCGTCTCGGCGCCGATCGCGTTCGCGCAGTCCTCCGGCGTGCAGGTCTACGGCAAGCTGTATCCGTTCCTCCTGCACGAACGGGGATCGGGCGCCTCCGCCGCCGGCACGACGCTGTCGCCGATCACCAACGGGAGCGCAGACGGGACCAATGCACTCGGCAGCACGACGGGGATGGCATCCGGCAACTCGCGCTTCGGCTTCCGTGGATCCGAGGACCTCGGAAGCGGCCTGCGCGCGATCTGGCAGATCGAATCGCTGGTCGTGGTCGACCACGGTGGCGGACAGATCTCCGGCCGCGACTCGTACCTCGGCCTCGCCAGCGGCTTCGGCACGCTGCGTCTCGGCAACATGGACACGATATTCAAGGAGTATGGCGACACCTTGCGCTTTCTCGGCGTCAGCAGTGGCACCTGGATGTCGACCAGCGACATGCTGCGCAAGGTCGGCTTCGGCACCAGTTCCGCCTCCAGCTTTCACCTGCGGCGTCCCAACTCCGCCGTCTACGAGTCGCCGAGGATCGCCGGCCTGCAGCTTGGCGCCCAGTGGTCATCGAACGAGGCGAAGACCGCGACCCGCGATCCGCAGGTTCTGTCGCTGGGGCTGCGCTACGACGCCGGGCCACTTTACCTCGCCATCGCGCACGAGATCCACGACGACCTCTTCGGCGGATCGCAGAACGCGCCGCCGGTCCGCCGCAACACCAACGACCCGAGCGTCAACTCGCGGGACCAGGCAACCCAGGCGACGATCGAGTACCGCTTCGGCAAGGGACACCGGATCGAGTTCGACGTCATCCGCAAGGACTACAAGGAGAACACCGACAAGGCGGGCCGCTTCCGGCGCTACACGAACAACGCGTTCATGGTGGCGATCGAGAACCGCTGGGGCGGCGGCTGGCGCACGGCGCTGTCGTATGTGAAGTCGCTGCAGGGCTCGTGCGATCTGGTCGACGCCGGCTGCAGCACCGATGGGCTCGACGGATCGAAGATCACCGCCGGCGCCGCGTACTACCTGAGCGCACGCACCTACCTCTTCGGCGCGGTCGGCCGGTTGGTCAATGGTTACTCGGCCCGCTTCAGCAGTTCGGAGTTCGGCAATCCGAATCCCGGCGAGGACCTGGCCCAGGCCTCGCTCGGCATTTCGCACAGCTTCTGACCGTTGCCGCGCGCGACGCGGACAGCCGTCAACCGGCGCGATTGCGCATCCAGTCGGCGGTCTGGAAGAAAGCCAGCAGAAGCCGCTCGCGAAGATCCTCAGCGACGGCCTGCTCGACCATCGCCTGCTCAATGCAGGCCATCCACTGGTCTCGTTCGCGGATGCCGATCGCAAAGGGCAGGTGACGGGCACGCAGCATCGGGTGCCCATGGCGCTCGATGTACAGGCTCGGCCCGCCGAGCCAGCCCGAGAGAAAGAGATACAGCTTCTCGCGCGCCTGCGCGAGATCCGGTGCATGCAGCGCGCGCACTTCCGCGAATTGCGGCTCCAGGTCCATCAGGTCGTAGAAGCGATCGACCAGCGCCCGCACCGCCGCATCGCCACCGAGCAGCGCGTACGGCGTCCGCGCCGCGCTCTCAGCGCCCTCGATCGCATTCGGGATGTTGCTCACACGTCATGCTTCCCTGAGCGTCGCCAGCGGCGGCGACTTCAGCACGTTGCGCAGGCCGAGCCAGCCACCGGCCAGCGCGCAGATGACGCCGCCGCCGATGCCGAGAACGAACACCCACGGTGCCACCGTGTAGTCGAATTCAAAGGCAAATTTCGCCAGCGTCCAGCCGACCGCGGCGGCGGCACTCGCGGCGAGCAGGCCCGCCAGCGCGCCCAGGCAGATCATCTCCGCCGTCTGCGCCCGCGACAGCTGCTGGCGCGAGGCGCCGAGCGCGCGCAGCAGGCCTGCCTCGCGCACCCGCTCGTCGAAGGTGGCAGCCAGTGCGGCGTACAGCACCAGCACGCCGGCCGCCAGCGTGAACAGGAACAGGAATTCGATTGCCGCGATCACCTGGTCGAGCACCGCCTGCACCTGGCGGAAGATGGCGCTCGTGTCGAGCACCGTGAGATTCGGCATCTCGCGCACCAACTCGGTGGCCAATGCGCCCTTGCCCGCCGGCAGGTGGAACGCGGTGATGTAGCTCTTCGGCTGGTTGGCCAGCAGCCGGCTCGGCATGATGACGAAGAAGTTGGCGCGCAGCGAATCCCAGTTGACCTTGCGCAGGCTGCTGGCGCGCGCGCTGACGCGGCTTCCCGCGATATCGAAAGTCAGCTCGTCGCCGAGGCTGATACCGAGCCGCTCGGCGATGCCCTGCTCGATCGACAACTCGGCCGCCTCGGCCGCATACCAGCGCCCGGCGACGATCGGGTTGTGCGTGGGCGCTTCGTCGGCGTAGGTGAGGTTGAACTCACGGTCGACCAGCCGCTGCGCCCGCTCGCTGGTGAAGTCTTCCGGGCCGATCGCCTTGCCGTTCACGGCGACCAGGCGGCCGCGCACCATCGGGTGCAGCGGCGCATCGGCGATGCCGGCCTCGCGCAGCCGTCGCTCGACGGCCTGCACCTGGTCGGGCTGGATGTTGATGACGAAGCGGTTCGGCGCGTCCGGCGGGGCGGCAGCGCGCCAGGCGCCGACGAGATCGGTGCGCACCACCGTGAGCAGCAGCAGCGCCATGATGCCCACCGCCAGCGCAATGAGTTGTACCACCGCCGCCGCCGGCCGCCGCTGCACGGCCGCCACCGCGAAGCGCCACGACACGCCGAGCTTGCCGATCGAGCGCAGCGGTGCCAGCAGCTGCAGCACGCCCCAGGCGCAGGCCGCGAAGGCGAGCACACCGACCGCGAAGCCGCCCGCGGTCAAGGCACCGATCTTCAGGTCCCCAGCCGCCCATACCACCAGCAGCAGGAAGCCGCCAAGCCCGACGAGGTAGCCGGCGAGCGAACGCGACGATGGCGGGCCGACGTCCTTGCGCAGCACGCGCAGCGGCGGCACCGAACGCAGCTGCGCCAGCGGCGGCAGCGAGAAGCCGAGCAGCAGAACCAGCCCGGTCGCCCCGGCCTGCAGCGCCGGCGCCAGCGACGGTAGCGGAAGTTGCGTGGTGATCAGCGAACCCAACGCTGTGATCAGCACGAAGTGGAAGACGAAGCCTGCTGCCATGCCAAGGGCACAGGCGGCCAGGCCGATGTAGATGAACTCGAGCGCGAACAGCCGGAAGATGTCCCGCTGTGCGAGACCGAGGCAGCGCATCATGGCGCAGGAGTCGAGGTGCCGCAGCGAAAAGCGCCGGCTGGCCACCGCCACTGCCACCGCGGCAATCATCGCCGCCAGCAGCGCCACCAGTGCCAGAAAGCGTTCGGCGCGCTCCAGCGTGCGCTGCATTTCCGGCCGGCCACCCTCGAGCGATTCGAGCTGCTGGCCCCGTTCGAGGCCGGACTGCAGCTCCTTCGAATACACGCGCACCGCTGCCGGCTCGCCCGCCGCCAGCAGGCGGTAGGTGACGCGTGCGCCCGGCTGGATCAGCTGCGTGGCAGGCAGGTCGGCGATGTTGAGCATCACGCGCGGCGCGAAGTTGATGAACTGCGCGCCGCGGTCGGGTTCGAGCGTGATGACGCGCGCCACGGTGAAGGTGCTTTCGCCGAGACGAAGCCGCTCGCCGACCTTGATGCGCAGGCCGTTCAGTGCCTGCGCGTCGGCCCACACGGTGCCGGGCTGCGGCACGCCGTCCGCCGGAACATCGGCGCCGTCGCTCGCGCTGGCGAGACGAACGCGGCCGCGCAGCGGGTAGCCGTCGGACACCGCCTTCACCGCGGCGAGCGTGGTCGCGTCGGCATCGGCTTCGCTGATCACCATGCTCGGGAAGGTCACCGTCTCGGCCAGTTGCAGGCCGGCGCCGCGGGCGCGCTGCCTCTGCAGTTCGCCGATCGGCCGGTCAGAACTGAGCACGACGTCAGCGCCGAGCAACTGCGTCGCGTCGCGCTCCAGCCCAATGCGGATGCGGTCGACGAGGAAGCCGACGCTGGTCACCGCGGCCACCGCGATCACCAGCGCCGCCGCCAGCAGGCGTAACTCGCCGGCACGCCAGTCGCGCGTGGCCATGCGGGCGGCCTGCTTGACGAGATCAGTCAGTGACATGAGTTCACGTTCTCGGAACGATTCAATACCGGGCAAGCCGCCTGCGCACCGCGCCGCCGCTCAGGGCTTCAGCACTCCGCCGCCCGGCACGCTCTTCAGCCGCCCCATGAAGCGGCGGGTCAGTTCGAGGGTGCGGGCATCGTCGGACCGCGCCGTTGTCGACGCCGGCCGGTGCCTTGCTTTCGACGGCCGGCCGGCGATAAAGGTTTCCCGAACCACACGGTCGTCGCCGAGGATCATCAGGGCAAACAGCAGCGACTCGATGGAGTCCGCCTTGGCTGCACGCCTTGCCAGCAGCGGTGTGGCCGCCGGGTCGAGCACCACCAGGTCGGCATCGGCTCCGGACTCGAGCGTGCCGACGTGGTCGTCCCAGCCAAGCGCCTGGGCAGCACCGCGCGTGGCCCAGTAGAACAGCTGCGTGGCACGCAAGGCACTTCCCTTGATGCGCGCGACGTCGTGCGCCGCGCGCATGGTCGCCAGCATCGAGAACGACTGTCCGCCGCCGACATCGGTGCCCAAGGAAACCGGCATCCCCGTCTGCACCGCCTGGCGGAAATCGAACGCGCCGCTGCCGAGGAACAGGTTGGAGGTCGGGCAGACTGCCGCCAGCGCACGTGACCGCGCGAAGCGAATCCGGTCGGTGCTGTCGAGCCAGATGCAGTGCGCATAGATCGATCGCTCGCGCAGCAGGCCGACGGCGTCGTAGACGTCGAGATAGCTGCGCGCCTGCGGGAAGAGCTCGCGCACCCAACGCACTTCGTCCTCGTTCTCGGCCAGATGACTCTGCACGTACAGGTCGGGCCTCGCTCTCGCCAGCTCGCCGGCGAGCTTCAGCTGCAGCTCGCTGCAACTGGCGGCGAAGCGCGGCGTGATCGCGTAGGCCAGCCGGCCCTTGCCGTGCCAGCGGGCGGCGAGGTCCATAGTGTCGTGCATGCCCTGGTCGCCCCGGTCGCGCAGTTCCGGCGGGCAGTTGCGGTCCATCAGGCACTTGCCGGCAACGAGCCGCATCTCGCGTGCATGCGCCTCGGCGAACAGCGCCTCGACCGACTGCGGATGCACCGTGCCGAGCACGCAGGCGCTGGTCGTGCCGTTGCACGCCAGCTCGTCGAGAAAGAAACCGGCCGTCTCGTGGCAGACGGCGGGATCCGCAAACCGCATCTCGGCCGGGTAGGTGTGCTGCGTCAGCCAGTTGAGCAATCCGGTCGCCGGCGAGGCAATCACGTCGAGTTGCGGAAAATGGGTGTGCGCGTCGATGAAGCCCGGCATCAGCAGGCAACCGGAGAAATCGGTCACCTCCTCGCTCGGGTTCAGCGCCCGTGACAGCGGGCCGAACTCCCCGCGCCCGATGATGCGGCTCCCATCGATCAGCAGCAGCCCATCGTCGACCACCCGGACCGCCGATGCCGAGTGGGTCGGATCGCCGACGAAGTCGACCAGTCGGCCGCGGAGCGCGGTACGAGCCATAGGGAAGGAAGCGGGATTCAGTAGCGGCCGCGAACAGGCGCCAACGACCGTGGCGTCGGCCGCGGCCTGGACGAATCAGCGTCGGCTCACTTGCCCGCCGGCACCTTGCCGACCACGCCCTGCACGTAGAAGTCCATCTTGCCGAGCTGTTCGTCGGTGAGGACAACGCCTTTGGCGGCGATCTCCTTGCCGTCGTTGCTGGCGATCGGGCCGGTGAACGGATGGAACTCGCCGCCCTTGATCGCCGCCGCCCTGGCGTTGACCAGCTCGACGATGTCCTTCGGCACCGACTCGTTGAAAGCCTCGACCTTGATCATGCCGTCCTTCATGCCGCCCCAGATATTGCCCGGCTTCCAGTTGCCGTCGAGCACGCTCTGCGCGGTCTTCGTGTAGTACTCGCCCCAGTGGTGGGTGACCGCAGCCAGTTGCGCCTTCGGGCCGAAGCGCGACATGTCGGAGTGGTAGGCGATCGCCATCTTGCCCTTTTCCTCGGCCGCGGCCACCGCGGCGCTGGAGTCGGTGTGGTGGGTGACGATGTCGGCGCCCTGGCCGATCAGCGCGTTGGCCGCGTCGCGCTCCTTGCCCGGGTCGTACCAGGAATTCACCCAGATCACCCGCACCTGCGCCTTCGGGTTGACGCTGCGCGCGCCGAGCGTGAAGGCGTTGATCCCCTGCAGCACCTCGGGGATCGCGAACGCGCCGACATAGCCCAGCGTGTTGCTCTTGGTCATCGTGCCGGCCAGCACGCCGGCGGCGTAACGGCCTTCGTAGAAGCGCACGTTGTAGGTACCAACGTTGGCCGCGCTCTTGTAGCCGGTGGCGTGCTCGAACTTCACGTCCGGGAACTCCTCGGCCACCTTGATCGTCGGGTTCATGAAGCCGAACGAGGTGGTGAAGATCAGCCTGTGGCCCTGCGCGGCGAGGTCGCGGATGACCCGCTCGGCGTCCGCCCCCTCGGGCACTTTCTCGACGAAGCTTGTCGTCACCTTCTCGCCGAGCGCCGCCTGCATCTGCTCGCGGCCGCGGTTGTGCTGCGTGGTCCAGCCGGCATCGCCGATCGGGCTGACGTAGACGAAGCCGACTTTCAGCGGCTCGGCCTTCTTGGGTGCCTCGGCCTTGGCCTCGGGTTTCGCTTCGGCCTTCGGCGGCGCGGTAGGCTCCTGCTTGCCGCACGCCACCGCCAGCATCGACACCACCGCCACTGCCGTCCAACGCAAGATCTGCATCGCCGCCTCCGCGAAAGCGGCGGATTTTACGCTTCGGTCGCCGCGGCGCCGATGCGGAGAACCTTAGGCGTTGGGATTGAAAGGCTTGCCGAGCGACGCCGGCATGTTCAGCCGGATCCAGCGCGGATTGCGCGAGATCAGCGCCAGCACGACGATGGTCGCCACGTATGGCGCCATCGACATCAGCTGCGAGGGCGCCTGCACGCCGACGCCCTGCAGGTACAGCTGCAGCATCGTCACGCCGCCGAACAGATAGGCGCCGACCAGTACCCGCAGCGGCCGCCAGGTGGCGAACACCACCAGCGCGAGCGCGATCCAGCCGCGCCCGGCAGTCATGTTCTCCGCCCACAGCGACGTATAGACCGTCGCCAGATACGCGCCGGCCAGCCCCGCGCAGGCGCCGCCGAACAGCAGCGCCGCCAGCCGCACGCCGCGCACCGATATGCCGAGCGCGTGCGCCGATTCCGGCGATTCGCCCACCGCGCGCAGCACCAGTCCGGCGCGCGTGCGGAACAGCGCCCACGCCACCGCCAGGACCAGCAGCAGCGCGACATATACGAGGAGGTGATGACCGAACAGGATCGCTCCCAGCACGGGAAGATCGCGCAGCACGACGATCCCGTCGGCGCCGCGCGCCGGCAGCCCCTGCCCCGAGTAGGGCAGGCCGATGAAGGCGGAGGCACCGGCGCCGAGCAGCGCTATCGCCAGGCCCGTGGCGTACTGGTTGGCGTGCAGGACGAGGGCGAAGAAGGCGAAAACGGCGGCGAGCAGCACGCCGGCAACCGCTCCGGCGGCAAAGCCCAGCACGTGGCTGCCGCTGTCGTGCGTCACCGCGAAGGCGACGATCGCCGCCGTCAGCATCATGCCCTCGACGCCGAGGTTGACCACGCCGGTGCGCTCGTGCACGAGGATGCCGATGGCAGCCAACAGCATCGGCGTGCCGGCGGCGATGCTGGCGGCGACGAGCGTCGCGGCTGCTTCCATCACGCGGGCGTCGCGCGCAGGCGCACTCGATTGACGATCAGCGTGTCGGCGCCGAGCAAGAACAGCAGCAGCAGACCCTGGTACACGCCAGTGAGCGACGACGGCAGGCCCAGCCGCGACTGCGACAGCTCGCCGCCGATGTAGAACAGGGCCATCAGGATCGACGCGGCGACCACGCCGACCGGATGAAGCCGGCCGACGAAGGCGACGATGATCGCCGCGAAGCCGTAGCCCGGCGACACCGATGGCGTGAGCTGGCCCATCGGGCCGGTGACCTCGGCACCACCGCCGATGCCGGCGAGCGCCCCCGAAACAAGCAGCACGGTCCACAGCACGCGCCGTGAGGAGAACCCGGCATAGCGCGCCGCGCGCGGCGCCAAACCCGCCACGCGCAGCTGGAAGCCGATCACGCTGCGCGCCAGCAGCAACCACGCCGCGGCCGCGGCGGCCAGCGCCAGCAGGAAGCCGACGTGCAGGCGGGTCCCGTCGAGCAGCAGCGGCAGGCGCGCCGCACGATCGAACATCGGGCTCTGCGGGAAGCCGAAGCCGGCCGGGTCCCTCATCGGCCCGTGCACGACGTACGACAGCAGCAGCTGCGCCACGTAGACGAGCATCAGGCTGACCAGGATCTCGTTGGCGTTGAAGCGGTCGCGCAGCCACGCCGTGATCGACGCCCAGGCCATGCCGCCGCATGCCGCCGCGGCGATCGCCAGCGCCACGACCCAGCCGCCGCTGCCCGCACCCGCCAGCGCCACCGCAGCGGCCGCAATGCTGCCGGCGATGAGTTGCCCCTCGGCGCCGATGTTCCACACATTGGCGCGGAAGGCGAGCGCCAGGCCGACCGCGGCGAGCGCCAGCGGTGTGGCCTTCAGCAGCACCTCGGCGACGCCGCGCCGGGTCGACAGCGGTTCGACGAAGAACATGCTGACTGCCTGCCAGGGCGATCTTCCGAGCAGGCTGAACAGGAGCATGCCGCAGGTCACCGTCAGCAGCAGCGCCAGCAGCGGCGAGGCCCACGTCCACAGCCGCGACGGCGAACCGCGCGGAACGAGGGAAAGGCCAGACATCGGCATCCGCATCACTGTTCCGCCCGCGGCCAGCGACCGGCCATCCACATCCCCAGTTCGTCGGCCGGCAGGCGATGTGCGGCCACCGCCGGCGACAGGCGTCCGCCGGCCATCACCATCAGCCGGTCGGCGAGTTCGAACAGCTCGTCGATCTCCTCGGAGACGACCAGGATCGCGCAGCCGCGCGCGCGCAGTGCGATCAGCGAGTTGCGGATCGCCGCGGCGGCGCCGACGTCCACACCCCAGGTCGGCTGGTTGACCAGCAGCACCGCCGGCTCCGCCAGCACCTCGCGACCGACCAGGTACTTCTGCAGGTTGCCCCCCGACAGCGAGCCGGCGCGTGCCTGCGTGCCGGGGCAGCGCACGTCGAAGTGATGCACGACTTCCCTCGCGTAGGCGGCTGCAGCGGCCGGCTGCACGAAGCCTCGCTGCTGCAGACGATCGATCGTCAGCAGCGCGTTCTCGGCCAGCGACAGCTCGGGCACTGCCCCGTGCCCGATCCGCTCCTCGGGTACGTAGCGCAGGCCCAGCGCACGCCGCTGCCGCGGCCCCAGCGTGCCGATCGGTCTGCCGTCGATCCGGATCGACTCGGCTCGCGCGCTGCGCTCGCCGGCGAGCAGTGCCATCAGCGCGTTCTGGCCGTTGCCGGAGATTCCGGCGATGCCGACGATCTCGCCCGCCCGCACCTCGAACGACAGCGGCTCGCCGCCCTCGGACAGGGGCAACCCGTCGACAGCCAGCCTCGGCTGCCCCGGCGCCGTGTCGTGGGCGGCAATCTGCGGCGGCTGCCCGCCGATCATCAGTCGCGCCAGCGACTGCTCCGACTCGCCGCGCGGATCGACCACCGCGACGACGCGGCCCGCCCGCATCACCGTGCAGCGGCTGGCCAGGCGACGGATCTCGTCGAGCTTGTGGCTGATGAAAAGCACGCTGACGCCTTCCGATGACAACTGGCGCAGCGTCGCGAACAGCGCCTCGGTGGCCTGCGGCGTCAGCACCGAGGTCGGCTCGTCGAGGATCAGCAGCTTCGGCTGCGCCAGCAGTGCGCGAACGATCTCGACCCGTTGCCGCTCGCCCATCGACAGGTCGTGCACGTGCGCCGTCGGATCGATCTGCATGCCGTAGCGTTCGCCGGCGCTGCGGATCGCTTCGGCGAGTTCGCGGCGACCGAGCCGCCGATCGAGGCCGAGCGCAATGTTCTCTCCCACGGTCAGGCTGTCGAACAGCGAGAAGTGCTGATAGACCATGGCCACGCCCAGCGTGCGCGCAACGGCGGGATCGGCACCGACGACCGGGCGCCCGTCGAACTCGATCGCGCCCGCATCCGCCGCCACTGCGCCGGCGATGATCTTCACCAGCGTGCTCTTGCCGGCACCGTTCTCGCCGAGGATGGCGTGGATCTCGCCGGCGGCGACCTCGAGCGACACGCCGTCGTTGGCGATGACCCCCGGGTAGCGCTTCGTGATCTCGCGCAGCGAGAGTCGTGGCGTTGCGGTCATCGGTGGTTCACCGGGAACCGCACTCGGCGACTGACTCAGCCGGTGAAGGTAAGACCATCGTCGGTTCGTGTCTGCGCTCGTTCGGCCCGCGCTGGCCGGCAGGCCGGCGGAGCGCGCCGATTGTCGCACCCCGCTGCGAGGTTCCGCCGGGGCGAGGCACCGATGCTAGGATCGTTTGGCCCTTGCACGGCAGCCGGCATCGGACGCCTCGTGGCTGCCAGCTGCTTAACTGTCGACCGATCTACCGGTCACGTCGCCCTGACCTTTCACCGACCGATGCGCGAGATCGATCCTGCCGACCTGGGGCCGTCCTTCGGGGCCGAGACACGGCGTGCCAATCGCCGCCGCTTGCGCGTGTTCCTCGGTGTCTTTCTCGTCACTGCAGCCGTCGGCCTGACCTGGGATTTCACGCGGCCGGCCGAGTACCGCGCCACCGCGCGGCTGCAGATCACGCCGCCGAGCGTGGTTCTGCCGTCAGGCGTGTCGACGGGGACGATACGGGTCGAGGCCGCGCCGCAGGACGGCAAGCAGGCCTTCCTTACCGAGGTACAGACGCTGACGAGCCGGCCGATCATCGAGCGCGTCGCGGAGCAGCTGCGCAGCGCCGGACACGACCTCACCAAGCTCGGCCTCGATCCGATCCTCGGCCTGCAGTCGTCGCTGACCGTCAACGCGGTCGAGGGCACGCAGGTCGTCGAGCTCGGCGCCGTCGGCGCCGAGCCCGAACTGCCGGCCGCCCTGCTGGTCGGCATCAGCGAGGTCTATCGCGAGCACGTCGCGCGCGCTTACCAGGAGAGCACCACCGAGGCGGTCGCCAGCACCGACGAGGAGGTGCTCCGCCTGCAGGACGCCGTCGCCGCCAAGCGCCGCGCCGTCGAAGAGTTCCGTGTCCGGCACAGCATCGTCTCGCCGGAGCGCGAGGAGAACAGCATCCTCGCCGAGATGCAGGGCCTGGCCGCGGCGCAGAAGGATGCCAACAAGCGGCTGACCGAGGCCGAGGGCAAGGCCGAGTCGCTGCGCGCCGCCACGGCGCAGGGCAAGGGCGTCGTCCGCGCCCGGGACAACCCGACGCTGGCCGCGCTCGAGGCGCGCGCCTCGCAGATCCGCGAGGAACTGCGCGAGATGGGCCGCCGCTACACGCCAGAGTACCTCGACATGGACCCGCAGGCACGGGCGCTGCGCGTGCGCCTGGCCGAGCTGGAGGAGCAGATCAAGGCGCAGCGGACCGTCGGCCAGAGCAGCGCGCTGGAGGAGGCGGAGCAGGAGCTCGCCGCCGCGCGCGAATCGACGCGGCGGCTGCAGCAGCAGATCGCCGCCAGCAAGCAGCAGGTGGGCGCCTTCGCGGCGCGCTTCTCGCAGTACAAGTCGCTGCAGGAGGAACTCGGACAGTTGGAGAAGGCCTATCAGGAAGCGCTGCAGCGGCAGGTGCGGCTCGGCGCCACGCAGCGCTCGCGCGCCCCGGCGCTGCAGATCCTCGAGCAGGCGGTGATCCCGAAGGAGCCCTGGCGACCGCACTACTGGCGCGATGCCGCGATCGTCCTGGCCGGTGCCCTGCTGCTGGCGTTGGGCGCGATGTGGCTGGTCGAGCTTTTCAACCGCCCCGCGCCAAGGCCGTCGGTCCTGGTCACCCAGCCGGTGCTCGCCGGCACGCTGCTGCCAGGGCAGCACCTTCCGGAACTGGCCCATTCGCCCCTGAATCCGCGGCTCGCGGTCGATGACCGGCCGCGCCTCGCCGCGCCGCTGGCGCTGCCCCGCGAACTGACGGTCGACGAAGCGGCTGCGCTATTGCGCGGCGCCGATGCGGATGCCCGCTGCGCAGCAACGCTGCTGCTGTCCGGCCTTTCGACCGAAGAAGCTCTGGCGCTGTGCTGGACCGATGTCGACGCCGCCACCGGCCTGATCCGCGTCGGCGGCGCGCAGCCCAGGGAGGTGCGGATCCCGCCTGGTGCGCTGCCCTTGCTCGGCGAGGGCCCTGCCGACCGCGCGGCGCCCCTGCTGCGCAATGCGGACGGCGGACCGCTGACCGCGGAAGCGCTGGCGTCGAAGCTGCTCGTCGCCGCGCACGACGCCGGCATCGAGCAGGCGCACGAGATCACCCCGCAGGCGCTGCGGCACACCTTCCTGTCTTTCCTCGTCCGCCAGGGCGCGCGCTTCGCCGACATCACCCGCGTGGCCGGCACACTCGACGCCGACCTGCTGTCCGCCTACAGCCAGCTTGCCCCGCCGGGGGCGCGGCTGGAGGCGAATGCGGTGCAGTGGGTGTTTCCGGCCTTGGCGGGCGGCACGAGCACCTGAGTCGGCCGCCTCACCGGTGGCAGACGTCGCGGCCGGAATCGAGCGCAGCACCGCCGCCGACCGGCACGAACTGCCAGCTGTAGCTGCCCTCGCCCAGCGTCAGCCGCAGGATTCCCCACACGCTCTCGACGCGCACTTCGCTGTTGGGCGCCGCGGTGCCGAACTTGTTCAGCGCACCGCCGCCGGTACCGACGACGAACTGGCGCACGCCCCGCGCAGGGTCGGCAACACCGTCGGCCGTCTGCGGCGCGAATCGCTCGTACAGATGGTCGTGCCCGGAGAGCAGGATCTCCACACCGCCGTTGTACAGCGCCTGGAAGAACGCCTTGATCGGCCAGTAGCCACCGTACTTCTCACCCGAATTGAAATAGGGGTAGTGCCAGAAAGCAACCGTGCACAGCGCACCGCGCGAGCGCTCGAGATCGGCGACGAGCCACTTGTACTGCGCCGACTCAGGGGAGAGGTCGTCGAGCAGGCTGTTGATCATGATGAAGTGCCAGCCGTTGTAGTCGAAGCTGTAGTAGCCGCGACGGTCCGACCCAGCCTGCGCACCGAAGTAGCCGTAGTAGCCCTCCGAATTCTCCGTGTAGGTGTCGTGATTGCCGATGCCGGGACGGATCCTCTCCTTGAACGTTCCCCAGGTCGGATGGAAGCAGTTGGCGAACTCCTCCGGCGTGCCGTTCTGGTACGCGTTGTCGCCCAGCGTCAGCACGAAGGCGTCGTCGCTCCTGACCAGCGCCGCCGTCTTCGCGGCCCCACTGCCCGCCGCCGGCCCGCCGAAGCATTCGGCGATGTCGCCAGCGGCGGCCACGTTGAACGTGGCTGGCGCCGCGCCGTCGCCGCCGCAGCCGGCAAGCGCCGCCACCGTGGCTGCGGCGGCGATGCAGACAGCGCCTCGCATCCGGGCCGCAGGCCGACCCCGCCTTCCTTCGCCCTCGCCGCCCGGGCGCGCAGTACGCCCCGTCTCGGCGCTTCGTCCTGTGCTCATCGTCCGCCTCGCTGGAAAGTCCGTGCCGCCGGTTCGCCCGCGACGGCCGTCAATTGCCCGGCCCGACCCTGACCTAGGACCCCGGGCCGCAAAGCGCGACGAAGGCCTGCGGGCTCGCGTAGGCGAGGTCGAGCCACGTCATCCGCTCGTTGAGGAACTGCCTGACGAAGGCGACCTCCTCGGCGTGATTGGCGAACACGTAGTAGTTGGTCATCGTGGTGCCGAAGATCGGCCAGCGCGCGAAGTTGCGCTCCTGCGCCTGCGCCAGTCGCCGCGAGTAGGTGTCGATGCTGGCGTTGATGAACCGCTCCAGGGCCGGCCGCTTCGCCTTCCAGCGTGCCAGCGTCAGCTCGAGGAAGTTCCGGTTGTCGAACAGCCTGCTGAACCAGTTGCCATAGAAGATCCGCGTCGTGACCCAGCATCCCTGGCTCACCCAGTTGTTGTTGTAGTTGACGTTGCCGGCAGCGCGGTCGAAGTCCCACAGCGGGCCCATGTTCAGCAGCCGGTCCTGCGGATTCGCGGCGGCCTCGGTGTCCTTCCACATCCAGTCGCTCGACACGAAGACCGCGTCGTTGTTCTTGAGAAGTTCCTGGATCAGGTACCAGTCGGCGTAGCTCGCGGGGTTGAGCAGGTCGATGTGGGCGGATTGCCAAAGGTCCCCGGAGGCCTTCAGCAGCAGGCTCTTGATGTAGCCGAGCTGCGCCTGCGTGATCGCCTCCTCGTCGGGCGTGTCGATGCAGATCGACTCGCCCGTGGGAATCACCAGCTGCAGGTTGATGTCGTCGCCCTTGTAGCAGTCCAGCCGCGAGTCGACCTCGACGATGTAGCCGCCGTCGACGTCGTTGTCGGCCGCCTTCGAGCTCATCTTCTTGATGTTCAGGCGCGCCGGGTCGATGCGGATGTCCTCGGTCAGCAGATACACGCCGACGTAGTCACCGTTGAGCCAGACCTCGAGGTGCTGTCCCGACGGCGTCCACTTCAGGCCGTCGGAGAACACCGAACTGCTGCCGAGCGACAGCGCAAGCTTGTTGCGCATCAGCGAGCGGTCGAAATAATCGGCCAGCAGGGCCCAGTTGCGGTTCTTCGGCATGCCGAGGAAGTCGGGCACCTTCGCATAGGCGGCGTCGTTGCTGAACTGGACCTTGTAAGGATTCTTCGGCTGGCCCCAGGTCGATTGCCCGCGGCCGCGGATCTTGCCGTTCAGGTCAAACGGCTCCGCCGACAGGGCAGGGTTGATCAGCCTGAAGGTGGCGTCGACGTAGACCTCCTTCGACGTGATAGGCACCCCGTTCTTCGTCGCTATCCACAGTTGCGGCAGGTCGGTCAACGACGAAGGAAAGGCTGCGACGACCGCTTTCATCGCGCCGGCTGACGACATGTCGAGCGTCGCATCCGTTGCCTTCAGCGCCGCCACAACCGCCTTGGCGACGGTCTGCTTCAGCGAACCCGCCTCGGCAGCGCTGTCCATCGCGATGTTGAACTTGGGCGGCAGCCCCAGCTCATTGCGGACCAGGTCATCGGCCAGCGCAAAGTCGGCCTCCTGCGAGATGTGGACCAGCGTCGTGAACGGCGTGATGTTGGTGCTGTAGGCCTTCGACGGCGACGCCATGCGATAGGACACATCGACCGGCGCCTCAGGCTGATCCGAGTCCCGCGCCTGCCCGGCCCTGATCTCGGCGATCAGCGGTGCTTTCGTATTCGCCGGCACCACAAGCTCGTACGCGCCTGTCGCCTCGGAAACCGCTCGGACTTCACCGGCGTCGCAGCGGCCATTGCCGCTGACGTCGAGGCAGACGATCGCTCCGCTGATGTAGCCGTCGATCACCTTGCCCTGGATCGTCGCCTGGGGGCTTGCCTGTTCATCGTTGCCTCCGCCGCAGGCAGCCATCGCCGCGCACAGCGCCGCGATAGCGAGCGGCCGGAGGGTGCTCCACAAGTCCTGCCGGGTACTGGCGTTCATGCCTCGCTCCTCTGGGAATTCGCCACTCAGGAACAAAACTACTCCGGACAATTGCCACGGTATTGCTCCGCCTCAAGCCACGCCACGGCGTCTTCTGCTAGACAGACATTGAATCGTCCGGCACGGCGCGAGGGTGGAGAAATGATTTGCTCCGACGTCGCCCGCCCGAAGCCCGCGCCCTTTGGCGGTGCTGGAACGGCTCCCTTTCCGGCGGACGCAGACGCGCCGCTGCGCGGCGTGTTTCCGCCGCGATCTCGAGGTGCCATGTGTCAGCGATGGCAGGTGCCGGTGCCGACGTCGAGCGCGGCGCCGCCGCCGACCGGGACGAACTGCCAGCTGTAGCTGGCCGCTCCCAGCGTGAGGCGCAGGATGCCCCAGGTTCCCTCGATACGCGCCTCGCTGTTCGGCGTCGGCGGTCCGAACTTATGCAGTTGGATGCCGCCCGTACCGACGATGAACTGGCGGACGCCACGCACAGGATCTGCTACCCCGCTCGCAGTCCGCGGCGCAAAACTCTCTTAAAGATGCTCGTCGCCCGACAGCACGATCTCGCCCCCGGCGTTGTGCAGCGCCTCGAAGAACGGCTTCATCTGCGCGTACGCGCCGTGCGTCGCACCCGAGTTGAACAGGGGATAGTGCCAATAGGCGACGGTGCAGAGCGTGTCGCGCGCCTTCGCGAGATCGGCGATCAGCCACTGGTACTGCGCCGATCCTCCTGAAGTGTCGTCCCGGCTGTTGAGCGAGATGAAGTGCCAGCCGCCGCCAAGCGACGCGAGTAGGTCTCGATGCTGGCGTTGATGAAGCGCTCGAGAGCCGGCCGCTTGGCCTTCCAGCGCGCCAGCGTCAGGGCCGGGAAAGCCGGCTTGTCGAAGATCCTGCTGAACCAGCTGCCGTAGAAGATCGGCGTCGTCACCCAACATCCCTGCACCATCCAATTGCCGTTGGTGTTGACATTGCCAGCGGTGATGTCGAAGTCCCAGATCGGGCCCATGTTCAGCAGCCGGTCCGCCGGATTCGCGGCGGCCTCGGTGTCCTTCCACATCCAGTCGCTCGACACGAAGATTGCATCGTTGCTCCTGAAAAGCTCCTGGATCAGGCACCAGTCCGCATAGCTCGCCGCGTTCAGCCGCCCGATCCGGCCGGCGTCCCGCAGGTCCTTGGCGGTCCGCGCGATGTAGCTCTTGATGTAGCCGACCTGCGCCGGCGTGATCGCTCCGTCGTCCGGCGTGTCGATGCAGATCGCCTGCCCGTGCGGCAGGACCAGCTGCAGGTCGACGTCGTCGCCCTTGTAGCAGTCGAGCCGGGCATCGACCTCGACGATGTAGCCGCCGTCGACGTCGTTGACCGTGGCGCTTGGACCCATCTCCTTGATGTTCAGGCGCGCCGCTGCGATGCGGATGTCCTCGGTCAGCCGATAGACGCCCACGTAGTCGCCGTTGAGCCAGACTTCGAGATGCTGCCCCGACGGCGTCCACTTCAGTCCGTCCGAGAAGACGACACCGCTGCCCAGCGACAGCGCCAGCTTGTTGCGGATCAGCGAGCGATCGAAGTAGTCGGCCAGCGGCGCCCAGTTGCGGTTCTTCTTCATGCCCAGGAAGTCGGGCACCTTGGCATACGCGGCATCGTTGCTGAACTGGATTCTGTAGAGATTCTTCGGCTTCCCCCAGGTCGTGTGGCCACGGCCACGGATCCTGCCGTTCAGGTCAAACGGCTGCGCCGACAGGGCCGGGTTGGTCAGCTTCAACGTGGCGTCGACGTAAACCTCCTTCGATTCGATCGGGACACCGTTCTTGCTCGCGATCCACAGCTGTGGCAGGTCGGTCACCGCAGGAGGAAAGGCCGCCACAATGGTCTTCATCGCGCCGGCGGCCGACAGGTCGAGCATCGGTTCCGCCGCCTTCAGCGCCACCACGATCGACTTGGCCACCGCCTGCGTCAGCGACCCCGCCTCGGCCGGGACCGCCAGCGTGATGTTGAATTTCGGCGGCAGGCCGAGTTCGTTGCGAACGAAATCCTCGGCCAGCGCGAAGTCGTGCTCGCTGGAGGCATGGACCAGCGTCGTGAACGGCGTGATGTTGGTGCTGTACGCCCGTGACGGCGAAGCCATGCGGTAGGGGATGTCGACAGGCGTTGCCGGCTGATCGGAATCCCGCGCCCGGCCAGCCCGGACCTCCACGATCAGCGGCGCCATGCTATCCGCGGGAACGGTGAGGACATAGCCGCCCGTCGCATCGGAAAGCGTCTGCTGCTCGCCCGCTTCGCAGCGCCCATTGCGGCTGACGTCGAGGCAGAGGATCGCCCCGCTGATGTAGCCGTCGATCACCCTGCCCTGGATGGTCTCCTTGACGGCCTCTTGAGCATCCTCACCTCCGCCGCACGCGACCGCCACGGCGCAGACCGCAACGAAGGCGAGCGACCGGAGGTATGGCGCATACTCGCGGCGCGGCTCAATTGACGCAGCAAGCTTCTATGAGTGAATCGATGTCGAAGCACCTCGTCATCATCGGCAATGGGCAGATGGCTGAACTGTTCTGCTCGCAGTTCACGCACAGCAACGACTACCGCGTCGCTGGATTCGCTGTGGACCGGGACTTGATCAAGACGAACACACTTCTCGGATTGCCCGTGGTGCCATTGGACGAAGTGGAATTTCGATTTCCGCCCGATTCGGTGCACGCATTCGTGGCCATTGGCCCTGCCAAAAACAATGCCATCCGTGCGGAAAAGTTCGATGAACTACGAGGTAGGGGTTACCGTTTCGCTAGCTACATAAGTCCTCAGGCGGCTATCTCGCCGGACGCAAAGATCGGCGACAACGTCGTAGTCGGCGCTTTTTCAGTAGTACTGGCGTGGTCAACAGTTGGCGATAACGTCCTGCTAGGGTCAAGCAGCATCGTGGGCCACCATTGCCACTTGAACCCTCATTCCTACCTCGCTCTACGCGTCACCCTGGCTGGATCGGTTGTCGTTGGCCAGCGTGCGTTCATTGGGGTTGGCGCAAGTGTCCGTGACAACGTGAACATCGGTGCGGGCAGCGTCGTTGGCGCGGGGGCAACAATCCTCAGCGACGTTGAACCGAACGCTGTCTATGTGACGGAGCGAGCGAAGAAACTGCCGATTGCCGCTGATCGCGTTCGTCTCTGAATCGCCGGTGCGAACCCGCCCTCGCGGCGGGCTCTTCTCTTCTCAGCGATCCGAGAACTTGTCCTGCGCTGCACCGAAACGACGGAGAGAAGCGGGGGAAACTGCTTGTAGGTCAGCCATTTGGTCCCGATCTACTGCAACTGTGTGCACTGTGTTGCACCTGCAGTAGGGACTATGGATGGCGGAAGCGGTGAGATTCGAACTCACGAAGGGTTTCCCCTTGCCGGTTTTCAAGACCGGTGCCTTAAACCGCTCGGCCACGCTTCCG
>CAZSYX010000052.1:0-9583 GCA_964610575.1 uncultured Burkholderiaceae bacterium
TGCGTCGGCGAGAACAGGCTGCCCGGCGCGCACAGGATGTCCTGGCCACTCGCCTCGACCGCGATCGCATTGGTGTCGCGGCCGAAGTCGGCCCACAGGAAGATGCCGGCAGCCGGCTCGGTAAACAGCTTCGCGCCCATTCTCTCCAGCGCCCGCGCGGTGCGGTCGCGCGCCGCATCGAGCTTGCCGCGCAGCCGGTCGAGGTGGCGGCGGTACTGCCCCTCGGCAAGGATGCGCGCCACCACGCGCTCGGTGAGTTCCGGCGTGGTCAGCCCGGTGAGCATCTTCAGGTTGGCCAGTTGCGGCGCCAGATCATGCGACGTCGCCACGAAGCCGACGCGCAGGTTGGCGGCCAGTGTCTTCGAGAAGCCGCCGAGGTAGATCACGCGCTTCAGCTGATCGAGGCTCGCCAGCCGCAGCGCGCGTCCCGGATGCAGGTCGCCGTAGACGTCGTCCTCGACGATCGTGAAGCCGTACTCGTCGGCGAGCTTCAGCAGCCGGTGCGCGTTGGCCGCGCTGATCGACGTGCCGGTCGGGTTGTGCAGCACGGCTCCGACGACGAACAGCTTCGGCTGGTGACGGGTCAGCAGGTTGGCCAGCACCGCGGTGTCCGGGCCGTCGAGCCCGCGCGGCACGCCGACGACGCGCGCGCCGAAGGCGGCGAAGCGGCCGAACATCACGTACCAGGCCGGGTCCTCGACGAACACCGTGTCGCCCGGCGCGATGAAGTGGCGGGCGACGAGATCGATGCCGTGCGTGACGCCGTGCGTGGTGACGATCTGCTCGGGCGCCACACCGATCTCGGCCTGCGCCAGCCGCTGTGACAGCTGCTGCCGCAGCGGCAAATAGCCCTCGGGCACGCCGTAGTTCAGCAGGGCGCTGCCTGCGCTGCGGCCGACCGCCCGCACTGCGCCGGCCACGAGTTCTTCGTCGAGCCACGTCGGCGGCAGCAACCCGGCGCCCGGATGGTCGCTGGCCGGCGACTGCCGCAGCATCGAGCGCAGCAGCCAGACGACGTCGATCGGCTGCTGCGCTGCTGCGCGCCCGGCGCGCACCGCCTTCGCCGGCGTGTGGTCGGTCCGGCGCGCCCGCACGTAGAAGCCCGAGCCGCGGCGCGACTCGACCTCGCCGGCAGCAATCAGCCGGTCGTAGGCCTCGACCACGGTCGAGCGGCTGACGCCGCGTTCCAGCGCGAAGCGGCGGATCGACGGCAGCCGCGTGCCGGGCTTCAGCGCATGCTCGTCGATGCGCAGCCGCAGCCACGCGGCGAGTTGCTCCGCCAGCGTGCGCTCGGCGCCCGGCAGCAGACGCGATGCGCCGGCACCGAAGGCGCCGGTATCGAGCGGCGTCCGCTCCATCAGCCTGCCTCCCCGCCGCCGACGTGCTTGACCATCAGGTGCTTGGCGATGCCGCCCGGAAAGCCGTCGATGCGCAGCGCGGTGGCGTAGCCGCAGCGCCGGTAGAACTCCGGCGCCTGGAACGTGAAGGTGTCGAGGTAGATGACGGTCGCGCCGCGCTCGACAGCCGCCTGCTCGAGCATCTGCATCAGTCGCGCAGCGACACCCCGGCGCCGGTGCGGCTCATCGACCCACAACTGCTGCACCTCGACCGCCGAACCCCACTGGCGCGCCCGCAGTCCGCCGATCACCTCGCCCGAGTCCGCGTGCGCGAAGCAGGCCAGCGGTCGCACCGCGGCGAGATCGGCCGCCTTCAGGTTGTACATGTGCAGACCGGCGTCGACGGCGTCGAGGTCGTCGGCTTTCGGACTGTCGGTGAATTCCCAGCGCAGTGCGTCGGCCATCGGCATCTGTGGTGCGGCCCAACTGTCCTGCCCGGGCAGGCAGGCCAGCGGCGCGGATTGACTTGCAAACTGTACTGGCACTGTACTGGTCGATCCGGTACAGTGCAAGGCACCTTCCGCCGCCTTGCGGCCACCGCAGGAAACTGCCGATGCAACTGCCCGACCGCAACTCGCTCGAAGACGCCGCCCGCATCGTCTACTCGGCGATGCCGCCGACACCGCAGTACATCTGGCCGCTGCTCACCGAGGCGCTCGGCACCGAAGCATGGCTCAAGCACGAGAACCACACGCCGGTGGGCGCCTTCAAGCTGCGCGGCGGACTCACCTACTTCGACGCGCTGCGCCAGCGCGAACCCGAATGCCCCGGCGTGGTCAGCGCCACCAAGGGCAACCATGGGCAGTCGATCGGCTTCGCCGCGCGGCGGGCCGGGTTGCCGGCGACGATCTTCGTGCCGTTCGGCAACTCGCGCGAGAAGAACGCCGCCATGCGCGCGCTCGGCGTCACGCTGATCGAGCACGGCCACGACTTCCAGGCGGCACGCGAGGAGGCGGCGCGCTTCGCCGCCGAATGCAAGCTGCACTTCGTGCGCGCGTTCGACATGGACCTCGTGCGCGGAGTGGCCACGTACTGGATGGAACTGTTCGCCGCGGCGCCGGACCTCGACGTGATCTTCGTGCCGGTCGGCCAGGGCTCGGGCATCTGCGCGGCGATCGCGGCGCGGCAGGCACTCGGCCTGGCGACGCGGATCGTCGGCGTGGTGTCGGCGCAGGCGCCATGCCACGCCCTGTCCTTCCGCGCCAGGCAGGTGATCGAAGCACCGGTGACGACGCAGATTGCCGACGGGCTGGCCTGCCGCATCCCGGATGCCGAAGCGCTCGAACTGATGCTGCGCTTTGTGGACGAGGTGATCGAGGTCAGCGACGAGGAGATCGCCGCCGCCATGCGGCTGCTGTTCGCGGCAACCCACAACGCCGCCGAGGGCGCCGGCGCGGCGTCGCTCGCCGGCGCACTGAAGAGTCGCGAATGCCTGCGCGGCCGCAAGGTCGGGCTGACGCTGTGCGGCGCCAACGTCGATTCCGACGTGTTTGCGCGCGTGCTCGCCGGAGGTTCGCACTGATGGGCGGCAATCCGCGGCACGACACGCTGCGGCCGAGTTTCGTCACCGTTCGGGCTGCGGCGATCGACCGCGGCGTGGCGATACTTTCGGAACTGATTGCGGAGGAAATGAAGCGATGAGTCTGCGCATCTGGGGCAGGATGAGCTCGATCAACGTGCAGAAGGTCGTCTGGACCGCGCGCGAGCTGGGGCTGGCGTTCGAGCGGATCGACGCCGGCGGCGCCTTCGGCGGCAACCGCACGCCGGAGTACCTGCGAATGAACCCGAACGGCAAGATCCCGGTGATCGACGACGATGGCTTCGTGCTGTGGGAATCGAACGCGATCGTCCGCTACCTGGCGGCGAAGCACGGCGCCGGCACGCTTTGGCCGAACGACCTGCGCCAGCGGGCGGATGCCGACCGCTGGATGGACTGGCACGCCACCGAGCTGATGCCGGCCATGCGCAATGCCTTCATGCAGCTCGTCCGCACCGCGCCGGAGAACCGCTCGCAGAAGCTGATCGACGAATCGAACGCCGCCACCGAGCCGCTGATGGCGATCCTCGATGAGCACCTCGGCGGCCGCCACTTCCTGTGCGCGCAGCAGTTCACGCTGGCCGACATCGCCGTCGGCGCCTCCGTGCACCGCTGGTTCGGCCTGCCGCAACCGCACGCGCCGCGGCCGAGCGTCCAGGGCTGGTACCGCCGCCTGATGACCCGGCCTGCCGTCGTCGGCGTGCTCACGCTGCCGATCACATGAACTCAGCGGGCACCATCGCCCCGGCGCACGCGGCGACCTCGCGCGAACGGCTCGGCCTGCTGCTCGGCCTCATCGGCGTGCTGGCCTTCTCGCTGACGCTGCCGATGACGCGGCTGGCGGTGGCCGAACTCGACGCCTGGTTCGTCGGCTTCGGCCGCATGGCGCTGGCGGGACTCGCCAGCGGCGCCTGGCTGCTGCTGGCCCGTGCGCGCCGGCCGACCGCCGATCAGGTGCCCTGGCTGCTCGGCTGCGTGATCGGCGTGGTGGTCGGCTTTCCGTTGTGCTCGTCGCTGGCGATGCGCACGCTGCCCGCCAATCACGGTGCGGTGATCAACGGCCTGCTGCCGTTCGCCACCGCGCTGCTTGCGGCGCTGTGGCTCGGCGAGCGGCACCGCGCCCGCTTCTGGACCTGCGCCGCGATAGGCTCGGCGATCGTCATTGCGTTCGCGCTGCGGCAAGGCGTCGCCGTCGGCTACGGCCACCTGTGGATGCTGGCCGCGGTGCTGATCGGCGCCGTCGGCTACGTGGCCGGCGGGCGGCTGTCGCGCACCATGGGCGGCGTGAACACGATCCTGTGGTCGCTGGCGCTGGCGCTGCCGCTGACGCTGCCGATTGCCGCGTGGCTGGCGCTCGCCACGCCGATGCATGCCGGCACCGCCGCGTGGGGCGCGTTCGCCTACATCACGCTGATCTCGCAGATCGCCGGCTTCTTCGCCTGGTACAACGGCCTGGCCCTGGGCGGAATCGCCCGCGTCGGCCAGGTGCAACTGCTGCAGGCCTTCTTCACCATCGCCGCCGCGGCATGGCTGTTCGGCGAGCAGGTCGAACCGCTGACCTGGCTGGCCGCGGCGGCGGTGGTCGCCACCATCGCCATCGGCCGCACGGAAAGGGTCTCGAAATGAGCGGCTGCCGCTACTTCACCTGCGACGTGTTCACCGACCGCGCCTTCTGCGGCAACCCGCTCGCCGTGCTGCCGGACGCGCGAGGATTGACCGACGCGCAGATGCAGTCGATCGCGCGCGAGTTCAACTACTCCGAGACGACCTTCGTGCTGCCGCCCGACGATCCGCGCCACGCGGCGCGCGTGCGCATCTTCACGCCGGGCGGCGAACTGCCGTTCGCCGGCCATCCGACGATCGGCACCGCGTTCGTGCTGGCGACCATCGGCGCGATCGCCAACGATGCGGGCGAGATCGTCTTCGAGGAAGGCGTCGGCCCGGTGCCGGTGTCGATCTTCCGCAGCGGCACTCGCGTGACGCACTGCCGGCTGACCGCCGCCCGGCTGCCCGAGCCCGGCCCGCCGGCGCCCGCGGCGAACGCCCTGGCGAAGATGCTGTCGCTGGCAGAAGGAGAAGTGCTCGCCGGCAGCGCCTGCTGGTCCTGCGGCGTGCCGTTTCTCGTCGTGCCGGTGGCCAACCTCGGCGCGCTGTCGCGCTGCGCGCTCGACCTGCCGCTTTGGCGCGAACTGCTCGCCGGCTACCCCACACAGAAGGTCTATCCGGTCACCCGCGTCGACACGCTGCAGTGGCGCGTGCGCATGTTCGCGCCGGGCCTCGGTGTCGCCGAGGACCCCGCCACGGGCTCGGCGGCAGCGTCCTTCGCCGGCTGGCTGGCGGAGCAGCTGCCGCAGCCGCGCGACGGCACGCTGGCGGTGCGGCTCGAGCAGGGCATCGAGATGGGGCGGCCGAGCGAACTGCACCTCGAACTCGACCGCAGTGCCGGCGCGATCACCGCGGTGCGTGTCGGCGGCGCGGCGGTGATGGTCGCCGAGGGAACGCTCGTTTCTTAGGTCGCGGCGGCCGCCGCCGCGGCCGGCTCAGTCGCCGCCATCGCCGCTCGCGCCGCCGCCAGCCTCGGCGCCCGGCTCGCCCGTCTCGGCGGGTGGCGCCTCGCCACCCGAGCCGCCCTGAACGTTCGCCTCCTTACTGCCCGCCTTTTTCAGCCGTTTCTCTTCCTTCTTCTTCTGTCTTGCCAGGTCGCGCTGCCGCTTCTCGAATGCGTAGTTTGGTTTGGCCACTCGTGCTCCTGTCCTGTCCAGCCACTGACGGCTTGGGACACCATGTTACGGGTGGGCGGCGCTCTCCGCCTACTTGCGGCCCTTCATCAGCGCCGCCAGGCCGGCGAACGGCTGGTGCGTGGCCGGCGCCTCCGGCTGGTTGCCCGCCGCCGCGGTGCGGCCGGCATTATCGATCACCCGCGCGTGCTCGTTCTCGTGGCAGTAGATGCACAGCAGCTCCCAGTTGCTGCCATCGGGCGGATTGTTGTCGTGATTGCCGTCGCGATGGTGCACGGTGAGCTGCTGCACGTTGGCGCGCGTGAACTCGCGCGCGCAGCGGCCGCAGACCCACGGGTAGAGCTTCAGCGCCCGCTCGCGGTACGACTGCTCGCGCAGCTCGCGTTCACGGCGCGCCTCGGCGATGACGCGGTCGAGGCGGCCTGCGCCGGGGCCCTTGTCAGTCGGCACCGAGCGCTGCCTTGCGTCGAAGTCCCCCTGCCGGGGTCATAGGATCGCCCGGCCCAGGGTCGCTGCCGCGACCGTGAGGATGCCGAGCACGAGGTTGACTGCCACCAGCCTGCGGATCAGGTCGAGATGCCCGGCCGCGACCGGCAGCTGCTGCGACGCGAGCGCGCCGCGCAGGCGCCGGAACGGCACCAGCCGGATGAAGGCAAAGACCAGGCTCATCACGATGCCGATGGCGAACATCAGGTGCACGCTGACGTGCGCCAGCCGCATGCCTTCGCCGAAGGCGCTCTTCCCGGCCTCGGCCGCGCCGGCGGCGGCGCCGATGCCGAAGATCATCGCCACGCCGGTGATGAGCACGACCAGCACCGCCACTGTCACCCAGCCGAAGAAGCGGCCGAGGATCTCGGCCAGCAGCGGCAATCGCTGCGCCGGCGGCAGCTGCGCCACCGCCACCGGCCGCACCGCGAAGTGCATCAGGAACATGCCGCCGACCCAGACCACCACGGCCAGCACGTGCAGGAACACCATCAGGGCATACAGGCGCATGGTCTCACCTCCGTTGCAGCTCGAACATCGGGCGGCTGCGAACAATCCCCGTCAGAAGTGCACGCCGCGCATCAGGTTGGCGAGCGCGATCTGGTCAGGCGTCGCCTTGGCCCTGGCGCCTTCCTTGTCGCCCTTGGCGCGATCCGAATCGGGGAACATGCGGAAGGTGGTGTTCATCACGATCTGGGCGATCCGCGGCGCCGCCGCGTGCAGGATCTGGCCGAACACGCCCAGCCTCGTGGCGATTCGCACCGGCTTGTAGACGATCGCCTGCACGATCAGGTCGGCTGCCTCGTCCGGATTGAGCGTCGGCACGTTCTCGTAGATCTTGGTCGGCGCGATCATCGGCGTCTTCACCAGCGGCATGTTGATGGTGGTGAAGGTGATGCCGACGTCGATGAATTCCGACGCCGCGCAGCGCGTCCACGCGTCGAGCGCCGCCTTGCTCGCCACGTAGGCCGAGAAGCGCGGCGCGTTGGTCAGCACGCCGATCGAGCTGATGTTGACCACGTGGCCGGAGCGCTTCGCCGCCATGTGCGGCAGCAGGCCCATCGTCGTGCGCAGGCAGCCGAAGTAGTTCAGCTGCATCGTCCGCTCGAAGTCGTGGAAGCGGTCGTAGCTCGACTCGATGCCGCGGCGGATCGAGCGGCCGGCGTTGTTGATCAGCACGTCGACGCCGCCGTACTTCTCGACCAGCCAGGCCACCATCTGGTCGCAGCCTTCCAGGCTGGCGAGGTCCGCCGACAGGGTCACCACCTGGCCGCCGTTGGGGTTCTCGCCCAGCGCGGCGACGATCTCCTGCTTCGCCGCGTCGAGCTTGTCCTGGTCGCGGCCGACGATCACGGTGATCGCGCCGGCCTGCGCGATCTTGTGCGCGGCGGCCAGGCCGATGCCGCTCGAGCCGCCGGTGACCAGCACCACCTTGCCCTTGACCTTGCCCTTCAGCGTACGGTCGATGAACAGATCGGGGTCGAGGTTGCGCTCCCAGTAGTCCCACAGCCGGTAGGCGTAGTCCGGCAGCCGCGGGCACTCGATGCCGGCGCCCGAAAGCAGCGCCGTCGCTTCCCGGCAGTCGAAGCGGGTCGGGTAGTTGACGAAGGTGATGATGTCGTCGGGCAGTCCCAGGTCCTTCATCACCGCATTGCGGATGCGCCGCACGGGCGTGAGCGACAGCATGCCCTTCCTGACGCTGTTGGGGATGAAGCCGAGCAGCGCCGCGTTCACCCGCAGCGCGAACTGCGGCGCGTGCGCCGCTTCGGCAAAGATGTTCAGGATGTCGCCGACGCGGTACGGGGTCGGGTCGACGATGTGGAACGCCTTGCCGTCATGGCCCTTCTGGTGCGCGATGTGGTCGACGGCGGCGACCACGAAGTCAACCGGCACGATGTTGATCCGCCCGCCCTCGACGCCCAGGGTCGGCATCCACGGCGGCAGCATCTGCCGCATGCGCTGGATGAGCTTGAAGAAGTAGTAGGGGCCGTCGATCTTGTCCATCTCGCCGGTGGCGCTGTCGCCGACGACCAGCGACGGGCGGTACACGCGCCACGGGACCTTGCACTCCTTGCGAACGATCTTCTCGGACTCGTGCTTGGTCTGGAAGTACGGGTGGTCGAGGTTCTCGGCCTCCTCGAACATGTCCTCGCGGAACACGCCCTCGTACAACCCCGCCGCCGCGATCGACGACACGTGCTGAAAGACACCGGCCTTCATCTCGTTGGCCGCCACCACCGCGTTGCGCGTGCCCTCGATGTTGATCTGTACCTGGCTCTCGGCGTCGGCACCGAGGTCGTACACCGCTGCCAGGTGGAAGAAGTGATCGATCCCGCCCAGCTGCTTCAGCGCTGCCTTGGTCAGGCCCAGCCGCGGCTGCACCAGGTCGCCGTACACCGGCCGTGCCCGCTTTTCGTCGACACCCCAGTAGGCGAGCAGCTCGGCGACCTTGTCCTGGCTCGACGGTCGGATCAGGAAGTGCACGACCGCGCCCCGGCGCGAAAGCAGCTTCTTGACGAGGCGCTTGCCGATGAACCCGGACGCACCGGTGACGAAGTACTCCATCTGCTGTCTCCTTGATCCGCGGGACACGCCCGTCGTGTGTTCTTGTCGAAGGTCGCCGGATTCTAGTCGGCCGCCTTTTGCGAGCGCAGCATCGACGAAACCGCCCTTTTCGCTAGAGAGGCGCCTCTACGCCATTAGTGCCATTTCTCCATAGCGAATACCTAAACTTCTCTTGGTGGCTGCGCTCCCTCGCGGCCTTTTCGACAACGGAGCACACATGGTCAAGAAACTCAGGGCTAAGGCAGCGGGCAGCAGCGACAGTCAACTGGCCGCGGCGATCAAGGACTCGGCGCAGCAGATCTGGCTGGCCGGGGTCGGCGCCTTCGGCAAGGCGCAGCAGGAAGGCAACAAGGTCTTCGAGGCACTGGTGCGCGAAGGCAACTCGATCCAGAAACGCACGATGCGCGTCACCGAAGACAAGGTCAACGAAGTGACCAGCAAGATCGGCAAGTTCGCCGGCCGCTTCCAGCACCAGGCCAATCGCAACTGGGACAAGCTCGAGGGCGTGTTCGAGGAGCGTGTCGAACGCGCGCTCAAGCGCCTCGGCGTGCCGACCAACACGGAAATCACCGAGCTGACGCATCGCGTCGAGAAGCTGACGGCGAGCGTCAACAAGCTCTCCAGCGCGCCGGCCAGAAAGGCCGCCCCGCGCAAGCGTGTCGCGAAGAAGGCCCGCGCCGCAGCCTGACGCGCCGGCCGGCACGCATCCCGGTAATTAGGGCGCGTGCCGACGTAATACCCCGCCCCTGCGCTGAACTCGCCGGGGCGGGTCCTGTCAGGCTCCTGCCAGGCTCTGAACGTGGCCCGTGCCGAATCCCCAAGCCGTCCCCGTATCGGCCTCGCGCTGGCCGGCGGCGGAC
>CAZSYX010000052.1:9683-24712 GCA_964610575.1 uncultured Burkholderiaceae bacterium
CGTGCCGAATCCCCAAGCCGTCCCCGTATCGGCCTCGCGCTGGCCGGCGGCGGACCGTTGGGGGCGATCTACGAGATCGGCGTGCTGTCGGCGCTGGCCGAGGCGCTTCACGGCTTCGACTTCAATGAAGCCGAGGTCTATGTCGGCGTCAGCGCCGGCAGCTTCATCGCCGCCGGACTCGCCAACGGCTACACGCCGCAGGCGCTCTCCAGGCTGTTCATCGAGGATGCCCACTCCGCGGACCGGTTCGATCCGGCATTGCTGCTGCGTCCGGCGCTGCGCGAGTACGCGCGCCGCATCGCCTCGCTGCCGCCGCTGATCGCCGAAGCCGCCTGGGCCTATGTCTCGCGGCCTGGTAACGCCCTCGGCGCGCTGGAGCGGCTTGGCCGGGCGCTGCCGACGGGGCTGTTCGACGGCGGCGAGATCGACCGCTACCTGGCGCGCATCTTCGCCGGCCCGGGGCGGACCAACGACTTTCGCAGACTGCCGCACAAGCTGTACATCGTCGCCGCCGAACTCGATACCGGCGAGTCGGTCGCTTTCGGCGGACCGGGTGTCGACCACGTGCCGATCTCGCGCGCCGTGCAGGCCTCCTCGGCGCTGCCGGGCCTGTTCCCACCGGTGGAAATCGGCGGCCACTACTTCGTCGACGGCGCGCTGCGCAAGACGCTGCATGCCTCGGTGGCGCTGGCGCTCGGCGTCGAACTGTTGATCTGCGTTAACCCGCTGGTGCCCTACTACGCGCGCCAGCACAGCCTCGGCGCAGACGGCAAGCGCCGCCGCGATCACCAGCTGCAGAAGCTGGTCGAAGGCGGGCTGCCGGTGGTTCTGGCACAGACCTACCGCGCGATCATCCACTCGCGGCTCGATGCCGGCATGGAACGCTACAAGACCGCGTACCCGGACACCGACATCGTGCTGTTCCAGCCGAACCGCTCCGACGCGGACATGTTCTTCACCAATCTGTTCTCGTACTCTGGCCGGCACCGGCTGTGCGAACACGCTTACCAGAAGATGCGGCGCGAGCTGTGGGAACGGCGGCATGAACTGGCGCCGAAGCTGGCGCGGCACGGCATCACCATCGACGCCGCCGTGCTGCGCGACGAGAAGCGCACGCTGGTGCGCAGCCTGCGCCGCCAGCGCCAGTACCGGATCGACACCGCTGCCAGCCAGACCGCGCGCGCGCTGGCGGCGACGCTCGACGACCTGCAGCGCTGGCTCGCCGGCCATGGCGTCGCCTGAGCCGACGCTTCGCCGCGGCGCGCGATGCGTCGATGGGCACTGGTGCGATGCTATCCTCGTCCGCGTCCGCAGTTCCCCGCAAGCACACTCTCGAGCGCCGCACGTCGCGCGCCTGACCGATGGAACGCAAAGCGCCGCGTCGCACCCGCGAACGGATCCTCGAGCTGTCGCTCCACCTGTTCAACACCTACGGCGAACCGAACGTCAACACGACGATCATCGCCGAGGAAATGCGCATCTCGCCGGGCAACCTCTATTACCACTTCAAGAACAAAGACGACATCATCAACAGCATCTTCCAGCAGTTCGAGCGGGAGATCGACCGGCTGCTGACGGTGCCCGAGGATCGCAAGCCCAACGTCGAGGACGCCTGGCTGTTCCTGCACGTGCTGTTCGAGCTGATCTGGAAGTACCGCTTCTTCTACCGCGACCTCAACAACCTGCTGATCAACAACCGCACGCTCGAACTGCGCTTCAAGGAGCTGCTGGCGCAGAAGGTGAAGATGGCGCGCTGGCTGTGCGAGGGACTCGCCTCGCAGGACCTGCTGCGCGCGTCGAAGGCCGACCACAACGCGCTGGCCACCAACATGGTGGTCGTGGCGACTTACTGGCTGTCGTACGAGTACGTGCGCAACCCGCGCCATTTCAGCGAACCCGAAGTGGTCGGCGCGGCGCTGGCGCGCGGCTGCTACCAGGTGATGTCGCTCACCGCGCCCTACCTGGTCGGCGACGCGCGGGCGCTGTTCGAGAAGCTGGCGGCGCAGTACGTCGAAGGCTGAACGAAAGAAAGACCGAAGGAGACCGAAGGATGGCGAAGGGCTGGGCCAAGTTTCCCTATGCGGACAAGAAATACGGCCACACGGCCGCCACGCTGAAGAAGGCGTGGAGCCGCCTGCACCATGGCGACCAGGAGCCGTACCCGAAGGATGCCGCGGTCGTCGATGCCTGGATCGCCTTCCACGCCGGCGACTTCGAGCAGGCGGCGAAGGCGGGGCTGGCCGCCGGCGGGGCCGGCGTCACGGCCGCCAACAAGGCCACTGCGATCTACGCCAACTACCTCGAGGAAGACGAGAAGAAGAAACTGGCGCTGTTCGAGGAGGTCGCCGCGCGGGCCGAGAAGCAGCAGGCGGCCGAACCGAAGAACGCCAACGCCTTCTACTGGCAGGCCTACGCACTCGGCCGCTACGCGCAGGGCATCTCCATCGTCAAGGCGCTGGCGCAGGGCATCGGCGGCAAGGTGAAGACGGCTCTCGAGACGACGATCAAGCTGGCGCCGAAGCATGCCGACGCGCACATCGCGCTCGCCTCCTACCACGCCGAGGTCATCGACAAGGTCGGCGCCATGATCGGCGGCCTGACCTACGGCGCGAAGAAGGACACCGCGCTGAAGCTCTACGAAACGGCGCTCAAACTGATGCCCGATTCGGCGATCGCGCGCATCGAGTACGCCAACGGACTGGTCATGCTCGAGGGCAAGAAATCGCTGGCCAAGGCGGAGAAGCTGTACGCCGAGGCCGCGGCCTGCGAGCCGACGGACGCGATGGAGCGGCTCGACGTCGAGCTGGCGAAGACCGAACTGGAAGACTGACCGGCCGGATGACGCAGCAGCAGCCGTCGACCGCGAAGCGCGAGCCGATCACCTACCGGCACGCCGGCGTCGACTACGGGCGCATCGACCCGCTGAAGATCCTCGCCCAGCAGGCGGCGGCCGCCACCGCGGGCAACCTCGCCCGGCACGGACTGGCCGAGGTCGGCGCCTCGCGCGGCGAGTCGGCCTACGTGGTCGACTGCGGCGAGTTCTACCTCGCCTCGATCACCGAGTGCCTCGGCACCAAGGCGCTGGTCGCCGACCAGATGCGCGCCATCACGGGCCGCACCTACTACGACCGCATCGCGCAGGACACGCTGGCGATGGCGATCAACGACATCATCACGGTCGGCGCCACGCCGGTGTCGGTGCACGCCTACTGGGCCACCGGCGGCAGCGACTGGTTCGACGACGAGGTCCGCGCGCGCGCCCTCATCGAGGGCTGGAAGGCCGCCTGCGACGCCTGCGGCGTCGCCTGGGGCGGCGGCGAGACGCCGGCGCTGGCCGGCGTGGTCGCCGCCGGGCGCATCGATCTCGCCGCCTCGTGCGTCGGCATCGTGCGGCCGAAGTCGCGGCTGACCCTCGGTGACAAGCTCGCCGCCGGCGACGTGATCGTGCTGCTGGAGTCGAGCGGCATCCACGCCAACGGCCTGTCGCTGGCCCGCAAGCTGGCCGAGCGGATTGCCGGCGGCTTCGGCGCCGAACTGGAGGGCGGCAAGCTTTTCGGCGAAGCGCTGCTGGCGCCGACGGTGCTGTATTCGCCGGTCACCGAGGCGCTGGCCGCGGCGGGCATCGTGCCGCACTACTGCGCCAACATCACCGGCCACGGCTGGCGCAAGCTGATGCGCCACCCGTCGAACTTCACCTACCGCATCCACACGCTGCCGCCGGTGCCGCCGGTGCTGCGTTTCATCGAGAAGCACGCCGGCATCGACCCGCGCGAGGCCTACGGCAACCTGAACATGGGCGCGGGTTTTGCGCTGTTCCTCGCTGCTTCGGACGCCGCGCGTGCTCTGGAAATCTCCGCTTCTGCCGGCGTGAAGGGCTGGATCGCCGGCACCGTCGAGGCCGGCGCCAAGCGTGTGCTGATCGAGCCGCTGGGCCTCACCTTCGCCGCCGACGACCTGCACGTCCGCGCCTGAACCGCACTTGCGCTCGTTGAAGTTCAGCGCCGGTTGACGCGCAACGCGGCTGCTTCGTTCAGCACCAACGCACCCAGCACCAGCACTCCACCGGTGAGCGTCGCGGCGGCTGGAACCTCGCCGGCACCCAACCACGCCCACAGCGGCCCCAGCACGACCTCGAGCAGCGCCAGCAGGGAAACCTCCGGCGCCGACAGGCTGCGCGCCGCGACCACCATCAACATGCACGGCAGGCCGAGCTGGAAGAAGCCGAGAATCGCCAGCAGCAGGAGGTCGCGCGGCCCTGCCTCGAACGGCACCGCAAGCGGCAGCATCAGAGCCGCCGAGATCACCCCGCCGAGAAACACGGCCGGCACCAGATCGACGCTCGCGCGGGTCTTCTGCAGCGTGACGAGGTTGATCGCCGAGGCGATGGGCACGCTGAAGGCGATCAGCATGCCCAGCAGCGGCCGGCCTTCTGCTGATGCCGGCGCAGACTGCGTGGCCATCCAGAGGATGCCGGCCGTCGCCGCCGCAATGGCCGTCCAGGTGCGCGGCGCGATCGGCACCCTCAGGACCGCCCACGCGAGCAGCGCGGTGATCAAAGGGCCGAGGCTCAGCACCAGCAGGGTGTTGGCCACCGTGGTGAAGGTCAGCGCCAGCATGAAGGCGATGAACATCACCGCCCACATCAGGCCGGAAACGAGGCCGGGCCAGCCGGCCGCAGCGAGCGGCCGCCAGCCCTCGCGGCGGATCAGCAGGAAGTAGCCGCCGACGAAGACCGCGGCGAACAGGCTGCGCCAGAAGGTGATCTCGAAGCGCCCCTCGGTCTGCAGCGACGGCGCCAGGTGGCGGGTGACCACGCCGGCGATGCTCCACAGTGTCGCCGCGACGACCATCAGGCCGATGGCACGCCGGTGTGGCAGCGTGTTCAAGCGATCACCTCCTGATGTGTCATTCCCGCGCAAGCGGGAATCCAGCGACTTTCGAGGAGGGTGTCGTTTCCGCGCAAGCGGGAATCCGGCTTCATTGGATCGAAAGACACTGGGTCCCCGCTTTCGCGGGGACGACACGGCGCGGGGACGACGCGGGCCGGGACTCGCGCCGCGTGGCCGGCTGCGCTCAGGCCGCTTCCCGCTCGGCGCGCTTGCGCTCGTGCTCCTTGAGGAAGCGCTTGCGCAGGCGGATGCTCTGCGGCGTGACCTCGACCAGTTCGTCGTCGGCGATGAACTCGACCGCGTACTCGAGCGTCAGCTTGATCGGCGGCACCAGGTCGATGTGCTCGTCCTTGCCCGAGGCGCGCACGTTGGTCAACTTCTTCTCGCGGATCGGGTTGACCACGAGGTCGTTGTCGCGCGAGTGGATGCCGATGATCATCCCCTCGTACAGCTTCTCGCCCGGGCTGACGAACATCCGGCCGCGCTCCTGCAGTTTCCACAGCGCATAGGCGACCGCCTCGCCGTCGTCCTGGCTCACCAGCACGCCGTTGCGCCGCTCGGCCAGCTCGCCGGGCTTGACCGGCGCGTACTCGTCGAACACGTGGCTCATCAGCCCGGTGCCGCGGGTGGTGGTCAGGAACTCGCCCTGGAAGCCGATCAGCCCGCGCGCCGGGATCCGGTACTCCAGCCGCACGCGGCCGCGGCCGTCGGGCTGCATGTCCGCGAGCTCACCCTTGCGGCGGCCCAGTTCCTCCATCACCGCACCCTGGTGCTGTTCCTCGATGTCGACCGTGAGCAGCTCGTACGGCTCGCACTTCTCGCCATCGATCTCCTTGAGCAGCACGCGCGGGCGCGACACCGCCAGCTCGTAGCCCTCGCGGCGCATGTTCTCGATCAGGATCGTCAGGTGCAGCTCGCCGCGGCCGGCGACCTCGAAAATGGTCTCATCTGCGGTCTCGCGCATCCGCATCGCCACGTTCGACTTCAGCTCGCGCTCGAGCCGCTCGCGCAGCTGCCGGCTGGTGACGAACTTGCCTTCGCGGCCGGCCAGCGGGCTGGTGTTGACGCAGAAGTTCATCACCAGTGTCGGCTCGTCGACTTTCAGAAGCGGCAGCGCGTCCGGCTCGTCGACCGGGCACAGCGTGGTGCCGATGCCGATCTCCTCGATGCCGTTGACCAGCACGATGTCGCCGGCCTCGGCCTCATCGACCAGTTCGCGTGTCAGGCCCTTGAACTTCAGCACCTGGTTGACGCGGCCGCGCAGCGGCGCCGCGTCCGGCCCGTTGAGCACCGCCACCTCCTGGCCCGTGCGGATGCGGCCGCGGCGGATGCGGCCGATGCCGATCTTGCCGACATAGCTGGAGTAGTCGAGCGAGCAGATCTGCAGCTGCAGCGGCCCGTTCGGATCGTCCTCGCGCACCGGCACCTGGTCGAGGATGGCATCGAACAGCGGCCGCAGGTCGCCGCTGCGCACGCTGGGCGAAGTGCCGGCGTAGCCGCCGAGCGCCGAGGCGTAGATCACCGGGAAGTCGAGCTGCTCCTCGGTGGCGCCCAGCTTGTCGAACAGGTCGAAGGTGGCGTTGACCACGTAGTCGGGCCGGGCGCCGGGGCGGTCGATCTTGTTCACCACCACGATGGGTTTCAGCCCCTGCGCCAGCGCCTTGCGGGTCACGAAGCGGGTCTGCGGCATCGGCCCTTCGACCGCATCGACCAGCAGCAGCACGCCGTCGACCATCGACAGCACGCGCTCGACTTCGCCGCCGAAGTCGGCGTGGCCCGGCGTGTCGACGATGTTGATGTGCGTGCCCGCGTACTCGACCGCGCAGTTCTTGGCCAGGATCGTGATGCCGCGCTCGCGTTCGAGGTCGTTGGAATCCATCACCCGCTCGGCCACCTGCTGGTTGTCGCGGAAGGTGCCCGATTGCTGCAGCAGCTTGTCGACGAGGGTCGTCTTGCCGTGGTCGACGTGGGCGATGATGGCGATGTTGCGCAGAGCGCGTCTCATGGGTGTTCCTTCGTTATCCAGTCGGCAGCGGCGTGGATGAGCCGCTGCGGCGCCAGCACGCCGTGTTCGTCGACGCTGGCCACGCCCAGCAGCCGCGCATCGCGCGCATAGACGCGCACCCGCGGTGCCGGCGTAATGCGCAGGGCAAGCCGCTGCCCGTGGGCGAATCGGCCGGCATCCTGCTCGCCCAGTTCGACGCTCGGCAGGCTGGCCAGCAGCGCATCGAGCGGCAGCAGGCGGGCGCGCCGCGCGGGCGGCTCGAGCGCCTCCAGCTCGGCGAAGCTCACCGCGCCGTCGATCGACAGCTGCCCGACGCGCGTGCGCTTCAGTCCGGACAGATGCGCTCCGCACCCCATGGCTGCCCCCAGGTCCTCGGCCAGCACGCGCACGTAGGTGCCCTTGCTGCAGTCGATCGAGAGCCACACCTCGTTGCCGTCGAACGCAAGCACCTGCAGCCGGTTGATCCGCACCTGCCGCGGCTTGCGCTCGACCACCTCTCCCGCGCGTGCCAGTTCGTACAACGGCCGCCCCTGCCTCTTGAGCGCCGAATGCATCGGCGGCACCTGCACGATCTCTCCCGTGAAGCGCGGCAGCATCGCTTCGAGCTGTGTCCGGTCTAGGTTCACCGGGCGGCGCGCCGTGATCTCGCCTTCCAGGTCACCGGTGGTCGTCGTCACGCCGAAGTGCACGCGCGCCTCGTAGGCCTTGTCGGCGTCGAGAAGATCGGCGGCGAACTTGCTGGCCTCGCCGAAGGTGAGCGGCAGCAGCCCCTGCGCCAGCGGATCGAGCGTTCCCGTGTGCCCGGCCTTGCGCGCCCCGAGCAGCCAGCGCGCCTTGGCCACGGCCGCGCTCGAGGTCATGCGGGCCGGCTTGTCCAGCAGCAGCACGCCATCGACCGGATCGCCTTTCGGTCGTCCCATCCGCTTCGAGCCCCGGAACTACTTGCTGCGGCCGACGGCCTGGTCGATCAGCCGGTCGATCTCGAAGCCGCGCTCGACCGAGGTGTCGTGCACGAACTGCAGGCGCGGCACGGTGTGGATGCGCAGCCGCTTGAAAAGCAGGTTGTGCAGGTGGCCGGCAGCGGAGTTCAACCCCTTCGCCGCGACCTCGGCGTCGGCGCCGATCACCGTGAAATAGACCTTGGCGTGCGCGTAGTCGGGCGAGACCTCGACGCCACTGACCGTGACGAGGCCGACCCGCGGATCGCGCACTTCGCTGCGGATCAGTTCCGCCAGGTCGCGCTGGATCTGGTCGGCAATGCGCTGACCGCGCTGTGGCTTGGTGGCGCGCTTCATGGTTCGGCGCGTCGCTCAGGCGGGGGTGAAACGTGAAGTGTCGAAGGCGGCTTCGCCCCAGACCTCCACGTTCGGGTTGCGCCTAGAGCGTCCGCGCCACCTCCTGCACCTCGAAGATCTCGAGCTGGTCGCCTTCCTTGATGTCGTCGTAGCCCTTCAGCGTCAGGCCGCACTCGAAGCTGGCCTTGACCTCGCGCACGTCGTCCTTGAAGCGCTTCAGCGACGACAGCTCGCCGGTCCAGATCACCACGTTCTCGCGCAGCAGGCGAGCACTGGCGGCGCGCTTGACCAGACCGTCGAGCACCATGCAGCCGGCCACGCTGCCCACCTTCGGCACGCGGATGATCTGGCGGATCTCGACCAGGCCGAGCACCTGCTCGCGCTGTTCCGGCGCCAGCATGCCCGACAGCGCCGCCTTCACCTCGTCGACGGCGTCGTAGATGATGTTGTAGTAGCGGATGTCGATGCCGTTGGTCTCCGCCATCTTGCGCGCCAGCTGGTCGGCGCGCACGTTGAAGCCGATGATCACCGCCTTCGACGCGATGGCCAGACCGACGTCCGACTCGGAGATGCCGCCGACCGCGGCGTGCACGACCTGCACCTTGACCTCGTCGGTCGACAGCTTGGTCAGCGCGTGCACCAGGGCCTCCTGCGAACCCTGCACGTCGGCCTTGATGATCAGCGGCAGTGTCCTGCTCTCGCCGATCTGCTCGAACATGTTCTCGAGCTTGGCCGCCTGCTGCTTGGCGAGCTTGGTGTCGCGGAACTTGCCCTGGCGGTACAGGGCGATCTCGCGCGCCTTCTTCTCGTCGCCGAGCACCATCAGGTCGTCGCCGGCCGCCGGCACGTCCGACAGGCCCTGGATCTCGACCGGGATGGACGGCCCGGCGTCGTGCACCGCCTTGCCCTTCTCGTCGAGCATCGCGCGCACGCGGCCGAAGGCGGCGCCGGCAAGCACCACGTCGCCGCGCTTCAGCGTCCCCGACTGCACCAGCACGGTGGCCACCGGGCCGCGGCCCTTGTCCAGCCGCGACTCGATGATCAGGCCCCTGGCAGGCGCGTTCTTCTGCGCCGTCAGCTCGAGCACCTCGGCCTGCAGCAGCACCTGTTCCAGCAGGTCGTCAATGCCCTGCCCGGTCTTGGCGGAGACCGACACGAACGGCGAATCGCCGCCGTACTCCTCCGGCACCACCTGGTTGGCGACCAGTTCCTGCTTGACGCGGTCGGGGTTCGCTTCCGGCTTGTCGATCTTGTTCAGCGCCACCACCAGCGGCACGTTGGCGGCGCGCGCGTGCGCGATCGCTTCCTTGGTCTGCGGCATCACGCCGTCGTCGGCGGCCACCACCAGGATCACGATGTCGGTTGCCTTCGCGCCGCGGGCGCGCATTGCCGTGAACGCCTCGTGGCCCGGCGTGTCGAGGAAGGTGACGATGCCGCGCGGCGTCTCGACGTGATAGGCGCCGATGTGCTGGGTGATGCCGCCCGCCTCGCCCGCCGCCACCTTGGTGCGGCGGATGTAGTCGAGCAGCGAGGTCTTGCCGTGGTCGACGTGGCCCATGATCGTGACCACCGGCGGCCGGGGCTCTTCCGGCACGTCGCTGACCTCGATGCCTGCCGCAGCAAGCAGCGCCTCCGGATCGTCGATCTTGGCCGCGGTGGCCTTGTGCCCCATCTCCGCGGCGATGATGATCGCCGTGTCCTGGTCGAGCATCTGGTTGATGGTGACCATCTGGCCCATCTTCATCAGGACCTTGATCACCTCCGAGGCCTTGACGGACATCCTGTGCGCCAGATCGGCCACGGTGATCGTCTCCGGCACCACCACGTCGCGGACGATCGGCTCGGCGGGCATCGCCACGGCCGGCCGCTCCTCGTGCCTTTCACCGCGGCGGCCGCCGCGCGGGCCGCGCCAGCCGAGGCTGCGCCCGGCACTGGCGTCGCCGCGCGTCTTCAGGGCCCGCTTCTTGGCCGCGTCCTCCGACCAACTGGAGGCGAGCTTGCCCGACTTCACTTCCTTGACGCCCGGCTTCTTCTCTTCCTTCCTGGCCTCGCCCGGCTTGGCCTCGGCCTTCGCCGCCGGCTTGTGCAGCGTGCCGGCCGGGACGGCGGTCGGAGCGGCGGGCTCCGGCGCCTTCAGCACCTTCTTCGGCGCGGCCATCATGTCCTTGATCGCGGCGACTTCGGCGTCCACTGCACGCCGAGCGCGATCCTGCACCGCCTTCGCCTCGGCCGCGGCGGCTTCGGCGGCCGCGTGCTCGGCCCTGACTTTTTCCAGCGCAGCCTGCTCCGCGTCCTCGCGCGCCTTCGCTTCGTCAGCCGTTTCCTGCTCGCGGCGCTGCGCCTCGAGGATCTCCCGCTGCGCCCGCTCGGCGCGCTCCTTGGCCTCGGCGGCCTGGCGCGCGGTCAGTTCCGCCTGCCGACGCGCCTCTTCCTCGCGCTTGCGCAGTTCGGCCTCGTCGAGCATCGGCGCAGCCGGGGCCGGCGCCGCCTCGAGCTCCGCCTCGGCGGCATCGCGCTTGACGAACGTGCGCTTCTTGCGCACCTCGACCTGGATCGTGCGCGCGCGACCCATGCCGTCGGCCTGTTTGATCTCGGACGTCTGCGTGCGCGTCAGCGTGATCTTCTTCTTCTCTGGCGCCGCGCCGCCGTGGGCCTTGCGCAGCGCATCGAGCAGGCGTGCCTTGTCGGCCTCGGTAAGGCCGTCGTTCTCGCCGTGCTTGTCGACCCCGGCCGCGCGCAGCTGCTCCAGCAGCAGTGCGGGGGGAACCTTCAGTTCGGTGGCGAATTGGGCAACTGTATTGCTCTGCATGTGTTCCTCGGACCAGATATCTCGGCTTGTTGCTGCGCGGCGCCTCTCCCGGCTCAGCCCTGCTCGCTTTCCTCGGCAAACCAGTGCGCGCGCGCCGCCAGGATCAGTCCCTTGGCGCGCTCCTCGTCGGCCGCGGCGATGAGGCGCTGGTCCTCATCGGTGACGTCCTCGAAGCCGCTGTCGATCAGCGCCCGGGCACGCGCGGCCGGCAGCGCCATGATGGCCCGCAGTTCGTCGACGGCAAGTTCCGCCAGGTCGTCGCGCGTGCGGATGGCGCAGCTGACCAGCCGCGCCGCCAGCTCCCGGTCCATGCCCTCGAGGTCGAGCAGCGAGGCGTCGGCCTGCTCGATGTTCTCCTCGCGCGCGATGGCCTCGGTCAGCAGCGCGTTGCGGGCGCGCGTGCGCAGCTCCTCGACGGTCTCGGCATCGAAGGCCTCGATGTCGAGCAGCTCCTGCATCGGCACGTAGGCGATCTCGTCGAGCGTGGAGAAGCCCTCGTCGATCAGGATGTCGGCGATCTCCTCGTCGACGTCGAGCTTGTCGATGAACACCGCCCGCACGCTCGACTTCTCGCTCTCGCGCTTCTCGGCGGATTCCTCGGCGGTCATGATGTTGATCTGCCAGCCGGTCAGCTCCGAGGCCAGACGCACGTTCTGGCCGCCGCGGCCGATGGCGATCGCCAGGTTCTCCTCGTCGACCACCACGTCCATCGCGTGACGCTCCTCGTCGACGACGATCGAGCTGACGTTGGCCGGCGCCAGCGCGCCGATCACGAACTGCGCCGGATCCTCCGACCACAGCACGATGTCGACCCGCTCGCCGGACAGTTCGTTGGTCACCGCCTGCACGCGCGAGCCGCGCATGCCGACGCAGGTGCCGATCGGGTCGATGCGGCGGTCGTTGGTCCACACGGCGATCTTGGCGCGCACGCCCGGGTCGCGTGCCGCCGACTTGATCTGCAGCAGCCCCTGCTCGATCTCCGGCACTTCGAGCTCGAACAGCTTCATCAGGAACTCGGGCGAGGTGCGCGACAGGATCACCGCCGGACCACGCTGGGTACGGTCGATCTTGGCGACGAAGGCGCGCACGCGGTCGCCGATGCGCAGGTTCTCCTTGCCGATCGTCTCGGATCTAGGCAGCCGCGCCTCGATCTTGCCGATCTCGACGATGAAGTCGCCCTTGTCCATCCGCTTGATCGTGCCGTTGACGACCTCGTCGCCGCGGGCCAGGAACTCGGTCAGCAGCTGTTCGCGCTCGGCGTCGCGGATCTTCTGCAGGATCACCTGCTTGGTGTCCTGCGCGAAGCGGCGGCCGAACTCCTGCTGCGGCAGCTGCTCCTCGATGTACTCCTCGACCTCGATGTCCGGGATCTGGTCGCGCGCGTCGGACAGGATGACCTGGTGCCCCGGCTCCTGCAGGCCGGCCTCGTCGGGCACGACCAGCCAGCGGCGGAAGGCGTCGTAGTCGCCCGTTTCGCGGTCCACCGCAACCCGGATGTCGACATCCTCCTCGTCGAACAGGCGCTTGGTGGCAGCGGCCAGGGCAGACTCCAGCGCGCCAAACACGATCTCGCGCGGCACGTTCTTCTCGCGCGCAAGCGCATCGACCAGCAGAAGAATTTCACGGCTCATTCCGAGCGCTCCTTAGTCGGCGCGGCAGCTTCCCGCGCCTTCGATCCAAAATCAACCTGCGGCACCAGCCGGGCCTTGTCGACCTCGGCCAGCGCCAGTTCTAACTCCGGCATGTCCGGCAGCTTCGCCTTCTTCGACCGCGCGCTGCCATGCGCCTTGCCGGCTCCCGGCCCCGGCTGCGGCGGCGATTCGCGCAGCCGGATCCATTCGGCGCCCGGCACGCCGCCGGTGGCCAGCACCGTGCCGCGCAGCTTGCGCCGCCCCTGGTGCGGCATCAGCAGCTGCACCGCCACCTCGGCGCCGACGAAGCGCTCGAAGTCGCGCAGGCCATGCAGCGGCCGGTCCAGCCCCGGCGAGGAAATCTCGAGCCGGTCGTAGTCCACGTGCTCGACCGCGAACAGGTGCGTCAGCTGCCGGCTGACCTTCTCGCAGTCCTCCAGCCCGATGCCGCCGGGCTGCGGTGTATCCAGCGTGACGCGCAGCAGCCCGTGGCCGAACCGTTCGAGTTCGACCAATTCGTAGCCGAGGCCCATGACAGTGCGCTCGACCAATGCCACCAGTTCGTTCGTTACCCTTGCCACAGCAGGCGCCACCAAGCGCTGCGCAATAGATGCGAACGCAGCGCGGAAAAAAAAATGGGCATGAAGCCCATTTGTTGTTTTCAACAGGCTCGCGCGATCCAGATTTGATGACCGTCCTGAGGTGGACACGCCATCACAGCAACCGGTGCGCGGGCGGCCTGGAGCCAGATATCGATCCGGCTGAAGCCGCAACTCGCGGATTATACGTGCTGCGCGGGCCGCCTCAAGCGCGGGTCGGACCGGTCGCGGCTGCGCCAGCGGCCCCAGCCCCCCGTACCGCCAGCGACAGGGGCGCTGCCAGCCCGGATCTCAGGGGCCGAAGCGCCTTGGCTTGCCGCGCGGGTGCGCCCGGCCGCCCTGCCCCTGGCCCGGGCGCCCCTGGCCGGGGCGGCCCAGCCCGCCGAAACCCGGTCGGCCGCCGGCGGCGATGTACTGCACCGTGCTGGTCATCGGATCGGGCTGGCGCGGCGGACCCTGCCGCTGCGGCTTGTTCTTGCGCCCGCCCTGGGCCTGCGGCCTGCCGCCGCCCTTGCCCCTCACCTCGTCCTCGGTGATGCCGAGGTCGTGCATCCACGCCCGCACCCACTCGGGCGACAGTTCGCTGAACCGGCCGCGGGCGAGCGACCGCGGCAGCTGCACCGCGCCGTAACGGATGCGGATCAGCCGGCTGACCTCCAGCCCGACGGCGGAGAACATCCGCCGCACTTCGCGGTTGCGTCCTTCGCTGATCGTCACCCGGTACCAGCGGTTCGCACCCGTGCCGCCCTCGTCGTCGATGCGCGAGAACTTCGCCATGCCGTCGTCGAGCGCCACGCCCTCGAGCAGGCGGCTGCGCGCCTCGGGCGTCAGCTCGCCGAGCACGCGCACCGCATATTCACGCTCGACCTCGTAGCGCGGGTGCATCAGCCGGTTGGCCAGGTCGCCCGAGGTGGTCAGGATCAGCAACCCCTCGGTGTTGAAGTCGAGCCGGCCCACCGCGACCCAGCGGCCGCCGGAAACCTTCGGCAGCCGCTCGAACACGGTCGTGCGCTCGCCGGGATCGTCCTGCGAGACGATCTCGCCGGGCGGCTTGTGATAGATCAGCACGCGCGGCAGCCGGCCCGGCTGCTTGCGTGCCAGCGGCTTGCCGTTGACGCGGACCTGGTCGGTCGGCGCCACGCGCTGGCCGATGTGCGCCGGCTCGCCGTTGACCGACACGCGGCCGGCGATGATCAGCTCCTCCATGTCGCGTCGCGAGCCGATGCCGGCGTCGGCGAGGATCTTCTGCAGCTTCTCCGACTGGCTGCTGGCCGCCTGCTTGGCGGCTCGGCGGCCGCGCTCGAGAAGTTCACGTGGCAGCGGCGCCGGCGCCAGGCCTTCCGGATTCAGTTCCTCGCCCTCGCCCACCACCAGCGGTGCCAGCGGCCGGCTTTCCGCGACCGCAACGGCATCCTCGCCACCCGCCGTCGCCGCCTCGCCAGCCGCAGGCAGGTTCGGACCGCTCTTTCCGCGGCCGCCGCGGCCACGCCGGCGGCGACCCCGCGGCCCGCGCGGGCCGCGCATCTCGCCGCCCTCGCCGGGCTGCGATTCGCCCGCTGCACCGTTCGCCTCGACGTCATCGCGATCACGATCGGCATCGCGCGCCTGCGCATCCGCTGCCGGCTCGGTGGCCTCCTCGTTGAAGTCGTCGTCATCGGCCGGCGGCCGGGTCGCATGGGTCATGGCGATAGTTATCTAGTGGGACGGTTGGATGGCGGCGTCATCGGACGCAGGTTCGGTCTCGGTGGCAGCGACGTGCGTCACCGCAGGAACGTCGGCAGGCATCTCGGCAACGGCCGCA
>CAZSYX010000053.1:0-24683 GCA_964610575.1 uncultured Burkholderiaceae bacterium
TCCGCGAAAGACCGGCCGCCTTCTGGGCCGAACGACTCGAGGCGGCCGGCGTGCCCTGCGGCCCGATCAACTCGATCGAGCAGGCGCTGGCCGATCCACAGGCCGTCGCGCGCGGCGTGCGCATCGATCTGCCGCACCCGACCGCCGGCACGGTGCCGCTGGTCGGCATGCCGATCCGCATGAGCGCATCGAGCCCGGATTACCGCCGGCCGCCGCCGCTGCTCGGCGAGCACACCGAAGAAGTGCTGCGCGAGGTGGCCGGACTCGACCCCAGCGAGATCGCCGTGCTGCGCTCGCGCGGCGTGCTCTGAAGAAGGGACGGCGCAGACCATGGCCGCGCTGCACCTGCTGATCTCCGGCCGCGTGCAAGGGGTCGGCTTCCGCTGGTCGATGTGCGAGGCCGCCCTCGAACACGGCGCGCGCGGCTGGGTGCGCAACAGCCGCGACGGCCGCGTCGAAGCGGTGGTCGACGGGACGGACCAAGTCGTCGAGTCGATGCTGCGCTGGGCGCAGCACGGCCCGCGCTCGGCCCGGGTCGACCACGTCGAGAAGCGCGCGGCGACCGCGGAGGAAGTGGCCCTGATCGGCCGCGGCTTCGAGCCGCTGGCGGATTGGTGAGCCGTTGACCGTGCGCCGTTGTTCGCGGTCCGCGACGAGCCGACGGTTCACGGCGAACGGATCACGGATCACAGGGCGTCAAGCGCCCGCTCCATGTCCCGCCACAGCGCCTCGACCGGCTCGCAGCCGACCGACAGGCGAATAAAACCCTCGGCCACCTGATCGCCCCAGCGCGCGCGGCGCTCGGCGCTGGTGTGCAGGCCGCCGAAACTGGTGGCCGCGCGCACGTAATGGCAGCCGCCGATGAAGCGCTCGGCCGCCGCCTTGTCGGCCAGCGTCACACCAACGATCGAACCGAAGCCGCGCATCTGCCGGCACGCCAGTTCGTGCGCCGGATGCTCCGCCAGGCCCGGATAGACGACCGCGCGCACCGCGCGATGCCCTTGCAGCCGTCGGGCGAGCGCGAGTGCCGATTCGCCCATCCGCGAGAAGCGCAGTTCCAGCGTCTCGATGCCCCGGTGCACAAGCCAGGCCTCGAACGGCCCCGGGATGGCACCGGCGATGCGGCGCCAGTCGCGCACCGCGTCGAGCAGCTTCGCATCGCGCGACGCGACATGGCCGAACAGCACATCCGAGTGGCCGTTGACTGCCTTGGTGTCGGCGCAGACGACGAGGTCCGCGCCGAGGTCGAGCGGCCGCTGGCCGAGCGGCGTCATCATCGTGTTGTCGACCGCGACGATCGTGCCTGCCGCCTTCGCCCGCTCCGACAGGGCGCGGATGTCGGCCAGGTCGAGCGCCGGGTTCGACGGCGTCTCGACCATCACCAGGCGGTAGCCGTCGAACGACTTCGTCGCGAGCGCCGCGGTGGCGACGAGGTCGAAGGCCACGCCCATCGGCGTCAGGAAGCGATCGGCGAGGATGCGCGTCGTGTAGTAGCCGTCCGAGGGCAGCAGGATGCGGTCGCCGCCCTTCAGCAGACCGTAGAAGACCGCAGCAATCGCCGCCATGCCCGATGGGAACGTCACCACCGGCGCGTCCTCGAACTGCGCCAGCGCCGCGTCGAGCGCGGTCCAGGTCGGGTTGGCCCAGCGTGCGTACTGGTACTCGCCGGCCGGGTCGCCCGGCAGCACGTAGGCGGTGGTCAGCACCAGCGGCGGGGTCAGCGGGGCGCCGGTCGGCTGCGCACCGGCGTGATGCAGGGCGCGGGCAACGCGGTCGTCGTTGTCGGAAGAATCCATGAGTGTCGTGGCTTGTGGGTTGATTCGGCGGGAAGGGACTTCGCTCGCTCAGCGGCGCGCAAGCGCCGACGGATCGAAGCGCGGATTCAGTTTCGCGTTGATCACGTGGTCGCGCCACGCGCCGTCGATGAACAGGTACTCCCGCGCCAGCCCTTCGCGCGCGAAGCCCAGCCGCGCCAGCAGGTGCTGGCTGCGCTCGTTCTCCGGGCGATGGCTGGCCTGCACCCGGTGCAGGTTCAGCGCACCGAACAGCCAGTCGATGCTCGCCGCCAGCGCCTCGTGCATCAGGCCCCGTCCCTCGAACTCGCGGTCGATGGCAAAGCCCAGCATGCACGAGTGAAAGGCGCCGCGCGCGATCTGCGTGAAGTTGATGCGTGCCACCAGCACGTTCGTCGCCTGCTCGCGCGGCAGCACGGCCAGCGACACGCTGCGCCCGGCCTCGAAGTCGCGCTGCGAAACGGACAGGGCCCGCGACCAGTAACCGGCGGATTCGACGTCGCCGCGCGGCGGGTCCCAGCGCGCGAAGTGCTCGCGGTTGCGGGCGAAGTAGGCCGCGTGCAACCCGGCATGCGCCGGTGTGGCCAGTTCGATGTAGAGCCGCCCGGTGATGAGCTGCGGCAGGGGCGTGCGCTGCCCCGCCCGGCCCTGCCCTTCTGGCTCGTCGGTGCCCGTGTCCAACAAGGCCCTGCGATTTCCGGTGTAATCCACCCTTTTCCGCGACCGTCCGCCCGAAGGAGACCCCGTGAGCCGACGCCATTTCCTCGCCATCGTTGCCGCCGTCGGCATCGCGGCCTCGCCACTCGTTCTCGCGCAGGGCGCAGCGTACCCGAGCAAGCCGATCCGCCTGATCGTGCCCTACCCGCCGGGTGGCCCGCTCGACGTCGCGGCGCGCACGCTCGCGGAGAGGGTCAAGGATTCGCTCGGCACGGTGGTCGTCGAGAACCGCGCGGGCGCCGGCGGCAACGTCGGCGTCGACTACGTCGCCAAGCAGCCGGCCGACGGCTACACGCTGGTGATCGGCGCGGTGGCCACGCACGCCATCAACCCGTGGCTGTTCGCCAAGCTGCCGTACGACCCGATCAAGGACTTCGCGCCGATCACGCTGATCGCGCAGGTGCCGAACGTGCTGGTGATGACGCCGGAAACGGCGGCCAAGCTCGGCATCGACTCGGTGCCGTCGCTGATCGCCTACATGCGTCGCAACCCGGGCAAGCTGTCTTATGCGTCGGGCGGCAACGGCAGCGGCGGCCACATGGCCGGCGAGCTGCTCAAGTCGATGGCCAGGGTGTCGATGGTGCACATCCCGTACGCCGGCGCGGCGCCGGCACAGCTCGGCCTGCTGGCCGGCCAGACCGAGCTGATGTTCGACAACCTGGCCTCGGCCGCCGCCAACATCCGTGCCGGCAAGCTGCGCGCCTTCGCGGTGACCACCGCAGCACGCGCGCCGTCGTTCCCCGAACTGCCGACGATGGCCGAGGCAGGGGGCAAGGACCTTGCCGGTTTCGACGTCACCACCTGGTTCGGCGTCATGGCGCCAGCCGGCACGCCGGCGCCCGTGGTTGCCCGCCTGAACGACGAGTTCCGCAAGGCGCTGGTCACGCCGGAAATGCGCGAGCGGCTGTCGCGCATGGGCGCCGAGCCGTCACCGACCTCGCCCGAGCAGTTCTCCGCCTTCATCCGCGCCGAGCTGGCCAAGTACGAGAAGGTGGTGAAGTTCTCCGGCGCCAGGGTCGACTGAACCCGGTCGCCGTCACGCAGCAAGCAGAAGAAAGCCGAACCTGACCGTGCGCATCAAGCACCAGAAGGACTTCTGGTCCGGCCTGATGTTCCTCGCCATCGGGCTGGGCTTCGCCGGCTTCGCGCAGCAATACGAACTGGGCACGGCGCAACGCATGGGGCCGGCTTACTTCCCCACCGCGCTCGGCGGACTGCTGGCGATCCTCGGTTTGATCATCGCCATCAAGGGCCTGGCGCGGGGGGAGCGCGGAGCCGACATCGAGCGTTTCCACTTCGGACCGCTGGTGGTTGTGCTGGGCGCGGTGGCGCTGTTCGGCTTCCTGCTTCGCCCGGCCGGCCTGGTGGCGGCGCTGCTGGTGCTGATCGGCGTGTCCGCCTACGCCAGCCACGAGTTCCGAGTTCGCGAGGTGATCCCGCTCGCCGCCTTCCTCGTCGTGCTGGTGCTGGCGGTGTTCATCTGGGGGCTCGGCATGGTGGTCCCCGTGTGGCCGGCGTTCATGCAAAGGTGAAAGGCGGGGCGACGCGGTGGAACTGCTGAACAACCTGATGCTCGGCCTGGCCACCGCGCTGACGCTGAAGAACCTGGCCTACTGCTTCGCCGGCACGCTGATCGGCACCCTGATCGGCGTGCTGCCGGGCCTCGGCCCGGTGGCCACGCTGGCGATGCTGCTGCCGTTCACCTACGCGCTCGAGCCGACGTCCGCCTTGATCATGCTCGCGGGCATCTACTACGGCGCGCAGTACGGCGGCTCGACCACCGCGATCCTGGTCAACCTGCCCGGCGAGGCCTCGTCGGTGGTCACCTGCCTCGACGGCTACCAGATGGCGCGCCGCGGCCGCGCCGGGGCGGCGCTGGGCATCGCCGCGATCGGCTCGTTCTTCGCCGGCAGCGTCGCCACGCTGCTGATCGCCGCCTTCGCCCTGCCGCTGGTGGAACTGGCCTTCAGGTTCGGCCCGGCCGAGTACTTCTCGCTGATGGTGCTCGGCCTGATTGGCGCGGTGGTGCTGGCCTCGGGCTCGCTGATCAAGGCGATCGCGATGATCGTGCTCGGCCTGCTGCTCGGCCTGGTCGGCACCGACGTCAATTCGGGCGTTGCCCGGTTTGCGTTCGACATTCCCGAACTCACCGATGGCATCGGCTTCGTCGCGGTGGCGATGGGCGTGTTCGCCTTCGCCGAGATCGTCGCCAACGTCGAGAAGCACGAGCACCGCGAGGTGTTCACCGACAAGGTGAAGGACCTGCTGCCGACCCGGGCCGACGTGAAGGACGCCGCGCCGGCGATCGCCCGCGGCACGGCGCTGGGCTCGCTGCTCGGCATCCTGCCCGGCGGCGGCGCGCTGTTGGCGTCATTCGCCTCCTACAGCCTGGAGAAGAAGATCGCCGGCGCGAAGGCGACGCCACCGTTCGGCCAGGGCAACATCCGCGGCGTGGCCGGGCCGGAATCGGCCAACAACGCGGGCGCGCAGACCTCGTTCATCCCGATGCTCACCCTGGGCATCCCGCCCAATGCGGTGATGGCGCTGATGATCGGCGCGATGACGATCCACAACATCCAGCCCGGCCCGCAGGTGATGTCGAGCAACCCGGCGCTGTTCTGGGGTCTGATCGCCTCGATGTGGGTCGGCAACCTGATGCTGGTGGTGCTGAACCTGCCGCTGATCGGCATCTGGGTGCAGTTGCTGAAGGTGCCGTACAAGTGGCTCTATCCGGCGATCCTCTCCTTCTGCTGCATCGGCGCCTATTCGATCAACAACAACCCGTTCGACGTCTACGTCACCGCCATCTTCGGCGCGATCGGCTACCTGTTCTACAAGCTCGATTGCGAGCCAGCGCCGCTGATCCTCGGCTTCATCCTGGGGCCGATGATGGAGGAGAACCTGCGCCGGGCGATGCTGCTGTCGCGCGGCGACCCGACGGTGTTCTTCACCCGGCCGCTGTCGCTGACGCTGCTGCTGATGGCAGCGGCGCTGGTGGTGCTGGTCGCCCTGCCCGCCATCAAGTCGCGACGCGAGGAGGCCTTCCAGGAAGGCGACTAGTCGATGCCCCAACGAAAAAGCCCGGCATCTGCCGGGCTTTTTCACGACCGGTGCCGAAGCACCAGCCGTCTCGGGGGACGTTGTCGGACCGTCGCGGCGCGCTCAGTTGGCGCGGCTGTCGCCCGGCGTCGCGGCGAGGTTGGTCGTCGGACGCTCGCCGACAACTTCGGCCAGCGGAAGCACGATGACGTCGCTGCGGGTGGCCAGGCGGCTGTATTCGTCGCTGAAGTGGACCTTGCCCAGCACCAGCGTGGCGCCGATGAACGCGGCCATCGCGGCACTGACGAGGCGGACGGTCCTGGACGCTGCGTACATGGCGGACTCCTTCGGCTTGTCTCGTTGATCGTCTGTGTTGCTTCCCGATGAGTCGCACGGTAGGCAGCCGCTGCCTGCGCCGCGAGCGGATTGCGACGGAGCGCGCAAATCGCGGCCTGAGTTGCAAAGCCCGCTTTCGTCGCCAACTGGCACAATTTGCCGCTCACTCCCCGATCAAGGCGTTTCGTCATGCCCTGCCACCGTCCATCGCCGTTTTCCCTCGTGCTGGCCACGCTGGCCGGCCTGTTCGTCGCGGCGCCGGGCTGCGGGTTCTTCGGCACCGGTGAGCAGCAATGAGCTTCGACTGGCAGAACCCCTACCCCACCACGCGCCGGCCGGTCTTCGCGCGCAACATCGTCGCCACCAGCCAGCCGCTGGCGGCGCAGGCGGGCCTCGCGGTGCTGGCGCGCGGCGGCAACGCGGTCGACGCGGCGATCGGCGCGGCAGCGGTCATCGCGCTCGCCGAGCCGTGCAGCAACGGGCTCGGCTCGGACAATTTCGCGATCGTCTGGGACGGCCGGCAGCTGCACGGCCTGAACGCCAGCGGCACCGCGCCGGCGGCGTGGACGGTCGACTACTTCCGCCGCAGGTACGGCGACGACCTGGCCAAGAACGCGCCGAAACGCGGCTGGGACTCGGTCACCGTGCCGGGTGCCGTGGCCGGCTGGGCCCTGCTGCACGGCAAGCTCGGCAAGCTGCCTTTCGCCGACGTGCTGGCGCCGGCGATCGACTACGCCGAGCGCGGCTTTGCGATCAGCAACGTGGTCAACGAGAAGTGGCAGCTGGCCGAGCCGCTGCTGCGCGACGAGCCCGGCTTCGCCGAGCACTTCCTGCCGCGCGGCCGAGCGCCGAAGATCGGCGAGCACTTCGTTCTGCAAGGTGCGGCGCGCACGCTGAAGCTCGTCGCCGACAGCCGCGGTGAAGCTTTCTATCGGGGCGAGATCGCCGAGGCGATCGGCCGCCATGCCCGCAGCCACGGCGGCGCAATGACCGCGGCGGACCTCTCCGCGTACTGGGACTTCGTCCGCGAGCACGGCTGGGTCGGCACGATCAGCCAGGAGTTCGCCGGCAAGGACGGGCAGAACTACAGCCTGCACGAGATCCCGCCCAACGGCCAGGGCATTGCCGCACTCGCCTGCCTCGGCATCCTGAAACACACAGACCTCGCCGACTACGCGGTCGATTCACCCGACTGGCATCACGTGATGATCGAGGCGATGAAGCTCGCCTTCGCGGACACCTACGCCTTTGTCGCCGACGCGCGGGCGATGCGGGTGACGACGGCGCAGATGCTCGACGACGCGTACCTGAAGACGCGCGCTGCGTTGATCGACATGGCGCAGGCGCAGCCCTTCGCCGCCGGCTCGCCGCCCAAGGGCGGCACCATCTACCTCTCCGCTGCCGATGCCAGCGGCATGATGGTTAGCTTCATCCAGAGCAACTACATGGGCTTCGGCTCGGGGGTGGTGATCCCCGGCTACGGCATCTCGCTGCAGAACCGCGGCGCCGGCTTCTCGTTCGACCCGGCGAGTGCCAACTGCGTCGCCCCCGGCAAGCGGCCGTTCCACACGATCATCCCCGCCTTCCTGATGCAGGAGGGCCAGCCGCGGATGAGCTTTGGCGTGATGGGCGGCAATATGCAGCCGCAGGGCCACGTGCAGACGCTCACGCGCATGCTGCTCGCGCAACAGCAGCCGCAGGCGGCCTGCGACGCGCCGCGCTGGAAATGGGACTCCGGCCTGAAGATCGACCTCGAACCGACCATGCCCACCGCCGTGCGCGACGAACTCGAGCGGCGCGGCCATGCCGTGGCCAAGATCGACGACACCTACATGGACTACGGCAGCGGCCAGTTCATCTGGCGGCTCGGCGATCCGGCCGTCGACGGCTTTGTCGCCGCCAGCGATTCGCGGCGCGACGGGCTGGCCGCGGGCTACTGACCAAACGGGCTGCCGGCCCGCTGCCGGCACAGTTCGTTGACGCGCGGCAAGCAAACGCTTCGGCGTGCAGCCGCGCGCGCGCATTCTGGGAAAATGCGCGCCACACCAGCCGGCACGACCGAACCGGCGGGAACAATCTGGGAGTCCGATGACCTACGCCGCCATCACCGGCTGGGGCAAGTGCATGCCGCCGGCCGTGCTCTCCAATCAGGACCTGTCCACCTTTCTCGACACCAACGACGAGTGGATCGTCTCGCGCACCGGCATGAAGGAACGGCGCATCTCGCACGTCGGCGGGATCGACCTGGCGACGGTGGCGGGCAAGCGGGCGCTGGCCTGCGCCGGGCTGGCGGCCGAGGAACTCGACCTGATCGTCCACGGCAGCTGCACCTTCGACGAGCAGGTGCCGAACAGCGCCTCCGGCGTGCAGGTGAAGCTCGGCGCCGTCAACGCGGCGTCGATGGATGTGAACACCGCCTGCACCAGCTTCCTGTACGGGCTGTCGAGCGCCACCGCAATGGTCCGCACTGGCGCCGTGCGCAACGCGCTGGTGATCGGCGTCGAGGTGATCTCGCCTTACATGGACTGGAACAACCGCAACGTCGCGGTGCTGTTCGGCGACGGCTGCGCGGCGGTCGTGCTGCAGGCGAGCGAAAAGCAGGAAGGCCTGCTCGGCGAGCAGCTCGGCTGCTACGCCGACGCACGGCAGATCCTGCGCGTGCGCGGTGCCGGCGGCGTCTACACCAACCGCGGTGCGCGCTTGGGCAACACGCTGTGGGACTTCGACGGCGGCGAGATATTCAAGAAGGCGGTCAAGGGCATGGCATTGGCATCGCAGAAGGTGATCGCCAAGTGCGGGCTGACACCGGAGAGCATCGACCTCGTCGTGCCGCACCAGGCCAATCTGCGCATCATCGAATCGGTTGCCAAGCACTCGGGCCTGCCGATGGAAAAGGTGTTCCTGACCGTGCAGAAGTACGGCAACATGTCCGCCGCCACGGTGCCGGTGGCGCTGGTCGACGCGATCGAGGCCGGCCGCGTGAAACCCGGTTCGACGGTGCTGATGCCGGGCTTCGGCGGCGGACTCACGCTGTGCTCGCATCTCGTCAGATGGGGCGAGCGTGTCACGCCGCTTTCCGCCAGCGACGCCGAACTGCCGCCATGCAAGAGCACCGCGCTCGAACTGGTCAACGACATCCGCGGGCGCAAAGGCGCCTACGATGCGTCGGAAGCGGGCCTGATGTGGCCTCGCTTCGCCGAAGTCGACGCCGCCGGCGTCTGACGCAATACAACTTTCCGAGGTCGCCATGACCCTTTGCCCGATCGCAATCGTTGCCGGCTGCAAGAAGTGCCCGGCGTTTTCCGTCTGCCCGCTGAAGACCGTGCTCGGCGACCAGGGCAAGGTGGACCAAGAAGGCGCAAAGGACAAGCCGGCGGCCAGGAAGACCGCGCACGGCAAGAAGTAGAACTCAGCCGGCATCACGCCGGCACGGCGCGCTCCACTGGGAGGGCGCCTACATCACAGGCAACTGCCTTCGGCAGTTCAGTGCGTTCCCGCGTGGTCACAGGCCGACGCCGGCGGCTCGGCCGCGCGCGCCTTCGGCGCGACGGCTGCCCCGTAAAATCCCCCGACCCAATCGCAGGCGAACGAGAACCATGACCACGCAGAAGACCTACGAACCCGCCACCCCGCACAAGGTCGCCTTCCTCGGCCTCGGCGTGATGGGCTTTCCGATGGCCGGCCACCTTGCCCGCGCCGGACACCACGTCGCCGTCTACAACCGCACCATCAAGAAGGCCGAGCGCTGGGCCGACGAGTACGGCGGCCGCATCGCCGCCACGCCGCGCCAGGCGGCCGAGGGTGCGCAGATCGTGTTCGCCTGCGTCGGCAACGACGACGACCTGCGCAGCGTGGTGCTGGGCAAGGACGGCGCCTTCGCCGGCATGGCGAAGGACGCGATCTTCTTCGACAACACCACCGCCTCGGCCGAAGTGGCGCGCGAACTGCACGCCACCGCCCGGCAGCAGGGCCTGCACTTCATCGATGCGCCCGTCTCCGGCGGCCAGGCCGGCGCGGTCAACGGCATGCTGACCGTGATGTGCGGCGGCGACGCAGAACCATTTGCGCGTGCGCAGCCGGTGGCGATGGCATTCGGCCGCGCGGTGACGCTGATCGGGCCGAGCGGCGCCGGGCAGCTGGCCAAGATGGTCAACCAGATCGCCATCGTCGGCCTGGTGCAGGGGCTGTCGGAGGGCATCAACTTCGGCCTGGCCGCGGGCCTGGACATGAAACTGGTGCTGCAAGTGATCGGCAAGGGCGCGGCGCAGAGCTGGCAGATGGACAACCGCGGCACGACGATGATCGAGGACAAGTTCGACTTCGGCTTCGCCGTGGACTGGATGCGCAAGGATCTCGGCCTGTGCCTCGACGAGGCGCGCCGCAACGGCGCCGTGCTGCCGGTGGCGGCGCTGGTGGACCAGTTCTATGCCGACATCCAGGCCATGGGTGGCAACCGCTGGGACACCTCGAGCCTGATCCGCCGGCTGCGTCACCGCAAGGCGTAAGCCGCGCCCGGGAACTTGCCCGCGGGCCGGTCGGTCGGACGGGCCGGTCGACTCGAGCAACGCCGCTCCTGACTGAGGAAACCCTGCCCGTGCACGCCACCCTACCCCTGCTAAAGGCCACCGATTTCCCTGCGCTGCGCCGCCGCGCGGTCGAGACGCTGCAGGTCAACCTCGGCTACACCTGCAACCAGAGCTGCGTGCACTGCCACGTCAACGCCGGCCCGAACCGCAAGGAGCAGATGGACCGGGCGACGATCGACCTCGTGCTCGACGTGCTGGTGGCCAAGGACATTCGCACGCTGGACCTCACCGGCGGCGCGCCGGAACTGAACCCGCACTTCCGCGACCTGGTGCGTAGCGCACGCGGTCGCGGCGTGCACGTGATCGACCGCTGCAACCTGACCATCCTGTTCGAACCCGGGCAGGAGGACCTCGCCGAGTTCCTGGCCCAGCAGCAGGTCGAGGTGGTCGCGTCGCTGCCCTGTTACCTGGAAGACAACGTCGACCGCCAGCGCGGCGCCGGCGTGTTCGACAAGAGCATCCGCGCGCTGCAGAAGCTGAACTCGCTCGGCTACGGCCGCGACGAAAGACTGCCGCTGTCGCTGGTCTACAACCCGCAGGGCGCGGTGCTGCCGCCCAGCCAGTTCGCACTCGAATCCGACTACCGCCGGTTCCTCAGCGAACGCTTCGGCATCGAATTCACGCGCCTTTACGCGCTGGCCAACATGCCGATCGCCCGCTTCGGCTCCACCCTGGTGAGCAAGGGCCAGTTCCGCGACTACATGGCCAGGCTGCGCGCCGCGCACCGGCCGGAGAACGTCGAGCACGTGATGTGCCGAACGCTGGTGTCGGTCGACTGGCAGGGCTTCCTGTACGACTGCGACTTCAACCAGATGCTCGGCCTGCATCTGCACGAGTCAGGGCAGCGACATGGCCGCCTCCACCTCGAGGACTGGCTGGAAATGGACCTCGTCGGCAGCCCGATCATCGTCGCCGACCACTGCTACGGCTGCACGGCGGGACAGGGTTCCTCGTGCGGAGGCGCACTGGCGTGAAGGGTCCTGGCCGTGCCTGCCCGCCGCACTACGGCTACTCGCCGCGCGCATTCGCGCGCGCGCCGGACTTCAACGCCGAGACGCTCTACGTGATCGGCGGGCTGTACGGCAATCCGCTGGCGCTCGACGAGATCGACCGCATGGCGGCGCTCGAATTGCAGCCGCCGCACCGCGTGTTCAACGGCGACTTCCACTGGTTCGACGCCGAGCCCGCTCTGTTCGCCACGGTCCAGCGGCGTGTGCTGGCGCACACCGCCCTGCGCGGCAACGTCGAGACCGAACTGGCCGGCGACGACGACGCGGCCGGCTGCGGCTGCGCCTACCCGGAGTCGGTGCCCGACGAGGACGTCGAGCGCAGCAATTTGATCCTCGCCCGCCTGCGCGAAGTCGCCGCCGAGGTGCCGGGCGGGCGGGCCGAACTGGCCGAACTGCCGATGCACGCGCTGGCGCAGGTCGGCAGCCTGCGCATCGCCATCGTGCACGGCGATGCGTGGTCGCTGGCCGGCTGGCGCTTCGCCCACGACCGGTTGCACGACCCCGAGCACGAGGCACGGTTGCAGGCTGCCTTCGAACTCGGCGCGGTCGACGGCTACGCCTGCAGCCACACCTGCGCGCCGGCGCTGAAAGCCACGGACAAGGGATTCGTCATCAACAACGGCGCCGCCGGCATGGCCAACTTCAGCGGCGATGCCAGCGGCATGCTCACCCGCATTTCGATCCACCCGCTGCCCGCTGCGCTGGAGCGCTTGCGCGCCTTCGGGCTGCACGAGCGCGGCGTGTGGGTCGACTCTCTGCGCATCGGCTTCGACCTCGATCGCTGGCTCGAGCGCTTCGATGCGATGTGGCCGGCCGGCTCGCCCGCCGCGGCGTCCTACCGCAACCGCATCGTCGCCGGCCCGGCCTTCACCGTCGACCACGCGCTCGGCCGCGAGCTCCTCGCCTGCGGCGCGTGACGGCGCCGGCGGGCCGACCTCTGCCGGGTTCCAATCGAATGAATGCAACGCGCGCCTTCGTCGCGCCTGGATGAGACATGGACAGAAAGAAGCTGCTGCTGCTGGCGCTGATCCTGGCGGCGATCGCCGCGTTCTTCATCTTCGACGCGAAGCAGTACCTGAGCCTGGAGTTCTTCCAGGCCAGCCGCTCGAAGATCGACGCCTTCTACGCCGCCCATCCGTGGCAGACGGCGGCGGCCTTCTTCGCCATCTACGTCGCCGTCACCTCGCTGTCGCTGCCCGGCGCGACGATCATGACGCTCGCCGGCGGCGCGGTCTTCGGGGTCGTGGCCGGCACCGTTCTCGTCTCCTTCGCCTCGTCGATCGGCGCCACGCTGGCCTTCCTCGTCTCCCGCTTCCTGCTGCGCGACTGGGTGCAGGCGCGGGTCGGGGAGAAGATGAAGGCCTTCAACGACGGCGTGGCGAAGGAAGGCGCGTTCTATCTCTTCGCGCTGCGGCTAGTGCCGATCTTCCCGTTCTGGCTGATCAACCTGGCGATGGGCCTGACGTCGCTCCGCACCCGGACTTTCTACTGGGTCAGCCAGCTCGGCATGCTGGCCGGCACCGTGGTCTACGTCTACGCCGGCACGCAGCTGGGCCAGTTCAGGATCTCGGCCGGGCTGATCTTCGCCTTCGTGCTGCTCGGCCTGTTCCCGCTCATCGCCAAGAAGGTCCTCGACGCCGTCAAGGCGCGCAAGGTCTACGCGAAGTGGGAGAGCCGGCGCCCCACGAAGACCGACTACAACATGGTGGTGATCGGCGCCGGCAGCGCCGGGCTGGTGTCCGCCTATATCGCCGCCGCTACCAAGGCGAAAGTGGCGCTGATCGAGAAGCACCGGATGGGCGGCGACTGCCTGAACACCGGCTGCGTGCCGTCGAAGGCTCTGATCCGCTCGGCCAGGCTGCTCAGTCACATCGCGCGTTCCAAGGAGTTCGGCATCGACAAGGCGAGCGCGAGCTTCGACTTCGCCGAGGTGATGCAGCGCGTGCAGCGGGTGGTGAAGGCGATCGAGCCGCATGACTCGATCGAGCGTTACACCGGGCTGGGCGTCGAGTGCATCACCGGCACGGCGAAGATCACCTCGCCGTGGACGGTCGAGGTGACGGACACACCCCTCTCCCCCGCCCCTCTCCCGCAGGGGGGAGAGGGGAGAAACCCGCCCGGCGGCAAGTCGAGAGTTCTGACGACGAAGAACATCGTCATCGCCGCCGGCGCGCGCCCCTTCGTGCCGCCGATCCCGGGGCTGGCCGAGGTCGGCTACCTGACCTCGGACACGGTGTGGAACCTGCGCGTGCTGCCGAAGCGGCTGGTGGTGCTCGGCGGCGGCCCGATCGGCTCGGAGCTGACGCAGGCCTTCGCCCGGCTCGGTTCGCAGGTCACGCAGGTCGAGATGCTGCCGCGCATCCTGATCCGCGAGGACCCGGAGGTGTCGGTGCTGGTGCGCAAGCGTTTCGAGGCCGAAGGCATCCGCGTCCTGGTCGAGCACAAGGCGAAGCAGTTCCTGGTGGAGAACGGCGAGAAGGTGCTTATCGCGGAACACCGAGGCCAGGACATCCGCATCCCGTTCGACGAGGTGCTGGTCGCCGTCGGCCGCATCGCCAACACCACCGGCTACGGGCTGGAGGAACTCGGCATCGGCACCACCAAGGCACGCACCGTCGAGACCGACGAGTACCTGCAGACGATCTACCCGAACATCTTCGCCTGCGGCGACGTCGCCGGCCCGTTCCAGTTCACGCACACCGCCGCGCACCAGGCGTGGTACGCGGCGGTCAACGCGCTGTTCGGCGGCTTCCGCCGCTTCAAGGCCGACTACCGCGTGATTCCGTGGACCACCTTCACCGAGCCGGAGGTGGCCCGCGTCGGGCTGAACGAGCAGGAAGCAAGAGAGAAAGCCATCGCGCACACGGTGACCGTCTACGGCATCGACGATCTCGACCGGGCGATTGCCGACGAGGAAGCGCACGGCTTCGTCAAGGTGCTGACCGCGCCCGGCACCGATCGCATCCTCGGCGTGACCATCGCCGGCGAACATGCCGGAGACCTGCTGGCCGAGTTCGTGCTGGCGATGAAGCACGGACTGGGGCTCAACAAGATCCTCGGCACCATCCACACCTATCCGACGCTCGCCGAGGCGAACAAGTACGCCGCCGGCGCGTGGAAGCGCGGCACGGTGACGCAGGGCCAGTGGGCGTTCCTCACCGCCTTCCAGGCCTGGCGGCGCGGCGAGCACGGTCTCGGTCAAGTGCTCGGCCAGGTGCGCGCGCTCGTTACCGACAAGCGCAAGGCCTACGCCGCCGACGCACACTGACCCGCCTCCCTTCTCCCCCGCGGGAGAGGGGCCGGGGGAGAGGGGGAAGACGGTTGGACCATGTCGAAACCATCGTCATCGGCGCCGGCGTCGTCGGCCTGGCGGTCGGCCGCGCGCTGGCGCTTGCCGGCCGCGAGGTGCTGGTGCTGGAGAGCGAACGGCACTTCGGCACCGGCACCAGCTCGCGCAACAGCGAGGTGATCCACGCCGGCATCTACTACCCGCCCGGCTCGCTGAAGGCGCGGCTGTGCGTCGAGGGACGGCGCATGCTGTACGACTATTGCGCCGCGCGCGGCGTGGCGCACCGCAAGCTGGGCAAGCTGATCGTCGCCACCCGTGAATCGCAGCTCGACGCGCTGCGGTCGATCCTCGCGCGCGCGCTGGCCAACGGCGTCGAGAACATCGGCATGATCGAGGCCGCCGACGCCGAGCGCCTCGAGCCGGCACTGTCCTGCGTCGCCGCGCTGCACTCGCGGGAAACCGGCATCGTCGACAGCCACGGGCTGATGCTGGCGCTGCTCGGCGACCTCGAATCCGCCGGCGGCTCGCTCGCCTGCGCTTCGCCGTTCGAGCGCGCGGAAAGGCAGGGCTCCGGCTGGGTCGTGCACACCGGCGGCGAGGCGCCCTTCACGCTCGCCGCCGACCTGCTCGTCAACGCCGCCGGCCTGCAGGCGCAGGAAGTCGCCGCGCGCATCGAGTCGCTGCCGGCCGCGCACATTCCGTCGCGTCACCTCGCCCGCGGCTGCTACTTCCAGCTTGCCGGCCGGGCGCCGTTCTCGCGGCTCATCTACCCGGTGCCGGCGCCCGGCGGGCTCGGCGTACACCTGACGCTCGACCTCGGCGGCCAGGCGCGCTTCGGCCCCGACGTCGAGTGGATCGACGCCATCGACTACACCGTCGATCCGCGGCGCGCCGATTCCTTCTACGCCGAGGTGCGCGAGTACTGGCCGCAACTGCCCGATGCGTCGCTCGCGCCGGCCTACGCCGGCATCCGGCCGAAGCTCGCCGGTCCCGGCGAGCCGGCCGCCGACTTCGTGATCGCCGGTCCCGGCGCGCACGGCGTGCCGCAGCTGGTGAACCTGTTCGGCATCGAATCGCCCGGGCTGACCGCCTGCCTCGCCATCGGCGAGCACGCACGGCAACTGCTGCGCGAAGGTTGACGGTCGACCGCGCCGGCAGAATCGGATGCCTGCGGCACAATCGTGCGCTGTGAACGCGACCCCACCACCGCATGCGGCGCTCGCCGCCGACCGCCATCCCGGCGCGCAGTTGCCGCAGCGCTCGGCGCTGGCCCTCGGCTTGGTCGGCGGCCTCGGCGAGGAACTGCTGGCCGCGCTGATGGCCGCCGGCGAGTACCGCGCGGTACACGTCGGCGTGACGCAGACGATCGGCAGCGCGACGCCGAAGTTCCGTCCCTGGCGGGTCGGCCAGGGCGTGGTGCTGGTCGACGACGCGTTTATCGGCGTCACCGGCGAGGAGACCTACGTGCCGTCCACTTCGCCGATCCGCCGCTACGGCGAGGACGAGGTGCTCGAGGCCGCGCGCACCGCGCGTGAGGCCGGCGCCACCACGCTGGTGCTGGTCGCGCCGCTGCCGGCGCTGCTGCAGATGGGCGAGGCGACGCGCACGCTCGCCTCGGTGGACGAGGTGGCGCTGGTCGCCATGGGCTTCGAGCGGCTGATCATCATTCGCCCGACCGCCGCCGACGACACGCGCGAGCTGCCGATGGCGCTCGCCCTCGTGCGCACGGTCGGCCGCACGCTGGTCGACCTGATGCTGCCCTCCTACACCAAGGCGCTGTCGGCGCGCACCGCAGCGCAGGCGATCCTCGAGGCGGTGCGCGCTGCGAAGCCCGGCGTCACCGTGATCGGCGCCAAGGAACTCGCCGCCATCGTGCAGGCCAGGATGCCGCAGCAGGCGCCGCGGCAGCCCAAGCTGCGCTGATGCAGCTGGCGATCGTCATTCCCGCGCTGAACGAGGCGGCAACGATCGAGGCCGCGTTGCAGCGGCTCGCCCCGCTGCGCCAGCGCGGTGCGCGGGTGATCGTCGTCGATGGCGGAAGCCACGACGGCACCGCGGCGCGCGCCGCACCCTTCGCTGACCGCGTGCTCGCCTCGCCGCGCGGCCGCGCCGTGCAGATGAACGCCGGCGCGCAGGCCGAGGAGGCGCGGTCTGCCGACGTGCTGCTGTTCCTGCACGCCGACACGCGCCTGCCGGAGGACGCCGACCGCATCGTGCAGCGCGCGCTCGCCGACGGCGCGCACTCGTGGGGCCGCTTCGACGTGCGGCTCGACGCCGAGGGCTGGCAACTGCGGCTGATCGAAGCGCTGATGAACTGGCGCTCGCGGACGACCGGCATCGCCACCGGCGACCAGGCGATCTTCGTCACGCGGTCTGCTTTCTCGTGGCTGAACGGCTTCGCGCCGCTGCCGCTGATGGAGGACATCGACTTCTCCGGTCGCGCCAAGCGGCTGACGACGCCGGCAGCGCTGCGCGACCGCGTGCTCACCTCGGCGCGGCGCTGGCAGCGGCACGGCCTCTGGCGCACGGTGCTGCTCATGTGGCGGCTGCGGCTCGCCTACTTCTTCGGCGCCGACCCGCAAGTGTTGGCGCGGCGCTATCGCGATGCCCGCTGAGCGGTCGATCGACATCGCCGTGTTCGCCCGCGCGCCGGTCGCGGGGCAGGCCAAGACGCGGCTGATCCCCGTCCTCGGTGCCGACGGCGCGGCGGCGCTGCACAAACGGCTCATCGAGCGCACGCTCGCCACGGCCTGCGCCGTGCCGGGCGCGCGCGTCACGCTGTGGGTGGCGGGCGATCCGGAGCACGCCTTCATCGCCGAGGTTGCGGCACGCTTCGGCATCGCGCTGGCCGAGCAGCGCGGCAACGATCTCGGCGCGCGGATGAACCACGCCTTCGAGGCCACCGACGCACCGATGGTGCTGATCGGCACCGACTGCCCGCAGCTTTCTCCCGACGACCTGCATGCGGCGGCGGCAGCGCTGGCCACGCACGATGTCGTGATACAACCCGCAAGCGACGGCGGTTACGTGCTGATCGGCTTGGCCCGACCGCAGCCGCCGCTGTTCGAATCGATCGACTGGGGAGGACCCGAAGTGCTGCGACAGACACAGGCCCGCATCACCGCGCTCGGCCTGAACTGTGCGCTGCGGCCCGCGCTCGACGACCTCGACACCCCGGCCGACCTGCAGCGTGCACGGGCCGCCGGCCTGCTGCCCGCCGAATGAAATCGATCGCCACCGCCGCACTGGCGGCAACGCTGCTGCTGGCGACGACGCAGGCGCCGGCAGCATTGGCAACGTTCTCGTCGGCCGCCGCGGGGGCGATGCCGGCGCCGTGGCGGGTGGTCACGCTGCCGAAACTGCCGAAGCACACGCGTTACGACATCGTCGCGCTCGACGGAGCCAACGTGCTGCGCGTGGCCGCCGACGGCTCGTATGCCAACCTGCTGCATCCGCTGGCCGGCGAGCGGGCGCAACGGCTCGCCTGGCGCTGGCGCGTCGAGCAGCCGATCGAGCAGGCCGACCTCAGGCGAAAGGAGACCGACGACGTGCCGGCGCGCGTGTGCGTGCTGTTCGATCTGCCGCTCGACCGCCTGCGGTTTTCCGACCGGCTGATGGTCGAACTGGGCCGCGCGCTGTTCGATCCGAGTCTGCCAGCCGCGTCGATCTGCTACGTGTGGGACCGCCAGCTTGCACCCGGCACCTGGCTCGCCAACGCGTACACCGATCGCGTGCAGATGCTGGTGCTGCGACGTGGCGGCTACGGCGCCTGGGCCGAGGAATCGCGCGACCTCGTCGCCGATTTCGCGCGCGCCTTCCCGCACGAGGCGCGATCCGGGTTGCCGCCGCTGGCGGCGATCGGCGTCTCCGCGGATGGCGACAATACGGGCGGGGCCTCGCTCGCCTACTTCGGCGACCTGCGGCTGGACGTCAAATGAGCCTGCAACTGCTGCTGCTCGGCGGCGGCCACGCGCACCTCGGCGTGCTCGACCTGCTCGCCAAGCGTCACCGCACCGGCATCGACGTCACGCTCGTCTCCGCGCACAGCACGCAGGTCTATTCGGGCATGCTGCCCGGCCATCTCGCCGGGCACTACACGCTGGAGCAGTGCTCGATCCCGCTCGACCCGCTCGCCGAGGCCGCCAAGGCCGACTTCGTGCGCGCGCGTGTGGTGAAGCTCGACCTCGAGCAGCGCATCGCGGTGACCGAGACCGGCGGCGTGCTGCCGTTCGACGTCGTGTCGATCGACATCGGCCCCGGCCCCGACCACACGACGATTCCCGGCCTGCAGCACGCGCTGTCGGTGCGGCCGATCGACCAGCTGCTCGGCGCCTGGCGCGCGCTCGAGCAGCGCTTCGCCGGCACGCCGCTGCCGCAGACACTCGCCATGATCGGCGGCGGCCCGGCCGGCACCGAACTGGTGGCGGCAATGGCCTATCGCGCGCGCGAGGCGAAACTGCAGTTGAAGCCCTCGATCATCACCGGCCGCGCGGGGCTGCTGCCCGGCATGCCGAAGGCCACGCGCAGGCTGATGCACAAGCGGCTCACCGCGCTCGGCGTGCGCGTGATCGAGGCCGACGCCGAATCCATACGGCCCAACGCGGTGACGATCCGCGGCGCCGGCGAGTTCCATGCCGATGTGATGATCGCCGCCACGGGCGCTGCCGCCTGGCCGTGGCCACAGGAGTCCGGCCTGAAGTGCGATGCCCGCGGCTTCATCCAGGTCAACTCGCACCTGCAGTCGGTGTCGCACCCGTTCGTCTTCGCCGCCGGCGACTGCGCGTCGATGGCGGGCCATCCGCATCCGAAGAGCGGCGTGTACGCGGTGCGCGCCGGAGCACCGCTCGGCGAGAACCTGCTGCGCACGATGACCCGCCGCGCGCTGATCAGCTACCGGCCGCAGACGCGCGCGCTGTACCTGCTTTCCGCCGGCGACCGGGATGCCGTCGGCGTGTGGGGTCAGCTGGTGATCGACGGCGCCTGGGTCTGGCGCTGGAAGGACCGCATCGACCGCAAGTTCGTCGGCCGCTTCAACCTGCGCTTCTGAGCGGGCCCGGATCGAGCGGATGCGGGCGGCGCACGGGCCGCAGCACGTCAACCGCAATGGCGCTGTACCGATAGACTGCCGGCGGGTCGCAACTCCCCAGCACCACCGCATGCGCGAACACACGCTCTGGTTCTCGGTGCACAAGTGGCTCGGCATCGCGCTCGGCCTGTGGTTCGCCCTGGTCGGCGTGACCGGCAGCGTGCTGGTGTTCGAGGAGCCGATCGACGCCTGGCTCAACCCCGACCTGCTGACCACCTCGGCACGCGGGCCGTGGTTGCCGCCGGAGACGATCGTCGAGCGCGCCCGCAACTCGCCCGGACTCGCCGGCGTCGAGCGCGTCCGCCTGCCGGTCGCCGAAGGCGAGGTCTACCGCCTGCAGATGCGCACGGCACCCTCCCGCGGCGGGCGCGCGGAGCGCATCGAGGCCACGTTCGACCCCGTGAGCGGCGCGCTGATCGGCACGCGCGGCACCGAGACGCTCGGCCTCGCGCCGCGGCACCTGCTGAAGACGATCTACGAGTTCCACCGCAACGTGCTGCTCGGCACCACCGGCTCGAACATCGTCGGCATTGCCGGCTTCGCGCTGCTCGCCTCGGCGATCACCGGCATGATGCTGGCGATACCGAAGAAGCGCTCCGGCTGGGCACGCGTCGTGTGGGTGAACCTGCGCGCCTCGGCCACCCGCATCTTCTACGACGTGCACCGCTCGGTCGGCGCCGTGTTCCTGGTGCTGCTGCTGCTCGCCACGGTGACCGGCGCGACCCTCGTCTACCTGAACTACGTGCGCGACCTGGTCAGCGTTTTTTCCAAGGTGGCGACCTTCCCGGTCATTCCGTGGGTGAAGGGCTCGCGCGACGACGTCGCGCCGCTTGCGCAGGTGATCGACGCGGTGCGCAAGGGCTACCCGGACCGCACCATCACCGAGATCCACCTGCCGCTGAAGGCCACCGCCGGCTATCTCTTCTACCTGCACCGGCCCGGCGACGAGTACCGGCTCGGCGACACCATTGCCTGGGTGCACCCGGTCACCGGCGAACTGCTGGTCGAGCGCAGCGACCGCACGCGCAACGCCGGCGAGACGCTGATGCACTGGCTGTTCCCGCTGCACAGCGGCACCGCCTTCGGCACGCCGGGCCTGGTCGCCATGTGCCTGACCGGCCTCACGCCGCTGCTGCTGGTGGCGACCGGCCTGTGGGTGTGGCTGCGCAAGCGGCGCGGGCAGCAGTTTGGACAGAAGCGGCGCGAGCAGCGCCGGCTGACTGGCGCGGCAACACCGTCCACCAAGCGGCCCACCGCAACGCCGTCTTCTTCTACCGTCCGGGAAGGCTGACCGAGGGTGGCGCGGTACTCGCGCGGGATGCGCTGCCCTCAGCCTTTGCCGGGCCCGGCCGCCCACCGCCGCTCGGCCGTCCGCCTGACCGCGGGCAGCATCAGCAAGCGAATGGCGATGATCCCGAAACGAGCCCAGCGCCAGTAGTGCAGGAATTTCCTGCGCGCGCCCGCGTCGGTGGCAACCGCCCGAGTCTCCTGCGCAAATCGCGTGACGTCTCCGGCGATCTGCTCCGCCTCCAGCGTCCACGCGATCTTCACCTGGTCCGCCTCCGAATAGGCAGCGAACTCCTGCGCGCCGAGGGCCGAGAACCTGACATCCGCCAGCCAGGGCTGGCACCTGGCGCCCATGATCACGGCCCGGCCGGGCTTCTCCTGCAGCACGCCCCAGCCGAGGTTCTTCGTCTCTTCGACAATGCCCTGCGGTCTGCGCGGGGGCTGGCGCCTCGCCCCGAGAAGCGCCTCCCGGAGTCGGAAGATCGCCCGCACGGTGCGAACCGACTGCATGTCGAAATCCGCCGCGACCTGCATCACCACGGCGGCAGGGGCGCGAATCGTCGTCTCGAACCGCTCCCGGATGTCCGGGGCCGGAATGAAACGATCGAGAAGTGCTGGCTCCATTGCGGCATCACAGTGTCCGCCTCCGGGTGATTCTCGACGCCGGAACGGGAGGCCGCAAGCCGGCCGATCCGAGCCGATCGGCTCAACGCCGGTCAGCCGCAGGCGGGCACGAGGGCACGCCCGCGACCCGGGCCGGTCCCCGCGCCCTGCGGATTCAGCCGTAGAAGAACACGTCGAGCTTGTTGCCGTCCAGGTCGCGGAAGTAGGCGGCGTAGAAGCCATCGCCGCCGTCGGCGCGCGGCCCCGGAGGGCCTTCGTCGGTGCCGCCCAGTTCGAGCGCCTTCGCGTGCATCCGGTCGACCATGGCGCGCGAATCGACCGCGATGCCCGCCATCACGCCGTTGCCCACCGTTGCCGGCCGACCGTCGTAGGGTTTCATGATGCAGAGCATCGGCTTGTCCATGGACGCGGCCCAGGCGTAGCCGCGGTCGCCGAACTGCATCAGGCGCTTGGCGCCCATCTCAGCGAGCAAGGTGTCGTAGAACGCCTTGGCGCGAGGCAGATCGTTGGTGCCCAGAACGACGTAGCCGATCATCGCAATCTCCCGTGGAGTCGAGGCGCGCATTTGAACACCATCGCGCCGCCGCGTATACGGGACCGGCATCGCTACCTGGGCCAGTGGAACCCGTCCATGGACCTGGACATCGCGCCGGTGCTGAACGACGAAGAGACGGCCGCGGCGGCCAAGTCGATCGTTGCCGACAACCGCGCCTGAGCGATGCGCATCGGCGCCGCGGCCTGAGCGAGCCGGCTACTTCGTCCCTGCCGCAGGCCGGCCGCCGAGCGGCAGCGGCTCGAGCGAACGCAGATAGGCAATCAGCGACTTCATGTCCTCGTCGCTGATGTTCCTGTACCACTCGAATGCCATCGGTGGCCTGAGGGCGGAGCCATCACGGCTCTTGGCGGTGCGGATGGCGCGAGCGATCTCGGCATCGCTCCAGCCCTTCAGCCCGGTCTCGTGCGGCGTGAGGTTGCGCGAGACAGTCACGCCCCACGGCCCCTTCAATGGATTGCCGCCCGCGCCGACCTGCTTCATGTCGGGGATCCCCTGCACCCGCGGCGTGTGGCAGTCGATGCAATGCCCCAGCGGCCCGGCGAGATACGCGCCGTACTTGACCCGGTCGCTGCGCGGCGGCGCAACGATCTTCTCCTTGATCGGCGGCCCGTACGCGGGTGGCAGCTTCATGTGGTACTCCGACTTGGGCACGACGTGCTTCACCGGCGGCTGCGATCGCAGGTAGGCAACCAGCGCCTGCGCGTCGGCGTCGGAGATGCCGCGATAGAACGCGATCGGCATCGGCGGGCCGATCAGCGTGCCGTCGGGCCGGATGCCTTCGCGAATCGCGCGGATGATCTGCGCGTCGGTCCACTTGCCGATGCCGGTTTCCGGATCGGGCGTGATGTTCCGGGCGTAGGCCTTGAAGGGCTCCTCGTCGAAGAGCATGCCGCCAGACAGACCGAGTTCAGGCTGCGGCCGCCAATCCTTGTCGCGCCGTACGTGGCAGTTGCCGCAGGCGACGATGCTGTTCATCAGGTACGTGCCCCGTTCGATGAGCTTGGCGTCCCGGCCGACGGCTGCAGGCGAGAACGCAATCAGCAGACTCAATGCGGCAGCTAGAGAGGGGGTGCGCATACCGTTCACCTCGGCCAGTGCGGAGCGGGAGAACATCTTTGCATCGGCGAATCGCGCTGCCTAGTGCCGCGCGGTTGCCTGCACGGCAATCCGCTATCGCCAGCGGCTGTCGCATGCGGCGCCGCTGAGTGGCGACGGACGCTGGCAGGTGCGCTGATTCGTGCCCGGCGCCGCGTCAGCGCGTCAGCGCCCGCTGCGCCTCTTCGTAGCCCAGCTTCATCCTTCGCTCGATCGTCTCGCGGGAGAAGTCGGCGGGGCCGCCGAGCGCCTTCGGGTCGGCGGTGCGGACGATGGTCAGCCTGTCGACGCGGCGGTGCCGGCTGAGCTTGACGTAGGCCGGGTGCTTGCGCACCGGGCTGTTCCTGGGCAGCGCCCGGTCGACCTCGATCATCAGGTCGAGCTCGGCATTCATCCACTGGAAGAGCTTCAGGTCGTGCTGGAACTTGCCGAAGAACACCAGTTCGAAGGCCCGCTGCAGCACGTCGGTCAGGTCGTGCGGCGGGCCGGTGAGCGGCGTGAAGAGATCGACGACAACCAGTTCCCATAGCTGTGCCCGCTTGACCTGGTTGTGCTTCTCGATCGCGTTGATGGCCGGCCGCAGCGGCGTGCTGGCGATCAGCCCGCCGTCCCAGTACTCGCCGCCGTCGAGCGAGGTGGCCGGAAACACCGGCGGCAGGCTGGCGCTGGCGACGATGTGGCGCGCCGTGAGCCCGTCGCGATGGTTGGAGAACTCCACCAACTGGCCGCTCTTGACCTCCACCGCGGTGACGATCACCTCGGTCGGCGAGGCGTTCAGCTTGTCGAAGTCGACCCATTCGTCCAGTGCGGCTTCAAGCGGCGCGCCCTCGTACATGTGCGTGGCCAGCGCCGGCAGCGCGAACCACACCGGGTTCGGCCGGTAGACGTTGCGGCCGTCGGGCAGCGGCATGCTGCGCGCGAAGACGTTGGGCAGAAACGGGTTCACCGGCATGGCGAAGCGATGCCACATGTCGCGCAGCGTCGCCACCGGGTCGCCGCGGCTGCCGACCACGATCGCCGCCATCAGCGCGCCGATCGAGCAGCCGGTGACGATCTCCAGCCGCCGCCCGGATTCGAGCAGCGCCTGCAGCACCCCCGCCTCGTAGGCGCCCAGCGCCGCCCCGCCCTGCAGGATCAGCGCGGTGTGGTGGCCATCGCCGGCGCGCCCGCTCGGTCGTCGCGCCGCCGGCACCACCGCCTGGCGTGCCGCCTTGCGCGGCGCGGTCTTGCGCGAGGTGCTCATCGTTGCAGTGTCATGTGGGCGT
>CAZSYX010000054.1:0-19210 GCA_964610575.1 uncultured Burkholderiaceae bacterium
GAACCGTCTGAGGACCACTCGTGGACGCGGGTTCGATTCCCGCCGCCTCCACCATCCTTCGGAATTGGGCCCGCCGCGAGCGGGTCTTTTCTTGGCAAGGACACAAGGCGCTTACGCGCGCGAGGTGTTTCGGGCCTGCGTCGTTGCCGACCTCCCCCTCCTGCAGGATCGCAACGGTTTGCGATTCGCTGAACTTGCTCTTCTTCATCGGACTCTCCTCGACAGAAGATCCTGCCAGAAAAGTCCACTGCCTATCTGTCTACCGAGCGGGGAAGCCTACGATCCCTTCTCCCATTGCCGCATGAACAAGATCACGCGCAGGATCTTCACGACAAGAAAGAATCTCGAGGATGGTTCCCCAGAGGAACTGACGGAACCGCTTATCGGAAAGGCCCAGACAAACCCGGAGGGATGGACCGCAGGCGCGGCGGTCGCTGTGAACTTCGACTTTCTGGAAGAACGCAAAGAACTCCAGCGGGCGCATCGCTCAGGCGACGCCCTAGCGCACGATGGTGTCGTTCCAGGTGTACCGCTGCGGGCGGCGAAGGAGAGCCTCGTGATGGCGCTTCAGCGCCCTCAACTCGAAGGCAACGCGGGGCGGGAAGCCTTTGCGGCCGCCACGCCGGTCGCGCATGAGCGAGTCGAAATATTCGCAGCACTTCTCCCGCTCATACCAAACGGCGGCGAGATTGTTGGCGATGTGGGGAAAGCGAACCGCAAGCTCGCCAGGTCGGGCGTTCGGCGCCAGTTCGGCAAGCCAGTCGATCGCTCGCCTGCTCAGTGACACTTCCCGCGTCGGTATCCGCCGAGCGGCGTGGGCGGCGATGCCGTCGAGATTGACTATTGGGCTCCTCTTGGCTGGACCCGAGCAGGTCTTGAGTTTCCTGTCGGCGACGCGGATCAGGCCCGAGCATCTGAAGCGGGGCGTCGGAAATTCTTACAGGGGAGCCTGCCGAACATCGAGTTGCCGCGCGAGGATGGCTGCAAGTCATTGATTCGCTGATGCGCTGATTGACCTGGAACGGCAATTGCGTTCATCAAACGTGCGGCGACAAGCCCGATACGAGTTTTCTATCCCGCCGACCGGGGCGTCGAGCTACATACAAGGAGGCGTAGATGCGCAATGTTCGCGCCATTATTGGGAGCGCACTCACCGGGCTCTTCTGTAGTTACGCGGTGGCCGCGCCCCTAACGATTACCAAGCTCACGGGCGAAACCGGGGGCTCCCCCGCCGCTACAGGCGTCTTCCGGGCCGATTTATCCGGGCTCGGCGGCAGCGTTCCGTCGATCAGTATTCAGAACAACAGTGGCGGAGTCGGCGACTCTCCAGGCCAGTTCTCTGGCTTTGACCTCGACGCAATTGTCCTCTCACCAACGGACTGCGCCGATGCCGCGTGTGCAGCCGGACTCGCCGGTCCAGCAGCATTGCGTCGGCCCAATCATTGATCGGCGTTCGCTTGAAGTCGGAGGTCAACATGGGCAAGGCGAACGGGATCGAGGTCGCCACGGCGGACAAGGCTGCATGGGATGAAGCGATGTCCTCCTTCGGGCTACGTCGCAGCAGCAACGTTCCGAAGAAGCCGAATCCCTTGGTGTCGCTCAGCCTTCATGCTCGGCGGCTACTGCCGCTCGACGAAAAGAACCGCGACTCGCTGGACTAGAAGTTACCCTTCGGCGCAAGCAGTAATCGGCAACGCTTGCCCACAGCCCCGCTTCGGCGGGGCTTTTTGCTTGTGCGACTGGAGCGGTAAGGCGGTGCTGGACTAGTGGCGCATCAGCACGGAGAGCGCTGGCCGGCGTTCCGCCTCCGCAATGGCGAGTTCCAGCAGTTGCGACCGCTCGTCTCGATCGGCGGCGTCGCAAAGCTCAGCCACCCGCGAGGAGGGCACCTCCCGGTAACGGCGGCGGTCGTTGCGGAACGTTTCCTCGCGCCAGCCTTGGTCGAGCAGCCAATACCAAGCGGCAACGGTCAGTCCGGCCTGTACTGTCATCCGCAGATCGTCCTTGACGATCTTCGCGCCAACGTGTGGCTTAGGTCCGGCCGGAGGCTTGGCTCGTGGCCTTCGCACGCCAATAACGCTGCGCACCGAATCGAAGAGCTTCATCGCCTTTCCTCCACCCGGTTCGATCTTACGCACACTCCGGGCGAGTCCGCGCTACCCCTTTTTGTGAATGACCGTCACAACAAGCAGTCATGGGCAGCCACATGGCGATGGCCCCGCTTCGGCGGGTCTTTCTTCTGGGCTGCGGAAGCGTCAGCCGTTGCCCTTGCCGTGACTCTTGCCCTTTCCGGGCCCTTGATCATCGTTCTTGTGGCCACTGTGCGGCCGACCTGAGTAACGCACGTTTTGCTCGTACCAGTCGTCCCGGACGAAATAGACCGGCACGCCACAGGCATTGTACCGGCCACAGTGCTTGGCCCACTTCTTCCGGTGCCCAGGTGGCACCCACATGTAGACCGGCTGCGGCGGGAACGCCGTCACACGTGGTGGCGCGATGATTACGGGCTGCTGCACGACGACTACGGGCTGCGGAAACCGCCCGATGTCGATGCGTCCGGAGACACCGGGCTGGCTAATGGCAATCGACACGCCAATCTCGGTCGCTTGGGCCACCGACACGGCTACGAGCATTGCGAAGGCAGCGGCAAGGTTGGTTTTCATCTGGGTCACCTCGATGCGGGCCGGGCAGGCCCTGTGACCTTAGTGTTCAAAGTTCACCGTCGCTGCACAACGGCCCGAACGGCCTAACGCGGTATCTCGGAAAGATGATGGGGTCAGCTATTCGTCATCGCTTCCCGGTTCCCGCTGCCGGTACGCGCAGCCGTGCTGCGACATGAACCTGTTCGTGTAAGCCATGAGCGACGGACTTGCGCGGTCGTAAGCTCACGATGGACTCAGGAGGAGAAGAGCGTGAGCCTGACTGCACTCAGCCGCTTGCATGATCTAGCGGTGTTCGTAAGAGCCGAGGAAGACCTGCAGACCCACCTTCGGGAACTCGTTCACTTGGCGGCCTCGGTCACCGAGGCGGCGACGTGCTCAATCATGTTGCTGTCGGAGGGAGAAACCGATGCGCCGCGCCTGAAGCTCTGGTGTTCCACCGAGGCGCTTCCTTCTTCTGCCTGGGACGAGACGCCGGGACGCGGCGACTCGATCGCAGGGAGCGTGCTCGATCAAGGGAGGCCACTACTGATCGCGGACATTCAGTCGTCAGACTACGCGCCGTTCGCGAGGCAACGCGAAAAGCTAGGTGCCAGCTTCATCTGCACCCCCATAACGATTGGCAAGCATGTGATCGGCGTGATGAATCTATCGAGTCGACTTGATGCACGCCCATTTGACGAATCCGACCTGGCCCTGGCGGAGATTGTTGCGGCGCTGATCGGAAAGTCTGTACAGGTGGAGCGACTGCAGACGCTGATCAGGTCGAGGGTGGCTCATCTCAGCTTGGCAAGAGAAGAGAAGACTGTCGTCGCACGTCTGACCGACGGCACGGTGCCGCCAGGGCGCGTTGCGAAGCTGCTGGCGAAGTCATTCTTCAGGGATCTGACCTCCGCTGGGTTCGAACCCGCGCAGATCATCGAGGCGGCCTCCGAAATCATCACGCTGATATCGACGGACGTTAGGCGATACAAGAGACGTACCGCGAGGGAAGGCAAGTAAGGTGTGGGTGACATAGACATCGTTCAAACGAACCATGCCGCAGTTGGCCGCCGTGTCGGCGTTCCCGCGGCCAACTCGGTCTTGCCCTTTCTGCAGCATCGCGGCCAGCCGCTGCGCCTGGTCGGCACGCCAGCTACTGACGTGCAATCGCTCGGCGTCGGCACGGTATCGATCGGCGATCTCGGCGCGAAGTGGGGGTCTTTTCACCGAGCTGTCCAACGACCGGTGCAGGCGTACGGCGACCCAGCGATCAATGCGAGCGTCCGCTTCGCAACTGACTCGGCAGCGGCACGTTGCTCGAAGTGTCGAGATTTCTTACAGCGCGACGCGCAAAAGCGCCATCCGCAATGATGCAAACAAGGTACTAGGTATGAAACGCTTGAAAGATCAACAGCCTACTGAATAGGCGGCAGTGGAGGGCACGGTAGTTGCCTCTCACACTGCATCACGGTACGAATTTCTTTTCGCCTTCCGTGGCGCATATCAGCGCAAATTGCAGGAGGCCCTCAGATGCTTGCCCGCATCTTCTGCGCCGCGCTGCTTTCCATCGGACTGACAGCGACGTCTGGCGCAGCAACTCTCGCCGTGTCCAGCACATCCGACCCCTGGCTGGCTGGCATGCCTTCCACAGCTACCGCATCCCTGACGGACATCGGCTCGGGTCAGGCGCCCGCTTTGGTGAACGGGTTGCGACTCACTGCCGGCACTGGGCTTCAGTTCTCGGCCAGCGGCATGACCGACCACTGCAACAACGGCGGTCGGTGCGGCCTCGCCGGCCCCGAGGGCGACCTGCTCGAGGGCAGTTTTCGGCACGCGAGCGGCGCCGAGAACGGCATTGCCGACCTGTCCGCGCCGATCGATTCGCTGATCGGCGTCTTCCTCGATGACAGGCAGCCCGACCTGAGCGCCGCGCCGGATGGCCTCGACTTCGGCACCCTGGCCGCGCGCGACTTCGACTCGCTGTCGCCGTTGCTGAAGCAGCCGTTCTTCATCGGCGACGGATTCAAGAACGACGGAATTACCATCCAGTCATTCATCGTGCCGGCGGGTGCCACGCGCCTGTTCCTTGGCACGATGGACGCGTTCGAGTGGGAGAACAACACCGGCAGCCTCAACGTCACGGTGACGCCGCTCCGGTTGATGCGGGCTCAGCAGGTCGCGCTGCAGGCGGACGAACCGGCAACGATCGCCTTGGTGGTCACGTCGGTGGTCTGGATGGTTTGCTGCCGCCGTTGGCATTAGCAAGCCGATCTCCGCCACAAGCCCGCCCGCGCGGCGGGTTTTCATTTGCACTGGCCGAATCGCACGCCAGCCTGCGTGAGCCCCTCGCTGGGACCCACAACCCCGGGCGCATTCGCAATGATGGCGCCGAGGGTCACTCTGGCGATTCAGGACGCCCGCGCCCCGATTTGCGCGCGCATCGCATCCATCAGTTGCGGCACCTTGTCTGCGGGCACGTTGCCCTCGGCAATCCGTTGAAGGACCTGATCGACAAGCTCAGAAGCCGGGAGACGGCGAACGTCTTCTCGGCTCATCCAACTGACCGTGATGCTCGCCGATCCGTCTTCAGCTGAATGCTCGACAGTTCTTCTCTTCGGATAGGGATAGCCAGCCAATGCTGCGTACATCGGCCCCCCGCAGTTCCGGCTTGAAGTTCGTTTAGTCAAGGCGACAGCCTGCCGAGCGGGGTCGATGCCGGACGCGAGCGGGCACAGGTCGCCATCTCGTGGTGACCACACTGGTGACCCGACGCAGAACTCATTGGAAATCCAACACTGGCGCGGGGCTTGGCAGACGCCGCCTCCACCATCCCACCGCCAACACAGCCGCCTTCGCGCGGCTTTTCCCTTTTACTTCCATTTGTAGCTGTTTGAATAACAAAACCTTTGTCGACATAATTGCAACGGCAAGAGCCGCATCGTCCGCCCGTCGGGCCATGTTTCCGTGGCAAGGCACGGTTCGCATGGCGCGCCGGGGCGATATCTTCCGCGGGTGACCGCCGCCGCACGCGGCTGGACAGAATTCCCCTCACTAGAACCACAGGCTGCAATGTTCGGAAGATCCCGGCCCGTCGTCATCGACACTTACGGTTCCGGCCGGCGCAGGAAGGGCGTGCCGCGCTGGCTGGTGCTGCTGCTGGTCGGCGCCCTGGCCGGAGCAGCCGGCGTCATCTACGTTCAGGAGCGCCATCTGCCGCCGCGGCTGTCGGCCGCGGAGTCGGCAAACCTCCGTGCCTCGTTCGGCGAGGCCGACGCCGAGCGGCAGCGCCTGCAGGGCGAACTCGCGGAAACGACGAGGAAGCTGGATGCGGCTGTCGCCGAGAACAAGCGCCTCGGCGAGGACGTGGCGAGCAGCCGCCAGGCCGTCGAGCGCCTCCAAGAGGACGTGGCGTTCGTTGCAGCCGCCTTGCCCCCGGACCCACGCGGCGGCGCGATCGAGGTCCGTGCCGCGCGCATTTCCCGCGCCGGAAAGTCACTTGCCTACGAAGTCGCGCTGGCGCGCGAGGGTGCTCCCAGCAAGCCCGTCGCCGGCGTGATGCAACTGGTCGTCACGGGCGACTCGTCGCGCGGGGCGGAGACGACGGTGAGCGTCGAGCCGGTTGCGGTCGCCGTGTCCTCGCACCAGGTCCTGCGCGGCAACGCGCTGCTGCCCGAGGGCTTCGTGCCGCGTCAGTGCGCGATCAAGGTGCTCGATCGTCCCGGCGGACAACTGCTCGGCACGCGGGTCATGTACGTGCGGTAGCCGACCGGACGTTCAGCGCCTCACTTCGTCGCGCCGCCCCTGCCCAGCAGCGCCCACAGCAGGATGGCGCCGAATGTTGCGGTGCCGATGCCGCCGAGCGTGAAGCCGCCGAATTTCAGCGTGTAGTCGCCGGTGCCGAGCACCAGGGTGATGGCGGCCACCACCAGGTTGCGGTTGTCGGAGAAGTCGACCTTGTTGTCGACCCAGATCTTGGCGCCGGCGACCGCGATGAGGCCGAAGACGACGATCGAGACGCCGCCCATCACCGCCAGCGGGATGGCCTGGATCAGCGCGCCGAACTTGGGGCTGAAGCCGAGCAGGATGGCGATCAGCGCTGCGACCACGAACGTCGCCGTCGAGTAGATCCGGGTGGCGGCCATGACGCCGATGTTCTCGGCGTAGGTGGTCACGCCGGTGCCGCCGCTGGCACCCGAGACCATGGTGGCAATGCCGTCGCCGACGAAGGCGCGGCCCATCATCGGGTCGAGGTTGCGGCCGGTCATCGCGCTCACTGCCTTGATGTGGCCGAGGTTCTCGGCGACCAGGATGACGGCCACCGGGGCGATCAGCAGCATGGCGTTGCCGTCGAATACCGGCGAGGCGAATCCGGGAGCGCCGAACCAAGCGGCGCTGGCGATACCCGACAGATCGAGCGGCTTGCCCAGGCCCAAGCCGTTGGTCAGGACCGCGTAGACGATGCTCGCGACGATGAGGCCCACCAGGATGAGCAGCCGCTGCGTCATGCCGCGCGTGAACACCGCCACGCCCGCCACGCACACGAAGGTGACGCCCTGCATCCAGGCGTCGAAGGCCGTCGGCGCCATGTTCTTGATCGGAATGCCGGCGAGGTTCAGGCCGATCACGGCGACCACGGCGCCCGTCACCACGGGCGGCATGAGCTTTTCGATCCAGCGCGTGCCGGTAGCCATCACGATGAGGCCGATGATCGTGTAGAGGGCGCCGCAGGCGACGATGCCGCCCAGCGCCACGCCGAGGTTGGCGTTGGCGCCCTGGCCGGCGTAGCCGGTCGCGGCGATGACCACGCCGATGAAGGCGAAGCTCGAGCCCAGGTAGCTGGGCACCTTGCCGCCGACCAGCAGGAAGAAGATCAGCGTGCCGATCCCGCTCATCAGGATGGCCAGGTTGGGATTGAATCCCATGAGGATGGGCGCGAGCACGGTGGCGCCGAACATCGCGATCACGTGCTGCGCGCCCATCGCGGCCGTCTGCGGCCACGGCAGGCGCTCGTCGGGCGCGACGACGGCGCCGGGGGTGGGACGCACTTCGCGCCAGCTGAAGAGCGAGGTCATGGGTGGTCTTCTCCTGCCGCGCGCTTACTTCAGCGCGTTCTTGAAGATGGCGCCGTCCTTCATGATGACGACCAGGTTCTTCGCCGGATCCTCGATCAGCTTGATGTCGGCGATCGGGTCGCCGTCGACCAGAAGCAGGTCGGCCAGTGCGCCCACTTCCACCACGCCGAGCTTGCCGGGGTAAGGGCTGCGCAAGCCGGACAGGGCCAGCAGTTCGGCGTTGTCGGCGGTGGCGTCGTCGAGCAGGTGGCCGTGATCGATGCACTTCACGCCCGCTTCGATCGCCTGCCGCACGGCGCGCGGGGTGTAGGCGTGCACGGTGACGTAGGTACCCCAGTTCTCGGCCGCCTCCACTGCGGCACGCAGCTCGGGCACGCTGTACTGGGTGACGTCGAGCGGGTCGTAACTCGACGCCACGCCGCCTCCGGCCATCAGCTTGATCTGCGACGCACCGAGCGCGAGCTGCTCGCGCACGCGCTGCCGCACCAGGTCGGGGCTGTCGGCAATGGCCGCCGCGCCAACCCGCTCGCTGAACGTGAAGTCTCCTGGCCGCGCCGGCAGGTCGTTCGGCAGACGGAAGTCGCCGTGGCCGCCCGACTGCGAGATGAATGCACCCGACGGCCAGATGCGCGGCCCCGGCGCGAGCCCGGCGTCGATGCCGCGCTTCAGGCCGAGCACGGGACCACCGAGGTCGCGAACCGAGGTGAAGCCGCGCATCAGCATGTCTTCGGCCGCCTTGGTCGCCGCCACGTAGACGAAGCCGATGTCGCCCGTCAACACCACCGCCTGCGGCACGGTTGCGAACATCAAGTGAGCATGGGCGTCGATCAGGCCTGGCATCAGCGTGCGCCCGCCGCCGGCAATTCGCGTCATCGCCGGCCCCGCCGGCGCGGCGATCGGCGCGCTCGAGATGGCCCGGATCGTGTTGCCGACCACCAGCACGTTCGATGGCGCCGACAGCCGGTCGCCCTTGCCATCGAAGACGCGCACGTTCTCGAACAGCTCGGCCGGCACCTCGGCGGGCGGTTTCGTCTGTGCGGAAACAACGCCGGGCGCAGCAAGCGCCGCCAGCAAGCCGAAGCTCATGAGGCCAAGCAGATTCATGGATGGTCCCCGCCCACGGAGCAGCCTCCTTCCTCGGTCGCTGGCCGAAAGCGCTCGACCGAGGCGACGGGCGCGCGGGCTGCCTGCGCGCGTGTCGCTGCGATCAGCACTCGGACCCTGCCCTTCCGCGGCCGCTGCAGTGTACGTAGGCGGTCCCGTCATGGGTAGTACATGCCTCCTGAGTGCAGCGGCGCCTTCCCCCGCGAACCAGCAGGCGCCGTCGGCTGATTACCATCACGCCGTGGCCGAATTCGTCGCTGCCCACCCGGCCGGGCAAGCCGGCGAGCGCGGTCTGCTGCAATGATGGCAACCTCGACCCCGCTGGCCGCGAGCACCGACATGCCGACCATCGAATCCATCCTGCTCGCCGCCGCCTGCGTCCACACGTTCGACCGGCAGCAACCGCTGACGAACGCCAGCGGCTTCTTCTTCGAGCGCAACGATCGGCTGTTCCTGGTGACGAGCCGTCATGTGCTGGTCGATGCGCCAAGCAAGCATTTCCCGGACCGCGTCGAGATCGAATTGCACACCGATCCGAACAACCTCGCCCAGTCCACCGGGTTCTCCATTCCGCTGTACCGCGATGGCAGGAGCATCTGGCGGCAGGGCCTCGACAGCGCCGGAGAGATCGACGTCGCGACGATCGAAATCGAACGCGCCGCGCTGCCGCACACCGCCGTCTATCGGGCCTTCACGCCGAGGCACCTCGCGCGGGGGCCGGACCAGGTCGAAGTCGGGACTTCATTGCTGGTGGTGGGCTTCCCGCTCGGCTTCCACGACACGTTGCACCACATGCCGGTGGTTCGTCATGCGGTGCTCGCCTCTTCGTTCGGACTGCGCTTCCAGGGCCAAGGCTACTTTCTCACCGACGCGCGCACGCATCGAGGCACCAGCGGCGCGCCCGTCGTGATGCGCCTTGCCGATGCTGATCCGGCATTGCAGGACCTGCCGTGGATGCTGCTAGGCGTTCACTCGGCGCGGCTCGACGTGGGTGGGCGCGACCTGTCGCTGGACGAGGCACTCGGGCTGAACTGCGCCTGGTATGCCGACATCCTGCTCAAGCTGACCGAGGGCTGACAGGGAGCATCTCAGGCGAACGCTGCGTCCGGGTCCAAGACGCGTTACCGAGGCCAGTGGACGGGCAGTCGGCAATTTCAAGTCCCCATCAACAAGAACATGTCGTTCGACACGGGGTGCGAAACGGGGTACTGTCCGTCCGCTTTCGCAAGAGCTTCGTTTTTCCTCTGGTTTTCTTTGGCCCGTTGCAGTGGACCGCGGCGGCGCACCTCAGGCTTCCCCGGGTTCACGTTTCTTGATCGTTAGCTCGCCGCGGGACGTTCCCGCGAGCGATGACTTCTCATTCATCTATCAAGGAACGAGAAAATGACTAGTGGCACTGTCAAGTGGTTCAACGACGCTAAAGGCTTCGGATTCATCACGCCGGAAGACGGCAGCAAGGATCTGTTCGCGCACTTCTCCGAGATCCAGGGCGGCGGCTTCAAGTCGCTGGCTGAGGGTCAGCGCGTCGAATTCGTCGTGAAGCAGGGTCAGAAAGGCCCGCAGGCGGCCGAGATCCGGATCGTCTGACCGCCCGGTCGGAAAGCAGGCGCGCGGAGCCGCTCCGCGCCCTGCCCTTTCTTCTGCCCAACGCGGTCGCAGGACCGGGAAGACACCCGCGCCTGCTTCCCCAGGAAGAACCGGCTTGGGCCGGCTCTTGTGTTGCCGTTCTTCCCAGAGACCCCGCCATGGCGAAGGAAGAACATCTCGAAGTGAGCGGCGTCGTCAGCGAAGTGCTGCCCGACTCCCGCCTCCGCGATCGACCCGGGGGCAGGCTGCGTAATCGCTGCGGGCTAACCCTATCGGGCGCGCCGGCGGCCCGCCGCAGCCGATCGCTGGCTGTGACAGGCCGATCCTGCGCTTAGAGATGAACTACTTGCCTGCGTCCCGGGACACGCGTTGCGCAGCGAGAGTGTTTTCGGCCGCACGGCGGCCGGCTGCAGCGATCAGTTCCTCCTGCTCGGCGGTGGCAACGGGCGGAACACCCTCGCCGACGTTCAGCAGGCCGAGCCTTCCCGCTTCGACTGTCTCGGCATGGACTCTCGCGCGCGAAAGGCGAGGACCGCCTCCGTCGAACGTTTGAGCGGACCCGGCGCCAACACTGACCTTGGGGAAGTCGCTCTCGACGTTGGCCATCAGCCCAAGGCGGTGGGCCTCGCGAAGTTCGGCGGTGACCTCCGCCCTTGTCTTCGTCGACACGTTCTCACCCTGCACCGCAGTGGGATAGGGCTCGACTGCCGCCCATGCACTCGTGGTAACTGCCAGCAAAAGCGCGACAGTGGAACAATGAACTCGTCTCATGATCGTCCTGTTGGATTCGATACCCCGCAACTCTCCACTGCCGCATGCAGTGCTGCGGAAGAAGCGGCGTCCCTGACGGGTGGACAGTGGTCGCCGCGACGCAGGTGCCTGGTGAAGACTGCTGCCCGCGCAAAGTGAGCGAAGCATGTGCCCTGCCTCGGTTTACGGCCTCCATTGGCGGCGTAGGACTTTCCCCGCCTCTTGAGTGGGGATCGCAAGGCGGGCCGGCACCGTTGTCGTTCACGTGCTGAGGCTGGTCGGCTGTGGCGGCAGTCACCGTGCCAGTATCGCGAGCACAGGAACCCGCCGGGCCGGGCCCGCAAGTGCTCGTGGCTTCCGTCAATCTGGATGAGCGCAGGGAATGAGTCTGGGCAACAAGAAATAGCCCGCCTGGCCGGCATGCAAGGGGTGCTCCACGAGACCCCTTGGCTGCCGGAGAGCCGGTTTCGAAAAAAGGACGCTCGGCATGTGGTCATCCAAACGCTCACCCGGACCCGCGCTCATAAGGCGCTTGTGCACGCTGGGGCTTCCGATCGAGGGAATCGTTCCGGCGTTGATGCGCGCGCTGTGCCGCGAGACGCGCTGCGAAGCCGGCGTGGTGCTCTGGTTCGACCCGCACGGAGAGATCTCGAATCTCTACGCGCACGACCTGCCTTCACCGCAGGTGCTGGCCAGCTGGTTTACGGCGCCTGCGGGCACAAATGCCCCGCCGGGCCTTCCAGCTCGACCCGATGGCACCGTTCGCCGGCGGAAGGTGGTTGAGATCTGCGCCGACGGCGCTGCCGCCGATCGCACCGAGAGGGACCAAGGGCCGGAGCCGTTCTGCCAGCATCGACGCCTGTGCGGGATGGCCGTTCCGTCCGGCGTGCCGTTGCAACGCCTGTGTTGTGCAATCGTCAGGAACGGCGTCGCAGTCGCCTCGCTCGTTCTGTATCGGACATCCGCGGGGCCGGCCTTCAGCAGCGAGGACCGCATGGCGGTCAAGGCCGCCGGCCGATACCTCACCCTGAACGCCGAGGCGATGCCCGCCGTCACCAGCGCCGCGATGTACCGCGTCAGCGGAGAGCACGCACTGCTGATGTGCGAGCCAGACGGCCGGATCATCAAGACGTCGGCGAACGGCCATGCGCTGCTTGCCCAGGCCTCGGGTTGCCCGATCAATCGCAAGACGGTCCCGGACGAGCTCGAATTTGCTGGTCGCAACCTGATTCGGCGTCTGCTCGCGGAGCCGGCGCTTTCGACGGGACGGGATGCACGCGGGCCGTTGCGCGCGGCTGCGTCGATCAATAACTGGGGTCTGTTCCGCCTGCGAGGCTTCTTCGAGTCCGACGGGCCGTTGGGCGTGCTGATCGAGCGCGTTGATCACCTGTTGGTCCGCTTGTGCGAAGCGATGTGGCGACTTGATTTGTCAGTGCAGCAGGGCGAGACGCTCCTCCTGCTGGCGCTGGGCTCGAGCCACGACACGATCGCCGAGCGGATGGGCATTGCTCCCAGTACGGCCGACTATCACGTCAGACAGCTGTACTCCAAGCTCGGCGCGCGCACGCGAGACGAGGCGATTGACTGCGTCCTCGCCGCGGGTGAATCGACCTTCAATACCTGACCTCGCCGACCCTGCCTGCGGACGCGGGTTCTTCCCGCGTCCGCAGGCGGTGCGCACTTTCTTCGGTCACGCGAGCGGCCGGCCGTCGAGCCGGCAGCAACCGGCTCAGCCGACGCGGATCTGCACCTTGCGCGGCTGCGCGTGCTCGGCCTTGGGGATGCGCAGCTTGAGCACGCCGTGGGCGAGCTCGGCCGCGATCTTGTCGGGGTCGAGTTCCTTGCTCAGGCTGAACACGCGCCGGTAGCGCGGCAGCTGCACCTCGGCGTGGCTGGCCTGCAGCCCCTCGGGGGCGTTCAGCACCACCTCACCTTCGATAGTCAGCGTGTCGGCCTCGACGCGCAGGTTCAGTTGCTCCTTGCCCACGCCCGGCAGATCGGCGTACAGCGTGATGCCGGTGGCGTCTTCGATCACGTCCACGGGGGGCAGCACGGCGGCCTCGCGGCGGTTCTCGTCGGGCTTGTTCACAGCGTTCGTCATGGTGTCACCTCGGGGTCACTTGATTTCGATACGGCGCGGCAGCGCGGATTCGCGGCGCTTGATGGCGAGGTGCAGCACCCCGTCGCGGTACTCGGCGCTGACCGCGCTCGGGTCGACGTCGTCGGGCAGGCTGACCACCCGGCGGAAGCGGCCGGCGAAGCGCTCGTTGATGTGCACAGCCACCTTCTCGTCGGCCGGCAGCGTCGAGGCGCGCTCGCCTTCGATGGTCAGCACGCCGCGGTCGATGTTCACGTCGATCTTGGCCGGGTCGAGACCCGGCGCGAACGCGTAGATCTCCACCGATTGAGAGGTGCCGCCGATGTTCAGCGCCGGATAGCCGCCACGGCCGAAACCGCGAATGCTGGGCGATGTGTCGAAAGCTTGTTGCAGGTCGCGCTGCAGGCGATCGAACTCGGCAAAGATGTCACGTGGGAACAGGGATCGGTAGATCACAAGCCACCTCCTTCCGTTGTTTCGGGTCACCGGCCGATGGCCGGGCTTCCGGTTGAACTCACGGACAGGTACTTCGTGCCGGCGGCCACCTATTTCAAGGGCTTGAATACGCGACCGGTCGCGACCACATTCGGCCTATCCGTGGGCCGCCGGTGCCGGCAGGTGCGGCGCAGTCTGCAGGAGGGGGTTGATTGCAGTTCAAGGACTACTACCAGACGCTGGGCGTGGCCCGCGACGCCACCGCCGACGACATCAAGAAGGCGTTTCGCAAGCTCGCCCGCAAGTACCACCCGGACCTGAGCAAGGAGCCCGGGGCGGAGGCGCGCATGAAGGAGGTCAACGAGGCCAACGCGGTCCTCTCCGACCCCGAGAAGCGCGCCGCCTACGACGCGCTCGGCCGCGGCTACCAGCCGGGCCAGGACTTCCGTCCGCCTCCCGACTGGGACGCCAACTTCGAGTTCTCCGGGCCCGGCTTCGGCGGCGCCGAGGCGGCGGACTTCAGCGACTTCTTCGCCGAGCTGTTCGGCCGCATGGGCGCTCGTCCGCGCGAAGGTGGTTTCGGACGGCGCGAGGCACGCTCCGAGGCGCGTGGCGAGGACCACCACGCCAAGATCGTGCTCGACATCGAGGATGCCTGGCGCGGCGCCGCCCGGCAGATCAGCCTGCGGGTGCCGCGCATGGACGCGGCCGGCCGCGTCGTGCTCGACACGCGCACGCTCGACGTGCGGATCCCCAAGGGAGTGCGCGAAGGCCAGCTGATTCGCCTGGCCGGCCAGGGTTCACCCGGCCTTGGCGGCGGCCCGGCGGGCGACCTGCTGCTCGAAGTGCACTTTCATCCGCATTCGCACTTCCGGGCGAGCGGTCGCGACCTGCTGGTCGACCTGCCGGTGGCTCCGTGGGAAGCGGCGCTGGGCAGCGTGATCCCGGTGGCGCTGCCCGACGGCGGCACGCTGAAAGTGCGCATCCCGGCCGGCGCGCAGAGCGGCCGGCAACTGGTGGTGCGTGGCAAGGGCATTCCCGGCAACCCGCCGGGCGACCTCGAGCTGACGGTGCGTGTGGTGCTGCCGCCGGCTGACACGGCGCGGGCAAAGGAACTGTACGAAACGATGGCGCGGGACCTGAAGTTCGACCCGCGCGCGGCGAGCGGGGGGTGAGCCAATGCGCGAAGAAGACGCTCTGATCGGCGCCCAGCTCGAAGACGCCTGCCTGACGCTCGACGAACTGTCGCGCGCCTGCGCGGCGCCGCCGGACTGGGTCATCGAGCACGTGCGCGAGGGCCTGCTGCCCGTGGCCGGCGAGTCGCCGTCGGCCTGGCGCTTCGGCAGCCGCGATCTGCTGCGCGCGCGGCAGATGCTGCGGTTCGAGCGCGACTTCGACGCGGTACCCGAACTGGCGGCGCTGGTCGCCGACCTTTTCGAAGAACTCCACGAACTGCGCGCGCAGCTGCGCCGTGCCGGCTTCGAATGAGGTTCCGGCACAGTCGCATCAGCGTTGTCCTGAAGCGTAGAGTCGGATCATGAACGGCATGAAACCGCAGGCCCGCTGGAACCTCGTCTACTGGATCCTGGCGGCGATGGCGTTCCTCACGCTGCAGAGCCTGTGGCAGGCGCAGCGCACGATCGAGCCGGTGCCCTACAGCGAGTTCGAGAAGGCGCTCGCCGAGGGACGCGTCGCCGAGGTCGTCGTCGGCGAAACGACCATCACCGGGAAGCTGAAAAGCCCTGACGGCGGCAAGACGACGATCGTCGCCAACCGCGTCGAACCGGACCTCGCCGAGCGGCTGTCGAAGTACGACGTGCCGTACACGCGCGTCGTCGAGAGCACCTTCCTGCGCGACCTGCTGTCGTGGGTCGTGCCGGCACTGGTGTTCTTCGGCCTGTGGTTCTTCCTCGTGCGGCGCATGGCCGAAAAGCAGGGCCTGGGCGGCTTCATGAGCATCGGCAAGAGCCGCGCCAAGGTCTACGTGGAGAAGGACACCGGGGTGACCTTCGCCGACGTAGCCGGCGTGGACGAGGCGAAGGCCGAACTGCAGGAAGTGGTCGAGTTCCTGAAGAATCCGAAGGACTACGGCCGCCTCGGCGCGCGCATGCCGAAGGGCGTGCTGCTGGTGGGCCCGCCGGGAACCGGCAAGACGCTGCTCGCCAAGGCAGTGGCCGGCGAAGCGGGCGTGCCGTTCTTCTCGATCTCCGGCAGCGAGTTCGTCGAGATGTTCGTCGGCGTCGGCGCAGCGCGAGTGCGCGACCTCTTCGAGCAGGCGCGGCAGAAGGCACCGGCGATCATCTTCATCGACGAGCTCGACGCGCTCGGCCGCGCGCGCGGCATCGCCTCCCCCATCGGCGGCCACGACGAGCGCGAACAGACGCTGCAGCAGTTGCTGGTCGAGCTCGACGGCTTCGACAGCTCGTCAGGGCTGGTGCTGCTGTCCGCGACCAACCGGCCGGAGATCCTCGACCCCGCCCTGCTGCGCGCCGGCCGCTTCGACCGCCAGGTGCTGGTCGACCGACCGGACAAGATCGGCCGGGTGCAGATCCTCAAGGTGCACATCCGCAAGGTGAAGCTGGCGCCGGACGTCGATCTGGAGCAGGTGGCGGCGCTGACCACCGGCTTCTCCGGCGCCGACCTGGCCAACCTCGTCAACGAGGCGGCACTCGCAGCCACCCGCCGCCGCGGCGAGCAGATCACGCTGGCGGACTTCACCACCGCGATCGAGCGGATCGTCGCCGGTCTGGAGAAGAAGAACCGCGTGCTCAACCCGAAGGAGCGCGAGGTCGTCGCCTACCACGAGATGGGCCACGCGCTCACCGCTCTCGCCCTGCCCGGCACCGACCCGGTGCACAAGGTCTCGATCATCCCGCGCGGCATCGGCGCGCTCGGCTACACGATCCAGCGGCCGACCGAGGACCGCTTCCTGATGACGCGCGAGGAGCTCGAGCACAAGATCATGGTGCTGCTCGGCGGCCGCGCGGCCGAGAAGCTGGTCTTCGGCCAGCTGTCGACCGGCGCCGTCGACGACCTGGCCAAGGTCACCGACATCGCCCGCGACATGGTCACCCGCTTCGGCATGGTCGAGGAACTCGGCTATGTCGCCTACGAGGCGCAGCGGCCGCGCTTCCTCGAACTGCCGGGCCTGACGCAGGGCGGCTGCCAGGTCGGCGACCAGACGCAGCAGCGCATCGACGACGCGGTGCGCGGCATCGTGATGCAGGCCTTCGGGCGCAGCAGCGCGATCCTCGGCCGCAACCGCGATGTGCTCGAACGCTGCGCGCGCGAACTGCTGGCCCGCGAAACGCTCGACGAGGCCGCGATTCGTGAACTGACGCAGGGGCTGCAACCGGAGGCGGAATCATCCCGAGCTGCTCCTCAGTAGGGTGCCCCCGCCGTCGGCCGCGGGCCGCGGAAGACGCCGTCACCGTGGATAAGTGTCGAGAACGGCGTGCCGCGCCACGCCGGCCCGCTGGGCGTGATGCTGCAGGAGCACGAGCGGGCGCGCGAGATCCTGTCGCGGCTGGTGCCGGCGGGCTCGGCATTCGCCGCCGGCGATGCGCGCCGGCTGGCCGAGCTGCACACCGCCTTCGGCGGGTATGCGGCGCTGTGCAAGAACCACTTCTGGAAGGAGAACGACATCCTCTATCCGCTGGCGCAGCGGGTGCTGAGCGAAGAGGACGCGGCCGAGGTGGTCGAGGGCATCGAGGCGGTCGAGGCGGCGCTCCTGAACGCGCTGCCGGTGGAGCTGTCATTCATCGATCACGAGGACCGGGTGCGCTACTCTAGCCACGAGCACGGCGAGAAGATCTTCGGCCGCACCCGCGACGTGGCCGAGTTCTAGATCAACATCGGCGAACGCAAGGTCCACATCCGCTACTGGCCGGTGCGCGGCGACGACGGCCGCTACCTCGGCACCCTCGAAACGGTGCAGGACGTCACCGCGATCCGAAGCTCGAAGGCGAGCGCAAACTGCTCGACGCATCGCCGTAACGTCGGCACCGTGCTTCGTGGCGGGATGTCGTGGCTTGCCCTGCCTCGCGTTGATCCACGACGGCACAACAGCAGGACCGGGACTTGCCGTGCCTTTCGGCGGATCAGCCCTCGATAGGCCAGCAGCACGTCGGCGCAAGCGAATGTGCCGACTTCTCAATGGAGCGACCGTCGATGATCACCGTTCATCACCTGAACAACTCCCGCTCGCAGCGCGTGCTCTGGCTGCTCGAGGAACTCGGCGTCGAATACGCGATCAGGAAGTACGAGCGCGATGCCCGGACCATGCTCGCGCCGCCGGCACTGATGGATGTGCACCCGCTCGGCAAGTCGCCGGTGATCACCGATGGCGACGTCACCGTTGCCGAGTCCGGGGCGATTCTCGAGTATCTCGTCGAGCGATACGACGACGGACGCCTCGCTCCCGCCGCCGGCACTCCGGAGCGGCTTCGCTGGCGCTACTGGCTGCACTTCGCCGAGGGCTCGGCCATGCCACCGCTGCTGATCAAGCTGATCTGCGACAAGGTCGTGCAATCGCCGATGCCGTTCTTCGTAAAACCGATAGCGCGCGCGATTTCCGCCAAGGTGCAGGCGATGACGGTCGCGCCGAACCTCAAGCGGCAGTGGGATTTCATGGAGTCGGAACTCGCGCAGCACAAGTGGTTCGCCGGCAGCCAGTTCAGTGCCACAGACATCCAGATGAGCTTCCCGATCGAGGCCGCGGCGCAGCGCGGCGGACTCGATGCGAGCTGGCCGAAACTGCTGGGCTTTCTCAAGCGGATCCATGCAAGGCCGGCGTACAAGAGAGCGCTGAAGGCCGGCGGACCTTACAGCTTTGCCGAGGACTGACGCTGCCTTCAGTCTTCTGCGACTGTCCGGGATCGACATCCTGGTCGCCCGCAATGCAGCGTTTGCGGACCTTCAGTCTCGGAGCCACCAAGAGCCGCAGGCGGCCATGAACACTCGGTCGCCTCCGCGGCGAATTCTGCTCAAGACCAGTCGCCGACTTTCGACAGGCAACGCGGGAATCTCGGTTCGCCACGCAATCTGCCTCAACAAACAAGAAGCCCCGCCGCTTGGGCGGGGTCGTCGTCAGGCGTTGCCGCTTACTGCTTGTGGCGACCTAAGGCTGCAAACTCGGTGAGGCCGGAGAGCGCGCTGGCGGGCGACGGCACGTTTGCCAACCTCATCCGACGAGTCGACTCAATCGGCGTGTGAGCCGATCCATGACTCCTTCCCGTGACATGAGTTCGAACAGGTCTTCGACGTGCCGGTCCACCCGATCGTGCTGGTCAGATTCACGGCACTGTTGTTGTGAGTGGCCGCGCTGACGCTGGTCGAACTGTAGCCGACGCCGTGGCAGCTCGCGCACGATAGCCTGCGGTGCTCGCCATGCTCTCCGCTCGCCGGTGGGATCGCGTGGCAGCTCCCACAGGCGGCGCTGGTGGGCGGGATCGACGCCAGCGCATTCGCAATCGCAGTCACCTGGGTCGCCGACAGCGTCGACAGCGACCCCATGCCGCCAA
>CAZSYX010000054.1:19310-23966 GCA_964610575.1 uncultured Burkholderiaceae bacterium
AGCTGGCGCAGTACAAGCCGTACAGCGTTGGGCCGTCGGTGATCACCGGCGGCGCAACGGAGGCGAGCGCGCTTGCAATCGCAGTCACCTGGGTCGCCGACAGCGTCGACAGCGACCCCATGCCGCCAACGTTGCCGCCGATCGCGGCCTGGATGCGCGCGGAGGTGGCGCCGCCCTTGGTCGAACTGGCCAGCGCGCCGTGGCAGCTGGCGCAGTACAAGCCGTACAGCGTTGGGCCGTCGGTGATCACCGGCGGCGCGACCGAGGCGAGCGCCGAGGCGATCGCCTGGACCTCGGCGGCTGTCAGCCTCGACAGGGATCCCATGCCGCCGGCGTTGCCGCCGATGGCGGCCTGGATGCGCGCGGCGGTCGCACCGCCCTTGGTCGAGCTGGCAAGGACGCCATGGCATCCCGCGCAATTCGACGAATACAGCGACGGACCGTCCGGCGTGACCGGCGTCGGCGTCGGCGTCCCCGGGGTCAGCGCCGTCACGATCGCCTGGACCTCGACGACGGACAACTTCTTCAGGGATCCCATCCCGCCGGCATCGGTGCTGATCGCCAGCTGCAACCGGGCGATGCTCACGCCCTGCTTGGTCGACGTCGCCAGCGGCCCATGGCAGCTTGCGCAGTTGGATGCGTACAGCGTCGCGCCATCGGGGGCGGGTGACGGCGGGGTTGTCGAGGTGGCGAGCGCGCTGGCGACCGCCTGGATCTCGGCTGCACTCAGGGACGACAGGCGCCCCATCCCGCCGACGTCTCCACTGATCGCGTTCTGGATCCCGACCGTGGTCGCGCCGCGCTTGGCCGAGACACCGAGCTCGCCGTGGCAGCCGGCGCACGCAGTCGCGTAAAGCGCCGCGCCGTCCGGCGAGCCCGGGGTGGTCGTCGCCGTCGCCAGCGCATCAACGATCGACTGCATCTGGGCTGCCGAAAGCATCGCCAGGAAGCCCATCTTGCCGCTGTCGTTGGCGATGGCGGACTGCAGCCGCGCAATCGTGACGCCCCGCTTCGCGGTCGCCGACAGCGCGCCATGACAGCCGGCGCAATACGCGGCGTACTGCGCATCTCCGGTCGTCGGGCTGGCCGTCGTCAGCATGTCCATGTTGGTCTGGACGAACGTTCCGGCGCCGATGTCGGCAGGGGGGCAAAAGAAGAGGAGCGCCCCCGAGGACTTCGCGATGACCGTCACCTCCGTTCGAGCGAAGTCGACCACCACGGAGTCGAGCATCGAATCGACCCCCGTGTGATCGGCGTTAAAGCGCGTCGTCAGCAGGCTGCCTTCCACCGCGAAGCGTTGCATCAGCGGGCTCAGGGAGGACTGAAGCGCCGCCACCGACGCCGACATCCGTGATCCCGCCGTGGCGACGTCATTCGGGCCGGCGGACTCGAAGAAGGCTGCAAGGTCGGCGCCCCCCGCCGCTGCGCGGGCGGCGACCGACGTCAGCGGCGTGATGTTCGCGGTGCCCGGACCGGTCGAGAAGGAGTAGAGGGCGGACGGCGCGGCCGGGCTGCCGAAGACGACCCGCAGCATGAACGGCGCGGTGAGGCCGGAGACGTCGAAGGCAAATGAGCCGTCGCTCGCCGTCGCCGTCGTCCGCCTGTTGCCCGCCGGCGAGGAATCCCTCAGAGTCACCGTGCCAGCGACCGGTCCTCCGGTCGCCGCGGTGCCTGTCAGCGCCGCCGTGACCGCGGTGGTGCTCCCGGTGCCGTTGCTGCCGGTGCTTCCGCCGCTACACGCGGCCACGGCCAGCAAGAGGGCAATCGCGAACGAGGCCCGCAAGACATACCGACTGCGGAACTCTGGCCGACCCATGGCGATCCCCTTTTCCGATCCCGCAGTATGTGGGGCGGACGCCCCGTGCGATCGCTGCTGAAGACCTTCAGCATCGAATGCGGTCCTAGTCGATTCTATTGATCCGCGGATTGGCGCAATATTCAAGGAGGATGAATAGGTCTAACCTTTTCGCGCCTACTGTGGCGCACTGCGACAAGGTCGACTAGCTGACATATCTCGACCAAGCGTTCACCAGCGCGGGCCGGCCCTGCGAGAGCCACCGAACGATCGCCGGGACGCCCAAGGCGAGAGGGTCAATCTGGACCGCCAGTGTCCGCTCGTTCGATACCAGCCGAACGCTCTTGGTCGCAGGCCGGTATTGGCCAGTCGGGACCCGATCGACCGCAGTCAGTCTGAAGCCGTCCCCCAGGGCGGCGCAGCGCGCACAGCCGATCGATCCGTTCGGACAGGGGTTGCCGGGCCGGATAGCAGGCAGCCCGGATGACGCCCGCTGCTGCGCCATGGCAGACTGCGCCTCGCTCCGCTCGAGGCCGGCCCGACGTCCTCGGCGCTCCGACCTGCTTCGTTCATGACGACGACTCTTCGAACCCAGTTTGCTGCGCTGATGATCATCGGCGCGATTGCGAGCCCGTCGGCGCTCGCTGCCGGCGCACACGCGCATGGCGTCGCCCGGCTCGACGTGGCCGTCGATGGCGCGACCATCACCCTGAGACTCGCCAGCCCGCTCGACTCGCTGCTCGGCTTCGAGCGCGCGCCGCGCAACGACGCCGAGCGCGGGCAGGTCCGCGCGATGGCGCAGGCGCTGCGCGCCGGCAACCCGTTCGTGCCCACCGCCGCGGCGCGCTGCCGCCTCGACCGCGTCGAGCTGGCCTCGCCCGTGCTGGCGCCGGACCTGCTCGGGGCAAGCGGCATCGCTAGGCCAGGCAAGGCGGCCGACGATCACGCCGAGCTAGAGGGCACGTTCGTCTACCGCTGCGAAGATCCGAAAGCGCTGCAGGGCATCGACGTGATGCTGTTCGACTACTTCAAGAAGCTGGCGCGTGTCGACGCGCAGGTGGCCGGACCGAAGGGACAGTCGGCGCTGAAACTGAATTCGCGCTCGCGGCAGATACGCTGGTAACGGAAGCTGTCTTGGCCGACGCAGCAGTCCGCCTGACCGACCTGCGCTTCGCCTGGCCGGGCCAGGCGCGGCCCTGCCTCGACCTCGCCGGCTTCACGGTCGAGCGCGGCGAGTCGGTCTTCGTGCATGGCGAGAGCGGCAGCGGCAAGAGCACGTTGCTGGCCCTGCTCGGCGGCGTGCTGGTCCCGCAGGCGGGGTCGGTCAACGTCCTCGGCACCGAGCTGACGCGGCTCGCCGCCGGCGAACGCGACCGTTTCCGCGTCGACCACACCGGCTTCATCTTCCAGCAGTTCAACCTGATCCCGTACCTGTCGATGCAGGACAACGTTCTGCTGCCTTGCCGCTTCTCCGCGCGGCGGCGCGGCCGTGCGCTCGCCCGTTCGGCCACGCTCGCTGCCGAAGTGAAGCGGCTGCTGGCCGAACTCGACCTCGACGAGTCGCTGTGGCGGCGGCCGGTCACCCAGCTTTCGGTCGGCCAGCAGCAGCGGGTGGCGGCGGCGCGCGCGCTGATCGGCGCACCGGAACTGGTGATCGCCGACGAGCCGACCTCGGCGCTCGACGCCGCACGCCAGGCCGCCTTTCTCGACCTGCTCGCGCGCGAATGCGCCGAGGCCGGCGCGACGCTGATCTTCGTCAGCCACGACGAGCGTCTGGCGTCGCACTGCGCGCGTTCGGTGGCGCTGGCCGACCTGCAGCGGCAGGGGCTCGCCGCGTGAAGGCCCTGCTCGGCCTCGCGCTGCGCAGCGCCTGGAACCGGCGGCTGACGCTCGGCATGACGCTGGCCGCGGTGGCGCTGTCCTCCCTGCTGCTGCTCGGCGTCGAGCGGTTGCGCGCAGACCTGCGCGCCAGCTTCTCGATGTCTGTCTCCGGCGTCGACCTCGTCGTCGGCGCGCGCGGCAGCCCGGTGCAGCTGATGCTGTACTCGGTGTTCCGCATGGGCGAGGTGACGCAGAACATGTCGTGGGCCTCGGCGCAGTGGCTGGCGCAGCAGCCGGGCGTGGCCTGGACCGTGCCGGTATCGCTCGGCGACTCGCACCGCGGCTTTCCGGTGCTGGGCACCACGCCGGCCTACTTCGACCACTTCCGCTACGGCGACCGGCGCGAGCTGCGGATCGCCTCGGGCAAGCGCTTCGACGGGCTGTTCGAGGCCGTGCTCGGCGCCGAGGTAGCCGAGCGGCTCGGCTACCGGCCCGGCGAGAAGATTGCGCTGGCGCACGGCAGCGGGGAAGGGCCCGCCGCCGAGCACAGCGACAAGCCGTTCGTGGTCACCGGCATCCTCGGCCGCACCGGCACGCCGGTGGACCGCACCGTGCACATCAGCCTCGAGAGCATGGAGGCGCTGCACATCGACTGGGCCGGCGGCGCGCCGATCCCCGGCCTGTCGATCCCGGCGCCGCTGGTGCGCAAGTTCGACCTGACGCCAAAGGCGGTCACCGCCGTCTTCGTCGGCCTGGAGAACCGGGCGGCGGTCTTCGGCCTGCAGCGGGCGATCAACGGCCGCCAGGGCGAGGCGCTGATGGCCGTGCTGCCGGGTGTGGCGCTGGATGAACTCTGGCAGCTCGTGGCGGTCGCAGAACGGTATGCGCAACTGGTGTCGATGCTGGTGGTGGCGGTGGGACTGACCGGCCTGATCGCCGTGATCCTGGCGGGGTTGAACGAGCGGCGGCGCGAGCTGGCGATCCTGCGCTCGGTCGGCGCGCGGCCGCTCGACATCTTCGCCCTGCTGGCGCTCGAGGGC
>CAZSYX010000055.1:0-23667 GCA_964610575.1 uncultured Burkholderiaceae bacterium
GGTTGCTGACTGCCGGCGCGATAGGCGCCCGACCCGGGACCCCGCTAGTGCGAGGCCGTTCACTCACGGCGCATCGGTGCCGAACACGGCGCGCCACAGCGACCTCACCGCATCCGTCTCGCCGGCCACCGTGCCGGCTGGCACGCGCGCATACGGCGCATTGTTCAGCCGCAGTTCGTGCTGCAGCTTGCGGAAGTGCCGATAGCCGTCGGCCACCTCGGCGGCCAGCCGCGCATCGATGAGGCCCAGTTCGCCGGCAATGCGCAGCAGCGCGATGTTGCCGAGGTTGCCGAGCAGCCGCGGATGCGCGTGCGCATGGGCGAGCACCAGGTACTGGACGATGAACTCGACGTCGACCATGCCACCCCGGTCGTGCTTGAGGTCGAACAGGCCGCTCTTGTTCGGATGGCCCTCGAGCATGCGGCGGCGCATGTCGAGCACGTCGGCGGCAAGCTTCGCCATGTCGCGCGGCATCGCCAGCACCTCGTTGCGCAGCCGCTCGAAGCGGCTGCCGATCGCCGCATCGCCGGCGACGAAGCGCGCCCTCGTCAGCGCCTGGTGTTCCCAGGTCCAGGCGCCGGTGCCCCCCTCGCGACGCTGATAGCGCTCGAAGGCGTCGATCGGCACCGCAGGCAGCCCCGCCTCGCCGTCCGGCCGCAGGCGCAGGTCGACGTCGAACAGCACGCCGCTGGAAGTGATCGTGGTCAGCCACAGCACGATGCGGCGGGCCAGCCCGACGTAGTTCTGCGCCGCATCGGGCGAGTCGTCGTCGTAGACGAACACCAGGTCCAGGTCGGAGGCGTAGCCGAGTTCCTTGCCGCCCAGCTTGCCGTAGCCGAGGATGGCGAAGCGCGGCGTTTCGACGTGCCGCCGCGTGGCCGACTGCCATGCCTGCTCCAGCACCACCGACAGCGTCGAGTCGGCCAGCGCCGACAGGTGATCGGCCAGCCGCTCGACCGTGAGGCGGCCGTCGAGGTCGGCGATCAGCAGTCGGAACACCTGCGCGTGGTGCTCGTCGCGCACCATGTTCATCCGCGCCTCGACGTCGTCGCCGAGTTCCGCCAGGTGCGCGCGCAGTTCGGCCGCGTACTCGCGGAAACCGACCGGGCTGGCGTTGGTGAGGTCGGTCAGACGCTCGTCGAGCAGTTCGTCGAGCAGGATCGGCCGCTGCACCAGGTAGTCGGTGGCCCAGCGGCTGGCAGCCAGCAGCCGCAGGACGCGCTCGAAGGCGTTGCGGTACTGCGCGAGCAGCGCGATGTAGGTGCTGCGGCCGGCGATCGATTCGAGAAGCTGCGCCAGCCGGGACAGCACCTCGTCGGCGCTCACCGAGCGCGGCAGCTCGGCAAGCAGTACCACCGCCTGCATCACCAGCCGCTCGATCGCCGCCCGGGTGACGCTGCTCGCGGCGACCACCCGCCGCGACTGAAGCAGCCCGCGCACGCGCGCGGCGCAGGCCGGCGCCTCGTCGACCCCGGCGGCGCGCAGCCGCTCCAGCAGCACCGCCTCGTCCCCCGACGGCGTGCCTTCCGCCTCGCCCTGCGCCGGCATCATGAACACGCCGTCGAAGGCATTGGCGACCTCCTCGGTCACCGCGTCGAAGCGCTTGCGCAGTTCACCCGCCGAAGACATCCCCAGCATGGCCGCGACGTTGGCCAGCGCCGCCTCGTCGGTCGGCAGCTGGTGTGTCTGCGCGTCGTCGACGTACTGCAGCGCGTGCTCCAGCCGGCGCAGGAACACGTAGTGCGCCGCCAGCCGCTCGGCGCGGGCGGCCGGCATCACGCCGATGCCCGCCAGCGTGGCCAGCGTCGGCAGCGTGGCGCGGTCGCGCAGCCGCGCGTCGCGGCCGCCGCGGATCACCTGCTGAGTCTGCGCGATGAACTCGATCTCGCGGATGCCGCCGCGTCCGAGCTTGACGTTGTCGTCGTGCTCGTCCACCCCGCCGGCGCGGCGCGCCGACTTGGCCCGCGTCTGCGCGCGGATCTGCTCGTGCAGGTCGCGCAGCGAGGCGATGGCGGAAAAGTCCAGGTACTTGCGGAAGACGAACGGCCGCACCAGCGATTCGAGGGCGGCGCGCTGCCGCTCGAAGGCCGCCGGATCGGCGAGCACCGGGCCGGAGATCACCCGACCCTTCAGCCAGGCAAAGCGCTCCCAGTCGCGCCCCTCGCGCAGCAGGTACTCCTCAAGCATCGCGTTCGATACCGCCAGCGGCCCGGCATCGCCGTGCGGCCGCAGCCGCATGTCGACGCGGAAGACAACACCGTCGGCGGTGGCATCGGAAAGCGCGGCGATCAGCCGCTTGCCGAGCCGCTCGAAGAACTCGTGGTTCGACAGTGGCCGCGGCGCCTCGGTGAACTCGCCGTGTGCGCCGGTCTCGCCATCCTCGTCGTAGACGAAGACCAGATCGAGGTCGGAGGAGACGTTCAGTTCCCCGCCGCCGCCCTTGCCCATCGCCACCACCAGCAGGTCCTGCGGCGTGCCGTCGGCGGCCAGCGGCACGCCGTGCCGCTGCGCCAGCAGCCGCGCATGCAGTTGCAGCGCCTGCTCGACGCCCACTTCGGCAAGCGCCGTGACAGTGCCGACCACCTCGGTGAGCTCGGCCACGCCGGCAATGTCGCGTGCGGCGAGCGCCAGCAGCACACGCCGGCGCAATCGGCGAAGCCGCCGCGCCAGCGCCTCCTCTTCGTCGTCACCGACCGCGGCCAGCGCTTCGTATTCGGCGTTCAGTCGCTGCCGCGACCAGGGCTGCGCGGCCAGCTCGCAGAGACGCTCGAGGCGCTGCGCGTCAGTCGCGCCGCTGCCGAGTTCCACCGCCAGCGCCCGGGCAACGAAGCGCGACCGCTGCATCGCGCGCGCGCAGCCAGCGCGCAGAGGCTCGTCGATCATTGCTTGCCGTCCTGATGCGAGGGGTCGCCCCGGCGCTCGCCTTTGCTTCTTCGTCCGATGACCCTGCAACGCATTCTACGGAGCGGCGCGCGGCGCCCAGCGATGCTGCCGGAGCGCTGATGTAAGCTCGAACACGCTTGTCCACCGCACGTGTTGACGTCATGAAGAAATCGATTCGCGTTGCCGCCGTGCAGATGGTGTCGACGCCCGAGGTCGCGACCAACCTGCGCGATGCGGCGACGCTGATCGCCGAAGCAGCGGCGAAGGGCGCGCGCCTCGTCGCGCTGCCCGAGTACTTCTGCCTGATGGGCAAGGAGACCGACAAGGTCGTGGCGCGCGAGGCCGACGGCAAGGGGCCGATCCAGGATTTCCTTGCCGAGACCGCAGCGCTGCACCGGATATGGCTCGTCGGGGGAACCGTGCCATTGGTCGCGCCGCAGCCGGACCGGGTGATGAACTCGGTGCTGGTCTACGGCCCGGACGGCGCGCGGGTGGCGCGCTACGACAAGATCCACCTGTTCGCCTTTGCCGCCGGCGACGAGTCGTATGACGAAGCAAAGACGATCATGCCGGGGCGCGCGGTACGCGGTTTCGAGATGGCGCCGGCCGACGGACCGAAACTGAAGGTGGGTCTGTCGGTCTGCTACGACCTGCGCTTCCCCGAGCTGTACCGCTCGCTTGCCCAGCCGGACCTGATCCTGGTGCCGGCCGCGTTCACCGCCACCACCGGCCGTGCGCACTGGCTCACCCTGCTGCGCGCGCGGGCGATCGAGAACCTGTGTTACGTGCTTGCGCCTGCGCAGGGAGGAAAACACGAGAACGGGCGCGCCACCTTCGGCCACAGCGTGCTGTTCGACCCCTGGGGCGAGACGATCGCGCAGATCGACCAAGGACCGGGCGTGATCGTCGGCGATGTCGATGTCGACCGCATCGCGCAGGTGCGCGCCAGCCTGCCGGCGCTGGCGCATCGCGTGTTCGCCTGACGCGAACGAGGCGTGCCGCCGGCGTGAACGCGTTTATCACGAGGCCTGATCCGCCATGACCCACCCGCTGCTGCGCGAACTACCCGAGTCGATCCGCGCCCTCGGCCGGCTGAGCCTCGACCTGCGCTGGACCTGGTGCCACGGCGCCGACTCGCTGTGGGCGATGCTTGACGGCGAACTGTGGGAGCGCACGCGCAACCCGTGGCTGGTGCTGCAGAACACGCCCAAAGGCCGGCTCGAGTCGCTGGCCGTCGACTCGCGGTTCCTCGGTGAACTCGAGCGCGTGCAACGCGAATGCGACGAATATCTCGGCGGCCGCACGCAATGGGAGGACATCTGCCCGCCGGGGTTCCAGGGGCCGATCGCCTACTTCAGCATGGAGTTCGGCATCACGGAGGTGCTGCCGATCTATTCCGGTGGCCTCGGCGTGCTGTCGGGTGATCACCTGAAGACCGCCAGCGACCTCGGCGTGCCGATCGTCGGCATCGGCCTGCTGTACCAGGAAGGGTACTTCCGCCAGATGCTCGACGCGCACGGGCGCCAGATCGAGCTCTATCCGGCCAACCTGCCGCACACCCTGCCGATCAGCGCGGTGCGCGGCGCCGACGGCCAGCGGCTGGTCGTGCCGGTCGACCTGCCCGGACGGACGCTGCGACTGCTGGTCTGGCAGGGGCAGGTCGGCCGCGTGCCGCTTTACCTGCTCGACTCCAACGATCCGCTGAACAGCCCGGCCGACCGCGGCATCACCGGCCAGCTCTATGGCGGCGGCAAGGAGAACCGGCTGACGCAGGAGATTGCGCTCGGCATCGGCGGCTGGCGGCTGCTGCAGGCGCTCAATCTCGAGCCGGCGGTGTGCCACCTGAACGAAGGCCATGCGGCGCTGGTCACGCTCGAGCGCGCGCGCACTTTCATGCAGCGGCACAAGGTCGGCTTCTGGCCCGCACTGTGGGCCACGCGCGCCGGCAACGTATTCACCACGCACACGCCGGTGGCAGCCGCATTCGACACCTTCCCGGTCGAACTGCTGGCGCAGTACGGTCGCGACTACGCCGACGAGCTCGGCCTGCCGCCCGAGCAGCTGCTGGCGCTCGGCCGTATGCGCGGCGATCCCGGCGAGCCGTTCAACATGGCCTTCCTCGCCGCGCGCACCTGCGGCCGCATCAATGCGGTGAGCCGGCTGCACGGCGAGGTGAGCCGGCGCATCTTCCAGGACCTCTATCCGCGCTGGCCCCGGGCCGAGGTGCCGATCGGCCACGTCACCAACGGCGTGCACATGCCGTCGTGGGACTCGGCCCACGCCGACCGGCTGTGGACCACCGCCTGCGGCAAGACGCGCTGGCTCGGCGCGACGGGCGCCCTGGGCCAGGGCATCGCCGCCGTCCCCGACGAGCAGTTGTGGGAAATGCGCGCCGCCTCACGACGCGACCTGGTCGATTACGCCCGCCGCCGCCTCGCCGGGCAACTGGCGCAGCGCGGCGCCAGCGCGAAGCTGAGGGCGCGCAGCAACGAGGTGCTCGACCCGAACGTACTGACGCTGGGCTTCGCGCGCCGCTTCACCGAGTACAAGCGGCCCAGCATGCTGCTGCGCGACGCCGAGCGGCTGGTCCGGCTGCTCGCCGACGCATCGCGTCCGGTGCAGATCATCGTCGCCGGCAAGTCGCACCCGCACGACGAGGTCGGCAAAGGCTACATCGCGCAGTGGTCGGCCTTCACGCGCCGCGACGACGTCCGCACGCGCGCGGTGTTCCTCGAGGACTACGACATCGCGCTCGCCGCGCACATGGTGCAGGGCGTGGACGTCTGGATCAACACGCCGCGCCGCGCCTGGGAAGCCTGCGGCACCAGCGGCATGAAGGTGCTCGTCAACGGCGGGCTGAATCTGTCGGAACTGGACGGCTGGTGGGCCGAGGCGCACACGCCGGAGGTCGGCTGGGGCGTAAACGGCAGCGCCGAGATCGGCGGGCCGCAGGACGACGAGCGCGAGGCGGAGCTGCTCTATCGCCTGCTCGAAGAGCAGGTCGTGCCGGAGTTCTACCGCCGCGACGCCGGCGGCCTGCCGCGGCAGTGGATCGCGCGGCTGCGTGCCAGCATGACGCAGCTCACGCCGCAGTTCTCGACCAACCGGATGCTGCTCGAGTACGTGCGCGAGTACTACCTGCCCGCCGCCGCCGATTACGCGCAGCGCTGCGCCGATGGCGCCGCGGTGGCGCAGTCGCTGTGGCAATGGGAGCGGCAGATCCGCCGTCGCTGGCACGAGGTGCATGCCGGCAACCTGGAAGCGGCGCAGGAAGGCGACGGCTGGACGTTCTCGCTGCCCGTCTACCTGGGAGATCTGCCGGCAGACTCCGTCGCCGCGCAGCTATACGCCGAGCCGGCCGCAGGCCAGCAGCACGCGCTCATTCCGATGCAGCCGATCGGACCGGTGCCCGGCGCGATCAACGGCGTGATGTTCCGCGCGCACCTCGCCACGCAGCGGCCGGCTTCCGATTTCACCGCGCGCCTGGTGCCGAACCATCTGCACGCCAAGGTGCCGCTGGAGACCAACCGCATCCGCTGGATCGAGCGCTGACCGGCTGCGTGCGACCCCGGCGTGCAACCCGTTCACCGGCAGGGTTGAGGCGCCGTCCTTCGCCCCGATCTGCATTGACCGCTCAGCCGACGGCTGACCCCAAGTAAACTGCGGCGCCCGCTAACCGGCACGCCCCTGCGGCGTGCCGATCGCCACACCGAGCCCGATGAGACCTGCCGACGCCCCGATCGACCGCCTCGCCATCGCCCGCCAGACGCTGCTCGAGCCCTACGGGCTGGACGAGAGCGCGCTGCAGCGTGCGCTGGGGCTGATCTTCGAGCACGACGCCGACTTCGCCGACCTGTACTTCCAGTACCTGCGCAGCGAGTCGTTTGCTCTCGAGGAAGGCATCGTCAAGAGCGGCAGCTTCGACATCGAGCAGGGCGTCGGCGTGCGTGCGGTCAGCGACGACAGGACCGCCTTCGCCTATTCCGACGACCTGTCCGAGGAGGCGCTGCTCGAGGCGGCGCAGACGGCGCGCGCCATCGCCGGCGCCGGCGGCGGCGCGGCCAAGGTGGCCAGCCTCAAGCCGCGCTCGGCGGCGCCGCTTTATGCCGCGACCGACCCGGTCGCGGCGCTCGACGCGGTGGAGAAGATCAAGCTGCTCGAACGCATCGAGCAGATGGCGCGCGCGCGCGATCCGCGCGTCAAGCAGGTGATGGCCAACCTGGCCGGCGACTACGAGGTGGTGCTGGTGGCGCGGCAGGACCGCGGCGCCGAAGGACTGATCGCCGCCGACGTGCGTCCGCTCTCGAGGCTGTCGCTGACCGTGATCGTCGAGGAACAGGGCCGCCGCGAGCAGGGCTTCGCCGGCGGCGGCGGCCGCGTCGACCTGGCCTACTTCGACGAAGCGGTGCTGCAGCAGTACGTGGCAACCGCGGTGGACATGGCGCTCGCCAACCTCGCCGCACGGCCCGCGCCTGCCGGCGTGATGAGCGTCGTGCTCGGCCCCGGCTGGCCTGGCATCCTGCTGCACGAGGCGGTCGGTCACGGTCTCGAAGGCGACTTCAACCGCAAGGGATCGAGCGCGTTTGCCGGCCGCGTCGGCCAGCGCGTCGCCTCGAAGGGCGTGACCGTGATCGACGACGGCACCCTGCCCGACCGGCGCGGCTCGCTGTCGATCGACGACGAGGGCACGCCGACCGAGCGCACTGTGCTGATCGAGGACGGCATCCTGCGCGGCTACATGCAGGACACGCTGAATGCGCGGCTGACAGGCGTGGCGCCGACCGGCAACGGCCGGCGCGAGTCGTTCGCCCACCTGCCGATGCCGAGGATGACCAACACCTGCATGCTCAGTGGCGACAAGGATCCGCAGGAGATCATCCGCTCGGTGAAGAAAGGCATCTACGCGAGCAACTTCGGCGGCGGCCAGGTCGACATCACCAACGGCAAGTTCGTCTTCAGCATGGCCGAGGCCTACCTGATCGAGAACGGCCGCATCACTGCGCCCGTGAAGGGCGCCACGCTGATCGGCAACGGCCCCGATGCGCTGACCCGCGTGACGATGATCGGCAACGACATGCGACTGGACTCCGGCATCGGCACCTGCGGCAAGGACGGCCAGAGCGTGCCGGTCGGCGTCGGCCAGCCGACGCTGCGCATCGAGGGGCTCACCGTCGGCGGCACCGGCTGACGTAATCCCGGACCGGGACGCGCAGCAACAGGGTTCACGCCTGCTGCTTGCGCTGGGTCAATCGCCCGCAACCCGCGCCGGCATAATCGGCCGATGCGCGAGCCGCGCGAAAGACGCGGCCGGGCCAAACGTGGCGACACTTCCCGTCCGCTTCCTTCCCCCGATCGTCTGGCTGGTGCGCCTGCTGGTGGGGGCCTATCCGCGCTGGATCGGCTGTGCGCCAAGTGCGGTGCAGCGGATCTATTTCGCCAATCACACCAGCCACATGGATACCGTGGTTCTGTGGGCCGCCCTGCCGGGAGAACTGCGCGCCAACACGCGCCCCGTGGCAGCGAAGGACTACTGGGACCGCGGCGGCATACGCGGCCACATCGCCCGCAATGAACTGAACGTCGTAATGATCGACCGTGCCCGCGATGATCCCAACGCCGATCCCCTCGAACCGCTGCGCGACGCGCTCGAGAACGGTTTCTCGCTGATCATCTTTCCCGAGGGCACACGTTCGCCGCAGTCGCTGCCGGGGCCGTTCCGCAGCGGGATTTACCACCTGGCGATGTCCTTTCCGGCGGTTGAGCTGATCCCGGTGTACATCGAGAATCTCCACCGCAGCATGCCGAAGGGCGCGTTTCTGCCGGTGCCGACGATCTGCACCGTGCGCTTCGGCACGCCGCTGGCGCGCATCGAGGGCGAGGCAAAGGAGAGCTTCGTCGAGCGCGCCCGCAACGCCGTCGCGGCGCTGGCCGGCTGAAGGCAGGAACGACGATGGAACTGTCGCTGCAGCAGACCTTTCTCGCCGTCTTCGGTGCGCTGGCGCTGCTCGCCGCCGGCGCCAGCGCCCTCGTGCACCGGCTGAGATCGCGCACCACCGACCCCGACAAGCTCACCTGGATCGGCCAGCTGAACTCGCGGCTGCAAGTGTCGTGGCTGATCCTGCTGCTGTTCGCGGTCGGCTTTGCTCTCGGCGAAGTGGCGCTGGCGGTGATCTTCGCCCTCGCCTCGTTCTTCGCGCTGCGCGAGTTCGTCGCGCTGACGCCGACGAAGCCTGCTGACCACATCGCCCTGATCATCGCCTTCTACGTCGCCATCCCGGTGCAGTACGTGCTGGTGGCGAACGGCTGGTACCAGCTGTACGCGGTGTTCATTCCCGTCTACCTGTTCCTGATCCTGCCGGTCATCATGGCCTGGCGGCACGACACCGAGCTGTACCTGCAGCGGGTGGCCAAGGTGCAGTGGGGGCTGATGCTCAGCGTGTACTGCGTCTCGCACGCACCGGCGATCGCCACCCTCGAGCCGCCCGGTTACGAGGGCCGCGGATCACTGCTGCTGCTGTACTTCCTTCTCATCGTTCAGATGTCGGAAAACTTCGCCGTAATGGCCAGCGCCAGCTTTGGCCGCACGCCGCTGCGCTCGAACCCGAACAAGAGCCGCGAAGGCGTGCTGATCGGCGGAGCGGCGGCCAGCGTGCTCGGGACGCTGCTGTGGTGGATGACGCCTTTCACATGGTGGCAGGCGGCGCTGATGTCGGCGGCGACCGTGTTCGCCGCCTTCGTGGGTGGGTTGGTGCTTGCTTCAGTCAAGCGCAGCCTCGGCGAACGCCAATGGGATCAAGGCGTTGCGTTGTCGCGAGGGGTGCTGGAACGGCTTGAAAGCATCACCTTTTCGGCGCCCGTCTTCTTCCACGCCACCGTCTACTTCTTCGTCCCCTAGTCGGACGCCCGCGTCCGTTTAGCCACATGTTCGGCCGACTGCCGGGCGCACTATTGGCAAACGCGCGGCGCAGGCGTTCAATAGGGTCGTCGCTGATGACGAGCACGAAGGAGTCGGAGATGCGCCCCGCGCCGCGTTGCCGTGCAATCCTTGCCGCGCTGCTGGCCGCCTCGGCCGGAACCGCCGCCTGGGCAACGGACAGCGGGCAGTCATCTGGGATTCCGCTGATGTACGGCTTGACCGGCGATGCTCTGGCCGAGCGGTCCCTGCTCGCCGCGCGCTGGGGCACACCGGCGACATCGTTGCGTCTGGATGCGGCGGCCAGCATGGGCGCGCACGAAGTGCGCATCCTCACTTATGGTTCGTTGCTGCCGGTGACGCCGCAGGCGCCTTCGATCGGCGCGGAACCGGGGGCGGACTGGAATATCGATCCGGTGCGCGCAACGTACCGCTACACCCTGCTCGACCGGCCCACGTGGGCGATGAAGCTGGGTTTGTCGACGAACCTCGGCGAATCCTCGGGCACCCTGCGCCCGGCAATCGGCACCGAGCGGACCAGCTTCGGCTCGTTGCCGCTGCTTCACCTTGCCGGGGTGGCGCAGTGGTCGCCCCGCTGGCGCCTGGGGTTCGCCGTCGATGGCCTGGCGACGATGCGCGGCCGCGCGCTCGACCTCGGCGTGCAGGTCGACTACCTGTGGTCGAACTCGATGGCCGTTTTCGGCGGCTACCAGCTGACTGAAGCCGCCGGCGAGGCCGAGAGCTATTACGGCAGCAGCCTCAGCAACCGCGCCAATGTCGGGTTGCGCTACCGCTTCTGAGTTGCCGCACTGCAACCAATCCGGTAGAGTGCGTGCGACTTAGGGTTCTGGCTGACATGGCGCATCGGTTCTTCTTCTTCTTCTACGGCTTCCTCCGGCCTCTGGCGGAGAAAGTCGATCGGCGCGCGTAAAGCGACAGACCCAATCGACCCCAACCGCCAGGCCTCAAGAACCTGGCGGTTTTTTTTCGCCGGGCGCCCGGCAGGCAGCACAGGAGCCCACCGTGGACGGAGCAAGAACGATGCGTTACATGACCGACGACCTGCGCATCCGCGAGATCAAGGAGCTTTCACCGCCATCGCACCTGATCCGCGAATTTCCCTGCACCGAGGAGGTCGGCCAGATCGTGTTCGGCGCGCGCTCGGCGCTGCACGCGATCCTGCACGGCATGGATGACCGGCTGATCGTGGTGATCGGGCCGTGCTCGATCCACGATCCGAGGGCGGCGCTCGAATACGCACACAAGCTGAAGGCCGAGCGCGACCGCCTGCGCGACGATCTCGAGATCGTGATGCGCGTGTACTTCGAGAAGCCGCGCACCACCGTGGGCTGGAAGGGCCTGATCAACGATCCTGACCTCGACGGCAGTTTCCGCATCAACCACGGCCTGCGCGTGGCACGCGAACTGCTGATGGAGATCAACGTGATGGGGCTGCCGGCCGGCTGCGAGTACCTCGACATGATCACGCCGCAGTACATCGCCGACCTGGTCAGCTGGGGCGCGATCGGCGCCCGCACCACCGAGAGCCAGGTGCACCGCGAGCTGGCCTCGGGGCTGTCGTGCCCGGTCGGCTTCAAGAACGGCACCGACGGCAACGTACGCGTCGCCGCCGAGGCGATCCGTGCCGCGCAGCAGCCGCACCATTTCCTGTCCGTCACCAAGGGCGGCCACTCGGCGATCGTCTCGACCAAGGGCAACGAGGACTGCCACATCATCCTGCGCGGCGGAAGCCAGTCGCCCAACTTCGACGCCGCCAGCGTCGAGACCGCCTGCCAGGAACTGGCGAAGAACGGCCTGGCGCAGCGGCTGATGATCGACGCCTCGCACGCCAACTGCGGCAAGAAGCACGAGAACCAGTTGGTGGTGGCCGATGCCATCGCCGGTCAGCTCGAGGGCGGCGACTCGCGCATCATCGGCGTGATGGTCGAAAGCCACCTCGTCGCCGGTCGCCAGGACCTGGTGCCGGGCAAGCCGCTCATCTACGGCCAGTCGATCACCGACGCCTGCCTCGGCTGGGAAGACAGCGTCACCTTGCTCGACCGGCTCGCCGCTGGCGTGCGCGGCCGCCGGCTGCAGTCGGCAAACCTCTCCGGCAAGTAGTCGGCCGCGGCCGCCGACCGGCCGCACAACGATGTCCGAAAACGGCGAGCGCCGGCTCGCCGTTTCGGTCATAGTGCGGCCATGCACCTCGAGCCGGACGCCTGCTTCCGCGCCACCCGCGCCCGCGACGCGCGCTTCGACGGCCGCTTCTTCGTCGGCATCACCAGCACGCGTATCTACTGCCGGCCGGTGTGCAGCGCGCGGCCGTCGAGGCGCGAGAACCAGCGCTACTTCGCCAGCGCCGCCGCCGCCGAAGGCGCGGGCTTCCGGCCGTGCCTGCTATGCCGGCCGGAACTCGCGCCGGGCCTGGCGCTGATCGATGCGTCGCGGCAACTGGCGCGCGCTGCCGCGAGCCTGATCGACGACGGCCTGGCCAGCGAAGGCGGCATGGACGCCGTGGCACGCCGCCTCGGCGTCACCGACCGGCACCTGCGCCGCGTGTTCGAGGCCGAGTACGGCGTCACGCCGGTGGCCTACGCGCAAACGGCAAGGCTGCTGCTCGCCAAGAGGCTGTTGACGGACACGCAGATGCCGGTCACCGAGGTGGCGCTGGCCGCCGGCTTCGGCAGCGTGCGCCGCTTCAACACGCTGTTCGCGGAGCGCTACCGGCTGCAGCCGACCACGTTGCGGCGAACGGCGGCGCGGCCATCGGCGGTCGATTTCCATCGCTTCGTCCTCGCCACACGGGCGCCCTTCGACTACCCGCGACTGCTCGCTTTCTTTGCGGCTCGCACGCTCGACAATGTCGAGCAGGTCGAAGGCCGGCGGCTGCGGCGCTCGCTCGCTGTCAGCAGCGCCGACGGCAAGCCGCTGGCGGGCTGGCTCGAGGTCCGGCAGGCCTCACGCGGGCAAGGCATCGAAGTTCGCATCGATGCGCGGCTGGCGCCGGCACTGCCGCGGGTGCTCGCCGCCTGCAAGCATGCCTTCGATCTCGACTGCCAGCCGGAAGCCGTCGAAGCTCATCTCGGCGCACTCGCGGCAGCCAGACCGGGGCTGCGGCTACCCGGCGCCTTCGACGGCTTCGAGACCGCCGTGCGAACGATCCTCGGCCAGCAGGTCAGCGTGAAGGCGGCGCGGACGCTGGCGCGACGGCTGGTCGAGCGCTTCGGCACGCCGATCGACACTCCCTTCCCCGGCCTAAGGCTGGTGTTTCCAGACGCAGCCCGGCTCGCCGACTGTGCGCCGGCAGAAATCGCGTCGCTCGCCGTCATCGACACGCGGGCGAAGGCCATCGTCGCGCTTGCCCGAGCCGTTGCTGAAGGGCGAATCGACCTGGTGCCGAACGTCGATGTCGAAAACACGGTGCAAAGGCTGCGTGAGCTGCCGGGCGTCGGCGAGTGGACCGCGCAGGCGATCGCGATGCGATCGCTGCACTGGCCCGATGCCTTCCCGGCCGGCGACATCGGCATCGCCAAGGCCTTGCGCGAACGGCGACCGGCTCAGCTCGAACGCATCGCGCAGCCGTGGCGACCGTGGCGCGCCTACGCGGTGATGCACCTGTGGTCTTCCCTGGAGCAATCATGAGAACGCTGTACACGGAGATGAAAAGCCCGCTCGGCACGCTGCTGCTGACGGCCGAGAACGGTTCGCTTGTCGGCGTGCATTTCCCCGGCCAGAAGCACGACCGTCCGCGACAGCCCGATTGGCAGCGTGCCGACGACGAGCCGGTGCTGGCGCAAGCGCGCGCCGAGCTTGCCGAGTACTTCGAAGCCAGGCGAGCGACGTTCGACCTGCCGCTGGCACCGCGGGGCACGCCGTTCCAGCGCGCGGTGTGGCAGGCGCTGCTGGCGGTGCCGTTCGGCGCGACGTCGACCTACGGCGTGATTGCCGCCGCAATCCGCAGACCGACGGCGGTGCGCGCGGTCGGTGCCGCGATCGGCGCCAACCCGATCGGCATCATCGTGCCGTGTCACCGGATCGTCGGCGCCGACGGTCGGCTTACCGGCTACGCCGGCGGCCTCGAGCGCAAGGCGAAGCTGCTCGCCCTCGAGCGAAGCTGATGAGGGCGCGCGACACCATCGATCTCGTATTGCTCGCCGCGATCTGGGGTTCGAGCTTCCTCTTCATCCGCATCGCCGCGCCGGCGTTCGGCCCGGTGGCGCTGGTCGAGGTGCGCATGGTCAGCGGCGCGCTGGTGCTGCTGCCGCTGCTCGCCACAGGCATCGGCATCGGCACGCTGCGCACGCACGCGCGCCAGATCGCACTGATCAGCGTGATCAATTTCGCCGTGCCCTTCGTGCTGGTGACCTACGCGATGCTGACGCTGACCGCCGCCTTCACGTCGATGCTCAACGGGACGGTGCCGATGTGGACGGCGCTGATCGCCGCGCTCTGGTTCGGCGAGCGCGTGCGGCCGTCGCAGTGGCTGGGCCTCGCGGTTGGCGCGGCCGGTGTGCTGGTGCTGGTCGGCGACAAGATCGATCTGAGCCGCAGTGGCGCCGGCTGGACGGAAACGATCGCCGTCGGCGCGGCCCTGCTCGGCATGATGTGCTACGGGCTGTCGGCCAACGTGGCCAGGCGAACGCTCGGCGGCGTGCCTCCGCTGGCCACAGCCACCGGCAGCCAGATTGCCGCCGCAGCACTGCTGGCGCCAGCGGCACTGCTGACCTGGCCGGCGCAGCCGCCCTCGGCCGGCCCGTGGATGGCTGCGACAGTGCTCGGCGTGCTGTGCACCGGCTTCGCCCACCTGCTGTACTTCCGGCTGATCGCGCGGGTCGGCGCGATGCGTGCCGCCAACGTCACCTACCTGATCCCGCTGTTCGCCACGCTGTGGGGGACGATCTTCCTCGCCGAGCCGCTGACGGTGCGACTCGTCACGGGCGGCGCCATCGTGCTCGCCGGCACGGCGCTGGCGCTCGGCGTCTTCAGCCGCTTGCGCCAGCGGGCCTGAGCCGAGCTACTGGTTCTTGCGCTGCTGCCATTGCACGTCGGTGCCGCCGGCGAAACGATTGAGCACGCGCGCCAGCACGAACAGCAGGTCGGACAGGCGATTGACGTACTGGCGCGGCGCGGCGTTCAGAGGCTCCGCCTTTCCCAGCGTGACGATGGCGCGCTCCGCGCGCCGGCACACGGCACGGCACACATGCGCCAGCGCAGCAGCACGGCTGCCGCCCGGCAGGATGAACTCAGCCAGCCGAGGCAAGTTGGCGTTGTAGTGCGCCAGCCGTGCATCGAGCCGCGCCACCTGCGCGTCCTTGAGCATCGTGTAGCCGGGGATGCACAGTTCGCCGCCAAGGTCGAACAGGTCGTGCTGGATGTCCACGAGATCGGCGCGGACCTCGTCGGGCAGCGTTTCGGCAAGCAGTGCGCCGATGGCGGAGTTCAGCTCGTCGACATCGCCCATCGCCTGCACGCGCAGGCTGTCCTTGGCCGTGCGGCTGCCGTCGCCGAGCCCGGTCGTGCCGTCGTCGCCGGTGCGGGTGGCGATCTGCGAAAGGCGGTGGCCCATGATGCTGCTCCAGGTTCACTGCTGTCACGGGCTCCCGTGACGGTCAATCGAATGTTAGCCGCGATGATCGAGCTTCAACCTGACGGACACCGTCCGGGACGGCGCGGACTTCCTGCCGGCGCAGTCGATAACCACAAGCGCGAACCAGGTGCGACAACGCGCCAGGAGTCCGGCGTCCGCGCCGCCGTGCGCGCGGTCAGTGGCTGCCGCGCGATCCCGCTGCCTGGTGGCGATACATGTGCGCGACGAGCTGCACCAGGGTGGCCGAGGCGAGCCACGAGCGCCGGTCGTCGCCGCGGCTGGTCAGGGCGATCGGCACCCGCGCGCCGAGCACGATGCCGGCCGACAGCGCGTCGGCGAGATACATCAGCTGCTTGGCGATCATGTTGCCCGACTCGAGGTCGGGCACCAGCAGCACATCGGCCTGGCCGGCGACCGGCGAGCGGATGCCGGTGTTCTCGGCCGCCCGCAGCGACACCGCGTGGTCGAAGGTCAGCGGCCCGTCGAGGATGCCGCCGGCGATCTGCCCCCGCTCGGCCATCTTGCACAGCGTCGCCGCCTCGATGGTGGCAGGCATCTTCGGATTGATCGTCTCCACCGCGGCGAGCACCGCCACCTTCGGTGCCGGTATGCCGAGCCAGTGCGCCAGGTCGATGACGTTCTGGCAGATGTCGCGCTTTTCAGAGAGCCCCGGCGCGATGTTGATCATCGAGTCGGTGATGAACAGCGGCTTCGGATAGGTCGGCACGTCCATCACGTGCACGTGGCTGACGCGGCGCTCGGTGCGCAGGCCTTTCGCCGCCGAGATGACCGGAACGATCAGGTCCTCGGTCGCCATGCTGCCCTTCATGATCCCCTCGACCCTGCCTTCCCGCGCCAGGCGGATGGCCTCCGCAACGGCTTCCCGCGGGGTTGCCGCCGGCACGATCGCGAATCCATCGAGATCGACGCCGCCGGCTTCGGCGACTTCGCGGATCAGACGCTCCGCCCCGACGAGGATCGGCACGATGGTGCCTTCCTGCGCTGCGGCCGCGACGCTCGCGAGCGAGTCGGCGTCGGCCGGATCGACGATCGCCGCCGCCACCGGCGCGAGCTTGCGCGCGCGGACCCGGCCCATGATCTCGCGGAAGCGCGCCTCCTTGTCGTCGAAGCGCACCTCGGGCAGGTCGATCTTCAGCCGCCGCACCTTTTCCTTCGGCGCAATGACTTCGGCCGTGCCGGAGACGACCACCTCGCCGTCCTGGTTCAGGCATTCGGTGTCGAGCACCACCTTGCCCTTCTCCGGATCCTTCTCCTTCGCCGTGACCCTGATGGTGATGGTGTCGCCCACCATCACGGGGCGGCGGAAGCGCAGGTTCTGGCCGAGATAGATCGTGCCCGGCCCGGGGAACTCCGTTCCGAGCACGGTGGAGATGAGTGCGCCGCTCCACATGCCGTGGCCGATCACCTCGCGAAAGCGGCTGCTCTTCGCATATTCCGGGTCCACGTGCGCGGGGTTGATGTCGCCCGACATCACCGCGAAGAGCGTGATGTCCTGCTCGGTCAGCGTGCGATCGAGCGTGGCAGTGTCGCCAACCTGAATCTCGTCGAAGGTGCGGTTCTCGATATGTTCCACTTGGATTCCACTGCGCCTGCTGGCGGGACCGCCATGTTGCAGCGCAAAAAGCGATTCTAAGGAAACGGCGAAGGCGATGTTTCCATGCGCCCCTGCCGCAAGGAACCGAGCGGCAGAAATACACGCGACGTGCGATTAAGCTAGCCGGGCGCCCTCGAGGCCACGCGAGCAAGCACGACGGAGAGGCCCATGAATGCCCCGACACCCCTGCGCCAGGTCGCCAAGCCACTGCCGGAGGCGTTCCTCGCCGCCTTGCACGAGCGCTTCGGCGAGCAGTTGTCCACCACCGCGGCGGTGCGCGAGCACCACGGCCGCGACGAGTCGGCGTATCCGCCCATGCCGCCCGATGCGGTGGTGTTCGCCCGCTCGACCGAGGACGTCGCCGCGCTGGTCGTGCTCGCCGCCGAGCACCGCGTGCCGGTGATCCCCTTTGGCGTCGGCTCCTCGCTCGAAGGGCACCTGCTGGCCATCGAGGGTGGCGTCAGCGTCGACCTGGCGCAGATGAACCGGGTGCTGGCGATCAATTCCGAGGACCTCACGGTGACCGTGCAGGCCGGCGTCACGCGCATGCAGCTGAACGCCGAGATCAAGCACACGGGCCTGTTCTTCCCGATCGACCCCGGGGCGGATGCCACCATCGGCGGCATGGCGGCCACGCGCGCCTCCGGCACCAATGCCGTGCGCTACGGCACGATGCGCGAGAACGTGCTCGGGCTCACGGTCGTCACCGCCGAGGGCAAGGTGATCCGAACCTCGAGGCGGGCGAAGAAATCGAGCGCCGGTTACGACCTGACGCGGGTGTTCATCGGCGCCGAGGGAACGCTCGGCATCATCACCGAGGCGACGCTGCGCCTGTATCCGCAGCCGGAGGCGATCGCCGCCGCGATCTGCTCGTTCCCCAGCGTGCAGGCGGCAGTGGCGACGACCATCGCCACCATCCAGATGGGCGTGCCGATCGCCCGCTGCGAGCTGCTCGACGCGCTGACGGTGCGCGCGGTGAACATGCGCGACAAGCTCGGCTTACCCGAATCGCCGCTGCTGCTGTTCGAGTTCCACGGCACGCCGTCCGGCGTCGAGGAACAGACCGCCACCGTGCAGGACCTCGCCCGCGACCACGGCGGCCACGACTTCCAGTGGGCCACCACGCCGGAGGACCGCACGCGGCTGTGGTCGGCACGGCACAACGCCTACTTCGCCTGCCTGCAGCTGAAGCCCGGCTCGCGCAGTTGCACCACCGACGTGTGCGTGCCGATCTCGCGGCTGGCCGAGTGCATCAGCGAAACGATCAAGGACACCGAAGCCAGCAGCCTGCCGGCGCCGATCCTAGGCCACGTGGGCGACGGCAATTTCCACTGCGCGATCCTCGTCGACCCGGCCAACCCGGCCGAGATGGAGGAAGCCGAGCGCCTCAACCAGCGCATGGTCGAGCGAGCGCTGCGGATGGACGGCACCTGCACCGGCGAGCACGGCGTCGGCCTGCACAAGATGGATTTCCTGCTCGAGGAGCACGGCGCCGATGCGGTCGAACTGATGGCGCGCATCAAGCGCGCCTTCGATCCGCTGAACATCCTGAATCCCGGCAAGGTGCTGCGCGTGTAAAGGGCGCCTGACGGGTCAGCACGGGCGAGTCAGCCGCTGCCGGCCTGCCGAGCGTTCCACTGGGCGTGGTAGTCCGCGAGCAGTTCGGCGATGCCCCGGCCGATCGGCTCGTAGGCTTCGTCCGGCAGGTTCGCCAGCGAAACGCGCACCGACATCTTCGGCGCGTCGAAGCCGCCACCGTCCAGCAGCACGATGCTCCGTTCCTCCGCCAGCCGGACGACGAAATCGATCGGCTCGAAGCTGGCGACCAGCCAGTCGGCAAAGGCGGCGCCGTAGCGCGTGCGCGCAATCGCCGGTATGTCGAGCGAGGCGTAGTAGTGGGTGAGCAGCGGATCGGCAGATGGTTCCAGCTCGGCGCCCCGGTAAAGCCGCTCGAAGCGGTCTCGGACGATCGCGCGCGCCACGCGCTTGCGGCCCTGGTCGGCGTCGAGCAATCCGTCCAGGGCGAACAGCGTCATCTGGACCTGCTGCGGCGACGACAGCCCGGCCGTGTGGTTCAGGCCGATGGCGCGGCTGTCGGCCACCATCCGGTCGATGAGCTTCATCGCCTCCGGCGCCGTCGAGACGGCTGCGTAGCGGGCGCGCGCGGCTGCCAGCCCGTCGCCCGAGGCTGCCGCGAGGCGTGCGTCGAGCACGTTCGACCGATGCAGGCCGACCACGCCGAGACGCAACCCGGTGGCGCCCCAGTACTTCGAGAACGAATACAGGACGATCGTGTTGCCCGGCGCTACCGCGGCAAGCGAGCGGTAGCCATCGACGAACGACGCATAGACATCGTCGGTGATCACAATGAGGTCGGGCCGCTCGCGCACGATCTGGCCGATGCGCGCAACCGTCGCCGGATCCATGCCGACCGCGGTGGGATTTGACGGATTCACGGCCAGGAACGCCTTGATCCGCGGGTCGCGCAGCTTGTCGATCTCGGATGCCGGGTAGCGCCAGAGCGCCGCCTCCTCCTGCATCACCTCGACGATTTCGAAGCGGTATTCGGGCAGGCGCGGCACCTCGAGATACGGCGTGAAGATCGGCACGCCGAGCGCAATACGGTCGCCCGGTGCGAGCAGCCGCGAGTGCACCAGCGACTGGAATACATAAGTGATGCCGGCGCTCGCGCCTTCGACCGCGAAGAGGTCGAACGAGCCGGCCGTCGCATCGCCGGCAAAGAGCTCCGCGACGAGGTGGTCGCGCACCAGTTCTTCGGCATGGGCGAGCATGCGGACCGGCAGCGGATAGTGGTCGCCGAGAATCCCGTCGATCCATTCGCCGACCAGCAGATCGGGATCGAACCCGTGCTTGTCCAGCGCATACTGGATGCCGCGTTCGAGCAGCGCGTTGCCCGCGGCGCCGGCATGCTCGGCGAGGAAAGCCTGCAGGCGCCCGGCAATGCCGCGCTTCTTCGGCAGGCCGCCGAAATCGGGGCCGAGCGCAACCCGCCCCGCCTCGGCCACGGCGAACTCGCCCAGGCGGAAGAACGCCGCACGCGGCCCGAGCGCGATCCAGTTCGGATTGCCGCGACCCGCGTTGAGCATCATGCGCTCGCCGCGGTGCTTGGCGAGTTCGACCAGCTTGTTCTTGAGTTCGAACGGGCTCAGGCCCTCGTAACGCCGTTCTTCAGCCTTCTCCATTGCGCTCCTCCGGACAGGAACCGGGGAATGCTCGCACGACGACGAGCAGCCAGAGCTGTGTCGCTGGCGGTCGCGCAAGAACGCGCCGCCTGACGTACGGCCCACTGCTTCCGCACCACGTCTGATGGCTCCCTGGATCTGTCGTCAGTTGACCGGTTCGAATCGGCAGATCGCGATCCGCATGGGCACGTCACCGACAGCGGTCCTTCGCTGGCGCCATCGATCCGAGCCGGCCTTCAAACCGGTCGCCGTGGCCTTCCGCAATGCAGCGGAAGCCGTCATGCGCGCAAGACCGCCGGACAGGTGCTTCCGGCCAGTTGCGCTCATAGGTCAATGGCCGCAACCAAGCATCCAGACAAGCACAGCATTTCGTTGCCTTGCAACTCCAGCATGTAAGCGTGGCTGAAGGCGAACAGCCGCCGGCTGGGATTCGCGCGGCCTCGACCTGTCCGGAGAACCCGATGCCAGGTCGAGGCTGCGCTCTATAGGACCTTTGGGACCTGTCCTCTGCGATCACGCCAGGTCGAAGCGATCAAGGTTCATCACCTTGCTCCAGGCCGCCACGAAGTCACGCACGAACTTCTGCTGTGAGTCGCTGCACGCATAGACCTCCGCGAGGGCCCGGAGCTGGGAGTTCGAACCGAAGACCAGATCAACGACGGTACCCGTCCACTTGACCTCGCCCGTTGCCCGATCGCGCCCCTCCAGCACGCCTTCGGATGTGGCGGACTTCTGCCACTTCGTGTTCATGTCGAGCAGATTGACGAAGAAGTCATTGGTCAGCGTCTCCGGGCGCTTGGTGAACACGCCGTGCTTGGACTGGCCGACGTTCGCATTCAGGGCGCGCAGGCCGCCAATCAGAACCGTCATCTCAGGGGCGGTCAGCGTCAGCAACTGGGCCTTGTCCACCAGCAGCTCGGCCGCCGATCCCTCGAGTCCCTTGCGGGCGTAGTTGCGGAAGCCGTCTGCAGCCGGCTCCAGCACGGCGAACGAATCCACATCGGTCTGGTCCTGCGACGCGTCCATGCGCCCCGGCGAGAAGGGGACCTTCACATCCTGGCCGGCTTTCTTGGCAGCAGCCTCGACGGCCGCGCAGCCGCCCAGCACGATCAGGTCGGCCAGCGAGATCTTCTTGCCGCCGGACTGCGAGCCGTTGAATTCCTTCTGGATCGCTTCGAGCTTCGACAGAACCTTCGCCAGTTCGGCGGGCTGGTTGACTTCCCAATTCTTCTGCGGTGCCAGGCGGATGCGTGCCCCGTTCGCCCCACCGCGCTTGTCGCTACCGCGGAAGGTCGCAGCCGACGCCCAGGCGGTCGTCACCAGCTGGGAGATGGACAGGCCGGTCGCGAGGACCTTGGCCTTCAAGGCCGAGATGTCCTGCTCATTGACCAGTGGGTGATCGACGGCGGGGATCGGGTCCTGCCAGATCAGCACTTCCTTCGGCACGAGCTTGCCGAGGTAGCGGGCACGTGGGCCCATGTCACGGTGCGTCAGCTTGAACCAGGCGCGGGCAAAGGCGTCAGCGAACTCCTTCGGGTTCTGGTGGAAACGGCGCGAGATCTTCTCGTAGGCCGGGTCCAAGCGCAGCGACAGGTCGGCCGTGGTCATCATCGGCGGATGCTTCTTCGACGGATCGTGCGCGTCCGGAATCATGTGCTCCGGCTTGACGTTCTTTGCCACCCACTGATGGGCGCCGGCCGGGCTCCTGGTCAGCTCCCACTCGTAGCCGAATAGCATGTCGAAATAGCCGTTGTCCCATCTGGTGGGATTCGGCTTCCAGGCGCCTTCGATGCCACTGGTGGTGGTGTGAACGCCCTTGCCGGTGCCGAAGCTGTTCTTCCAGCCCGAGCCCTGCTCTTCGATCGGAGCTCCTTCGGGCTCGGGGCCAACCAGCTTGGGGTCGCCTGCGCCGTGGGCCTTGCCGAACGTGTGGCCGCCAGCAACCAGCGCCACGGTCTCTTCGTCGTTCATGGCCATGCGCGCGAAGGTTTCGCGAACATCTCGGCCCGAGGCCACCGGATCCGGGTTGCCATTCGGACCCTCCGGGTTCACGTAGATCAAACCCATTTGCACGGCGGCGAGAGGATTCTCGAGCTGACGGTCGCCGGAATAGCGTTTGTCACCCAACCAGGTGCTCTCGGAGCCCCAGTAGATGTCCTCTTGCGGCTCCCAGATGTCCTCACGCCCGCCGGCGAAACCGAAGGTCTTGAATCCCATTGATTCCAGCGCCACGTTGCCGGCGAGAATCATCAGGTCGGCCCAGGAGATCTTGCGGCCGTACTTCTGCTTGATCGGCCAGAGCAGGCGGCGCGCCTTGTCGAGGTTGCCGTTGTCCGGCCAGCTGTTGACCGGAGCGAATCGCTGGTTGCCTGTCCCTGCGCCGCCGCGACCGTCGAAGATGCGGTACGTGCCGGCACTGTGCCATGCCATGCGGATCATCAAGCCGCCGTAATGACCCCAGTCAGCGGGCCACCACTCCTGCGAATCCGTCATCAGGGCATGCAGGTCCTTGATCACCGCATCCAGGTCGAGGCTCTTGAACTCCTCGACGTAGTTGAACGCCTCGCCCATCGGGTCGGACTTGGAGGAGTGCTGGTGCAGGATCTTCAGGTTCAGCTGATTGGGCCACCAGTTGGCGTTCGTTGAGGCCCCAGCCACTGCGTGTGTGCGAGCGCTGCCCGAGAACGGACAAGTCATTTCGTTTGGCACGGTCTTCTCCTTTGGTTGTCTGCAATTGGCTGCTTGATCCAGTCTATGGTTTGGGCACTGATCGAACAAATTGGTTTTGTTAATGCGATCGATAGTGGGCCTGACAGACTCACCGGGCCTGCCTCTGGGCCTGCGCTGCCGGGTCGTTTGGAGGCATGAAGGCTGTCGTGTACGACTCTTGTGAGTCGCGCGCAGGTGAGCGCGCCAGGAAGTTCCTGGACCACCTTTGCGTTAACACGATGTATGCGGTTCTTGGTTCAGAACGAACGTTCAGCGCCCGCTTGCAGGTGATCGATTCCCAGAGGCACATGCCCGCAACGGGTCGCCTGCGGCTGCTGGCGCGTCGAAACTGAACGGCGGGAAACAGCCCGCAGCGGCCCATTGACTGCCCCAGCGCGGACGGCCGATCCGGAGGGTCAAAAGGCGCCCCCGGCGACCGCAGCGAGGGGCCGGTCGGACCTCGACGGCAGCGCAGAAATCCGGCCGAGCGATCGACGGCCGATCGCCGCCCTGCTCAGCGCTTGCCGCCCAGACCGAGGTAGCTCTCGATCACCCGCTTGTCGCTAGCGAGTTCGCGCGCCGGCCCTTCGAGGGCGATCTCGCCGGTTTCCAGCACGTAGGCGAAGTCGGCCACCTGCAGCGCCGCGCGGGCGTTCTGTTCGACCAGCAGGATCGAGGCGCCGCGGCGCTTCAGTTCCTCGATGATGTGGAAGATCTCGCGCACGATCAGCGGCGCCAGCCCGAGCGACGGCTC
>CAZSYX010000056.1:0-22009 GCA_964610575.1 uncultured Burkholderiaceae bacterium
GAAGATCACCAAGTCGATCCGCGGCTCGGGGTCGGTGACGGCGCTGCGCTAGGAGCGGCTCGGTCGCTGGCGTCGGCGCGGTGACACCGCGCCGACGCCGTGCTGCTTACTGCACCTTGAACGACTTGGTGGCGACCGACTTGCCGTCGAGCAGGATCTCGACCGTGTAGTTGCCCACCGGCCAGCCGTCCGGCTTGCTGATGTGGAACTCGGTGGTCGCCGGGCCGGTCGGCGTGATCGTCGCGGTGTCTTCCTTCACCGGCACCGTCTTGCCGTCCTTGGTGAAGGTCCACTTGGCTACCAGCGTGGCCGAGCCCGCGCCGGTGGTGTCGACCGAGGCATGGATCGTGTCGCCCTTGGCAAAGGCCTCGGTCGCCGCGGTGACCTTCTTGTCCGCGCCGACCGCCTTGCCAAGCGTGACCGCCGACAGCGTGACGCCGACCGGCGCGGGCGGCGGTGCCGGCGCAGGCATCGGGGCCGGTGCCGGCGGGGGCGGCGGCGGGGGCGGCGGCTCCTTCTTGCCGCAGGCGGCGAGCGCCACTGCGGTGGCGGCGGCAAGGGCGAAATGGCGAAGTGTCGAGTTCATGGTGTTTCCTTCGGGACGAGTTCGAATGCGGGCTGGCGTGGCCGCACCCGCGGCCACGCTGGGTCTGACGCCGGTGCTTCAGGCCAGCGGCGGGATCTTCAGCTTCTGGCCGGGAAAGATCTTGTTCGGATCCTTCAGGATGTCCTTGTTCGCCTCGAAGATCTGCGGCCACTTGCTGGCGTCGCCGTACTCGTGCTTGGCGATCTTCGACAGGCTGTCGCCTGACTTGACCTCGTAGATCTTGGGTGCGGTCGAACTCGAGCCGCTCTGGACGTTCGAGAAATCGGGCATGTCGCTCATTGGAGTCTCCCCTTGCCGCGAAAGCGGGCGGGCGACACGATAGCGCACTGGCTAACCCGCAGCGCGACGCCGGGCAGCGTCAGCCGTCGCCGCCATCGCTGATGCGCGTCCTTCGATCGCGCCGTGCCCGGCCAGATCGGCGACAGCCAGCAGCCAGCCGCCGGCGGCGAGCGGCAGGAAGAGCAGGCACAGCGCCCAGGTGCTGCTGCCGAATGCCGCTGCCGCGACGCCGAAGATCAGCGGGCCGAGCGCGGCCGACAGTCGCCCGGCAACGGCATTGAAGCCGAACAGTTCCGCCGCCTGCGCGGACGGCACGAGCGAGGCGTACAGCGAGCGGAAGACGGCCTGGATCGACGCGAAGACCAGGCCGAGCAGCGCCACGGCAGCCACTGGCACCCAGTCGGCGCGGCCGAAGGCGAGCAGCAGGATCGCTCCGGAGAGCGCCACGCACATGGCGAGCACGGTCGGCTTCGGCCCCCAGCGATCGGCAAGCGTGCCGAAAATCACCGTCGACGGGATGGCGATCAGGTGATAGAGCAGCGACAGCCACAGCAGCCCCTCGACGGTCAGCCCGAAACGCGCCGACAGCACGATGGCGATGAAGAAGTGGATCGTCACGAGCACGTCGTTGATGAGGAAGAACGAGGCCAGCACCTGCAGCGCCGGCAGGTGCTCGCGCCAGCGGCGCAGCGTCGAGCCGACCGCGCGCAGGCTCGCCGCCAGGCCGGCGGCGTGGATCGGCAACGGTGCCACCGAGCTGCGCAGGCCGCGTAGCCCGGCGAATCCCGGCACGGCGAGCGCGGCGAACAGCACGGCGGCGGCGACGAACACGGCGCCCAGGCGACCGACCTGCGCGGCCGGCGGCTCGCCCCGCATCAGCAGCAGCGCGACGGCGATGGCGACGATGCCGCCGAGCAGCCCGAGCGCCCAGCCGAGCCCCGAGATGCGGCCGCGCTGGCCGGCCGGTGCGACGTCGACCACCAGCGAGTCGTAGACGCTGGTCGCCAGCGTGTATCCCACCTGCGCGATGACGAACACGGCGCCGGCGACCAGAACGCCCCAGGACGCGGCTGCGGGCAGCAGCAACGTGGCCAGCACGCACAGCGCCGTCGTCACCACGACGACGCGGAACCACTGCGCCGTCCGGTCGGCATGGGCGCCGGCGATCGGTGCCAGCACGCCCGCCAGCACCAGGCTCGCCGCGGCGATCACGCCCCACCAGGCGCTGGCCGACGGGTCGCCGCGCGCGACCACCTTCGCGAAGTACAGGCCGAAGAAGGTCGGCACCAGCGCGATGTAGGTCGAGCTGGCGACGTCGAACAGCGCCCAGCCGAGCACGCGGCGGGTCAGCCAGGAAGAGTCGGCAGTCAGCTGCAAATTAAGTCCGCGGGCTGTTGGTTGACTCGTACCATCTTGCCTTCCGGTCGGGGCGGAAGCTTATGCGAGGCTGCCGGGCCGGCGAACCGCGTCCTCATCGCGCAAGAGCTACTGTCGTCAATTGCACTGACGTCGGATGCCGGCCAGCGGGGCGCTTTGCGAGGACCGGTCCTTCCCGGCACGATCTTCGACACGATTCGATGGAGTGACTCATCATGGGCGTTGAGTTGAAACGCACGGCACTCGCCGCAATCGGCGTTGCGCTTTTCCTGCCTGCGATGGCGCAGCAGTCCGCCGACCGCATTTGGTCGGGCGGGCCGATCATCACGATGAACGACAAGGCGATGCGCGCCGAGGCCGTGGCCGAGAAGGGCGGCAGGATCGTCGCCGTCGGCTCGAAAGCCAGTGTGATGCTGCTCAAGGGACCGAATACGCAGGTCGTCGACCTCGGGGGGCGGGCGATGCTCCCGGGCTTCGTCGACGCCCACGGGCACGTGATGGGGGGCGGGCTGCAGGCGCTGGCCGCCAACCTGCTGGCGCCGCCCGACGGCAACGTGAAGGACATCGCCTCGCTGCAGCAGAGCCTGCGCGACTGGATCGCCGCCAACGACGCCGTGGTGAAGAAGGTCAATCTGATCGTCGGCTTCGGCTATGACAACGCGACGCTGGCGGAGAACCGCCACCCGACGCGCGATGACCTCGACTCGATTTCGAAGGACGTCCCGATCCTCCTGGTCCACCAGTCGGGCCACCTGTCCGCGCTGAACTCGAAGGCGCTTGAGGTGGCCGGGATCACGGCCGCCTCGGCCGATCCCCAGGGCGGGGTGATTCGCCGCCAGCCGGGTGGGAAGGAACCCGACGGCGTGCTGGAGGAAACCGCTCACTACGCCGCGCTGATGAAACTTCTCGGACAACTGGGACCGGAAGCGGCGCAGACCTTCGTTCGTGCCGGGACGCAGCTGTGGGCGCGGTTCGGCTACACGACGGCGCAGGAAGGACGCGCCACGCCGGGTACCGCGGCGGTGATGCGTCGGGTGGCCGACGCCGGCGAGCTGAAGATCGACATCGCCGCCTATCCGGACGTGCTCATCGATCGCGAGTTCATCAAGAAGAACGTCAGCCCGACCTACGCCGGCCGACTGCGCGTCGCGGGCGCCAAGCTGACGATCGACGGGTCGCCGCAGGGCTTCACCGCGTGGCGCGACCGGCCGTACTACGCGCCGGTCGGCGACTACCCGAAGGGCTATCGCGGCTACCCGTCCGCGACCAACCAGCAGGCGCTCGACGCCGTCGACTGGGCCTACGCCAACGACGTGCAGATCATCACGCACGCCAACGGCGAGGCGGCCTCCGACCTGCTGATCGCCGCGCACACCGTGGCGCAGCTGAAGCACGGCGGGGTCAAGGACCGCCGGCCGGTGCTGATCCACGGCCAGTTCCTGCGCGAGGACCAGGTCGACGCGTACAAGCGGCTCGGCGTGCTGCCGTCGCTGTTCCCGATGCATACCTTCTACTGGGGCGACTGGCACACCAGCAAGACCGTCGGCCCGGTGATCGGCCAGAACATCTCGCCGACCGGCTGGGTGCGCAGGCGAGGCATGATCTTCACCTCGCACCACGATGCGCCGGTGGCCTTTCCCGACTCGATGCGGGTGCTCGACGCCACCGTGACCCGCGTGGCGCGCGGCTCGGGCAAGGTCATCGGCCCCGACCAGCGCGTCGACGTGGTCACCGCGCTGAAGGCGATGACGATCTGGCCGGCGTGGCAGCTCCACGAGGAGAAGTCCAAGGGTTCGATCGAGGTCGGCAAGCTCGCCGACTTCGTGATCCTGTCGCGCGACCCGACGCAGGGCGACCCGAACACGATCGATCGGATCAAGGTGACCGAGACGATCAAGGAGGGCATGACGGTGTTCCGGCTGACCGCCGGCGAGCAGCACAAGGCGGATCTGATGCTCAAGCCGGACCATCGCGGTGACTACGCCTTCGCTCGGTTCCTCGCCGCGGCGGCGGCGCAGCGCGAGGCAGCGGCAGTGCCGTCGTTCGCCGCGCGTCCGATGGTGCTCGCATCGATGGCGCCGGCGCAGCACGACCGGACCTGCCTGAACCCGGTGCTGGCCGATCTCGTGGCCGCGATCGTCGGGCAGCAGGCGGTGGCGCCGAACTGAACCGCCGGCGGCCGTTGAGGCAGTTCGTGCCTGGGTCCCGGGCCGCTGCGCGGCGGGCCCGGCGCTACATTCCGCAGATCGAAGCCTGACCGGGGTGTCCGAAATGCAAGCGATGGCTGCCGTCGACTGGTGGCGCGTTCTCGGTGTCGTCGCGCTCGGCACGCTGGCCTGGTTCGGCGTGCGCGTGCTGTTGCGCGTCGTTCGGGCGGCGCTGATCACGCGCGTCAAGGACGCCGAGGACGAGAAGCGCATCACGACCGTGGTGCGCGCCATCAAGTACGTCGCGAGCGTCGTCCTGGTCGCGGTGGTGCTGATGCTGATCCTGTCGAACTTCGGCATCTCGATCGCGCCGCTGCTCGGCGCGGCTGGCGTGGCCGGCGTGGCGGTGGGCCTGGCCGCGCAGGGCATCGCGCGGGACTTCATCCGCGGCCTGTCGCTGCTGATCGACAACCAGATCCGGGTCGGCGACTCGGTCGAGATCGCCGGCAAGGCCGGCGTGGTCGAGGAGGTGACGATGCGCACCGTCACGCTGCGCGACTACGAGGGCACGGTGCACTTCATCCCGATGGGCGACGTGCACATCGTCACCAACCGCTCCTACGGCTACTCCTACGCGCTGCTCGACATCGGCATCAGCTACGACGCCGACGTCGACCAGGCGATGCGGGTGTTGCGGGAAGTTGCCGAGGAACTGCGGGCGGAGCCGGAATTCGCCAAGCTCGTGCTCGAGCCGATCGAGATTGCCGGGGTGGACCGCTGGGCCGACTCCTCGGTGGTCATCAAGTCGCGCATCAAGGTGCCGCCCGGCCTGGCCGCGGTGGTGCGCCGCGAGATGCTCCGCCGGCTGAAGATACGCTTCGACCGCGATGGCATCGCCATCCCTTACCCGCACATGACGTTGGTGACCCCGCCGCGCAAGGATGCCGGCGGTGAGGCCACCGACCCGGACGCCGCCTGAGACCGGGCCGGCGCCGGTCGACAGCCGGAAATCGCGGCACGGTAGCCGCGGAGCGCGGCTCGGCAATACACTGCGACACGGCAGCCGTCAGGGTTTCCGCGCATCGAAGCGCGGGGGTTTTCGTCAGCGCGCGCGGGCTGGCGAAAGCGGTTCCAGGTCCGCGCTTCACACGAGGAAACTAGATGGCCACGAAGAAAGCTGCGAAGAAGAAGTCCCGCCGTACCGTGATGTACAGCTCGGGCGGCAAGAAGCTCTACGCGGTTCGCGACGCGAGCGGCAAGTTCAAGGACATCCAGCAGTACTCGCGCGCGCATGCAGCGGACATCCGAGCCGGCAGCTCCGCCGAGGTGAAAGCGGCGGCAAAGAAGGCGGCGAAGAAGGTGGCCAAGAAGGCGAGCGCCGCCAAGAAGGCCGTCGCGAAGAAAGCGACGACGGCGAAGAAGGCGGTGGCGAAGAAAGCGACCAAGCGCGCCAGCGCGGCCAAGAGCGCGGTGGCCAAGGCCGTCAAGAGCGTCAAGCGGGCGCTGAAGAAAGTCACCGGCTAGCCTTCCGCGGCAGTTGTCCCTCGCAACGGCAGCGACTCCGCTGCCGTTGCTTTTCGTGCGCCGGCTGATAGATTGCGCCGCCGGGACCCCCGGCACCTGCCGCGTCAACGACCATGCCAACGACTCGCGAGCGACCGTGGCTGCGCTACTACGGTGCGGTCCCGCCGAGCATCGACTATCCGCGCGTCACCCTGTACGAGGCGGTGGCCGCTACGGCGCAGCGCTCGCCCGACGCGATTGCCTGGGAGTTCTTCGGCACCACCGCGACCTATCGCGAACTGCTGGCTTCGATCGACAGCGCCGCCGCCGCGCTCGCCTCGCTCGGCCTGAAGGCGGGCGACCGGCTGCTGATCTCGATGCCGACCGCGCCGGCCGGCGTCATCGCCTTCTATGCGGCGAACCGGATCGGTGTCGTGCCGGCGCTGATCCACCCGCTGTCCACGGCGCCGGAGATCGAGCACTACCTGAACGCCAGCGGCGCGCGGGTGGCGCTCACCCTCGATGCCTTCTACGGCGTGCTGGCGCAGGTGAAACCGAACAAGCCGCTGCAACGGATCATTCTCTGCCGCATCGGCGACTACCTGTCGCCGGTCAAGCGCTTCGGCTTCTGGCTGACCAAGGGGCGCAAGATCGCGCCGGTTCCGGCCGACGAGCGCGTGCGCTGGTGGAAAGACCTGATGGCGGCGAGCCATCCGGCGGCACCAGCAGCATCGACGAGCACCGACGACCCGGCGGCGATCCTGTTCTCCGGCGGCACCACCGGCATGCCGAAGGGAATCGTGCTGTCGAACCGCAACCTGATCGCCGAGGGCATGCAGGCGGCGGCCTGGGGCGGCATGACGGGCGGCGACTCGATCCTCGCCGTCCTGCCGATCTTTCACGGCTTCGGCCTCGGCGTGTGCGTCAACGCGGCCTTCATGGCCGGCGGCAAGTCGATCCTGGTGCCGCAGTTCTCGGCCGAGATCGTGGCCAGGCTGCTGAAGACCGCAAGGCCGAACCTGCTGGTCGGCGTGCCGACGCTGTACGACGCGCTGTCGAAGGATCCGTCGCTGGCGAAGAGCGATCTTTCCTGCCTGCGCGCCTGCTTCTCCGGCGCCGACACGCTGCCGCGGCCGGTCAAGGAGCGGTTCGAGGCGCTGGTGGCGGCGCACGGCGGCAAGGTCAAGCTGCTCGAGGGCTACGGGCTCACCGAGGCGGTCACCGCGATCATGGCGATGCCCCTGTCGGAGTACCGCGAAGGGTCGATCGGCATCCCGTTTCCCGACATGGACGCCAAGGTCTGCCGCTACGGCACCATCGACGAACTGCCGCCGGGCGAGGAGGGCGAGATCTGCATCGCCGGCCCGGCGGTGATGGCGGGCTACCTCGACGACCCGCAGGCGAACGCCGAGACGCTGAAGGTGCATGCCGACGGCCTCACCTGGCTGCACACCGGCGACCTCGGCCGGCGTGACGACGACGGTTTCTTCTATTTCACCGTGCGCGCCAAGCGCATGATCAAGTCTTCCGGCTTCAACGTCTATCCGGCACAGGTGGAAAGCGTGCTGTACCAGCATCCGGCAGTGCTCGATGCCTGCGTGATCGGGGTGCCCGACGAAGCGCAGGTCGAGCGGGTGAAGGCGGTGGTGGTGCTGAAGGACCCGGCGCAGGAGTCGGAGGCCACGGCGCAGGCGTTGATCGATTTCTGCCGCGAGCGGCTGATCAAGTGGTCGTGCCCGCGCGAGGTCGAGTTCCGCCGCGAGCTGCCGAAGACGCGCGTCGGCAAGATCGACTTCAAGGTGCTGGTGGCGGAGCACAACAGGAAGGCAGTGCAATGAACGGCGGCGAACGGATCGCGGCAGTGCTGCGCGCCCACGGCGTGCCGGCGATCTTCACGCTGTGCGGTGGGCACATCTCGCCGATCCTGGCGGCGGCGAAGGCGCGCCACATCCGCGTCGTCGACACGCGCGACGAGGCCACCGCGGTGTTCGCCGCCGACGCGATGGCGCGGCTCGCCGGCACGCCGGGCGTGGCGGTGGTCACCGCCGGTCCGGGCCTGACCAACACGGTCACCGCGCTGAAGAACGCGCAACTGGCGCAGAGCCCATTGGTGCTGCTCGGCGGCGCGGCGCCCACGGCCCTGCAGGGGCGCGGTGCGCTGCAGGACATCGACCAGAAGCCGCTGATCGCGCCGCATGTCAAGCGCGTCTTCCGGGTCAGGCGCGTGCGCGACCTGAACGTCGCCGTCGAGCAGGCGCTGCGGCTGGCGTCCGACGGCGTGCCCGGGCCGGTGTTCGTCGAGTGCCCGGTCGACCTGCTGTACGACGCGGCGCTGATCCGGCAGTGGTATGCCGATGCGGCGGGCAAGGGCAAGTCGCTTGCCGATCGCCTGCTGCGCTGGTACCTCAACCAGCACGCCGCCCGCATGCAGGCCGGTTCGGAACACATGTCGGCGCCCGAGGTCAGGGCGGCCGAGATCCCGCACGCGCCGGAGCGGGCGGTGGTCGCCGCCGCGCACGCGCTGGCGCAGGCGCAGCGACCCCTGATGGTCATCGGCAGCCAGGCGCTGCTGGCGGTCGAGCGGGTGCCGGAGATCGCTGCCGCCGCCTCCGCGCTCGGCATCCCGGTCTATCTGTCCGGCATGGCGAGGGGGCTGCTGGGCCGCAATCATCCGCTGCAGATGCGCCACGCGCGCCGCAACGCGCTGCGCGAGGCGGACTGCGTGCTGCTCGCCGGCGTGCCCTGCGACTTCCGGCTCGACTACGGCAAGCACGTGCGGCGCAGCGCGAAACTCATCGCCGCCAACCGCAGCCGCAGCGACGCGAGGCTCAATCGCCGGCCGAACATCGCCGCGATCGGCGATGCGGGCCTGACGCTGATCGCGCTGGCCGCGCAGCTCGCCGAACGCGCGCAGCGGCCGGAGTGGATCGCCGAGCTGCGCGCGCGCGACGACGCGCGCGAGAAGGAGATCGATGCGCAGGCGGCGGCCTCAGGCGACCTGGTCAACCCGGTGGCGTTCTTCCGCGCACTCGATGCCGCTGCCGGCGACGATGCGGTGATGGTGGCCGACGGCGGCGACTTCGTCGCCACCGCGTCGTACATCGTGCGGCCGCGCCGGCCGTTGTCGTGGCTCGACCCCGGCGCCTTCGGCACGCTCGGCGTCGGCGCCGGCTTCGCGCTCGGCGCCAAGCTGGCGCGGCCGGAGTCCGAGGTCTGGCTGATCTGGGGCGACGGCGCCAGCGGCTACGGCCTCGCAGAGTTCGACACTTTCGTCCGCCACAAGGTGCCGGTGATCGCGGTGGTCGGCAACGACGCCTGCTGGTCGCAAATCGCGCGCGAGCAGGTCAAGCTGCTGCGCGACGACGTCGGCACGGTGCTCGCCCGCACCGACTACCACCGCGTCGCCGAGGGTTTTGGCGCGGCCGGCCTGGTGGTGAAGAAGACGGCCGACGTGCCGGCGGTGCTGGCGCAGGCGCGCGAGATCGCCCGTTGCGGCACGCCGGTGCTGGTCAACGTCTGGCTCGACCGCACCGATTTCCGCGAGGGGTCGCTGTCGATGTGAGCCGGCGTGACCGGCGGCGCTGCCGACGGACGCAGTCGGATCGATTCGAGTGCAAGTCGGCTGGTGGGTACCGCAACGGAAGTTCGGCGTTTCTCGGAGCGGACATCACGACGTGCGCGGAAGCGGACGCTGACGCGAGCGACAGCACGCCCGGATCCTCCTTACACGGCCGGCCCGGTACCTCGGCTCGAATGCCAGACGGCAACCACCTCAAGCCTGCCGCCGCGAACCCGGCAGTAGACCCAGTAATGAATTCGGTCCAGATGAAAGCGCCGAACAGCCGCTGCACTGGCTTGAGGCACCAACGATCCCAGGTTCGGCTGCTCAACCAGCAGCGCGAGCGCGGCCTGCAGATCCTCATTCACCGCGCCGGGCGCCGCGGGGCGATTCAGCGCCCACCACTCAGCGATACGGTTGAGTTCCCGTGCCGCGCGCTTGGTGATGAGCAGTTCGAGCGCCACGATCACCCATGGCGGCGCAGTTGCTCGAACAACTCCTTGCCTGAAAGGGTTTCGCCACGGTCAGCTTCGGCAAGACCGGCCTCCAATTCCGCCAATTCGTCGGCAGACAGACTCGCCGGCTGACCGGATTCGCCGGACAACACGTAGACCTTCGCGCCCTCCGGCAGGCTGGCGTCGTCAAGTATGACCTTGCCAGAAACAACGGTTCCATGGGCGACTCTCATATGCATGACATGGTACTACTGCCCTTGAACAGACCTTGAATGGCTCTGCCCGAAAGCCACGTCGCCGCGTGAAGCACGCTACCTCGTCAGTAGCTGGCGGATCCCTGGGGATGGCAGCTTGTGGCCGGATCACGCGGGACGGCACGATCCTCAGGGCTGCATCGGCCTAAGGTGGATCGCGGTATCGGTGTGTTGCCGGAAATTCTTGATCTTGCCGTTCTTCAGCTTCCAGACATGCGCGAACGGGGCACGAAAGGACCTGCCAGTCGCCTTGTAAGTGGCGCTGTACTGCCCGAGCGCAACGACCGTTTCCCCCTGCGCGACGAACTCCTCCGGCACCGCCGCAAAGCCGTCCCACTCCCCTCCCAGCTTCATGAACACGTTCTCGAGCACGGCCTGAGGGCCGACCGACAGCCCGCCATGCGGCCCGCCTTCCGCCTCGACCCAGCGCACATCCGGCGCCAGCGCGGCCAGCACCGTGGGCACATCGCCGCGAGCGAAGGCGGCGTACAAACCTTTGATCAAGTCGACGTTCTCCACGGCGGCCTCCCCACTGATCTTGTGTGTCCGACGCGCGAGCTGATCGAGGTGTCGGCTATCCGGCGATTCTCAGCCCAGTTCGCTACGGCAGCAACTGACCCAGCGCAGCCGGCGACGCTGGCGGTCGAGTGACTCGCCTGCTCCGAAGGTGGTCGTTGCCGAAAATCGATCGAGCGTGCCGGCGGTTATGCTGCGGCCTGCCGCGCGTGAGTGGCGCGCCAGAGCGCTGCCGGCCCTCCCCGGCGCGCCCGCCGACAACCACCTGAAGTCCTCATGAGCACGTTCTCCTCCGATCGACCCCGCAGCAAACGCCCCGTCCTCATTGCCCTACTCCTGATCGTCATCGCCGCGGTGGCCGGCGGAGGCTTCTTACTCTGGCCGCGCTTCGAATCCGCGCCGCCGCAGATCGCCGTCTCGCCTGACGTCGACGTGCTGGGCGTGGCGCCACTCGAGATCCAGGTCACCGACAAGGGCGCCGGCTTGCGATCCGTCACCGCGACGCTTTCCCAGGGCGGGACCGCGCACAGCCTCGCCGCCGAGCAGTTCGCCCAGCCGGCGAGCGAGAAGAAGTTCACGGTGGCCCTGGCGAAGGTCTCCGGCGTGAAGGAAGGGCCCGCCGTGCTCCGCATCACTGCCCGCGATGCCTCGCTGTGGCGTTTCTTCAGCGGCAACGAGGCCGTACTGGAAAAGAACGTCACGATCGACATCACGCCGCCCACGCTGGATCTCATCGCCGACGACCGCTACGTGAACTTCGGCGGCGTGGGCGTGATCGTCTACAAGGCGTCGGCGGACACGGTGGCGAGCGGGGTGAAGATCGGCCAGCACTTCTTCCCCGGCTTCCCCGGCCAGGTGAAGGATCATCCCGAATACTTCATCGCCCTCTTCGCGCATCCCTACGACACCCCAGCGGAGGCGAGGCCCACGCTGGTTGCCACCGACAAGGCCGGCAACGCGCGCGAGATGCGGCTCGCCTACGAGCTCAAGGACGTCCGGTACAGGAAGAGCACCATCGCCGTCTCGGACAGCTTCCTGCAGAACAAGGTGGCGCCGCTCGCCGCCAACGCCGCCGCGCGTCAGGGCACACCGAAGGACGTCTTCGTCGCCGTGAACCGGCAGCTGCGCGAGGAAAACGAGGACCGCATCATCGCGATCACGAACAAGGCCACGCCCTCGATCCTGTGGAAAGACGCGTTCGCCCAGCTCAGCAACTCGAAGGTCGAGGCGAACTTCGCCGACCAGCGCACCTACACCTACAACGGCGAGGCGATCGACACCGCGTATCACCTCGGCTACGACCTGTCGGTGACGAAGAACTACCCGGTCGAGGCTGCCAACAGCGGCAAGGTGGCCTTTACCGGCGACCTGGGCATCTACGGCGGCACGGTGATCCTCGACCACGGCCTCGGCCTCTTCTCGCTCTACGGCCACATGAGCTCGTTCGACGTCAAGCTGGGCGATTCGGTCGCCAAGCGCCAAATCCTCGGCAAGACCGGTGAGACGGGGCTGGCGGCCGGCGACCACCTGCACTTCGGGATTTATCTCGCCGGCGTCGCGGTGCTGCCCGTCGAGTGGTGGGACCAGAAGTGGATCGACGACAACATCAAGCCCAAGCTGGATGGGCGCAGCGGCCAGGAGATCGCGCAGGCGCAGCAGCCGGCGAAGGCGGCGCGGAAAGGCGGGGGCAAGCGACACCGATAGTCGCTCGCCCTCGTACGGCGGTGCGGTCGACGTCAGGTCTTCCGGAAGACGCCGAGTTTGCCCAGGATGAAGATCAGCAGTGCCGCGCCTGCGACCGCGACCACGAAGCCCAGGACGCCGCCGGCGGGCGCGATGCCCAGCAAGCCGGCGATCCAGAAGCCCAGCGCCGAGCCCACCACGCCCACCAGCACGTTGGCGATCATGCCCATCTGGGCATTGGTCTTCATGATGATGCTCGCCAGCCAACCGACGACGCCGCCAATGATCAACGAGATGATCCAGCTCATGTCGATACTCCCTTGGTGATCGATGCCACCCGGCCGCGCCTGTAGGCGCGCAGCGCGGCTAACGCATGGCCTTGCCGGCCAGCCCCAGGATGTCGTCCAGCGGATTGCCGTCGCCGTTCAGGTCGAGCAGCGAGCCGAGACCAGGCGACGTCCCGCCCGGCATCGCGCCGCCCGCGGCCTGGCCGCCGAGGAGCCCGCCCAGCAGATCGCCCAGCCCACCGCCCGACGGGGTGGGTTGCGCCGTGGCACCCTGCTGCTTCGCCATGAAGCCGGCGACCAGCATCGCCAGCATCGGCAACATCTTCTTGAGCAAGGCCGGGTCGAGCCCCGACTGCGAGGCCGCGTGCTGTGCAACGGTGCGGCTCACGTCCTTGGAGCCGAAGATCTGTCCGAGCACGTCGTCGCCACGGCTGACCTCCGTCGGCTGCGGCGCCAGCACATTGTCGAGCAGGCCGCCGCCGCCGAGTTGCCCGAGCAAGCCGCCGAGTTCCTCGAGGCCCGTGGGGTGTGCCTGCGCCTGTTTCTTGAAACCGCCGAGAATTGCCGGGATGAGCGCCTCGGCACCGCTTGCCGCCTGGTTCTCGCTGACGCCCAGTTCGCGCGCCACCGACTGCAGTCCGCCCATCTGGGCGAGGATATCGGTGAGTTGCATGTGCCTGACTCCTTGGGTTGGTGGCTGCGCCGCCCGCTCAGTCCAGCAATTCCCTGGGCACGTTGCCGCCGTTGACAGCGATCCGCCCGAGCGCTGTCTTGTGCAGCAGGCGGAGCGTCGCCAATGGGTGAGCCTAGTACAGACAAGCGAGCCAGGTATTGACGCGATCGTGATGGTCGGCGGACTGTCGCGCGCCACTTGAAAGTCGTTGATTCTTCCAGCGCAGAGCACCGCAAGTGTTTCGACGAGTCGCGCAACTCGCGCCACAGCATCCGTCAGCCTGAACCTGTGCGCCTTCGCCAAGGCCGTGCACGTGAAGAAGCAGATCCGCTGGGTCGAGAGCCCGGCGCGTGACGCACAGGGCCTGCTCGACGACCTGGTGCGCGAGCTGCAGTTCCTGGCCGCGGCCGATCCCGCGGCAGTGGAGACCACGCTGCTGATCCGCCCGCACGCGCCGCCCTATCCGATGCTGCATCTGCTGCGCGACGACAGCATCGCCCGCGCAGTGGCCGCCTTTCCCGACACCGCGACCATCTACGAATGCAACATCGAGACGCTGCGTCGTCTCGGCGTTGACGGCTGGCGCCAGCTGATGTCCAAAGCCGGCTGACGCCCGCGCCTCGCCGTCACAGAGATGCGCCAGCGGCGTTCCAGCGCGTGATCGCGAACGGCGCGATTGGCATGTCCGTCGCTCGGCTCACGACCAGGTCAGCGATGATGCGGCCTACGATGGGCCCCAGTTCGAAGCCGTGCGCCGAGAAGCCGAATGCATGGTACGTGTCCGGCACTGTCGAACTCGGCCCGATCACCGGGATGTCGTCCGGCATGCGCGCCTCGATGCCGGCCCAGCCGCGGTGGATCGTCGCCGTGCGCATGATCGGAAACAGATCCCATACGGTCTGCGCCGAGGCCGCCAGCTCGCGGAAATCGAGCTCGGTCGTCTCCGCGTCGCGCTCCACCCGCGCGCGCCGGCCGCCGCCGATCAGCACCGTGTCCTCGTGCGTCTGCTTGAACGACAGTGGCCGTCCGGTGCCGAGCACGACCGGCTCGAGGAAGCGCGGCATGCGCAGCGTCACCATCATCATCGGCGCGATCGGCTCCAGCGGCACCGGTTCGCCCAGTTGCGCGCAGATGCGGTCGGCCCAGGCGCCGGCGCAGTTGACCAGGACTCGGCCGGTGAACGAGCCGCGGTCGGTGTCGACCTGCCAGGCATCGCCCGTTCGTTGCACGCGCTGCGCGCGCACTGCCTCGAAGAAGCGCTGGCCGAGCGACTCGGCCTTGCGCCGGAACGCTGCCGTGGTCTGGTAGGGCAGGGCGGCCCCGTCGCCTTCGGCGATCAGCCCGCCGAGGCAGTGCCGCGCCAGCGCCGGCACGCGCGCGAACAGTTCGTCGCGGCCGATCCAGCGCTCGTGCGTGTAGCCGAGCGTGCGCATGCGCGCCTCGCGCTGTTGCAGCGACTGCGCGTCGTCTTCGTTCTCGGCGACCCGGATCTGGCCATGGATCTCGAAGCCGCAGTCGTCGTCGACCAGCTCGCCGATGCGATGCCACAGGTCCATCGCCGCCAGCGCCAGCGGCACCTCGGCCTCGTGCCGCGACAGCGTGCGCACTCCGCCGGCGTTCACGCCGGACGCGTGCCGCCCGACATAGTTCTTCTCGAGCACCAGCGCCGAGACGCCGGCGCGCGCCAGGTGCAGCACCGCCGAGCAGCCGTGCAGTCCGCCCCCGATGACGATGACGTCGGCGGTCGCGACCGGTTTCACCTGATGCCCGGCTCGGCGCTCAGTGCGCCTTGCCGATCCGCACGACCGCTTTCACCGCCTCTTCGGTCTGCGGCAGCGCGGCCAGTTCGCCGAGGGTGATCGGCTTGACCGGGAAGCGCAGGCGGTAGTGCCCCACCTCGCCCGGCGGCACGTTGCGTTCGCGGGCGATCAGTTCGGTGACGGTCAGGCCGCACAGTCGCCCCTGGCACGGGCCCATGCCGCAGCGCAGGAAGCTCTTCATCTGGTTTGGCCCGGTGCAGCCGAGCTTGACCGTGTCGATGACCTGCTGCGCGGTGATTTCCTCGCAGCGGCAGACGATCGTTTCGCCGGAAGGAATGCGCAACGCCTCGGCGGGACGGTACATCGCATCGACGAAGGCGCGGCCGCGGGTGAACCGTGCCAGTTCCGCCTGTGCCGCGGCAGCCGCCCGGTCGCGCGCCGCGGCTTCCAGCTTGCCCAGAGCGTGCGCCGCGTGCAGCCCGGCGAGCCGGCCGCGTGCCTCGGCGGCGCGCGCACCCGCGATGCCGGCGCCGTCGCCGGCGATCGTCACGCCGGCCACCGAGCTGGCGCCCCAGCCGTCGACCACCGGCACGAATGCCAGCTGCGCATCGTCCCAGCGGTGCTCGCAGCCGATCGCGTTCGACAGGTTGATGTTCGGAACCACGCCCTGGTGCAGCAACAGCAGGTCGGCCGGCAGCTCTTCGCTGCGTCCGCCGGCGACGAAGCGAACCCGTTGCAGCGAGTCCGTGCCGAGCGCCTCGAGCTGCTGCACGCGGCCAACGATGCGCGCCGCGCGGCGCGCATCGCGCAGGATCGACAGTCCCTTGGCGAAGTACGGCGAGCGCAAGAAGTCGACCGCATGCGCAGCCGCGCTGCGCCACTGGCCGCGCGGCGTGGTGTCGAGCAGGCAGTCGATCCGGCCGCCGACGCGCGCCAGCTGCGCGGCAACCAGGAACAACAGCGGTCCGGTGCCGGCGAGCACGACGCGGCCTTCGGGCACCAGGCCCGAGGTCTTCAGCAGCAGCTGCGCCGCGCCGGCGGTCATGACGCCCGGCAACGTCCAGCCGGGAATCGGGAAAGGGCGCTCCAGCGCGCCGGTGGCGAGGATCACCTGCTTCGCCTGCACGAGCCGCGCGACGCCGTCATGCGAGACGCCGATCTCGAAGCCGTCGTCCGACCGGGTCACGGCCCAGACCGTGGAGCCCGGCACGTGCGTCGCGCCGGCACGCGCGAATTCGCCGACCAGTCCCTCGCCGTGCCAGTAGTCCACGCCGAGCACGGTGCGGTCCTTCAGCGGCGTGGTGGTGATGGCGCGATAGATCTGCCCGCCGGCCGCCTGTTGCTCGTCGAAGACCACCGTGGCCAGCCCGCAACGGGCGCACTCGGTCGCCGCGGCAAGCCCGGCGGCACCGGCGCCGACGACCGCGACATCGCAGCTCGACGCAAGGTTCATGACTGCCCCAGCGGTGTATCGGCGGCGATGCGCGCGCCCGACTGGCGCTCGATGCGCATGCCGTCGGCCACGGCAACGAGGCAGCCCTGCTGGTTCGGCCGCCCGTCGATCGTCACCAGGCAATCGAAGCACACACCCATCATGCAGAACGGTCCGCGCGCGGCGCCCGATACCGGCGTGGTGCGGCACGCGCTCACGCCGGCGGCAAAGAGCGTCGCCGCCACCGAATCGCCGGCGCGCGCCGTGAACGGCCGGCCGTCGATGGTGACCGGGACGGTCGCTTGCCCGTCAGGCAGCCTTCTGAACATTCAGTCGCTCCGCGGAAAAGGGCTTCATGTCGGCGCCGAGTTCGCCGGCGACGATGCGCGGCGCGAGGTCGAAGGCGTGCGCGCCGGCCAGCGTGACACCGGAGTGGCAGGTGACGAGGAAGGCGCCCGGATGGCTCGCCGACTGCTCGTAGATCGGGAAGCCGTCGGGACTCATCACCCGCAGCGCGGCCCAGGTTCGGTTCACCCGCGCATCGCGCAGGCCCGGAAAGATGCGCAGCGCGCGCTCGGCCTGGGTCGCGCTGATCGACGTCGACAGCGACTCGTTGAAGCCCGACTCGTCCTGCGAATCGCCGATCAGCACCGTGCCCTCGTCGGTCTGGCGGATGGTTGCCATCGGGTAGGCGAGGAAGCGGCGCACCCGCTCCAGCACGATCACCTGGCCGCGCTGCGGCCGCACCATGGCACGCAGGCCGAGCGGCGGGCCGAGCACCGCGTTGCCCAGGCCGGCGGTGAGCACGACCTGCGCGGCGCCGATTTCGCCGGTACCGGCTGAGACGACGAATCGCCCATTGCGGCGCTCGATCCGTTGCGCCTTGTGCAGCGGCAGGTACTCGCCGCCGAGTTTGACGAATGCGGCGTGCAACGCGCGCAGCAGGCGCAGCGGATTGACATGGCCGTCGAGTGCACAGTAGGTGGCGCCGACGACGCCCGGGCCGATGCCCGGCAATCGCGCGGCGAGCGCGGCGCGGTCGAGCACCTCGAAGGCGTAGCGCTCGAAGCCCGGCTGCTCGACCAGCCTGGTCAGCGTGGCGACGCGGCTGTCCATCTCCGCTTCCGACAGGCAGACATGCAAGCCGCCCGGCTGCTCCAGCGACACGTCGATGCCGGTCTCCTGCAGCAGCGACCGTGCGAGTTCGGGCGCCAGTCGCGCTGCCCGCTGCGTCCAGTTGCCGTACGGCGCCAGCCCCAGCCCCTTGCCCTGCACCCAGACGAGACCGAAATTGCCACGCGAGGCGCGATAGGCGATGTCGCCTTCGTCGAGCAGCGCCGTGCGCCGGCCGAGCCGCGCAAGACCGTAAGCAATGGCGCCGCCGACCAGTCCACCGCCGACCACCGCGACGTCGAACTCGCGTGCCATCACTGCTTGCCCTTGCCGACGAACAGTCGCTCGAGACCGACCAGGCGATCGAGCGCGCCCATCAGCAGCAGCGTGCCGGCGATCATCAGCGCGGACACCGCGGCCACCAGCGGGTCGATGGTGTCCTGGATGTGCAGGAACATGCGCACCGGCAGCGTGGTCGTGCTCGGGCTGGCGATGAACACGCTCATCGTCAGCTCGTCGAAACTGGTGATGAACGCCAGTAGCCAGCCGCTGACGATGCCGGGCAGGATCAGCGGCAGCGTGATGCGGCGGAACACGGTGAAGCGGCCGGCGCCGAGCGATACCGCGGCGCGCTCGACCGCCGGGTCCATGCCGGTGGCCGAGGCCAGCACCAGCCGCAGCGCGAAGGGCAGGATCACGATCACGTGCGCCATCGCCAGTCCGCTGAAGGTGCCGTTGATGTTGACCGCGCTGAAGAAGCGCAGGAAGGCGACGCCAAGCACGATGTGCGGGATCATCAGCGGCGACAGCAGGAACGCCGAGACGGCGTCGCGCCCCGGGAAGTGAAATCGCGCGACCGCCAGCGCCGCCGGCACCGCCAGCGCGGTGGCGATGACCGAGGACACCAGCCCGAGCGCCAGGCTCAGCCAGAAGGCGCTGATGAAGCGCGGGTTGTCGAGGATCGCTGCGAACCAGCGCAGCGACAGTCCGTCGGTCGGCAGCGAGATGTAGCCGAGCGGCGTGAACGCGACCACGCAGACGATCGCCAGCGGCGCCACGATGAAGCCGATGAACAGCGCGTGGAAGACGAGCGCGAGCGGGCCGTTGCGGATCATGCGGCGCTTTCGCGGAAGACCGCCTTGTAGCGGCGCTCGATCAGGCGGTTCGACGCGTACAGCACCAGCACGTTGGCGGCCAGCAGCAGCACCGCCAGCGAGGCGCCGAGCGGCCAGTTCAGCGTGTTGAGGAACTCGTCGTAGGCGGCGGTGGCGATCACCTTCAGGCGCCGGCCGCCGATGATCGCCGGCGTGGCGAACGCGCTCGCCGCCAGCGCGAAGACCATCACGCTGCCGGACAGGATCCCCGGCATCGCCAGCGGCACGATCACCCGCCGCACGACGGTCGGCTGCCTGGCGCCGAGCGACACGGCGGCCCGCTCGACCGCCGGGTCGATCCGCTGCAGCGAGGCCCACACCGAGATCACCACGAACGGCACCAGCACGTGCGTGAGGGCGACCACCACGCCGGTAACCGAGTACATGAACGCGATCGGCTCGTCGATCAGCCCCAGCGCCAGCAGCGCCTTGTTGGCCAGCCCGGTGGAACCGAACAGCAGTGCCCAGCCCAGCGTGCGCACCACCACCGAGATCAGCAGCGGCCCGAGCACGACCAGCAGGAAGATGCTCTTCCAGGGGTTGGCCATCCGGTGCAGCACGATCGCCTCGAACGTGCCCAGCACCGCGCACAGCGCGGTTACCACCAGGGCAATCCAGAAGGTGCGGCCGAAGACTTCCCAGTAGTAGCTGTCGGTGAAGATCTCGCGGTAGTTCTTCAGCGTGATGCCGGGCTGAATGCCGCCGTAGAACTCGAAGTTCTGGAAGCTGATCAGCGCCATCGAGGCGATCGGCACCACCAGGAACAGCGCGTAGACGGCGAGCGCCGGCGCCGACAGCCAGTACGCGGCAGCGCGCCTTCGTGCCGACGACATCGCGCCCTACCCGGCCGGTCGCTCGGCGGCGACCGCGCGCATCGCCTCGGCGCGCCACACCAGGTGCACCTCGTCGCCCTCGACCGGGCAGGCGCTGCCGTCGTTCTGGCGGATCACCAGCGCGTCGCCGAGCGGCGTGTGCAGCTGGACCAGCCAGTGGTTGCCCTGGAACACGCGGTTGGTCACGCGCGCCGGAAGCGCACCCGGCCCCGGCTCGCCGAAGGCGATCTTCTCCGGCCGCACCATGATGCGGTCGCCGGAGCGCACGGCGGCGGATTCGCCGACCGGCAGCGGCAGTTTGAGCGCGCCAATGCGCAGGCCATCGGTATCGACGCCGTCGACCTTGAACAGGTTGGCCTTGCCGAGGAAGTCGCAGACGAAGCCGGTGCGCGGATGCTCGTAGGCGGCGAGCGGGCTGTCCTCCTGCTCGATGCGGCCCTGGTGCATCACGACGACGCGGTCGGACAGCGCCAGCGCCTCGGCCTGGTCGTGCGTGACCATCAGCGTGGTGATGCCGACGGCGCGCTGGATGCGTCGCAGTTCGACCTGCATCTCCTCGCGCAGCTTGGCGTCGAGGTTCGACAGCGGCTCGTCGAGCAGCAGCAGGCCGGGCTGGATCACCAGTGCGCGGGCCAGCGCCACGCGCTGCTGCTGGCCGCCCGACAGTTGCACCGGGTGACGTTCGGCAAAACCGGACAGCCCGACCAGCGCCAGCGTCTCGGCCACCCGTTGCCGGCGCTCGGCCCGGCCGACGTTGCGCATCTCCAGCCCGAAGGCGATGTTCTCCGCCACTGTCATGTGCGGGAACAGCGCGTAGTTCTGGAACACGATGCCCAGGCCGCGCTTGGCGGCGGGCACCGCCAGCAGGTCGCGTCCCTCGAGCGTGATGCGGCCCGCCGTCGGCTCGACGAAGCCGGCGATCATCTGCAGCGTGGTCGTCTTGCCGCAGCCGGAGGGCCCGAGCAGCGACACGAACTCGCCCTTGGCGATGCGCAGCGAAATGCCGTCGACGGCGGCGTGCTCGCCGTATCGCTTGGTCAGCGCCGTCAGTTCGAGGAAGCTCATCGCGGAGCGGGCGGCTCGCTGCCTCCCGTCTGCCCCGTCAGCGTTCGATCTCGCGCGTGAAGCGGTTGTTCCACGCGGTGCGGTTGGCGTTGACGGTGTCCCAGTCGGTGGTCAGCAGCTTGCCGACCGCCTCGCCGTACGGCAGCCCCTTCTGCAGTTCGGGCGGCAGCTGCGTCTTTCGATGCACCGGCCCGGCGCCCGAGCCCTTGGCGAACACCACCTGCGTATCGGGCTGCAGCATGAAGTCGATGAACTGCTGCGCCAGCGGCGACGGATTCGGCTTGGCGGTCGGGCAGATCGAGATGCCGAGCGCCATCGCGCCTTCCTTCGGGTAGACGAACTCCGCCGGGAAGCCGGTGTCCTGGAAGGCCTTGACGCGGCCGCTTCCCCACACCGCGAACACCGCCTGACCGCTCTGGAACAGCTCGGTCATCTTGCCCGGCTGCGCCTCGAAGGTGAGCACGTTGGGCGCGACCTCGTCCCTCATCACCCGGAAGCCGGGATCGATGTTCTTCTCGCCGCCGCCGTTCAGCCGCGCCATCATGATCACGGTCTGCAGGCCGTAGGTGTTGTTCATCGGCGGGACGACCAGCTTCTTGCGGAACTTCGGATCCTTGAGGTCGTTCCACGAGGTCGGCGCCGGCCACTTGTTGTCGGCGAAGTACTTCTTGTTGTACATCAGGCCGGTGGCGACCACGCCGATGGTGACCGACTTGCCGGTCTTCATGTCGGCGACCGGATACAGCTCGGCGAAGTTGACGCCCTTCAGCTCGCCGCACAGGCCGAGCGCGACCGCCTGGTACATCGGGCCGTCGTCGACGATCGCCACGTCGACCTCCATGTTGCCGCGCTGCGCCTGCATGCGGGCGATGTTGTCGGTCGAGTTGCCGGCCACGTACTCGAGCTTGGCGCCGGTCTTCTTCTCGAACGCCGGCATGATCTCCTTGCGCATCATGTCCTCGAACGAGCCGCCGTAGCCGGCGACGGTGAGCTTGGCCTGCGCGAACGCGGCGGTGGATGAGAACGCGGCAGCCAGCGCGAGCGCGACGCAGGAAGCGCGGAAGCGAAGATTCATGACTCCTCCAGTGGGCAGAGAATCGACCGGGCAAGAACCGACTTCACTGAGGCGCGGCGCGCCACTTGCCAGACGCGAAGACGCGTGCGACCATCACTTTGTCCGGACAAAGTCTGCGCGTCACCGGCGTTGCCTGTCAAGCCGGCGTGACGCCAGTCCGCGATGAGCACGCCATGGATTCCGCCGTCATCGCCCACGACATGCCCGCGCGCCAGACCCGCTACGCGGAGATCTTTC
>CAZSYX010000056.1:22109-23262 GCA_964610575.1 uncultured Burkholderiaceae bacterium
GCCGTCATCGCCCACGACATGCCCGCGCGCCAGACCCGCTACGCGGAGATCTTTCGCGCGCTGGCCGACGGCATCCGCTCGGGCAGCTACCCGGTCGGCGGCCGGCTGCCGACCGAGGCCGAGCTGTGCGCCTCCTACGGGGTCAGCCGGCACACGGTTCGCGAGGCGATCCGCCGGCTGACCGACCAGGGCCTGATCGCCCGCCAGCCGGGTGTCGGCAGCATCGTGCTGCGGCGCACCCGCTCGGCCGGGTTCACGCAGCGGATCTCGGCGCTGCAGGACCTGCTCGCCTACGTGAAGACCGCGCAACTCGAGGTGCTCGAGGCGCGCGACATCAAGGCCGGCGCCGGCGAGGCACGCCTGCTCGGCTGCCGGCGCGGCCAGGCCTGGCACCGGCTGGTGGCGCTGAAGCACCTGCGCGGCGCGCGGCTGCCGGTCGCCTACGTGCTGGCCTACGTGCATCGCGACCATCCGGCGCTGCGCGGCGTGCTCGACCGGCGCGGCGTCGACCTGCACGACTTCATCGAGGACAAGATCGGCGAGCCGATCGTCACCGTCGAGCAGGAGTTCTCCGCCAAGCCGCTGCTCGGCCGCGAGGCGCAGGCGCTCGGCGTGCAGGCCGGCTACGCCGGCTTCGTCATCGCGCGGCGCTACATCGCGCGCAGCGGCAAGACGGTGCTGGTGACCTCGACCATCTTTCCGCACCACCGAATGAACTACTCGATGTCGCTCCGGCTCGCCTGATCACGCTCTGCTGGTCAAGGGCGGCAGGCCATCGATTCCAGTTCAACTCGGGTTTGCGCCGCAGCGTCCTGACGCTCCGACGCGGGCGAGATTCGACCTTGCCGACGATGTCGGTCCATGTCGAATCGCGCTCTGTGCAAAGGCCGCAGTCGGCTCCGAGCGGTGCAGTAAGCCGCACGCCGCGAGCTTCCGCGATGCGGCGATTGTGTTGAAAAACTTGCTAGCGATCGCTTTCGCCGTTGTTTTGGAGTCTTCTGACCATCAACCGAACAGCGATTGTTGATCCTGGGCCGATCTGAGAGGTCGAGTTTCCGACGAAGCTATGTGCCTGACCGGTAGTCGAGTTTTTCAACAGAATCCGGCGGAAGCAGTCGTTCAGACTGCGAGCACGAAGGGCAGGACCCGGCCA
>CAZSYX010000057.1:0-22590 GCA_964610575.1 uncultured Burkholderiaceae bacterium
CATCATGGGCAAGGGGCTGGCCAACCCGGTCGGCACCTTCTGGTCGGTGGTGATGCTGCTCGAGCACCTCGGCGAGAACGACGCGGCGGCGCGGCTGATGCGGGCCATCGAGCGCGTCACCGCCGAGCCGAGGCTGCACACCCGCGACCTCGGCGGCACGGCGACCACCGAAGCGGTGACGCGCGCCGTCTGCGACGACCTCGCCGCCGGGCGGTAGCGCCGGCACGGCGCGTCGGCCGGCGCGCCGCGCGCGAATCCTCCGCGCGGCCAGCCGCCCGGCCGCACGCTACGCTTGCGCCCGCACGCCCACCCATCGATCACCGTCGATCCCGATGCTGGTCCGCCGCTCCCTGCTGATGCCGTATCCGGCCGAGTCGATGTTCGACCTGATCGAGCAGGCCGAGCACTACCCGCAGTTCATCCCCTGGTGCGCCGACGCGGTGATCCTCGAGCGCACCGAGGAGATCGTCGCGGCGCGGCTGTCGATGCGGGTGGCCGGCCTGACGCTGAGCCTGCAGACGCGCAACCCCAAGCGGCGGCCGGAATGGCTGGCCTTGCGGATGGTGCAGGGCCCGCTGCGCAAGTTTGAAGGCGAATGGCGTTTGACGCCGCTCAACGCCTCGGCCTGCCGCATCGAGTTCACTCTGACCTACGAGTTTGCCGACCGGATGATCGAGCGCGTGGCCGGGCCGGTGTTCGCGCGCATGGCCGACACGATGGTCGATGCGTATGTGTCGCGCGCCGAGCGTATCCTGCCCGCCGCGCCCGCCTTCGCGCCCCCCGTTGCAACCCAGCCTGTGGAACCGACCATGAACGATCAACCGATGCTCGACGCGCTGCGCCCCTCGAAGCTCGCCGTGGAACTCACCGACGAGCAGTGCCACCGGCTGGCGGCAGCGATGCAACTGCGCGAGCTGCAGGAAGGCGAGGTGCTGGTCAAGGAGGGCGACGACGACCATCACTTCTACCTGATCGTCAGCGGCAAGCTCGGCGTGATCAAGAGCGTCGGCACGCCGGAGCAGGTGACGCTGAACACGCTGGCCGCCGGCGACTTCGCCGGCGAGCTGTCGTGGCTCGACGGCAGCCGCCGCTACGCCTCGCTGGTGGCGATGGACGCGACGCGCGTGCTCGGCCTGGAGCGCGAGAAGCTCGAGGCGCTGCTGCAGACCGACCCGCTAGTGGTCTACCGGGTGATGCGGGCGATCGTCCGCGCCGTGCACCAGATCCAGCGCCAGCTGTACATGCAGCAGGGCGAGCTGACCAACTACATCTACAAGCAGCACGGGCGGTACTGAATCCCGCGCCTCCCGGCGCGGGCTCAGCGGCGGGCCGGCCTCATGATGGCCGCCGGTCGCGGTTCGGGCAGGCGCCGCACGACAGCTTCTCGCCACCGGGCCCGAGCACCTCGGGCCCGCCGCAGCTGCCGCGCAGGCACGGCCGCCTGAACATCACGCCGATCGCCATCGCCGCCACCGCCAGCGCGAACAGCGCCGCGGCGATGCCACCGACCAGCGCGAGCAGGCTCCAGTCCATCGCCAGGCTCAGACGGCGCGGCCGCCCAGCGCCGCGAAGGCGCCGGTGGGGTGGTCACGGTACTGGCCCGGCGCGACCCGCTCGATGAAGTAGGCCGCCAGGCCGAGCGACTCGGCCATCCGCAGGCCGCGCTCGGGGCCGAGCACCAGCAAGGCGGTCGCCAACGCGTCGGCGCGCATGCAGTCCTCGGCCACCACCGTCACCGAGCAGAGGCGGTGGTCGATCGGCGCGCCGGTGCGCGGATCGATCTCGTGCGAATAGCGGCGGCCATCGGCCTCGAAGTAGTTGCGATAGTCGCCCGAGGTCGCCATGGCCCGCCCTGACAGCGGCAAGACGAGACGCGCGCGCTGCGGCACGGCATCCGGCTGCTCGACGCCGATGCGCCAAGACTGCCCATCCGCATTGACGCCGCGCGTGCGGACCTCGCCGCCGGCTTCGACCATGTAGTGCTCGGCGCCGGCGGCGTCCAGCGCGCTTGCGGCCAGATCGACGCCGTAGCCCTTGGCGATGCCGCCGAGGTCGAGCTCGAGGTCGGCGCGGCGCTTGGAGGCAAGCCGCCGCGCGCCGTCGAGCAGCAGCGCCTGGTGGCCGATGCGAGCGCGGATCCTGCGGATCTCCTCGCCCTGCGGCAGGCTGCCGCGCGGCGTCGGACCGAAGCCCCAGCGCACCACCAGCGGTGCCACGGTCATGTCGAAGGCGCCGTCGGTGGCCGACGCGACTTCCTGGCCGGCGGCGACGACGCGCCACAGGTCCTCCGAGAGCGCCAAGTCGCCCGATGCGCGATTGAAGCGCGTGAGCTCGGAGTCGGCGCGGTGCAGCGACATGCGCCGGTTCACGCCGTCGAAAGCCGCATGCACGGCCTCCTGCAGGTCGGACAGGCGTCCGCCCTGCGACCAACGCGCGACCTTGCCGTTGTACGTCGTGCCCATGGTCTCGCCGGTGAAGTGGACTTCCGCCCGCGCTGACGGCCGGCCGCAGCCGGCCAGCGTCAGCGCGGCCGAGCCGCCGATGCCGAGCAGCAGCCGGCGCCGTTGAGTCGACAGGATTGCGTCCATCTGTTGCTCCGTTAGCTTGCCGGCGCCGCCGTGCGCAGGGCGGCCTCGAACCGTCCCTCGCCGTGGCGAATCAGGTGATACGCCAGGTCACGCATCGAGACGAGCCCCATGACACGCGGGCCGTCCATTACCAGCAGGTGGCGGTGCCGGTTGACGTGCATCAGGGCGAGTGCCGCCTCGATGGTCGTGCCCGGCGTCACGAAGCGCACCTCGCGTGTCATCACCAGCGAGATCGGCGTGGTCTTCGGGTCGAGACCGGCGTGGACCACGCGCGTGAGCAGGTCGCGCTCGGTGAAGATGCCGCCGGTCAGGTTGTCCTCGGTCATCGCGATGACGGCACCGACCTCGCGCTCGACCATCAGCGCCACCGCCTCGGCAATGGTGCTCGATGCCGGCACCACGATCAGGTGCTCGTCCGGCTTGGCGCGCACCACCTCGTCGACCATCTGCGCTGCCATCGTCATCTCCTTCCGGCGTCCGTCAGCCGAAGTCGTCCAGCATGATGTTCTCGCGGTCGACGCCGAGGTCGAGCAGCATCGCGATCACGGCCTTGTTCATCGGCCCCGGACCGCACATGTAGTACTCGATGTCTTCCGGCGCCGGGTGGTTCTTCAGGTAATTGTCGTACAGCACCTTGTGGATGAACCCGGTCGCGCCCGTCCAGTTGTCCTCGGGCAGCGGCTCGGACAGCGCCAGGTGCCACTTGAAGTTCGGGTTCTCGGAGCCGAGCTTCTCGAACTCGTCGACGTAGAACGCCTCGCGCATGCTGCGTGCGCCGTACCAGAACGTCGCCTGGCGCCTGGTGTGCAGGCGATGGAACTGGTCGAAGATGTGCGATCGCATCGGTGCCATGCCGGCGCCGCCGCCGATGAAGCACATCTCCGCCGTCGTGTCGCGGGCGAAGAACTCGCCGAACGGCCCCGACACCGTCACCTCGTCGCCGGGCTTCAGGTTGAACACCCACGAGCTCATGATGCCCGGCGGGATGTCGGCGCGGTAATCGGGCGGGAAGGCGATGCGGATCGTGAACAGCAGGATGCCCTTCTCCAGCGGGTAGTTCGCCATCGAGTAGGCCCGCGTGACCAGCGCGTCGGTCTTCGACCTGAAGCGCCAGAGGTCGAACTTGTCCCACGCCTCGCGGTATTCCGGCTCGATGTCGAAGGTCCGGAACTCGAGTGCGTGCGGCGGGCACTCGATCTGCACATAGCCGCCGGCGCGGAACGGCACTTCCTCGCCTTCGGGAAGCGCCAGCTTCAGTTCCTTGATGAAGGTGGCGACGTTGCGGTTGGAGATCACGCGGCACTTCCACTTGCGCACGCTGAACAGTTCCGTCGCGACCTCGATCTTCATGTCGCGCTTGACCTTGACCTGGCAGGCGAGCCGATGGCCACGGCGCGCCTCGCCCGGCGTGATGAAGCCGGTCTCGGTCGGCAGCAGGTCGCCGCCACCCTCCCTGATTACCACCTCGCACACGCCGCAGGCGCCCTTGCCGCCGCAGGCCGAGGGAATGAAGATCTTGTTGTCGGCAAGTGCGCCGAGCAGCGTGCCGCCGGTGGTGACCGTAAGCCGCTTGGACTCGTCGTCGTTGATGAGGATCGACACGTCGCCGCTGGCCACCAGCTTGCGCTTCGCGCCCAGCAGCAGCGCCACCAGCGCCAGGATGACGCCGGTGAACATCACCACGCCGAGCATGATCTCGTTCATAACTGGATGCCCGAGAAGACCATGAACGCCATCGACATCAGGCCGGCCACGATGAAGGTGATGCCGAGGCCCTTCAGGCCGTCGGGCACGTTCGAGTACGCCATCTTCTCGCGTACTGCCGCCATGCCGACGATCGCCAGCGCCCAACCCAGGCCGGAACCGACCCCGTACACGACACTCTCGGTAAACGTGTAGTCGCGTTCCTGCATGAACAGAGACCCCGCCAGGATCACGCAGTTCACCGCGATCAGCGGCAGAAACACGCCAAGGGTGGCATAAAGCTTCGGCGCAAAGCGATCGACCGCCATCTCGACCACCTGCGTGGCGGCGGCGATCGTGCCGATGAACAGGATGAAGGCGAGGAACGTCAGGTCGACCTTGGCCAGCGACGGATGGACCCAGTGCAGTGCGCCCTCGCCGAGCAGCTGCTTCAGGATGATCTGGTTCAGCGGCACGGTGAGCACCTGCACGAACACGACGGCGACGCCGAGGCCGAGCGCCGTCTCCACCTTCTTTGAGCAGGCCAGGAACGAGCACATGCCGAGGAAGAAGGCGAGCGCCATGTTCTCCAGGAAGATCGACTTCACCAGCAGGTTGGCGTAGTGCTCCATACGCTCAATCCTTCTCCTGTAACTCGGGCTTGAAGGTGCGCAGCAGCCACACCAGCAGCGCGATCAGGAACAGGCCCGACGGTGCGATCAGCATCAGTCCGTTGGGCTCGTACCAGCCGCCCTCGGTCTGAAGCCGCAGCACCGTCACGCCAAGGATCTTTCCGGCGCCCAGCAGCTCGCGTGTCATTGCCACCAGCAGCAGCACGAGCGCGTAGCCGAGGCCGTTGCCAATGCCGTCGAGGAACGAGAGCCACGGCGGGTTCTGCATCGCATAGCCCTCGGCGCGGCCCATCACGATGCAGTTGGTGATGATCAGGCCGACGAACACCGACAGTTCCAGCGACAGCTCGAACAGGTACGCCTTCAGGAACTGGTCGACCACGATCACCAGCGAGGCGATGATCGCCAGCTGCACGATGATGCGGATGCTGCTCGGCGTGTGGTTGCGCACCAGGCTCACCGCCAGGTTGGCGAAGGCGGTCACCAGCGTCACGCCGATGCCCATCACCACCGCCTTGTCGACGCGCGTGGTCACCGCGAGCGCCGAACAGATGCCGAGCACCTGCACCCCGATCGGGTTGTTGGCGATGATCGGGGCGACGAACGCTTCGCGCTGCGGCCTGCCGAACAGCCGGTCGGTCGCGGCACTCATCGGAATGTCCTCTCGCTGCGCGAGAAGGACTCGCGCTTGGGGCGGCCCGGCGCGCTCATGATGTGGCTCCTTCGCGGAATCGCTTCAGGTACGGACCGAAGCCGTTGTCGGAAAACCAGAACGCCATCATCCGCGCCACCCCGTTGCTGGTGATGGTGGCGCCGGACAGCGCGTCGATGCGGTGCGGATCCTGCTCGGGCGGGCCGACGCTGCCCTTGACCACGGTGAGCTTCGGCTGCCACTGCGCGTCGAACACCTTGCGCCCGTGCCAGTGCGCCTGCCACTTCGGGTTGCTGATCTCGCCGCCTAACCCGGGCGTCTCCTTCTGGTCGTAGAAGGTGAGGCCGCGCACGGTGTTGCCGTCGCGATCCAGGGCGACGAAGCCGTAGGCCGTGCCCCACATGGCGATCCCTTCGACCGGCAGCACGACCTGCTCGACTGCATCGCCCTTCGGCATCACCAGGTACACCGACGCGTAGTTCGGCAGCCGCTGGATCTGCGCCTCGTTGGGCGGCGCGGCCCGGCTGGTGGCCGGATCGTTGCGGGCGCGCCGCTGGTCGTAGTTCTTCTCGTCGACCTTGCCCTGCGGCAGCAGTTCGCCAGTCTTCAGATCGACCAGGCGGATGCGGATGTTCTTGTCGAAGATCGCCAGCAGCTCGCGGTCGGAAAGAGTCTCGCCCGGCTTGACCAGCCCTGCCGCAAGCAGCACGTTCTTCTGCCGGTACAGCCGCGCGTTGGTCTCCTGCCGCTCCCGCAGCCCGACCGCAGCGACCGACACCAGCAGCGCGCAGGCCACGCATACTGCCGCGGCGAACAGGAACGTGTAGCGGGTGGAGTCAGTTCGCGCCACGACGCTTCAGCCTTCGGTTGATGTTGGCCTTGACGATCGGGTAGTCGATCAGCGGCGCCATCACGTTCATGAACAGGATGACCAGCATCATCGACTCCGGATAGGCCGGATTGACCGTGCGCACCAGCACGACCAGCGCGCCGATCATCAGCCCATAGATCCACTTGCCGCGATCCGAAAACGGCGAGGTGACCGGGTCGGTGGCCATGAACACGGTGCCGAAGGCCCAGCCGCCGAGCACCATGTGCCACCAGAAGGGAATCGCAAGGTAGGGATGAGCGGGCGAAGCGAGCGCGTTGAACACCAGCGCCATCGCGATCGTGCCCAGCGCCACGCCGGCCATCGTCCGCCATGAACCGACCTTGGTGACGATGATGATCACCGCGCCGATCAGGCAGGCGAGCGCCGAGGTCTCGCCCATGCTGCCCGGCTCCAGTCCGACGAAGGCGTTCCACCACGAGAAGCCGAGCGTCTCGAACGGCTGCGTCGTCTGGCGCAGCTGCGCCAGGAGCGTGGCACCGGAGAAGCCGTCGACCGCCATCCCGGCCGGCACCGCCGTCCACACCTTGTCGCCGGAGATCTCGGCCGGATAGGCGAAGAACAGGAAGGCGCGCGCGGCCAGCGCCGGATTGATGAAGTTCATGCCAGTGCCGCCGAACACCTCCTTGGCGAGCACCACGCCGAAGCTGATGCCCAGCGCCGCCTGCCACAGCGGCGTGGTCGGCGGCAGGATCAGCGGGAACAGGATGCCGGTGACGAAGAAGCCCTCGTTGACCTCGACCTTGCGCACGACGGCGAACAGCACTTCCCAGCTCAGGCCGACGACCATCGTCACGATGTACAGCGGCAGGAAGTACAGCGCGCCGTGCGTCACGTTGGCGAGCAGGCTCGATGGCGAGTAGCCGACGCCCAGCATCCTGATCGCGTCGTGCCGCCAGCCCTCGAGCGCGGCGGCCTTGGCCGGATCGATCGCCAGGTTGGCCTGCAGGCCGGTGTTGAACATCGCCATGAATACGCAGGGCAGCGTGGCGATGACCACCATCATCATCATCCGCTTCAGGTCGATGGCGTCGCGCACGTGGCTGCCGCCGTGCGTTACCGAGGCCGGCGAGTAGAAGAAGGTGTCGGCCGCTTCCCACAGCGGGTAAAGCTTCTCGAAGCGGCCGCCCTTCTCGAAGTGGTGCGCCTGCCGGTCGAGGAAGGATCGCAGGGCCTTCATCCGTGCTCCTTCTCGATGCGCGTCAGCGCGGCGCGCAGCAGCGGCCCGTATTCGGCCTTGCCCGGGCACACGTAGGTGGCGAGCGCGAGGTCCTCTTCCTCCAGTTCCAGCGCGCCGAGTTCCTGCGCGCGAATGTCGTCGCGGGTGATCAGCGCGCGCAGCAGGAAGGTCGGCAGGATATCGAACGGCAGCACGCGCTCGTAGCTGCCGATCGGCACCATCGCCCGTTCGCCGCCGTTCGTGCTGGTATTCAGCACGAAGCCGTGCGCGCGGCGAAACGCGCCGAGCACGGTGCCGGTGACCGAGAACTTCTCTGCGCCAGGACGGATGTAGCCGAACATCTCGCGGCTGCGGGCTTCCGGCAATACGGCGACCTGCAGGTGATAGCGGCCGAGGTAGCCGTGCTCCTCGCCCGTCGCCTTTCGCCCGTCGAGAACCGAACCGGAGATCACGCGGTGCTCGCCCTGCTGCAGTTCGCCGGCGACGAGCGCATCGACCGACTCGGCGAGCCGCGTGCGCAGCAACCTCGGCGAGCGCACCGACGGGCCGGCAAGGGAAATCACCCGCCCGACGTCGAGCTCGCCCGTGCGCAGCAGATGGCCCAGGGCGATCACGTCCTGGTAACCGATGTGCCAGACGTGCCGCTCCATGCTGACCGGGTGCAGGCAGTGGATGTGCCAGCCGACCGTGCCGGACGGATGCGGGCCGCTGAACTGCTCGACCTGAACGCCGGGCGGCGCATCGATCGCTTCGCCGGCGCCGGTGCACAGGTACACCGGCCCGGCGCCGAGCCTGGTCAGCGCGACGAGGCCCTCGTGGAAGTCGTCGGCTCGCGGGCCGATCACCAGCGAAGGCGGTGGTGCGTGCGGCCGCGAGTCGGTGGCGGTGACGAAGATGGCCTCCGCGGTACCGTCCGCAGCCGGCACGTGCCCGAATGGCCGCTGGCGCAGCGCCGTCCACAGCCCGGTTTCGTGCATCAGCGCCCGCACCGCGCCGACGTCGAGGTCGGCCACGCTGCGGCCGCCGTAGGCCGCGAACTTCACCTGCTGCGCGGGGCTGTCGGCGGCATCGACATCGATCACCACCGAGATCAGGGCGCGCCGGTCGCCGCGATGGATCGCCGACACGGTGCCGGCCGCCGGCGCGGTGAAGGCCACGCCGGGAATGCGCTTGTCCTCGAACAGTTTCTGGCCGCGCAGGACCCGGTCACCGACCTGCACCGCGAGGGCCGGCTTCAGTCCCGGCACGTCGGCCGCCAGCAGCGCCACGCGCCGGCTCGGCGCCGCTTCGCCGATCTGCAGGACCGGCGCGCCTGCCAGCGGCAGATCCAGCCCTTTGCGATTGCTGTGCACGGCCATCGATTCGTTCTTCAGGTGCGCGGCATCAGTGATCCCGTTGCGCCGCGAGGGGCAGCGCCCGTGTAACAGCCGGTGGAACGGTGCAAACGTATGCGTTCCGTCAATCGCGGGCCTTGAGCGTGGTCAAGGTCCGCAACCGGGGCGGCGATCGCAGCTGCACGCGGTCCGCGCGCCGTCCCGCGCTGCGCGCTACCCATGCCCGGCCCGCGGTTATGCGTACGACGCGTACTCGGGCGAGTACATCTGCGAATGTACGTAAGCCAGCATGTCGGCAGGCGGCTCGATGCCGGCCAGGCCGGCCGACAGTGCTTCCTCGATCACCGCCGCGGCGATGAAGGCGGAAACGTCGCGCACGCGCGCCAGCGGCGGATACAGGCTGCCCTGCGCAAGGTCGGCATCGCCGACCTGCGCCGCCAGCGTGCGCGCCGCCGCCATGAACATGCGGTCGGTCACGTGCGCGAGTCCGCCGGCGATCGCACCGAGGCCGACACCGGGGAAGATGTACGAGTTGTTGCCCTGCCGCGGCACGAAGTGCTGTCCGCTGAAGGTGACCGGATCGAACGGGCTGCCCGAGGCGAACAGCGCCCGGCCGCCCGACCAGGCGTAGGCCTGCTCGGCCGTGCACTCGGCGCGCGAGGTGGGATTGGACAGCGCAAAGACGATCGGCCGCTCGTTCAGTTGCGCCATCGTCTCGATCACTTCCCGGGTGAAGGTGTTCGGCGTCGCCGAGACGCCGATGATCGCGGTCGGCTTCAGTTGCCGGATCGCATCGAGGAAGGTGCTCACCGGCGGATGCTCGTGCGCATACGGCTTCTTGTGCACTGCCAGATCGCTGCGCCCGCCGACGACCAGCCCTTTCGAGTCGACCAGCCAGCAGCGCCCTCGTGCCTCCTTCGCGGCCATGCCGTCGTCGACCATCGCCTCGACCAGCAGGTCTGAGATGCCGGTGGCCGCCTCGCCGGCGCCGAGGCACATGAAGGTCTGCTGTGACAGCGGCCGGCCGGTGACGCGCAGCGCGGAGAAGACGCCGGCCACCGTCACCGACGCCGTGCCCTGGATGTCGTCGTTGAAGGCGCAGATGCGGTCGCGGTACTTCTGCAGCAGGGTGAAGGCGTGGTGGTTGGCAAAGTCCTCGAACTGCACGACGATGCCCGGGAACACCTGCTGCGTGGCGTCGATGAACTCCTCGACGAACTCGTCGTAGGCGGCGCCGGCCAGGCGCGGCTGGCGCAGGCCGAGATAGAGACGGTCGGTGTGCAGCGCCGTGTTGTTGGTGCCGACGTCGAGCAGCACCGGCAGGCAGTGGCGCGGATGCACGCCGGCGCAGGCGGTGTACAGCGCCAGCTTGCCGATCGGGATGCCCATGCCGTTGGCGCCGAGGTCGCCCAGGCCAAGGATGCGCTCGCCGTCGGTGACGACGATGATCGCCGCCTCGCGGTACGGCCAGTTGCGCAGCACCTGGGCGATGTGGCCGCGGTCGGCGGCGGAGATGTACATGCCGCGGGGACGCCGGTAGATATGGCCGAACTGCTGGCAGGCCAGGCCGACCGTCGGCGTGTAGATGAGCGGCATCATCTCGTCCGGGTTCTCGGTGACCACCCGGTAGAACAGCGTCTCGTTGCGGTCCTGCAGCGCCTCCAGCAGGATGTACTTCGACAGGTTCGAGTCCAGCCGGCGGATGTTCTCCAGCACCCGTTCGACCTGGTCCTGAAGGGGCGCCACCCGCGGCGGCAGCAGGCCGCGCAGGCCGAGCGCCTCGCGCTCGGCGTCGGTGAAGGCGGTTCCCTTGTTCAGGGTCGGGTCGCGCAGCAGCGTGGTGCCGCGCGGGAACCACTCGGGCAGCGGCGGCGGCAGCACGCGTTGTTTGGCACGATGCGGCATGGTGTCTCTCCTCGATGGCGAAGCCCGACTGGCCGGCATTTCTCGTGCGACGGTCCAGCCGGTACCCGATTGGAATTCGTGCGCTTCGCGTTGTGCGGCGCACGGCAATTGAAGGCTCGCGTAACGCTAGAGGCACGCCCCGGATTCGTGTTGACTGCGGTCAACCGAAGAGCCCGGACGCGGGATCGGCAGGCGCCGTGATCGCGCGCAGACTTTGCTTGCTTCGGAGGACACTGGCGCCCGACATTGCCGCGGGTCCGCTGCAACGCCGGTCGCACCACAAGGAGGGAGAAACCGATGGACGCGCACACGTTTCAGCCGCCTCTCGCGCGGCACCCGTTCTTGAAGGACTTCAAGCCGCAGCAGATCGAGCGGCTGGCTGCGCAGGCACGCGCCGTCACCTTCGCGCCGAACCAGGTCATCTTCCGCTCGGGCGACGACTGCGCCGACTTCTATCTGATCGTCAGCGGCCGCGTTGCGCTCGAAATGCCCGTTGGCAAGAACATGCTGCGCATCCAGACACTGGGCGACGGCGACGAGTTCGGCTTTTCGGCCCTGATCATGGGCCGCGGCATGACATTCCAGGCGCGAGCACTGCAGCCCGTCGAGGCGCTGGCCATCGACGGCGGCCATCTGCTCGAGGCCTGCCGGGCGGATCCGGAGTTCGGCTTCAGCCTGATGCGCAAGATGCTGCAGATCGTCTCCGAGCGCCTGGACGGGACCCGGCTGCAGCTGATGGACACCTACTCTCCGGTGGCGGCACGCGCCGGCGCGTGACGCGACGGCGCTTGCCCTGCCGAGAGCATTCGGCGTCAAGCGTGTTCTGCGGGAAAGAGCACAGCGCCCGAGCGGGCGCCGCGCCTTGCGCTACAGGCCGCCCAGCAGGCCGCCCGGATAGACCATCAGGATCACGGCCGGCACCAGGCAGACGAGCATCGCGCCGAGCGCCAGCGCCGCCTGCGGCTGCGGCTTCAGCCCGGCCGGCGCCGGGCTCATGAACATGTACTGCAGCACGCGCAGGTAGAAGTAGATGCCGAGGTAGCTGCCGACCAGGCCGAGCACGGCGTACAGCGTGTAGCCGGCCTCGATCACGTTGCGGAAGATCAGGAACTTGGCGACGAAGCCCGGCAGCGGCGGGATGCCGGCCAGCGAGAACATGGCGATGGCGATCATCACCGCGGCGAACGGCGCGCGCTGGAACAGTCCCTTGAGGTTGTCGAGGCGGTCGCGCTCGGCGTCGTCGGCGGCCATCGGCAGCGCCGCGAAGGCGAGCATGTTCATCAGCCCGTAGACCAGCGCGTAGAAAGCCACCGCCTGGAAGCGGCCTTCGCCGTCGCCGAGGAAGGCGTAGAAGAGATAACCGGCGTGCGCGATCGACGAGTAGGCGATCATGCGGCGGAAGCTGGTCTGCTTGATCGCCGCCAGGTTGCCCCAGACGATCGACACCAGCGACAGAATCGCCAGCAACTCGACCAGCCGGCCGGACAGCGAGTTGAAGCCGAACAGCCGCACCGCGGCGAGCAGCACGCCGGCCTTGATCACCGTCGACATGAAGCCGGTCACCGGCACGGCGGCCGCCTCGTAGGCGTCCGGCGCCCAGGTGTGGAAAGGCACGATGGCCGCCTTCAGGAAGAAGGCCAGGAGGATCAGCACCACCGCGGTCTGCGCCATCGGGCTGCCGGTGTCGAGCAGCCGGCCGAACGCGTCGAGCGACAGCGAGCCGGTGAAGCCGAACAGCAGCGACACGCCCATCAGCAGCATGGCGGTGGCCGTGCCGCCGAGGATCAGGTACTTCAGCGCCGCCTCGGTGGCCTCGACGCGCTTCATCGCCAGCAGCACCAGCACGTACACCGGGATCGACATCAGCTCCAGCCCGAGGAACAGCGTCAGGAAGCTGTCGGCCGACAGGATCAGGCAGGCGCCATAAAGCGACGACAGCAGCAGCACGTAGAACGGCCCGTCCGGGAACTCGTCGCGCGCCAGCAGCAGCGCCGGAATCGCCAGCACCAGCACGATCGCCTTGGCGGCGAACGCCGACGAGTCGACCGACAACTGGCCCGGGAACGGCGCCGCCGCATAGCCGAAGATGGCCAGAGCCGACGCAGCCAGCGTCGCGGCGATCACCGCCACCAGCGCCACCGGCAGATGGCCGCGCGGCCGGTCGAAGACGATGTCGACGGCAAGCAGCACGATGATCCCGACGAGCAGCAGGTGCTCGGGCGACATCGAGACGAGGAGCGTGGTCCAGTTCATCGTGTCGCCTCCATCCGGCGCTGCGCGAACGGCACCGGCGCGGCGACGAGGGCGTCCGGCTGCTGCGCCCCGGCGACCAGCTTCTGGAAGTGCAGCGCCGCGTGTTCCGACTTGCGCATCGGTTCGTCGGGGGCGAGGCCGAGCCAGAACACCGGCACCATCAGCGCAGCGAGGATCAGCTTCTCGCGCCGGTTGAGATCCAGCACCGGGCCGTGCGGGATCTTGGTCGTGCCGTAGAGGAAGCGCTGCGCGAACCACAGCATGTACAGCGCGCCGAGCACCACGCCGCCCACCGCGATCACCGCGAACACCAGCGGCGCGGAGTCGCCGGCGAGGTGCTTCGGCCAGGCCGAGTTGAAGGCGCCGAGCAGCACCAGGAACTCGCCGGTGAAGCCGCTGGTGGTCGGCAGGCCGATGGCCGCCAGCGTCAGGATCATGAAGAACACCGAGTACACCGGCAGCGCCTTGGCCAGCCCGCCGTAGGCCGCCAACTCGCGCGTGTGGCAGCGCTCGTAGATCATGCCGACCATGAGGAACAGGCCGGCCGCCGTCAGGCCGTGGCTGACCATCTGGATGATCGCGCCCTGGATCCCGAGCAGGTCCAGGCTGGCCAGGCCGAGCATCACGTAGCCGAGGTGGCTGATCGACGAGTAGGCGATGATCTTCTTGATGTCGGTCTGCACCAGCGCCAAACAGGCGCCGTAGACGATGCTGACCACCGCCAGCGCCATGATCAGCGGCATCGCCAGCTGGGAGGCCTGCGGGAACAGCGGGAAGCCGAGCTTGATGAAGCCGTAGGTGCCCATCTTCAGCAGCACGCCGGCCAGGATCACCGAGCCGGTGGTCGGCGCCTCGACGTGCGCGTCGGGCAGCCAGGTGTGCAGCGGCACCATCGGCACCTTGATGGCGAACGACAGCGCGAAGGCCGCCAGCAGCCAGCCCTGCTCGGCCACCGCCAGCTTGGTGCCGAACAGGTCGGCGAAGGCGAACGACAGCGTGCCGGTCGCCTGGTACTGCGACCACACCAGGTAGATGAGCGCGGCCAGCATCAGGATGCTGCCTGCCGCCGTGTACAGCACGAACTTCAGCGTCGCGTAGATGCGCCGCTCGCCGCCCCAGATGCCGATGATCAGGAACATCGGGATCAGCATCGTTTCCCAGAAGATGTAGAACAGCAGCAGGTCCTGGGCGACGAAGGTGCCCAGCATCGCGAACTGGATGAAGAACACCATCGAGTAGAAGAGCTTGATGTCCTTCTGGATCGCCGAGAAGGCGCCGGCGACGACCAGCGGACCGAGAAATGCGGTCAGCAGCACCAGCAGCAAGTTGTAGCCATCGAGGCCGATGTGGTAGTACACGCCCCAGTCGGCGATCCACGGCAGCCGGGTCTCGAACTGCAGAGCGGCGATGTTCGGATCGAAGCGCAGGTACAGGATCGCCGTGATGACGAACTGCGCCAGCATCACGCCGAACGAGTTCGCGCGGATGCGATCGTCCTGGCCGTCGGGCATCGCGACGATCAGCGCAATGCCGAACAGCGGCAGGTACAGAACGACGTTCAGAAGTACCGCGTCACCCATTGCGCCAGCTCCAGATCAGCGCGCCGACGATGCCCGCAAGCACCAGGAACGCATACAGGTGCAGATTGCCCGTCTGCAGCTTCGACAGCCGGCCGGCGCCGCGCTGGGCCAGCGCCGCGAGCCCGTCGAGCGAGCCGTCGATGAGGAACTTGTCGCCGATGCGCAGGAAGATCTTTTCCGAGATCCAGGTGAGCGGGCGGCCGAGCACCGCCTCGTACAGCTCGTCGATGTAGTACTTGCCCGACAGCAGCTTGTGCACCGGCTCGAAGCTCGGCCGCAGGGCGGTCGCGCGCGCAGCGTTGTTGCCGTAGAAGTACGCCGCCAGCAGCAGGCCGCCGACGCCCAGGCCGATCGCGATCCATAGCAGCGGACCGTGGAACGACTGCGCCTCGGGCCGGATCTGCGGCAGCGGCAGCATCGGCTCGAGGAAGTGCGGGATCGAGAAGAAGCCGCCGAGTGCCGCCAGCAGCGCCAGCACGATCAGCACGCCGGTCATCGACCAGGGCGACTCGTGGATGTGGTGCGCCACTTCCTCGTCCATCCGCGGCGGACCGAAGAACGTCAGCCACAGCAGGCGGAACATGTAGAACGCCGTGAGCAGCGCGGTCGCGGAGGCGAGGATCAGCAACCACGGCGAGCCGCCGAAGCTGCTGCCGTAGGCGAACCACAGGATCTCGTCCTTGGAGAAGAAGCCCGACAGCGGCGGCAGGCCGGCGATCGCCGCCGTGGAGACGGCAAAGGTGGCGAAGGTGATCGGGATCTTCTTCGCCAGTGCGCCCATCTTGCGGATGTCCTGCTCGCCGGACATGGCGTGGATCACGCTGCCTGCGCCGAGGAACAGGCAGGCCTTGAAGAACGCGTGCGTGACGACGTGGAACACCGCCACGCCGTAGGCGCCGACGCCGGCGGCGAGGAACATGAAGCCAAGCTGCGAGATCGTCGAGTAGGCGAGCACGCGCTTGATGTCGGTCTGCACCAGCGCGACCGTCGCCGCGAAGAACGCGGTGAGCACGCCGACGGTGGCCACCACCTGCGAGGCGAACTCGGCGTGCGCGAAGATGCCCGACAGCCGCGCGACCAGGTAGACGCCGGCGGTCACCATGGTCGCCGCGTGGATCAGCGCCGAGACCGGGGTCGGGCCGGCCATCGCGTCGGGCAGCCACACGTGCAGCGGGATCTGCGCCGACTTGCCGCTGGCGCCGATGAACAGCAGCACGCCGATCAGGCTCGCCGAGACGCCGGCCGGCACGCCGGCGGCGAAGGCGGCGTTGATGCGGTCCATGTCGAGCGTGCCGACCGCGTAGTACATCAGGAACATGCCGAGCAGGAAGCCGGCGTCGCCGATGCGGTTGGTGATGAACGCCTTCTTGCCGGCGGCGGCCTTCTCCGGATCCTCGAACCAGAAGCCGATCAGCAGGTACGAGGCCAGGCCGACGCCCTCCCAGCCGACGAAAAGCACCAGCGCCGAGCGGCCGAGCACCAGCAGCAGCATGAAGAACAGGAACAGGTTGAGGTACGCGAAGAAGCGCGCGTAGCTCTCGTCGTCATGCATGTAGCCGGTCGAATAGACGTGGATCAGCGAGCCGACGCCGGTGACGATCAGCACCATCACGGCCGACAGGCGGTCGAGGTAGAAGGCGATCTCGAACGCTCGGCCTCCGATCACCGCCCAGGTGAAGACGGTCTCGATGCGCGGCGTGCTGCCACCGGCGAGCAGCGCCGCCACGCTGCCTGCCGCGATCAGGAAGGACAGGATCGGCAGTCCGCAGCCGACCACCGAGACGAACCGCTTGCCGAGCGTGTTGCCGGCGAGCCCGTTGACCAGGAAGCCAATCAGCGGCAGGACGACGATCCAAGTGAGCGCACCCATCGCCTCTAGCCCTTCAGGTCGTTGTAGGCGCCGATGTCAAGCGAATGCTTGCGCTTGACCAGCAGCAGCACGATCGGAATCGCCACTGCGATCTCCGCGGTGGCGACGACGAAGATCAGGAATACCAGCACCGCGCCGACCGCCTGGCCCATCTGGTGGGCGAAGGTGACCAGGCTGAGGTTGACGCCGTTGAGCATCAGCTCCATGCACATCAGCATCACCAGCAGGTTGCGGCGGACGATCACGCCGAGCAGGCCGATCGCGAACAGCGCGATCGACAGCGACAGCAGCAGCTGAACCTTGTCCATCAGCCCCTCCGGTTCAGCTTGACGACGGCTACCGCGGCGACGATCGCCGCCACCAGCAGCACCGAGGTCAGCTCGAACTGCAGCCAGTACTCGCGCAGGAAGGCCACCGCGAACTGCTGCAAGCCGTAGGCCTCGCGGGTGACGGCCGGCGCCGCCGGCGCGCCCTTCCAGGTTGCGCCGACCAGCACGAAGATGAGGCACACGAAACCGACCACCCCCGGCACCAGCAGCTTCGAGAAGCGGCTCTGGATCGCCGGGTCGCGCGGATCGAGCATCATGATCACGTAGACCATGAACACCATCACGGCGCCGACGTAGATCAGCACCTGGAAGGCGGCGATGAAGTGCACGCCGAGCAGGCCGTAGATGCCGCCCAGGAACACCATCGTCGAGATCAGCGCGGTGGCCACCCGCATCGGCTGCCGCAGCACGATCATCAGAAGCGCTCCGATCAGCGCGCCGGCGGCGAAGACCACCAGCAGCAGCGTGTCGAGGCCGGCAAGCAGCGAATTGATCATGGCTGGCTCCTCGCCGAGGAGGCGGCGGGCGGCGCCGGATACGGCTTGGCCACGTCGTCGCGCGGCTGCCAGTTCAGCAGTTCCTCGCGCGCGATCCACATCTCGCGGCGGTCACGGCTCGGCAGGTTCGGCACTTCCTTGAGCATGCGGATCGCATCCTCGGGGCAGGCCTCGACGCACAGCCCGCAGAAGATGCAGCGTGAATAGTCGATCTCGAAGCGCGTCGGGAACTTCGGGTGCGCGACATCGTTCGGGTCGAAGCCGGCGTCGATCTCGATCACCTTGGCCGGGCACACCGTCGCGCACATGTTGCAGGCGATGCACTGCGGGCTGCCGTCGGCGCGGCGCGTCAGGACGTGCTTGCCGCGGTTGCCGGCGGCATAGTCCCAGCGCGTCTCTTCCGGGTAGTAGGTGGTCAGCGCGCCCTTGCGGCCGGTGATCCACTTGAACATGTTGCGCAGGAAGACCGTGCTGGTGATGGCCAGGCCGCGCAGGATCTCCGGCAGGTAGGCGCGTTCCCACCAGCCCATGGTGGGTTCGTTCCAGTACTGCTTGCGCACGTAGGGTTTGCGGCTGCTCATGTTTGCCTCACCCCAGCGCCCAGACGACCAGGACGGTGACGATCAGGTTGGCGAGCCCCAGCGGGAACATGAACTTCCACGCGAAGCGCAGCACCTGATCCCAGCGGAAGCGCGGCAGCGACCAGCGGATCAGGATCTGGAAGCTGCACATCACGAAGACCTTGGCCAGGAACACCACCAGCTGCGTGACCACCACCGCGCCGTGGCTCATCGCGATCGTGTAGCCGCCGGGGAAGACGAAGCCGGCGTCGGTCATGTACGGCAGGTTGTAGCCGCCGAGGAACAGCGTCGTGAACAGCGCGCCGATGATCGCGATCTCGATGAACTCGGCGAACATGAACAGGCCCATCTTCATGCCGCTGTACTCGGTGAAGTAGCCGGCGATGAGCTCCGACTCCGCCTCCGGCAGGTCGAACGGGATGCGCTTGTTCTCGGCGATGGCCGCGGTCAGGAACAGGGTGGCGGCGAAAGGCTGCAGCACGATGCCCCAGGCCGGCAGGAAGCCCAGCACCACGCCCGACTGATGGCGGACGATCTCGTCGAGGTTGATGGTGCCGTAGATGAAGATCAGGCCGAGCAGCGTCATGGCCATGATCAGCTCGTAGGAGATCATCTGGCTGCCGGCGCGCAGCGCGCCGAGCAGAGAGAACTTGTTCGCCGACGACCAGCCGGCCAGCATGGCGCCGATGATGGTCATGCCGCCGAAGGCGAACACGATCAGCAGGCCGGCGTCGAGATTGGCGATCTGCATCGGGTAGGCGCGGTCGCCGAACCAGCCGGCGAGGCTCGGGAACAACTCGCCCGGCCGAAGCTCGCCGCCGAAGGGCACCACCGCGAAGACCAGCAGGACCGGCACGAACACCACCCACGGCGCCACCATGTAGGCGTACCAGTCGTAGGTCTTCGGCTTGAAGTCCTCCTTCAGCAGCAGCTTCAGGCCGTCGGCCATGCCGTGGAACAGCCCCCACCAGACCAGCTTCACCTGCGTGAACGGGATGCGGATGTAGGCGCGGTTGGCACCGATGCGGTCGGACATCACCGCGGCCTGCTTGCGCTCCACCCAGGTGAGGATGGTGCCGAAGCCCATCAGCACCGAGATCGCGTAGGTGATGAACAGCACGTAGATGACGAGGTCCTGGATCATTTTGCCCCCTTCGCCCTGCGGGCTGTCCCCCCAAGGGGGAGCCGAGCGCCTTCGGACGGCCGCGCGGCGCTCACGCGACCCCCGCAGTGACCGCCAGGCGGGCGAAGAACTCCTCGGCGTGGGCGACGTTCGGCGGCTTGGCGAACAGCCGCTCGAAGCGGCTGGCGACCCCGGCGCAGTTGGTGTAGTAGCCGGCACGCTCCGTCTGGATGCTGACCGGCACGAAGACGTCGGCGTAGCCGTTTTCCGGCGCCAGATAGCCGTTCAGGAAGATGACCTTGGCGCCGCGCGGCAGGGCGGTGAAGTCGAAGCCCTCGCCCCAGACCAGCACCAGGTCGGTGCCATCGGGGAAGGCAATCGGCGCACTGCCAAAGAGCTGCTGCGCGGTGGCCGTGTTCGGGTTCTTGTCGGCGCGGATCAGCAGTTCATCCTGCAGCGGCTCGCCGGGCGCCGGCCTGTGGTCGCTCTTGACGAAGCAGGTGAAGCGGCCGGCCAGTGCGCGCTTCAACGCCGCCAGCTCCTCGTTCGAGCCCCAGTTCGACACCAGCGCGACCGGCTTCTTCGCTTCGCCGATCAGGCGGCGCGCGGCGGCGGCGGCCTGCTCGAGTGTGGCCACCTTTCCCTTGAGCATCGGCTGCTCGGCGCGGGTCCGGTCGAAGATCTGCGCCAGGTCGCGTCCCTTGTTGCAGATCCACGGCCCGTTGACGGCCGGGTTCTCGAGCGGGGTGACGCGGGCGATCTCGGTGTTCTGCTTCTGGTCGAGGTGGTTCAGTTTCCACTCGCGCTTGCGGTGCCAGAGGTTCACCGTGCAGCCGCGCGCGCAGCCCGGGCACACCGAAGGCGTGGCCTGCAGGTACCACACGCGCGCCTTGTGCAGGAAGTTCTTCGACAGCAGCGCGCCGACCGGGCAGATGTCGACCACGTTGTCCGAGTAGGGGTCGGCATTGAAGCGCCCGTCCTCGGCGGCGCGCACCAGCGAGTGGTCGCCGCGGTTCTGGATGGCCAGGCCGTGCGAGCCCGAGATCTCGCGGGTGAAGCGCACGCAGCGCGAGCAGACGATGCAGCGCTCGTTGTCGAGCACGATGCGGTCGGACAGCGGGTGGTACTTGGTCGCCCGCACCTTCGGCACCGTCGAAACCGACGGCTCGCCGTTGTAGGTGTAGTGGTGATCCTGCAGCATGCACTCGCCGGCCTTGTCGCAGATGCCGCAGTCGACCGGGTGATTGAGCAGGATGAACTGCAGGGTCTGCTTGCGCTGCTCGCGCACACTCTCCGAGTCGGTCAGCACGCGCATGCCTTCGGTCACCGGCATGTTGCAGGCGATCTCCGACCAGCTGCTGCCGCCGCCTTCGCCCTCGACCTCGACCACGCAGACGCGGCAGTTGCCGGCCACCGACAGGTGCGGATGCCAGCAGAAGTACGGGATGAAGAAGCCGGCGGCCAGCGCCGCCTGCATCACCGTCTGGCCCTTCTCGGCGTGGACCGGCTGGCCGTTGATGAAGAAGTCAGGCATGGGCCACCTCGGCGACTTCCAGCCGGCCCCCGCACTTCGACCGCTTGTTGGCGATGTAGTACTCGAACTCGTCGCGGTACTTGGCGATGATGCCGACGGTGGCGTAGCCGGCCGCGTCGCCCATGCCGCAGATCGTCGTGCCGTCGTTGGCGTTGGAGATGCGCACCAGCGTGTCGATGTCTCCGGGGCGGCCGTCGCCCTTGACGATGCGCTCGATGATCCGGTGCATCCAGCCCATGCCCTCGCGGCACGGCGTGCACTGGCCGCAGGACTCGTGGTGATAGAAGCGCAGCATCACGTGCAGCAGGCGCACCATGCAGGTGCCCTCGGCGATCACCACCATGCCGCCGGAGCCGACCTGCGATCCGGCCGCCTCCATCGACTTGTGGTCGTAGGTGACGCCCTCGATGTCCTTCGCCGTCATCACCTTGGTCGAGATGCCGCCGGGGATGATGCACTTCAGCCCCTTGCCGCCCAGCACGCCGCCGCAGTCCTCGTAGATGAACTTGGCGAGCGGGTAGCCGTACTCGACCTCGTAGACGCCCGGCCGGTTGACGTGGCCGGAGATCGACACCAGCTGCGTGCCCGGGCTCTTCGGCATGCCGACCTTGCGGAACGCCTCGGCGCCCATGCGCATGATGATGGCGACGTTCGACAGCGTCTCGACGTTGTTGATCACCGTCGGCCGCTGATACAGCCCGCGCACCGTCAGCCGCGGCGGCCGGTTGCGCGGATAGCCCTTCTTGCCCTCGATCGAGGTGATCAGCGCGGAGGCCTCGCCGCACACGTACGAGCCGGCGCCGCGATAGACGACGATGTCGCACGAAAAGCCGGTGCCGAGGATGTTCTCGCCGAAGTAACCGGCGGCGTAGGCTTCCTCGACCGCGGCGGCCAGCCGGCGGTACGGCTGGTCGAACTCGCCGCGGATGTAGACGAAGCAGTTGCGCACCTGCAGCGCATAGCAGGTCATCAGCATCGATTCGAGCAGCAGGTGCGGCGCGTGCTCGAGGATCCAGCGGTCCTTGAAGGTGCCGGGCTCGCCCTCGTCGGCGTTGGCGCACAGGTAGTGCGGCTGGCCGTCGTCGAGCTTCACCACCGCCCACTTGCGACCGACCGGGAACGCGGCGCCGCCGTGGCCGAGCACGCCGGCGGCCGTCACTTCCTTGGTGACGTCCTCCGGCTTCAGCGTGGTCAGCACCCTGCGCAGCGCCTGGTAGCCGCCGCGCGCCTGGTAGTCCGGCAACAGGTGGGACGTCGCCGTGACCGGGAAATCCATGATCAGTTGCTGGCCGGGCATGGCTACTTGAGCTCCCCGAGCAACGCGTCGAGCTTCGCCGCGTCCACGTTCTCGTGATAAGTGTCGTTGACCATCACCACCGGCGCGGTGCCGCACGAGCCGAGGCACTCGACCACCGACAGCGTGAAGCGGCCGTCAGGCGTGGTCTCGCCGACCTTCACGCCGAGCTTTCGGCTGAGGGTGTCGATCAGCCGCTCGGCGCCGCGCATCGAGCAGGACACGTTGCGGCAGGTCTGCACGTGCCAGCGGCCGATCGGCTGGCGGCGGAACTGCGTGTAGAAGGTCAGGACCTCCTCGATCTGCACGCGCGGCACGCCGAGGTATTCCACCAGCCAGTCGATGTCCTGGTCGGCGACATAGCCGCGCACCTCCTGGATGCGACGCAGGCAGGGCAGCGTCAGCGACGACTCGAAGCCCGCCGGGAAGCGCTTCTTCAGCGCCTCGAACTCGGGCTGCAGGTGCTTCATCGATGGAAGGTCTGGCGCGTTCACTGCTTGCACTCCGTGGCCGCGAAAAATGGGGTCAGAGTCGACTCCCGACGGACGCGAAAAACGGGGTCAGAGTCGAATTTCCCCTGCCGCTGCTCGCCCTGTCGGCGGGAGTGCGTCGGAAATTCGACTCTGACCCCGTTTTTCGACCCCATTTTTCTCACCGGTCGCACTC
>CAZSYX010000058.1:0-22022 GCA_964610575.1 uncultured Burkholderiaceae bacterium
GCTAGGGCCTGTTCACGCTAAATGCGCACTCCCGGCTTTAGCGTGAACAGGCCCTAGCCAGGTCAGCCGCGCGTGGCCCTGTACAGCATGTAGCCGGCGAGCAGGTACAGCAGCACTGCGAAGACGCGCTTCAGGCGGCGGGTGTCCAGCGATTGCGAGACGCGTGCGCCGAGCGGGGCGGTCAGCACGCTCGCTGCGGCCAGCGTGACGAGCGCCGGGACATGGATGTACCCCACTGCGCCGGGCGTGATCCCGGTCAGGTGCCAGCCCGAAATCACGTAGCCAAGCGTGCCCGCCGCCGCGATCGGAAGGCCCAGCGACGCCGAGGTGGCCACCGCGTTGTGGATGCGGACGTTGCACCAGAGCATGAACGGCACCGAGATGAAGCCGCCGCCGGCGCCGACGATCGCCGAGACCATGCCGATCGCGCCGCCGGCGCCGAACATGCCGGCCGTGCCCGGCAGCTGCCGGTGCGGCTTCGGCTTGCGGTCGAGCAGCATCTGCGTCGCCGAAAAACCGACGAACACGGCAAAGAACAGCGCCAGCCACTTGGACGGCAGCGCGCCGGCGAGCTTGGCGCCGATGAGCGAGCCGACCAGGATGCCCGGGGCGAGCCTTGCCGCCACCGGCCACAGGACCGCGCCGCGCTTGTGATGCGCGCGCAGCGAGGAGATCGAGGTGAACAAGATGGTCGCCAGCGAGGTGGCGATCGCCATGTGCACGATGTGCTCCGGCGGAAATTCCTGCAGCGTGAACAGCAGCGTCATGAACGGCACGGTCAGCATGCCTCCGCCGATGCCGAGCAGGCCGGCGGCGAAACCGATCGCCGCGCCGAGCACCAGCAGAGCCGCAATCAGTGTCGGGTCCATCAATCCCTCCGTTCCGGCTTCTGTGCAGGGCGGGCGAGAGCGGTGGTGATGAACTTCCACTGCGCGGCCGTCACCGGCGTGATCGACAGCCGGTTGCCTCGGCGCAGGATGGCCAGGCCCGCAAGTGGGGGCTTGGCGCGCAGCGCTGCGATCGGAATCAGTTCGACTTTGCGCACTGCCTGCACGTCGACATGGACCCAGCGCGGGTTCTCTGCCGTGGCCGCGGCGTCGAAGTACTTGCTCTGACGGTCGAACTGGGTGGCGTCGGGGTAAGCGCGACTGGCCACGCGTGCAATGCCGGCAATGCCCGGCTGCGCGCAGCTGGAGTGATAGAACAACACACCGTCGCCGGGCTGCATCAGATCACGCATGAAGTTGCGCGCCTGGTAGTTGCGTACGCCGGTCCAGGCAACGGTCTGCTTCGGCGCAGCCAGCACGTCGTCGATCGAGCACTCGTCGGGCTCGGACTTCATCAGCCAGTAGTTCGCGGCCATCGGCAGGGCAAAAGAAAAAGCGGCTTGGCCAGGCCAAGCCGCAAGGACCGCGCCGGCGCTTGCGCCGGATGCACAAAATGGTTCCCCGCGCATGCCGCCCGGCCCATGTCCTGAACCATGGGTTCAGGGTGGTCGCTTCGCGCACCGTTTAGGTTCAGCAGACGCGTGCCGATCGCACCACGGTGCGAGCCCGCAACCTTGCGCATTGCGCATCGGTTCAAGGAACTAAAGGCCTTTGCGCGAGCACCGCAGGGAAGACTTGTTCCGCAAGCGCGCTGCACCCGATCGGCCGCAATGCGCTTGCGCAACAACTCTCGTTGGAATTGTACGGCCTAGAAGAGCTTCTCCTGCGTGGCGAGCATCTCGTCGGCGATCTCGTTCAGCTGCTTGACGCGTCGCTTGATCTCGCCGAGCGAGGCACCGCCGCCGGCCTTCGCCGAGAACAGCTCCTGCGCGATCTGCAGCGCCGCCATCACCGCCACGCGGTCGGCGCCCATCACCTTGCCGGTGTCGCGGATGTCGTTCATCCGTGCGTCGACATAGCGGGCGCAGGCGACCAGGTCGGCGCGCTCTTCCGGCGAGCAGGCGATGCGGTAGTCGCGGCCAAAGATCGTCAGGGTCAGCGATTCCTGCGGCATCAAATGCTCCTCAGGCCTTCTCCGTGGGCGCCGCTTCCTGCTGCTCGGCAGGCAGTCGCTCGAGCAACTCGTCGATCCGCTGCATGGCGCCGGCAACACGGGTGCGCAGCGCATCGAGCTCGACATTGGCGCCGGCCATCTGCGTGCGCAGGCGCTGATTCTCGTCGCGGAGCAGCCGCACCTGCGCCGCCAGAAGCGACATCTTCTCGGTCAGGGCATCGAGGTCGTCAAGCATGCCGCAAATCGTAGCACCGGCAAACGAGCGCGGCCCTCGGCTGATAGACTGAAATCGCTTTCGGTGCCCGCGTGCAATGCCTGCGCGCGGGTGAAACGGGAAACAGGAGTGCGGCGAGCCGCATCAACCTGTGCTGCCCCCGCAACGGTAAGCGGATGCCGCGCCGGCAACGGTGCGGTGCTCGATGCAACTGCCACTGCGCGCGCCGCCCGGCGCCGCGGGAAGGCGCAGCGAGAAGCATCCGCAGCCCGGAGACCGGCCGCAAGCCACCGGCAGGGCGCCTCCACGCGCTGCGCAGGTGCCGTGATTCGAGCCGCGGGGAGACGGCAGAACGGCCACAGGCAGCGCGGTCGCATGAAGTGCGTCCCTGCGCCTGAAGACCGCCTCCCTTCTCGCGATCGATCGAGGTTCGTTGCTGGCGGCGGGCCGGCGGATCGTGAGGGAGAGAATGAATCAGGTTTGTTGGGTGCCCGGGCGCTGGCGGGCCGCGGCGTGCGCTCTCGCCAGCGCGCTCGCGATTTCTCCGGCGGGTGCGCAGACCGGCGCCTACGCGCTCGACGAGGTGCTGGTCACCGCGACGCGAACCGAGCAGCGGCTGGCCGATTCGCTGCCGTCGGCGACGGTGATCACGCGCAGCCAGATCGAGTCTTCGCAGACGCCGGGGCTGATCGAACTGCTGGGCCGGCAGGCGGGTGTCGAGTTTGCTCGCACCGGTGGCCCGGGCAGCCAGGCTTCGCTGTTCCTGCGCGGGACCAACTCCAGCCAGACGCTGGTGCTGATCGACGGCGTGCGCCTGAACACGGCGCTGACCGGAGCCGCGGCGCTCGGCGGCGTGGCGCTCGATTCGATCGAGCGCATCGAGATCGTCCGCGGCAACCTGTCGAGCCTGTATGGCTCGGAAGCGATCGGCGGCGTGGTGCAGATCTTCACCCGCGGCGCCGAACGCTCGGGCCTCGAGGTCGGCGGGGAAGTCGGATCGGGTGACACCTCGGCGGCCAACCTGTACCTGGCACGGCGTTTCGATGGCGGCTCGATCGCGCTGTCGGCGGCCGGTCGCCGCAGTTCGCCGTTCTCGGCGATCGACACGTTGCAGGTAATCGCGGGTCCCTTTGCGCCCGGGGCCAATCCCGACATCGACGGCAACCGCAACGGCAACGCATCGCTGCGCGCGCAGGGCAAGGCGGGTCCGGTTGAACTGGCCGCCAGCCTCTGGGGCAGCCGCAACGACACCGATTTCGACAGCACGGCCGATGGCCCGACGGCGACCCACGAGGAGAAGTCGCGCCAGCGCGCGATGCAGGCAAGCGCATCCGGGCAACTCACCGAGGGTTGGCGCGCTCAGCTGATGGTGGCGCGCACCGACGACGACACGCGAAATACCTCCAGTGAACCATGGTCGTTCAACAGTGGCGAGTTCGAGTCGAACAACCGCACCGTGACGCTGGCCAACGAGATTCGCCTGGCCGAGCGCATCACCGGCACCCTGGCCTACGAGTATCTGCAGCAGCGCGGCGCATCGACAGCCTACGACCCCGACGTCGGCGGCGTGCTTACCAGCTTCGAGCGGAGGGTGAACTCGGTCCGGGCAGGGATTGAGGCGAAGGAGGGCCCGCACCGGATGCAGGCGAACATCCGCTGGGACGGCTACTCGGACGTCGGAGCCGCGACCACCGGCCTGGCAGCCTACGGCTACGACATCGATCCGCGCTGGCGGGTGTCGGCCCAAGCGGCCACGGCCTTTCGCGCGCCGAGCTTCAACGACCTCTACTACCCGTTCTTCGGCAACCCCGATCTGTCGCCGGAGCGTTCGCGCAGCGGCGAGCTGGCGCTGCGCTATGGCGATGACGGCGCTTCATTGCGTGCTGCCGTGTTCCGCAACCGGACGAGCGACCTGATCGTCTATGACGCTGCCGCCCAGCAGGCCCGCAACATCGTCAGTGCCGACATCGACGGGGTCGAACTGATCGCCTCCATCCGCCTGCAAGGGTGGCAACTGCAGGCCGATGCGAGCTACACGCGCGCCGAGGACGGCAGCACGGGCGAACGGCTGTTGCGGCGCGCCCCCTACAGGATTCATCTGGCCGCGGAACGCCCGTTCGGACGCTTCGATGGCCGGTTCGAGGTGACCTATAACGCCGAGCGATACGACTCCGACATCAACACCTTCGCCCGTACCGAACTTGCCGCCTACACACTGGCGCGGCTGGCGCTGGCGTGGCGCGCGACCGACTGGTTGCGGCTGACGCTGCGCGTGGAAAACCTGTTCGATGCCGGTTACGAACTGGTCGACGGCTACAACACGCCGGGCCGCAGTGTGTTCGCGGGCGTGACGGTGCGTTTGTGATGAGTTCCCTGTCGCCGCATCGCGTGCTGGCCGCGCTGCTGCTGGCGGCGCTGGCCAGCTTCGCGCTGGCGTTGGCGACCGGCAGCGTTTCCGGCGTGCTGTCGGCGCTGGTCGATTCGTCGGAAGGCGCCGGCTCGAGGTCGGCGGTGCTCTGGCAGTTGCGGCTGCCGCGCGCGCTGTCGGCTTTCGCCGCCGGCGGCCTGCTCGCGCTGGCGGGAAGCCTGCTGCAGGCACTGCTGCGCAACCCGCTGGCCGACGCCTACGTGCTCGGCGTATCCGGCGGCGCCGCTGTCGGGGCAATGCTGGCGTTGCTTGGCGGCGCCGGTCTGATCGGCATGCAGGCGGGCAGCGCGCTCGGCGCCTTCGGGACGCTGGCGGCGCTCCTTCTGCTGGCTCGGCGCGCCTTCTTCGGTCGGCTGCACACCGCGGCACGGGTCGCGGAGGAAGCGAGCACCGCCGTCTTGCTGACCGGCGTGATGCTGGCCGCGTTCTCGGCCGCGCTGCTGTCGCTGCTGCTGGCGCTGGCGCCCGACCTGCAGATGCGTTCGATCATGTTCTGGCTGCTCGGCGACCTGGGCGGCGCCACCGACCTGCGCGCTGCCCTCGCGGCACTCGCGATCCTCGCGGTCCTGCTTGCAGTGGCGGCCACGCAGGCCCGTCCGTTGAACCTGCTGCTGCGCGGCGATCTGCAGGCCTTCGTGCAGGGCGTCGACGTGCGCCGCGTTCGGCGGCGCCTGGTGCTGGTATCGGCGCTGGCGACCGCCACGGCAGTGACTCTCGCCGGCGCGGTCGGCTTCGTCGGCTTCGTGGCGCCGCACCTGATGCGCCGGTTGGTGGGCAACGACCAGCGTGTTCTTCTTCCGGCCGCGGTTCTCTCGGGCGCCGTGCTGGTGCTGCTCGCCGACACGGTGGCGCGCACGATCGTGGCGCCGTTGCAGCTTCCGGTCGGCGTGCTCACCGCGCTGATCGGGGTGCCGGTGTTCATCAGCCTGGTGCGGCGGCTATGAGCCCGCCGGGCCGCCCCAAGGGCGAATTCCTGAGCGCGCAGCGCGAAGGTGATCCGGTCAACGGCGCGGCGATCGAGTGCCGGGGCGTGAGGCTTCTCGCCGGTGGGCGGCTGCTGGTCGATGCGCTCGACCTGCAGGCGGACGCCGGCAGCCGCTGGGTCGTGCTGGGGCCGAACGGCGCCGGCAAGTCGACGCTGCTCGCCACCTTGGCCGGCGCGCGCCGTGCCGACGGCGGCTCGGTGCTGCTCGGCGGCCGCCCGATCGAACACTGGGATGCGCAGACGCTGGCGGCGCAGCGAGCGCTGCTGCCGGATGGCTGGCTCGATCCGTTCGCCGCCACCGTGCTCGACACGGTGCTCACCGCGCGCTATCGGCTGGGTAATGCAGACGAGCACGGCAGCCGGATCGCCGAACGGTGGTTGGCTCACTTCGACTGTGCCGGGCTGCTGAGGCGGGATGTCCGCAGCCTGTCGCGCGGCGAACGACAGCGGGTGGCGATCGCCACGGCGCTGTCGCAGGAAGCACCGCTGCTGCTTCTCGACGAGCCGATTGCGCACCAGGATCCGCGGCACCAGGCACTGGTCATCGATGAATTGGCGCGACTGCAGGGCCACACGCTGGTGGCATCGCTGCACGACTTGAACGCCGCGGTCCGGCTGGCGACCCATGCGCTGCTGCTCAACGGACGCGGCGATTGGATCGCCGGCCCGGCCGAAGAGGTGCTGACCGCGGAGCAGCTGTCAGCGCTGTTCGACACGCGGATCGACCGGCTGCAACTCGGATCGGACTCAGGATTCTTCGTGGTGCGGCCGCGGCGCTAGCAGCGGCTCGCGCCAAGGTCAGGCCCGCGTCGCCGCTTCGAGGCAGTCGAGAAAGGCGAGGGCCTGCTCGCGCGAGGTGCTGCACATCTCGACCGATGGCCGCAGGCCGCTGCAACAGGACGGCCGATCCGGCCGGCCGAAGACGGCGCAGCGGTAGTCGTCAGCGAGCTGAACGCAGCGGACCCCGGCCGGCTTGCCTGCTGGCATGCCGGGAATGGTGCTCGATATCGACGGAGCGATGCAGCAGGCACCGCAACCGGAACGGCAGTTCATGCATATCCTCGATGGGTCCGCGGTCACCCAAGCAGAGCCGGCGGAGCGATCATAGGCCGGCGCTGCTGTGCGCAGATCGATCTGCGCGACGGCGATGCAGTCTGAACCAGGCGGCGAGCGTTTGCTAGATTGGACTACAAATAGCGGCGCCAACGCGCGGAGGAGGGCAGCATGCCGGTGTTCCTGATCGCCAATCCGAAGGGTGGCGTTGGCAAGAGCACGGTCGCCACCAACCTGGCCGGTTACTTTGCGCGTCGCGGCGAGCGCACGATGCTGGGCGATCTCGACCGACAGCAGTCGTCGCGTGCCTGGCTCGCGCTGCGGCCGCGGGCGCTGCCGACGATCGATGCCTGGCAAATCGGTGAAGACGACGTCGCGCGGCCGCCGCGCGGCGTCACGCACGCGGTGATCGACACACCGGCGGCGCTGCACGGGCATCTTCTGCGCCAGGCGCTGAAGGCAGCCGACCGGGTGATCGTGCCGCTGCAGCCGTCGCTGTTCGACATCTATGCCACGCAGGCCTTTCTCGCCAAGCTGGCCGACAAAGGCGTGCTGAAGAACGACGGCCGCGTCGGCGTGCTCGGCATGCGCGTCGACGCGCGCACGCGCTCGGCCGAGCAACTGCTGCGCTTTGTCGAGGGCCTCGGCCTGCCGGTGCTCGGCTTCCTGCGCGACACGCAGAACTACGTGCAGGTCGCCGCGCACGGCGCAACGCTGTGGGACGTGGCGCCGAGCCGGGTCGAGAAGGACCTCGAACAGTGGCAGCCGCTGATCGACTGGGTGAATCGCTGATCGCCGCGGGGTGCGCGAGGTCGGCGCCTACTTGATGCCGATGCGCAGCGTCGCGGTGGCGACGTAGATCTCGCGCAGGAACAGGCTGAGGCCGACGATCAGCGAGACCAGCGACACGCCGAAGATCCACGCCACCAGCGTGGTGAGGCCGCGGTGCCAGTAGGCGCCGACGAACAGGCCGCCGATCGACACGCACACGAGCAGCGCGGCCAGGACCGTGAAGGTGATCGCCTTGTTGATCAGCCGCGCCCGCAATGCCAGCGATCGCAGCTCACGGTGCTCGGCGGCGCACTCCTCGGTCGAACCGGCCAGCCGTTGTTCGAGCTGGCGAGCGCGGTCGACGATGCGGGCAATTCTATTGGTCATCGTGCCGAGTATCGAGCCGATCGCGGTGAGCAGGAACACCGGCGCGATCGCCAGCTGGATGAAATGGACGACCGAGTCGAGCTGGCCCGCGCCCTGCACCAAAGTCTCCGGCGTCATGGGCGCGACTTCACCGGCCCGGCGGTCCGGCGGACCGCGTCGATGCGCTCGCACAGCACCGCCAGCTCATCGGCCAGTCGAGGCGTGTGCCGGTTGATGCGGTCGGCATCGACCGTGACGAGGTGACCGCCGGCGACCGCCCGCTGTTTGCGGAAGCGCTTCCACATGTCAAGCGAACCGCGGTCAATGGCCCCCGGCTCGGCGGTGACGATCATCTGGGGGTCGGCGGCCAGCACCGCTTCGACGGAGACCTGCGGCGCCATCGGCACCAGCTGCTCGAAGACGTTGCGCGCGCCGCAGGCGTGCAGCCCCTCGCTCAGCACGTGCCGGCCGCCGAGCGTCATCAGCGGCTGCTGCCAGACCTGGTAGAAGACGCTGACCTCCGTGCGTGATGCGTAGCGGCCGCGCAGGTGCTCGACCGCAGCGCGGAACTTCGCTGCCGCATCGGTCGCCCCGGGGGCGGCCGTGAGCTGGCCCAGTCGCAGCATGGACGTGGCGATGCCGTCGAGCGATGATGGCTCGTCGACAAACAAGGGCGCGCCAAGGCGGCGCAGGGCGGCTAGCGTGGCCGGCGGAAAGCCGCTTCCCCAGACGACGATCAGGTCGGGCTGCGCGGCGGCGACTCGCTCGAGATCGACGTTGTGCGCACGCGCCACCCGCGGCAGCTTCTGCGCTGCCTCCGGGTAGTCGGCGAAATCGGTGGTGGCGACGATGCGGCTGCCGGCGCCGATCGCGAACAACTGCTCGGTCAGGTGCGGCGCCAGGCTGACGATGCGCTGCGCCGGCTGCGCCAGCACGATCTCGGTGCCGGCGTCGTCGGTGGCACGCACTTCGGCCTGGACGATACCGACCGCGAGTAGTGCCGACGCAGCGATCAGGCTAAGGCGTAGCACCTTTCGCTGCCGGCGGCGGCTCGGTGACAAAGCCGATCTGCTTCATTCCCGCCTTCTGTGCAGCCGCCAGGACTGCGGCCACGTGCTCGTAGCGCACGGCTTTGTCGGCGCCGAGGTGCAGTTCGGGTTGCGGCGACTCGCGGGCGGCAGTGGCCAGGCGCGCGGCCAACTCGTCGCTCGCCACCGGGTCGGCGTTCCAGCGCAGGCCGCCGCCCGCGTCGATCGTCAGCTGGATCGTCTGCGGCTGCACCGCCGCCGGCGGCGCATCGAGCTGCGGCAGATCCAGCTTGAGCGCCCGCGCCAGCAGCGGTGCGGTGATGATGAAGATGACCAGCAGCACCAGCATCACGTCCACCAGCGGCGTCACGTTGATCTCCGCCATCGGCTGGGCGGGGGCGTGGCCGCGCTCGAAGCCGCCGAAAGCCATCTGCTCAGCTCTCGTCGCCCGGCCGCGCGCCGAGCGTCAGGTAGGCATGCAGGTCGTGCGCGAAGCCGTCGAGCTCGGCAAGCAGCTTGCGGTTCACCCGCGTGAACGCGTTGTAGCCGAGCACGGCCGGCACGGCGACGACGAGGCCGAAGGCGGTCATCAGCAGCGCCTCGCCGACCGGGCCGGCCACCTTGTCGATGGCGATGGTGCCGCTGGCGGCAATGCCGATCAGCGCGTGATAGATGCCCCAGACGGTGCCGAACAGGCCAACGAACGGTGCGGTGGCACCGACCGAGGCGAGCAGCGTCTGACCCGATTCGAGCTTTGCTGCCGCTTCATTGATCCGCTGGCGCAGCGAGCGCGTGATCAGCTCCGAGCGGTCGATGCGCGCCGCCATGCTCGACTCATCGAGCCGCCGCGCGGCCGCCTGCTGCGCCGAGGCGGCCAGCGGCACGAAGATCGACTCGGTGTCGGCTGGACGAAAGGCGGCAATGGCCTCGTCCATCGATCGGGCGGCCCAGAACTGGTCGAGGGCGCGCGAGGCGCGGCGCATGCGCAGCCATGCCCACAGCTTCAACAGGATGAGGAACCAGCTGGCCACCGACATGGCAAGCAGCACCCACGCGGTGGCACGGATCACGCCGTCGGCCTGTGCCCAGTAGTGGGCGATGCTGCTGTCCATGGAGCTACTTCAGTCCGAGCACGTCGTGCATGTCAAACAGCCCGCGCGGCTGGCCGGCGACGAAGCGCGCCGCGCGCAGGCTGCCGAGCGCATATGGCATGCGGCTGCCGGCGCGGTGGGTGATCTCGATCCGCTCGCCGGTGCCGGCGAACATCACCGTGTGATCGCCGACGATGTCGCCGCCGCGCACCGCGGCGAAGCCGATCGTGCCCGGCTTGCGCTCTCCGGTGACGCCCTCGCGCGCGTACACGGCGAGTTCCTTCAGCGATTTGCCCTGCGCCGCGGCGACCACCTCGCCCATCTTCAGTGCGGTGCCCGACGGCGCGTCGACCTTGTGTTTGTGGTGCGCCTCGATGATCTCGATGTCGTAGCCCGAGGCGAGGATCGCCGCCGCCACTTCCAGCAGCCTGAAGGTCGCGTTGACGCCGACGCTCATGTTGGGCGCGAAAACAATGCCGATCGATTCGGAAGCGGCGCGGATCGCCGCCTTGCCGGCATCGTCGAAACCGGTGGTGCCGATCACCATCTTCACGCCGCGTTTGTGGCAGGCGGCGAGGTGTGCAGCCGTGCCCTCGGGTCGGGTGAAGTCGATCAGCACCTCGGCGCTGGCGAGTCGATCGAGATCGGCGCCGATCGCCACGCCCGTGCGACGGCCGAGGAAATCGCCGCAGTCGCGGCCGAGTTCCGGACTGTCGGCGCGGTCGAGCGCAACGGCAATCTCCATGACCGGGTCGGCAAACGCCGCTTCGATCAGCATGCGGCCCATGCGGCCGCTGGCGCCGGCGATGGCGAGCTTGATTCCCATGGTCTTCTCAGAAACCTACCGGTGGGATCGTCGGGGCGATGACCTCGACCTCGGTCTTCGGATCGACGTCGCGTGTCCTCAGCGCCTCGGCTGGCCCGGGTGGCGGCTTGGGCAGCGCCTTCGGACTGCGGCCGAGGATCAGGTTGTCAGCGAGCGCTTCGGACGGCATCTCGTCGGAGTCGAAGCGCTCGACGCGGCCGTCCCTGAAGAAGACGGTCAGCCGGCGCGACTGCACTTCCGAGCCCTTGCCGCGCTTCAGGAGGTACACGTAGTCCCAGCGGTCCTGGTGAAACACGCTGACCAGCGCCGGCGTGCCCATCAGGAACCGCACCTGGTCGCGCGTCATGCCGGTGGCGAGCTGCTCGACCATTTCCCTCGTCACCACGTTGCCCTGCTGCACGTCGGGACGGTAGGGCTGCAGGATCGGCGGCGTCCACCGGCGCACGGACTCGCAGGCGACCAGCAGCGGCAGCAGGGCTGCGGCGAAGGCAAGTCGAAACGGCAGGCGCAAAGACATCACGGCGAAGCGGGCGGCAGAAGGATCGGAGGGGGTCGGACGCTATGATACCGATGCGCTCCTGACGTGCTGTGCTTCTGCAACCCGACTCTGCAATGCCGACCCGCCAGCAAAGCTCCTCGACCGAACTGAAGGCCAGTGGCCTGAAGGCGACCCTGCCGCGGATGAAGATCCTCGAGATCTTCCAGCGTTCCTCGCACGAGGGGGTGCGGCACCTGAGCGCCGAAGACGTCTACAAGGCGCTGCTCGCGGTGCAACTCGACGTCGGGCTGGCTACGGTCTACCGCGTGCTGACGCAGTTCGAACAGGCCGGCCTGCTGACGCGCAGCAACTTCGAGGCCGGGCGCGCGGTGTTCGAGCTGAACGAAGGCGCGCACCACGACCACCTCGTCTGCCTGACCTGCGGCCGCGTCGAGGAGTTCGTCGACGTCGAGATCGAGCAGCGGCAGAAGCGCATTGCGGCCGACAAGGGGTTTGCGCTGCGCGACCACGCGCTGGCGCTGTACGGCGAGTGCATCAAGGAAGACTGCCCGCATCGGCCGAAGGGCTGAGGCCGGCGGCCCGGCACGCGGCTTTCCGGTCTCGATGACACCGCCGGATGCGAGCAGGAAATCTCTGCCGGCTGCGCAGCGGCCGGACGTTGCGGCCCGCCGCCGGGAGATCGTCTCCGACATCCGGCACGACCTGAAGAACGCACACTTCGCGGCCGCCTCCGGCCTGCGCCAGCTCGACGAGCTTGTGCAAGACCAGCGGCTGAAGGCCGTGCTCGCCGGCCTCGAGGCGGCGATCGGCGAGGTCAGGTTGCACTCGGAGCGGAGCCTCGAACTGCTGGCGCTGGGCATCGACGACATCGAGCCTTCTCCGGAACCAATGGCGCTCGAGCCGGTGCTGCGCGAAGTCGAGATGGCCAGGCGGGCTGCCGCCGAACAGGCGGGTATCAAGCTGCGCACCTTGCCGAGCGGCGCGGTGGCAGCGATCGATCGGCATCTTCTGACGCGTTGTGTCGGCAATCTGGTGACCAACGCGATTGAGCATAGCGGCGCTACTAAGGTATCGATCGGCGTGCGTCGACGCGGCGCCGGATGCGGCATCGAGGTGCGCGACAACGGCCGCGGCGTCGACCCCGAAGCAGTGCGCGGACTCGATGGGCGGCGCTGGGCCGAGGGCACCGGCCGCGGCCTCGGCCTGTGGATCGCATCGAGGTTCGCCGCGCTCCTCGGCGGCGAACTCGAGGTCCGCGCACAGGCGGGTCGAGGCAGTTGCTTCAGGGTCATGCTGCCCGGCCCGGTGTCTTGGGCGCCAGGCTCGCCGCAAGGCGCGCGTCCGAATTGCGTCCGACTCGACGGCAGGATCGTTGTCCTGCTCGAAGACGACGCCAGTCAGCTGCAGGCGACACGCTTGACCTTCGAGCGGCGTGGCGCGACGGTCATCGCGTCCCGCAACCAGATCGAACTCTGGAACGAGATCGAGCAATTGTCGCGGCCGCCTGACTTGTGTGTCCTGGATTTCGTTCTCGGGCGGACCGGACTTTCGGGAACGGATGGCGCACGGGTCATGAGCGCCAGCGCAATCTCGTGGCTGAAGAAGCGGTTCGGGGCGTGGACAAAGGTCGTCATTCTCACGGCCAACCGCGCCCACCCGCAACTTGCGGGAATCGGTGAAACACCGATCTTCGAGAAGCCGCTGAATGACCGAACGATCGATGCGATCGTCGCTCTCTTGCAGGCGACGCCCGAAGGCAGGAAGAGCTGAAGTCAGCCGGTACGCCGTCCAGATGCCCAATTCGAAGTCACGCGAGCAAGTGCGGCATCGACCCGGCGGCGTGCGTCCGGTCAGCCCCGAGGCGGATGTGGACACCCTCATGCGCCGAGTGGCGCCGCGGCGTGCCGTGCAAGAGGCGTGCCCCTATGATCGCCAACGGATTTCCTCTGAAGATCGATCCATGGCGGAAACGGCGGTAGCGATCAAACTCAATGAGCTGGTGAAGCAGCTGGAAGCGCTCGCCGAGGGCAATTTCGGAGACGACCAAGCTGGCTTTGAGATGGTGCTTTCGATGCTCGCGTCGGCGTGTAGCGAAGCGACCTTCGGCGGCGGCGGAGTCATCGACAACGCCACCGACTTGGGCGCCAGGGCGAGCAGAGCGCTACTTCGTTTCCCTGTGACGATGTCGTCCGAAGCCCTGGCGCGTGCACTATGGGACGTTGCGCGATTCAATGGGGTTCGGCGAATTCACACAAGCCTCGTACTGGAGCTAGCGCGCCGCTTGGAGGATGTCGGTCGCCTCATTGGCAACGCTGACTGGGTACGCAGGGCTCACTTGGCCACATCGAACGCACACTACTTCTCCGGAAGCTATGCCGTCGCGGTGGAAGAGGCTTGGACGGCAATGAAGTTGGCCAGGGCAAGCGGCTATCGGCTTGGAGTTGCCGGTGCTTGGAACAGTTTGGGAAATGCGCTGGCGGGCGCGGGGCTGTATCAGGCGGCAACGCGGTGTTATGAGTACACGCTTACTACGACAGACCTGATTTCGGTCTCCGAAGCGCAAAACGATGTTCGTGCAGCGGCACTAAATAACTTGGCGATGTCGGGTGCTTGCCTCGGCGATTTCCGACGGGGCCTCGAAGCCGCCGAACAGGCGAGGTCTGCTCGAACAGGCGATTCATCGACACGGGCTGCCGCCTCCAGCACTACTGGAGGCCTCTACCATGTCTACTTGCTTCTAGAAACCGGAAACGTTCAGCGCGCACGGGAACTCTGCACCGAGTTGCAGAGGGTTTCGCTTAAGACAGGCAGCGACACGTTTGCCGCAGAGGTGCTTCTTGTCGACGGTCTCTGTCGTGTTTTTGAGGGTGATCCAGAGATCGGTCTGACAAGTGTCCGTCGAGCGCTTGAGGCGCAGCGTCGTTTGTTGTCAGAGTTGCGGCCTGCACTTCGGTTTGCGATACGTGCCCACGACTTGGCAGGAGAGATTCCTGCAGCGGACATGTATCGACGGGAGCTCGCCCTTCATAACCGTCTGGTGCAGCAGGAGGGCATGCTTGAACAGCACCGGGCGCACCTGCGCCGGCTGCAGGCCGAGGAAGGCACGTCGCCGGTGACGCTGGAGCGCAAGGCGGCGATGGTCGAGCGGCTGGCGATCACCACCGAGATGCGCGCGGACCCGAGCGGGCTTCGCGTCTTCCGCGTCGGCTGCCTGTCGCGGTTGCTGGCGCAGGAACTCGGCTGGTCCGATCCCGACGCCGAGGCGCTCGAGGTGGCGGCGCGTCTGCACGACATCGGCAAGATCAGCGTCGCCGACGACATCGTCGCTGCGCGCCGGCCGCTGACGGCGGACGAGACGCAAGCGATGCGTGCCCACTGCCAAGCCGGCGCCGAGCTGCTTCGGCAGACGGATCTGGAGAATGCGCGCCTCGCCGCCGACGTCGCCGCCTATCACCACGAGGCGTGGGATGGCTCGGGGTACCCGCACGGCATCGGCGGCACGGCGATCCCGCTTGCGGCGCGGATCGTGGCGATCGCCGACGCCTTCGATGCAATGATCGGGGACAGGCCGTATCAGCCGTCGCTCGGCATCGAGGAGGCGCTGGCGCAGCTTCAGGCGGGCGCGGGCAGCCGCTACGACCCTGGGCTCGTGCCGCACTTCACCACGCTCGTTCGCGGCCTCCTCGACAGCATCGACAACCTCGAGGACTACCTGGCCGAGCCTGCTGGCCGCTCGCCGTTCATGCAAGTCCACCGGCAGCTGGCGCAACGTCTCGCTCAGCAGGGACCGTAGCCGGCGCAGCCCTTCCTCTTCCTTGCCGACGCCGCGCTCGGCCCATGGCGCGGTCAACGGCGAAGCATGTTCCGGGCCGCTATTGCAGTGTCCGGGTAGTCGGCAAAGACGCCGTCGACACCGGCCGCGAAGAACATCTCGATCTCTCGCTGTGGCTGGCCGCGCAGGTTGGCGGGCAGGAACGCATCCTCGTTGCGCATGGTCCAGGCGTGCACTGCCAGACCGAGGGTGTGCGCGTCGCCGACCAGCGAGGTCGGCGCGCCGATCGTTCCATCGGCGCCGCGTGGGAAGACCAGCGCCTTGGCCACGCCGATGCCCTGCACATGCGTGGCGAGTTCACGCAGTTCACTCGCCGATGGGGCCCGCCCCAGCAACATCACCAGCGGCGCATCGGAGAACTCTGCAAAGCGGCGAAGCGCCTGCAGTTCGAAGCTCTGCACGAAGACCGGCAGCGGACCGCGCGCGCTGGCTGCCTTGAGCGCGTCGGCCAGCCGCTTTTCCGGCGCCAGTCCCAGCGAGGCAAAATGAGCGGCGTGCTTCAGTTCCGGATAGACGCCAACGCGGCGCCCGCCTGATACGTTGGCCCGGGCAGCCAGCGCGATCACCTCTTCCAGCGTGGCGATGCCGAACCGGCCGTCGAGCGCGGCGTTGCCCGGCCGTTCGCGGGGGAACCGCTCGGTGGCGCGCAGGCTCCGGATTTCGTCAATCTTGAAGTCCTCGCTGAACCAGCCGGTCACGCTGCGCCCGTCGATCGTCTGCGTCCGCCGGCGCTCGGCGAACTGCGGGCGGCTGGCCACGTCGGTGGTCAGCGACAGCTCGTTCTCGTGCCGCGCGATCAGCACGCCGTCACGGGTGACCACCAGATCGGGTTCGATGTAATCGGCACCTTGCTCGATCGCCAGTTCATAGGCGGCCAACGTATGCTCGGGACGGTAGCCGCTGGCGCCGCGATGGGCGATCACGATCGGCGGCGTCCCGTTCAATGTCGGATGGGGCCAGCGCGACTGCGGCAGCGCGGGCGGAGCGGCCAAGGTTGCCGCGGATGCGACCAGCAGGCGCCGGCGTGCCGCGTCGCAGCCCGCCGTCATGAGGCGAGCATCTCGCGCGCGTGCTTGCGCGTGGTGTCGGTGATCTGCACGCCGCCGAGCATGCGGGCCACCTCGTCGATGCGCGCCTTGCGGTCGAGTTGCGCGATTCTGCACACTGGGCGCCCGTCGTCTGCCTGCACTTTGCTGACAAGCAGGTGCTGGTCGCCGCGGGCCGCGACCTGCGGCAGGTGGGTGACGCAAAGCACCTGCCGGTCGCCGCCGAGCTGCTTCAGCAGCCGGCCCACCGTCTCGGCCACCGCGCCGCCGATGCCCGCATCGACTTCGTCGAAGATCAAGGTGGCCACCGGAGTCGCCGTGGCGGCGATCACCGCGATCGCCAGGCTGATTCGAGCCAGTTCGCCACCGGAAGCCACCTTGGCGAGCGGTCTGGGACTGACGCCAGCGTGACCAGCAACGAGGAACTCGGCGCGCTGCCCGCCGCTCGCCGAAGGCTCGCAGGAGGAAAGCTCGACCTCGAAGCGGCCGCCTGCCATCGACAGGTCCTGCATCGCGCGCGTCACTTCGCGCGCCATGTCCTTGGCGGCTTCGCCCCGCTGCCTGCCGAGCACCGCCGCCGCGCGGTCGTATTCGGCGCGCGCGGTCGACTCGCGCGCGCGCAAAGCGTCGAGATCGCCGGCCGCGGCCAGGGCCGCCAGCTTCTCGCGCGACGACTCCAGCAGGGCGGCCAGTTCCTCCGGCGCGCAGCGAAACTTGCGTGCCGCGGCGTGCAGTTCGGCCACCCGCGCCTCCGCCTCGGCCAGCCGCGCCTGGTCGAGATCGGCGCTGTCCAGGTAGCGGTTCAGCGTCCGTGCGGCATCGTCGAGCTGCGCCCGCGCCCCGGCCAACGCCTCGAGGGCCGGCTGCAGCCGGGCGTCGAAGTCGCTGAGCTTGGCCAGCTGCTCGGCGGCGCGATCGATGCGCGAAAGCGCCGAGTCCTCGGCATCGGCCAGCATGTCGACCGCCGCCTGCGAGCCTTCGAGGAGGCCGGCGCCGTGCGCCAGCCGGCGATGCTCGGCCTCGACTTCGGCCCACTCGCCGGGCCGCGGCGCCACCGGCGAGAGCTCTTCGACGATCCAGCGCAGCCGGTCCTGTTCGGCGCGCGCGGCGCCGGCCATGGCCCGCGCTTCGTCAAGCGCCTTCACTGCCTGCCGCCATGCTGCATGTGCCGCCGCGACCGCCCGCGCCGGCGTCGCCAGCCCGCCGTGCGCATCGAGCAGCGCCAGTTGCGCCGCCGGCCGCAGCAATGACTGGTGCGCGTGTTGCCCGTGCACGTCGAGCAGCAGATCGCCGAGCGCGCGCAGCTGCGCCAGCGTGACGGCGGTGCCGTTGATGAAGGCGCGGCTGCGGCCGCCGGCGTCGACGACCCGGCGCAGCAGCGCCGTGTTGCCGTCGCCCTGCAGGTCGTTGTGGGCGAGCCAGGCGGCGGCTTCGGAGCCGACGCGGAACTCGGCGCTGACCTCGGCGCGCGCGGCGCCCTCGCGCACGACGTCGGCCTCGGCGCGCTCGCCAAGCGCCAGCTGCAGCGCGTCGATCAGGATCGACTTGCCGGCGCCGGTCTCGCCGGTCAGCGCGGTGAAGCCGGGCGAAAAATCGAGCGCCAGCTCGTCGACGATCACGAAGTCGCGGACCGCGAGCGACAGCAGCATGGCGACGGCGGCGGGCGGCGGAAGCGGTCGGACTCGGCGACAACTAGGCGCGCCCGTGCGCGTCGGTCGGCATCACGTTCCACTGCAGCTTGCCGCGCAGCGTGGCGAAGTAGTTGTAGCCGATCGGGTGCAGCAGGGTGACCACGTCGGCGCTGCGTCGCGCGCGAACCACGTCACCGGGGGCAAGCTGCGTGAACGTCTGCATGTCGAAGTGCGCACTGGCCTCGCGCACGTCGGTGAGCTCGAACTCGATCACCCGGTCGTCGGGCAGGGTGATCGGCCGGTGCGACAGCGTCTGCGGTGCTACCGGCACCAGCACCAGCCCGCCGAGGGCGGGATGCAGGATCGGACCGCTGGCCGACAGGGCGTAGGCGGTCGAGCCGGTCGGGGTGGCGAGGATCACGCCGTCGGCGCGCTGGTTGTACATCGTGACGCCGTCGACGCGCACGGTGAACTCGACCATGCCGCCCGAGACGCCGCGCGAGATGACCACGTCGTTGACCGCCCGCGCCCGATAGATGACCTCGCCGCGGCGGCGCACCTCGGCCTCGAGCATCGCGCGCCGGTCCGTTTCGAACTGGCCGCTCAGCATGGCCGGCAGCACGTCCGGGATCTGCTCGACCGCGATGTCGGTGATGAAGCCCAGGCGACCGTGATTGATGCCGATCAGCGGCACGCCGAAGGACGACAGCTCGCGGGCGATACCGAGCATGGTGCCGTCGCCGCCGAGCACGACGGCCACGTCGGCCTGGCGTCCGATCGCCTGCAGCGCGAATCCCGTATAGGGTTGCAGTTCGAGCACTTCCAGCGTCGAACTGTCGAACATCACCTGCAGGCCGGCAGCCTCGACGATGCCTGCGATCTGGCGCAGCGCCGCAGTCAGCGAATGGCGACTGCCTTCGACCCGCGGTTTGCCGAAGATTGCGACGTTCTTGAAAGCCTGCGCCATGGCGAAAATGTAGCAGGATGGCCTTGCTGGAAAGCCAATTGCACCCAAAATAGGCCGAAGCTCAGGTGCCCCCACAATTTTCGTAACATAGGCCCATGCTCGACGACCGTGCCCGACTGCTGCTCAAGACGCTGATCGAGCGCTACATCGCCGACGGTCAGCCGGTCGGCTCGCGCGTGCTCGCCAGGATGTCGGGACTCGAGGTCTCGCCGGCCACCATCCGCAACGTGATGGCCGATCTCGAGGACATGGGCTTCATCGCCAGCCCGCACACCTCGGCCGGCCGCGTGCCGACGCCGCGCGGCTATCGCCTGTTCGTCGACGCGCTGCTGACGGTCCGACCGATCGAGCAGCAGCAGGCCGAGCTGATCAAGGGCCAGCTGCGCATCGGCGAGCCGCAGCGGGCGTTGCAGGCCGCGGCGCAGCTCCTGGGCAGCCTGACGCACTTCGCCGGCGTGGTGCTGACGCCGCGCCGCGCGAGCAGTTTCCGCCAGGTCGAGTTCCTGCGCCTGTCGGACAAGCGGGTGCTGCTGATCATCGTCACCCCCGAGGGAGACGTGCAGAACCGCATCCTGGTCACCGAGCAGCCGTACAGCGCGGCGCAACTGGTCGAGGCAGCGAATGTCTTCAACCAGCATTTCGCCGGCCTGAGCTTCGATCAGGCGCGTGCTCGGCTGCACCGCGATGTGGCCGACCTGCGCACCGAGATTGCCGCGCTGATGGAAGCGGCGGTGGCGGCCGGCGAGCAGGCCGCCGAGGACGATGACGCGGTGGTCGTTTCCGGCGAACGCAACCTGCTCGAGGTGACCGACCTGGCCGCCAACCTCGACAAGCTGCGCGCGCTGTTCGATCTGTTCGAGCACAAGACGCGGCTGATGCAGCTGCTGGAGATCTCGGGGCGGGCGCAGGGAGTGCAGATCTACATCGGCGGCGAATCGAAGACGGTGCCGCTCGACGAGACGAGCATGGTGGTGGCACCCTACGAGGTCGACGGCAAGGTGGTCGGCACGCTCGGCGTGATCGGCCCCACCCGCATGGCCTACGAGCGCGTGATCCCGATCGTCGACATCACGGCAAGGCTGCTGTCCGCGGCGCTGTCGCGGGAGTGATCAACAAGATGCCTTTCGACCGCGAACCCGAATACGCGCACGGCACGCTGGCCCGCACCGCCGTGCTGCTGGTCAATCTCGGCACGCCGGAGGCGCCCGAGCCGGGCGCCGTGCGCCGCTATCTGAAGCAGTTCCTGTCGGACCCGCGCGTGGTCGAGATTCCGCGCGCCGTGTGGCTGCCGATCCTGCACGGCATCATCCTGACCGTGCGGCCGAAGAAGTCGGCTGCCAAGTACGCGGCAATCTGGACCGACAAGGGCTCGCCGCTGCTTTTTCACTCGGTCGAGCAGGCGCTGCTGCTGCGCGGCTACCTCGGCGAGCGCGGGCTCGATGTCGACGTGCGGCTGGCGATGCGCTACGGCGAGCCGTCGATTCCCCGCGTGCTTGGCGAGCTGCACGCGGCCAATGTCGACCGCATCCTGTTGCTGCCGATGTATCCGCAGTATTCGGCCAGCACCACCGCCACCGTTTTCGACGCCGTCAACGCGGAACTCGCGCGCTGCCGCAACGTGCCGGAACTGCGCACGGTCAAGCACTTCCACGACCACCCGGGCTACATCGAGGCGCTGAAGAAATCGGTGCTCGCGCACTGGGCCAGGCACGGCCGGCTCAGCGACGCCGGCGGCAAGCTGGTGATGAGCTTTCATGGCGTGCCGCGGCGCACTCTCGATCTCGGTGATCCCTACCATTGCGAGTGCCGCAAGACCGGCCGGCTGCTGGCCGAATCGCTTGGGCTCGCCAAGGACGAGTACGTCGTCACCTTCCAGTCGCGCTTCGGCAAGGCCGAATGGCTACAGCCGTACACCGCGCCGACGCTGCATCTGCTGGCCAGCCAGGGCGTGCAACGGGTCGACGTGATCTGCCCCGGCTTCGTCGCCGACTGCCTGGAAACCCTGGAAGAAATCAGCATCGAAGGCCGGCAGGAGTTCCTCACCGCCGGCGGCAAGGTCTTCCACTACATCGACTGCCTGAACGAGTCGCCCGCCTTCATCGAGGCGCTGGCCGATCTCGCTGCCGGTCACCTGCAGGGCTGGCCGGTCGCGCGCGACACACGCGCCGCGCGCGAGGCTGCCGCGGCGAAAGGCGCGGTTGAGGCGAAGCTCGCCGGCGCACCGCGCTGAGCTGGGACCAGTTGTCTGGGAATCCGGCGCGCAGGCTCGCGCCGTGAGCGGCCGCCGGAGTTGCTCGGCTCGCCACTTCGCCCAGATCTGCCTCCGTTCAACCCGGCTGATGCGTAATCGGCTGGGCTGAGATCGGCGGGAAAAGCGCTATGGCCAGCGGTCGGACGACGCATCAGCGCAACACGATCCGTTCACGGGCTTGAAATCCTCCCGATCGTCCCCAAAGTGCCCCGAGTCATGGGCGAATTGGGCAGGAACGGGGGACAAATGAGCGCACCGGAGCAGGAACCGGTCGGAACACCGGCGGAACCGGCGCAAGGCGGGCAAGCTGCGCAGGGCCGCACGGCGGCCGCGGATGAAACTGCGGCGCTGGGCTCGGCGAGTGTGGCCGACGTCGAAGCGGAGTTGCAGGCCGCCTTGGCCAAGGCGAGCGAGAACTACGAGCTTTACCTGCGCGCGGTGGCCGAGGCGGAGAACACCCGCCGGCGGGCGCAGGAAGACATCGCCAAGGCGCACAAGTACGGCATCGAGTCGTTTGCCGAGGCGCTGGTGCCGGTCGTCGACAGCCTCGAGAAGGCGCTCCAGGTGCAGAACGCCAGCCAGGAGACGATGCGCGAGGGGGTCGAACTGACGCTGCGCCAGCTGCGGGCGGCGTTCGAAAAGGGCCGGCTGGCCGAGATCGACCCGGTCGGGCAGAAGTTCGACCCGCATTACCACCAGGCGATCTCGATGGTTCCGGCCGCGGCCGCCGGTGGCGTGCCGGCGAACCATGTGGTCAGCGTGCTGCAGAAGGGCTGGCGGATCGCCGACCGGGTACTGCGGCCGGCGCTGGTCACCGTGGCGTCGGCTTGAAGTTCGGCGTCGCCACACACACATTAGAAGACATCAGGCGCTGCGGCGCCGGCAGACATTCCACTGGGGGATAGCAATGGGCAAGATCATCGGCATCGACCTGGGCACGACCAACTCGTGCGTGGCCATCCTTGAGGGTGGCCAGCCCAAGGTCATCGAGAACAGCGAGGGCGCGCGCACCACGCCGTCGATCGTCGCGTAC
>CAZSYX010000059.1:0-21581 GCA_964610575.1 uncultured Burkholderiaceae bacterium
CGATGATGTGGAAGATCTCGCGCACGATCAGCGGCGCCAGCCCGAGCGACGGCTCGTCGAGCATCAGCAGCTTGGGCCGCGCCATCAGCGCGCGGCCGATGGCCAGCATCTGCCGCTCGCCGCCGGACAGCGTGCCTGCCAGCTGCGCGCGCCGCTCCTGCAGGCGCGGGAACAGCGCGTAGACCTCGGCCATCGTCTTGTCGTGGTCGCGGCTGCCGTGCCGGTAGCGCTGGAAGGCGCCGAGCAGCAGGTTGTCCTCGACGCTCATCTCGCCGAACAGTTCGCGCTTCTCCGGCACCAGCGTCATGCCGCGCGCGACCAGCCGTTCGATCGGCGCGCCGGCGCAATCGATGCCGTCGAAGCGGATCTCGCCGCGCGTACCGCCGTTGGCCGGTAGTGCGCCCATGATTGCGGCGAGCATCGTCGTCTTGCCGGCGCCGTTCGGGCCGATCACCGTGACGATCTGCCCGGCGCCGACCTGCAGGTTGGCGTTGGTCAGCGCCGCCACCTTGCCGTAGGTGACCGAGAGGTCGCGCACGCGCAGCACGGGGTCCGTCATGTTGCCCCCTTCGCCCTGCGGGCTGTCCCCCCAAGGGCGAAGGAGCGCCTTCGGAGCGGCCGTGCGGCGCTCACTCGACCCCTCCCAGGTACGCCTCGAGCACCTTCGGATTGCTCTGCACCTGCTCGGGCAGGCCCTCGGCGATGCGCTGGCCGAAGTCCATCACGGTGATCCGATCCACCAGTCCCATCACGAAATCCATGTCGTGCTCGACCAGCAGGACCGATACGCCCTCGGTTTTCAGTTTGCGCAGCAGTTCGGCCAGCGCGCGCTTTTCCAGGTAGCGCAGGCCGGCCGCCGGCTCGTCGAGCAGCAGCAGGCAGGGATCGGCGCACAGCGCGCGCGCGATCTCGAGGATGCGCTGCTTGCCGAGCGGCAGCGAACCGGCGGCGTCGAACATGTGATCCGCCAGCCCGACGCGCTCGATCTGCCGCGCCGCCTCGGCCATCACGCGCGCCTCCTGGCGGCGGTCGAGCCGCCAGGCGCCGGTCAGAACGCCGGTGAACAGGCCCGGATACTCGCGCCGGTGTGCACCGATGGCGACGTTGTCGATCACGGTCATCGCCGGCAGCAGCTTGACGTGCTGGAACGTGCGGCTCATGCCGAGTCGCGAGATCTCGCGCGACGTCTGGCCGGCGATTGGCCGTCCGCGGAAGCGGATCTCGCCGGAGGTCGGCAGCAGCACACCGGAGATCAGGTTGAACACCGTGCTCTTGCCGGCGCCGTTGGGCCCGATCAGCGCGACGATCTCGCCCGCCTTCACGCTAAGGTTCATTTCGTTGACGGCGACGAGGCCGCCGAAGCGCTTGGTGGCTCCCTTCACTTCAAGCAGTGTCTCGCCGGCGGCAGGCAGCGGCCGCCGAACCAGCGCCGGCACGCCCGGATCGATGCGGCGCGGCTTGGTGCGCGTCGGCACCCAGCGCGTCAGCACCGGCCACAGCCCATCGCGCGCCCGCTGCAGCACGATGATCATGCCGATGCCGAAGACGATGATCTCGAAATTACCGGCCTGGCCGATCAGCCGCGTGAGAATGTCCTGCAGCCACTGCTTCGACACCGCGATCACGGTGGCGCCGACGAGCGCGCCCCACACGTAACCGGCGCCGCCGACCACCGCCATGAACAGGTACTCGATGCCCTGGTGCAGCGAGAACGGCGTCGGGTTGAGGAAGCGCTGCATGTGTGCGTACAGCCAGCCCGAGGCGCAGGCCATCTGCGCCGCCAGCACGAAGATCACCATCCGCGAGACCGCCGTGTTCACGCCCATCGACTCGGCCATCACCATGCCGCCCTTCAGGGCGCGGATGGCGCGTCCCTCGCGCGAGTCGAGCAGGTTCTCGATGGTGACGACGCCGGAAAGCAGGAACAGGTAGATCAGGTAGAAGATCTGCCGCGCGCTGTCGATCTCGTGGCCGAAGATCTCGATCGGCGGGATGCCTCGCAGCCCGGTGAAGCCGCCGAGTAACTCCATGTTGCCGAACATGAAGTACAGGCTGATGCCCCAGGCGATCGTGCCCAGCGGCAGGTAGTGGCCCGACAGCCGCAGCGTCATCATGCCGAGCACGACGGCAAAGACGAGCGTCAGCAACAGCCCCGCCGCCAGCGCGAACCAGGTCGAGGCGCCGATCCAGGCCAGCCACGGCGGCAGGTCCTGCATCGTTGTCAGCACCGCGGTGGTGTAAGCGCCGAGCCCGACGAAGGCTGCCTGGCCGAAGGAGGTCAGGCCGCCGACGCCGGTCAGCAGCACGAGGCCGAGCGCCACCAGCGCATACAGGCCGATGTAGTTGGCGAGCGTGACCTGGAACTCGGAGCCGGCGACCGGCACCAGCCCGAGCAAGACCAGGAAGATGAGCAACAGCACGCGCGGGCTCATCGTGCCACCGCGGTCATTCTTCTTCCTCGACGTGATGCGTGGTGAGCGAGCGCCACAGCAGCACCGGGATGATCACCGTGAAAACGATCACTTCCTTGTAGGCGCTGGCCCAGAACGACGAGTAGGACTCGAGCAGGCCGACCAGCACCGCGCCGACGGCCGCCACCGGGTAGCTGACCAGCCCGCCGATGATGGCGCCGACGAAGCCTTTCAGGCCGATCAGGAAGCCGGTGTCGTAGTAGACGGTGGTGATCGGCGCGATCAGCACCCCGGAGAAGGCGCCGATCAGCGCGCACAGGAAGAACGTCAGCTTGCCGGCCAGCGCCGTCGGGATGCCCATCAGCCGCGCGCCCTGGCGGTTCACCGCGGTGGCGCGCAGCGCCTTGCCGTACAGCGTGCGCTCGAACAGCAGGTACAGCAGGACGATCAGCGCAGCCGAACAGCCGATTACCCACAGCGTCTGCATGCTGACGGTCAGCCCGCCGAGGTCGAAGCGACCGTCGGTGAAAGGCGGCGTGCGCGAGCCCTCGGCGCCGAAGGCGACGAGGCCGAGCCCGACCATCACCACGTGCACCGCCACCGATACGATCAGCAGCACCAGCACCGACGCCTCGGCCAGCGGCTGATAGGCAAGGCGGTAGATCATCGGCCCGAGCGGCACGACCACCGCCAGGGCAAGGGCGATCTGCAGCGGCATCGGCACGCTGGCGACCGGCACCGACATCAGCAGACCCCCCAAGGCGAGCGGCAGCGCCAGGTTCCAGCCGGCGATCGGGACAAGTCGCTGCCAGGCGCGCGCGCGCAGCGCCGCGATGCCATCGACCAGCGCCACCAGCACACCGCACGCCAGCAACAGCCACAGCGTGCCGGGCAGCTTGCCCGCCTGCAGTGCCACCAGCGTCAGCGCGCCGTAAGCAACGAACTCGCCCTGCGGAATGAAGATCACCCGCGTCACGGCGAAGGCCAGTACCAGCGCGAGCGCCAGCAGCGCATAGATGGCGCCGTTGGTGACGCCATCCTGGCCGAGAATCAGGGCGATCTGGAAATCCATCGGGTGAGCGTGATGCGCGATCGGTCGACCGTGATCGGTTCGACGCACCTCGTCACACGCAATCGGCTGCGGGGCGCCCGCCCCACAACCGATCACGGATCACGAGGTTACTTCACCAGTTTCCAATCGCCGTTGACGATCTGCACCATCACCGCCGCGCGCTGGTCCAGCCCGAGGTGGTCGGTCGGGCTCATGTTGAAGATGCCGTGCGCGCCGGCGGCGTTCTTCACGCCCTCGAGCGCATCGCGCAGCGCGGCGCGGAACTCCTTGGTGCCGGGTTGCGCCTTCTTCAGCGCCACCGGGATGGCAGCTTGCAGCAGGATGCCGGCATCCCAGGCATGGGCGCCGAAGGTCGACACGCTGCTCTTGCCGTGCGCCTTCTCGTACGCCTCGACGTAGGCCAGCGCCGACTTCTTCACCGGGTGGTCGTTCGGCAACTGGTCGGCGACCAGCACCGGGCCGGCCGGCAGCCACGTGCCTTCGCAGTCCTTGCCGCAGACGCGCAGGAAGTCGCGGTTGGCCACGCCGTGCGTCTGGTAGATGGTGCCGCCGTAGCCACGCTCCTTCAGCGTCTTCTGCGGCAGCGCCGCCGGCGTGCCCGAGCCCCCGATCAGCACCGCGTCCGGCTTCGCCGAGACGATCTTCAGCACCTGGCCGGTCACCGACGTGTCGGTGCGCTGGAAGCGCTCGTTGGCGAGGACTTTCAGGCCGCGCGCCTCGGCGATCTTCGAGAACTCGTTCCACCAGCCTTCGCCGTAGGCGTCGGCGAAACCGATGTAGCCGACCGTCTTGATCCCCTTGGCCAGCATGTCGCTGACGATCACCACCGCCATCTGCTGGTCGTTCTGCGGCGTCTTGAACACCCAGCGCTTCTTGGCATCGACCGGCTCGACGATGCGGCTGGAGGCCGCCATCGAGATCATCGGAGTCTCGGTCTCGGCGGCGATGTCGATCATCGCCAGCGAGTTCGGCGTCACGGTGGAGCCGACCACCACGTCGACCTTGTCCTCGCCGATCAGCTTGCGGGTGTTCTTCACCGCGCTGGTCGTGTCGGAGGCGTCGTCGAGGATGAAGTACTGCACCTTGCGCCCGCCGATGGTCTGCGGCATCAGGGCGAAGGTGTTGCGCTCGGGAATGCCGAGCGAGGCCGCCGGGCCGGTGGCCGACAGCGTCACGCCGACCTTGATGTCCTGCGCCGCCACCTGCGCACTGGCAAGCGCCAGCGCCGGCGCAACCAGCGCCGCCAGCAGTTTCAATTTCAGTTTCATTGGGTCTCCTCCTGCTCTTCAAATCGTCGGAAAAGGGGAACCGTAATCTCAGGGCGCCGACTTCACCCCGCGGCCAGGCACTGCAAGAACAACATCAAACCAGAACTTGTCGCAAAAACCTTGCTATATCAGAAGAAATTCAGATCCGTTCGACAAGCAGGGCAATCCCCTGCCCGACCCCGATGCACATCGTCGCCAAGCCATAGCGGCCGCCGCTGGCATGCAGTTGCCGCACCAGCGTCAGCGCCAGCCGCGCCCCCGAGGCGCCGAGCGGATGGCCGATGGCGATGGCGCCCCCGTTCGGGTTCACGTGCGCTGCATCGTCGGCCAGGCCGAGTTGTCGCGTGACCGCCAGCGCCTGCGCCGCAAAGGCCTCGTTCAGTTCGATCACGTCGACCTTGCCGATCGACAGGCCGTGCCGCGCCAGCAGCTTCTTGGTCGCCGGCGCCGGCCCGATGCCCATGATCCGCGGCGGCACGCCGGCCACGGCCATGCCGAGGACGCGGGCGCGCGGTGTCAACCCGAATCTCTTCGCCGCACCTTCGCTGGCCAGCAGCAGCGCCGCCGCGCCGTCGTTCACCCCCGACGCATTGCCCGGGGTGACCGAGCCGTCGGGCTTGACCACGCCCTTCAGTTTCCCGAGCGCCTCCAGCGTCGTTTCACGCGGGTGCTCGTCATCGACCACCACCGTGTCGCCCTTCCTGCCCGGGACCGTCACCGGCGCGATCTCCCCGGCGTAGAAGCCGCGCGCCTTCGCCGCCGCGTAGCGCGCCTGCGAGCGCAGCGCGAACGCGTCCTGGTCGGCGCGGGCGATGCCGAATTCGGCGGCGACGTTCTCGGCAGTCTCGGGCATCGAGTCGATGCCGTGCTTCGCCTTCATCGCCGGGTTGACGAGGCGCCAGCCGATCGTCGTGTCGTACACGGCGGTGCTGCGCGAGAAGGCGGTGTCGGCCTTGGGCATCACGAAGGGCGCCCGGCTCATGCTCTCCACACCGCCGGCGATCAGCAGCTCCGCCTCGCCGGCGCAGATCGCACGCGCCGCCGTGCCGACCGCATCGAGGCTCGAGCCGCACAGGCGGTTGATCGTTGCGCCCGTCACCTCCGTCGGCAGGCCGGCCAGCAGCGCGGCCATGCGCGCCACGTTGCGGTTGTCCTCGCCGGCCTGGTTGGCGCAGCCGTAGAGCACATCGTCCAGCAGCCCCCAGTCGACGGCAGGGTTGCGCGTCATCAACGCACGCAGCGGCAGTGCCGCCAGGTCGTCGGTACGCACGGCCGCCAGCGCACCGCCGTAGCGACCGATCGGGGTGCGGATTCCGTCGCAAATGAAGGCGTGGCTCATGATCTCTCCATCAAGCAGCCTGCCGCAGGGGCCGGCTCGTGGTGCGGCTCGCACGTCGGCCGGCGGCTCGGCCGTTGCCGGCATCACTGATCGGCTGAACCCCACCGACGCCGCGCAGGAACAGGTCGGCCACCACCGGCGCCATGTCGGCGTAATGCACCGGGCCTGCGTCCTTCAGCCAGGTGAAAGTCCAATTGATCATGCCGAACAGCGTCATCGTCACCGGCTTCAGCAGCGGGCTGCCGGCCAACTGCGGCGCCGCTGCGGCGACCGCGTCGGCATAGGTTTGAACGACCCTGCGCTGCTTGGCGTTGATCTGGTTACGGTGCGCGGCCTTCAGGTACTTGACGTCCTGCACCAGCACGCGGTGATAGACGGCGGCATCCTCGTAGGCGCCCATGAAGCGTTCGATCAGCTGCCGCAGCCGCGCCGGCGGAGCGAGCGGCTGTGCCTCCACCTCGGCAACGATCGCCAGCAGGCTGTCCAGGTAGCGGTCGGCGATGTCGAACAGCAACTGCTCCTTGTCGCGGTAGTAGTGATAGAGCAGCGCCTTGGAAATGCCGCAGGAGCGGGCCAGCTCGGCGATCGGCGTCACCGGATAGCCGTGCCGCGCGAACAGCCGCGCCGCCGAGGCGCGGATCGCGTCGCGGTGCTGCTCGAACGAAGCGGACCGTGTCCTGCTCATCGATCGTCGAAGGAAATGACGACCCGCCCGGTCAGCGGATACGACTGGCAGGTCAGCACGAAGCCGGCGGCGACCTCGTGCGGCTCGAGCGCGTAGTTCTTGGCCATCTTCACCTCCCCCTCGATCAGCTTGGCGCGGCATGTGCTGCACATGCCACCCTTGCACGAGAACGGCAGGTCGATGCCGGCGGCGCGCCCGGCCTCGAGGATCGAATGCTGGCCGCGGTGGAAGTCGATCTCGCGCCGCACGCCGTCGACAACCAGCGTCACCCGCGCCTCGGCCGCCTCGGCGTCGTCGACCGGCAGCGCCACTGCGGCGCCCGGCACGCCGAAACGCTCGACGTGCACATGGCTGCGCGGCATGCCCGCGGCCAGCAGCGCGCCCTCCACCTCGTCGATCATCGACGCCGGACCGCAGACGAAGGCCTCGTCGATGTCGTCGACCGGGCAAAGCGTGTCGAGGAAGGCGCGCGCCTTGGCCGCATCGATGCGGCCGTTGAACAGGTCCGTCTCCTGTTCCTCGCGCGAGAAGACGTTGTACAGCGCGAAGCGCGCCATGTAGCGGTCCTTCAGCTCCCACAGCGCCTCGTGGAACATTGTGCTCGCCAGCCTGCGGTTGCCGTAGACCAGCGTGAAGCGCGAACTGGGTTCGCGGGCCAGCGTGGTGCGGATCAGCGACAGCACCGGCGTGATGCCGCTGCCGGCGGCGAAGGCGACGTAGTGCCTCGACTGGCCAGGGTCCAGCGTCGTGAAGAAGCGGCCCTCGGGCGTCATCACGTCGATCGCGTCGCCGGCTTTCAGCGACTCGTTGACCCACACCGAGAAGCGGCCACCCGGCACTTTCTTGATCGCCACGCGCAGTTCGCCGTCGTCCACACCGGAGCAGATCGAGTACGAGCGGCGCACCTCCTCGGCTCCGAACTGCGCGCGCAGGTTCAGGTGCTGACCCTGCACGAAGCGGTACTCGGGGGCGAGCTCGGCCGGCACGTCGAAGACGAGGCTCACGCATTCCGGCGTTTCGCGCCGGACCTCTTTGATGCGCAGACTGTGGAACCTCGGCGTCATGATCGAATCGGTCGCTAGATCGGCTTGAAGTGTTCGAACGGCTCGCGGCAGTCGCGGCAGCGGTACAGCGCCTTGCAGGCGGTCGCGCCAAACGCCGACAGGCGCTCGGTGTTGCGGCTGCCGCACAGCGGGCAGTCGACGCGCGGCACGAAGCCAATCGGCTGCAAGGCGCGCGCATCGGCCACCGCACCGGGCGGCGCGATGCCGTAGCGGCGCAGCTTCTCCTTCGCCTCGGGCGCGATCCAGTCGGTGGTCCACGCGGGCGCGAGCCTGGTTTGAACGCGCACGTCGGCTGCGCCCGCCTCGCGCAGCGCGTCGACGATCGAGCGCTCGATCGCTTCGGTGGCCGGGCAGCCCGAGTAGGTCGGCGTGACCACCACCTCGACCGCTTCGGACTCGGCACGCACCTCGCGCACGATGCCCAGCTCGGTCACCGAGATCACCGGGATCTCCGGGTCGGCAACGCGCGCCAGCACGTCCCAGGCCTGCTCAGCAGTCAGCATCTGGGGCTACCAGGTGCCGCCCGGATGGGCGCGCTGCAGGTACTGCATCTCGGCCAGCAGGTGGCCCATGTGCTCGCTGTGCCGCCCCTCCTTGCCGCGCGACAGGAACGGCGTTCGCGCCGGCACCTTCAGCGTCGCCACTTCCAGCACCGGCACGACCGATTCCTCCCATGCGGCGGCGAGCGACGACCCCGCCGGGCCGATGCCGGCGGCCTCGGCCTGCTGGTCGGTCGCTGTGGGCGAGAAGAACTCGGCCGTGTACGGCCACAGGTAGTCGAGGGCGCGCTGCATCCGTCCGTGCGACTCCTCGGTACCGTCGCCGAGCCGCACGGTCCAGTCGGAGGCGTGCTGCAGGTGGTAGCGCGCCTCCTTGATGCTCTTGCCGGCGATCGCCGCCAGTTGCGCGTCGCTGGAGCTTGCCAGCGCCTGCCACAGCTGCATCTGGAAGGCGGCGAACAGGCAGTTGCGCAGGCACGTGCGGCCGAAGTCCTCGTTCGGCAGCTCGCAGATCGTCAGGCTTCTGTACTCCGGCTCGGCGCGCAGGAAGGCGAGCGCGTCCTCGCCGCGGCCCTTGCCTTCGAGGTGGCCGGCGTGCGTCAGCAGCAGCCGCGCCTGGCCGATCAGGTCGAGCGCGGTGTTGGTGAGCGCGATGTCCTCCTCGATCACCGGCCCGTGGCCGCACCACTCGGCGAGCCGCTGGCCGAGGATCAGCGCGCTGTCGGCGATGCGCAGCACGTAGTCGAGATGGGCGGCGTCTGCGGCCGTTGCGGTCGTCGTCATCGACAGCGCCGTCACATATGGTTCACTTCATCCGGCAACGTATAGAACGTCGGGTGCCGGTAGATCTTGTCCTCGGCCGGATCGAACATCTCCGGCTTGGCGTCGGGATCGGAGGCGTGGATCTGGTCGGCGCGCACCACCCAGATGCTCACCCCCTCCATGCGCCGCGTGTAGACGTCGCGCGCGCTGGAAAGCGCCATCTTCGCGTCCGGCGCGTGCACGCTGCCGCAGTGCTTGTGGTCCAGCCCGCCCTTGCTGCGGATGAACACTTCCCACAGCGGCCATTCCTTGCGTTCCATACGTTCTCCCCTTATCCCCTGCCCCTCTCCCGCGAGAGGAGAGGGGAAATTCAAGCCGCCAGCCGGTCGCGGTGGCGCTGCTTGTCGGCGTGCGCCAGCGCCGCCTCGCGCACCCAGGCGCCGTCGTCCCAGGCCTTGACCCGATCGGCGAGCCGGTCGCGATTGCACTGGCCGTGTCCGTTGACGACGTTCCAGAACTCCTGCCAGTCGATCGGCCCGAAGTCCCAGTGGCCGCGCGCCTCGTTCCACGAAAGCATCGGGTCGGGCAGCGTCACGCCGAGCACCTTCGCCTGCGGCACCGTCGCGTCGACGAACTTCTGCCGCAGGTCGTCGTTGCTGATCCGCTTGATGCCCCACTTGATCGAGTCGCCGGAGTGGGTGGACTCGGAGTCATGCGGGCCGAACATCATCAGCGCCGGCCACCACCAGCGGTTCACGGCGTCCTGCACCATCTCGCGCTGCTCGGCGGTGCCCTTCATCATCGTCAGCAGCAGGTCGTAACCCTGGCGCTGGTGGAACGACTCCTCCTTGCAGATGCGGATCATTGCCCGCGCATAAGGGCCGTACGAGCAGCGGCAGAGCGGGATCTGGTTCATGATCGCCGCGCCGTCGACCAGCCAGCCGATCACGCCGATATCCGCCCAGGCGAGCGTCGGGTAGTTGAAGATCGACGAGTACTTGGCCTTGCCCGAGTGCAGCGCGTCGACGAGGTCGTCACGCGACACACCCAGCGTCTCCGCGGCGGCGTACAGGTACATGCCGTGGCCGCCCTCGTCCTGCACCTTGGCCAGCAGGATCGCCTTGCGCTTGAGCGTCGGCGCGCGCGTGATCCAGTTACCCTCCGGCAGCATGCCGACAATCTCCGAGTGCGCGTGCTGGCTGATCTGCCGCACCAGCGTCCTGCGGTAGCCGTCGGGCATCCAGTCCTTCGGCTCGATGAACTCGCCGCGCGCGACCCGTGCGTCGAACTCCGCCTCGTACTCGGCGTCCTTCAGCGTACGCGGGCCGCGCGGCGCCTCGTCCTTCGGTCCTTGCGGAATGTCGATCGATTGCGTGTACATGCTTCGGTCCTCGTGGCTATTTCGGTCGCTTGTCCATGATGCGTTTTGCCTTGCCGACCGAGCGCTCGACCCCGCCGGGCAGCGCCAGCCGCACGGTGGAGGTGACGCCGATGTAGGCCTTGATGTTGTGTTCCAGCTTGCGCGCCGCCGCGTGGCGCGCCTCCTGCGCACCGTAGGCGAGGTCCGGACCCATCTCGACGTGCACCGTCAGTTCGTCGAGGTTCTCCGGCCGCGTCACCTCGAGCATGTAGTACGGCGTCAGTTCCGGCTGCTTCAGGATCAGTTCCTCGACCTGGGTGGGGAAGAGATTCACGCCGCGGATGATCAGCATGTCGTCCGAGCGGCCGGTGATCTTCTCCATTCGCCGCATCGAGCGTGCAGTCGGCGGCAGGAGCCGGGTCAGGTCGCGCGTCCGGTAGCGGATCATCGGCAGCGCTTCCTTGGTCAGCGTGGTGAACACCAGCTCGCCCTTCTCGCCGTCGGGCAGCACCGCGCCGGTGCCGGGATCGACGATCTCCGGGTAGAAGTGGTCTTCCCACACCGTCAGCCCGTCCTTGGTCTCGATGCACTCCTGCGCCACCCCCGGGCCGATGATCTCGGACAGGCCGTAGATGTCGATGGCGTCCATCTGCGTTTTGCCCTCGATCGCCTGCCGCATCGCCGGCGTCCACGGCTCGGCACCGAAGATGCCGATCGCGAGTGACGTCGACTTCGGGTCGACGCCCTGCTTCTCCATCTCCTCCGTGATCGCCAGCATGTACGACGGCGTGACCATGATCACGCGCGGCTCGAAGTCCTGGATCAGCTGCACCTGCCGCTCGGTCATGCCGCCCGACATCGGGATCACCGTGCAACCGAGCTTCTCCGCGCCGTAGTGCGCGCCCAGGCCGCCGGTGAACAGGCCGTAGCCGTAGGCGACGTGCACCATGTCGCCGGGCCGGCCGCCGGCGGCGCGGATCGAGCGCGCCATCACCGTCGCCCAGGTGTCGATGTCCTTGGCGGTGTAGCCGACCACCGTCGGCTTGCCGGTCGTGCCGCTGGAGGCGTGGATGCGCACCACCTTCTCGCGCGGCACGGCGAACAGCCCGAACGGATAGTTCTCGCGCAGGTCGGCCTTGGTCGAAAAGGGAAACGTCGCCAGGTCCGCCAGCGACTTCAGGTCGGCCGGCTTCACCCCGGCGGCGTCGAACTTGCGCCGGTAGTGCGGCACGTTCTCGTAGGCGTGCGCCAGCGACCACTTGAGCCGCTCGAGCTGCAGCGCGCGCAGTTCGTCCTGACTGGCACGCTCGATCGGCTCCAGTTCTCCGGGGGCAGGTGCTTTGGCAGTCATGGGTATCCCTTCGTCAGAACTCGACGATGTGCTTGCCCTTCATGGTGTGCGAGCGGCCGCGCATCTGCGCCACCTGCTTGCCGTGCTGGTTGGTGACGCAGATGTCGTACAGGCCGAGGCGGCCGTTGATCACGACCTCGCGCGCCTCGGCGACCAGGCGGTCGCCGACCTGGCCCGGGTTCAGGATCTCGATGAAGATGCCCGAGGCCAGCGTCAGCTCGTTGTGGCTGTTGCAGGCAAAGGCGAACGCCGTGTCGGCCAGCGTCGTGATGACGCCGCCGTGGCACAGACCGAAGCCGTTGACCATGTCGGGCCGCACCGTCATCGACACCCGTGCATAGCCCGGCCCGATGACGTCGATGTGCATGCCGAGCCCCTGCGACACGGCGTCGTTGGCCCAGACCTTGTCGCGCACCCTCTCCGCGACGGTCTGCGGGTCCGGCCTGTGGTGATGCGATTCGCTCATCGTCCTACTCGCGGAAACCGCTGCGGGTCCAGCCGCGGCGCTGGATCAGCACCGAGGTGCGATAGCGCTCGCCGCCATAGTGCTCGCGCAGGTTGGCCAGCACGCGGGCGAAGAAGTCCAGGCCGACGCTCTCGGCCCAGGCCATCGGCCCGCGAGGGTAGTTGACCCCGTAGCGCATCGCGTCGTCGATCGCGTCGGCGGTGCAGATGCCGTAGGCGACTGCGTCGGCCGCCTCGTTGACCAGCATCGCGATGATGCGCAGCACGATCATCCCGGCGACGTCGTCCATGCGCGAGCAGGCGAAGCCGCCCTTGGAAAGCGTCGCGCAGACGGTGCGCAACGCCGCCTCGCCGCACTGGTCGGCCGGCGCCAGCCCGAGCCGCGGCGTGCCGGCGTAGTCGAGCGCGAGATCGAACAGGATCAGGTGCTCGTGGCCTTCCTCGGCGGCGCGGCGGGTGGCCGGGCGGCCGTCGGTGAGCATCAGCCGCGCGGCGCCGATCTCCAGCCAGCCCGCCGTCGCGGCAGTGCCGGTGCCCTGCACCCGCACGACGTCGATGCCGGCGCCTTCGAGTCTCGTGATGATCGGCGTGGCGATGCCGAGCGAGCCCACCGCGACCACGCGCCTGACCGGCTCCGAGCCCGCCTCGACCGCCGGCTGCGCCTTCGGTGCGCCGTCGCGGAAGTCGTAGATGCCGTGGCCGCTCTTGCGGCCGAGCCGGCCGGCGCGCACCAGTTCCTGCTGCGCCAGCGACGGCGCGTAGCGGCGGTCGAAGAAGGTCGCCTCGAACACCGACTGCGTCACCTTCAGGTTGACGTCGTGGCCGATCAGGTCCATCAGCTCGAACGGCCCCATCGGGAAGCCGCCGCAGTCGCGCACGATCGCGTCGAGCGTGGCCGGCGAGGCGGCGTTCTCCGCCAGCACCATCCAGGCCTCGCCGTAGAACGGCCGCGCGATGCGGTTGACGATGAAGCCCGGTGTCGACTTGGCGGTGGCCGCCTTCTTGCCCCAGGCTTCGGCCGTGTCGAACACGGTGCGCGCGGCTGCCGCCGAGGTGTCCACGCCGCTGACCACCTCGACCAGCTTCATTCGCGCCGGCGGGTTGAAGAAGTGCATGCCGACCACGCGCCCCGGATGCGTGCTGCCGGCGGCGATGGCCGTAATCGACAGCGACGAGGTGTTGGTGGCGATGATGCACTCGGCCGACACCCCCTGCTGCAGCCGGGCCACCAGGGTGCGCTTGGCCTCCAGGTCCTCGGCGATCGCCTCGATCACCAGCGCGCAGCGGCCGAGGCCATCCCAGTCGGCCGGCGTGATCCGCGCCAGCGTCGCCGCCGCCGCCTCCGCCGATAGCCGGCCCTTGCGCACCTGCACCTGCAGGTCCTTGTCGATGTCCGCCCGCGCGCGCACGATCGCCTCGGCCTGCGCGTCGATCAGCAGCACCTCGTGCCCGGCGGCGGCGGCGACCTGCGCGATGCCGGCGCCCATCACGCCGGCGCCGATCACGCCGATCACTGCATCTTTCGCGAGCGCGGCCATCGTTCAGTGCCCCTTGAACTGCGGCGTGCGCTTGGCCATGAAGGCCGCCACGCCCTCGCGGTAGTCGGCGCCATGGCCGAGTTCGCGCTGGAAATCGCGCTCGAGGTCGAGGCTGGCGCCGAGCGTCACCGTTGCCGAAGCCTCGATCGCCTGCCGCGTGCGCACGTAGCCGCGCGTCGGCCCGGCCGCCAGTTGCCGCGCCAGCGCCGTCACCGTCGGCAGCAGCGCATCGTCATCGACGCATTTCCAGATCAGGCCCCACTGCTCCGCCTGCTCGGCACCGAGCTTCTCCGCCGTCAGCGCCAGCCCCATCGCGCGCGCCGGGCCGAGCAGCCGCGGCAGCCACCAGGTGCCGCCGCAGTCGGGCACCAGGCCGATCTTCGAGAACGACTGGATGAAACTCGCCGAGCGCGCGGCAAACACGAGGTCGCAGGCCAGCGCGATGTTGGCGCCCGCGCCGGCGGCGACGCCATTGACCGCGGCGATGGTCGGCATCTCGAGCGTGCGCAGCGTCAGCACCAGCGGCTTGTAGTAATGCTCGATCGACTCGCCGAGATCGACCGCCACCGCGCCGGGGTCGACCGCGCGATCGTTGAGGTCCTGCCCGGCGCAGAAGCCGCGGCCGGCGCCGGTCAGCACCAGGCAGCGCACCGACGTGCTGGCGCGCACCGCATTCAGCGCGTCGTGCACCTCGCCGTGCATCTGCACGGTGAAGCTGTTCAGCCGGTCCGGCCGGGCCAGCGTCAGCGTGGCCACGCCGTCCGCCACTTCGAGGCGGACGGTCTCGAACTCCTGTGCCATGGATGATGTCTCCTGCCGCCGGCCTGCCTTGGCTGTCGCTGCAACCACGCGCCCTGATCGCGTGCCGCATTCGTTGACCGGTCGGTCAATCAATAGTAGCTTCCAAACTTCCCGTCTGACAACAACTCCGGCGCCGCGAGGCATGATTGCTCGACGGCGCCATCGGTGTGTGCCGCACATGCACCGCAACATCCACGAGGATCGACATGACGCATCCCCTGCTCGAACGGCACCGCGCCACGCTCGACGGCGCGCTCAAGGCGATCGCCACCCGCGGCTACTGGACACCGTATCCCGAACAGGCCAGCCCGAAGATCTACGGCGAAGGCGCCAACGAAGCCGGCAAGCAGGCGGTCGCGGCGATGTTCGACCAGCGCTTCGACCTCGGCCAGCCCGGCGTCACCGGCTGGCTGGCCAGCGACCGCTCGCCCTACGGCCTGAAGCTCGCCGTGCAGTACGCGGTTTGCGACGCCGAGGCGCTGCTCGCCGCCGCTGCGGCAGCGATGCCGGCGTGGCAGAAGCTTGGCGTCGACGGCCGCACCGGCGTGTGCCTGGAGATCCTCGACCGCCTGAACAAGGCCAGTTTCGAGATCGCCTGGGCGGTCATGTACACGACCGGCCAGGGCTTCGGCATGGCATTCCAGGCCGGTGGGCCGCACGCGCAGGACCGCGGCCTCGAAGCGGTGGCTTATGCGTACCGCGAGATGAACTTCGTGCCGCGCGAGGCGCATTGGGAAAAGCCGCAGGGCAAGAACCCGCCGCTCGCGATGAAGAAGCAATTCGAGGTGGTCGGCCGCGGCCCGGCGCTGGTGATCGGCTGCTCGACCTTCCCGACCTGGAACACCTACCCCGGCCTGTTCGCCGCGCTGGCCACCGGCAATGCGGTGATCGTCAAGCCGCACCCGTGGAGCGTGCTGCCGGCGGCGATCAGCGTGCGCATCGCGCGCGAAGTGCTGCGCGAGAACGGCATCGATCCGAACCTGGTCACGCTCGCCGTGGTCGACAAGGCGGAGACGACGCAGAAGCTGGCGACCGATCCGCGCATCGCCTCGATCGACTACACCGGCGGCTCGACCTTCGGCCGCTGGCTGCTCGACAAGGCCGCCGGCAAGCAGGTCTACGCGGAACTTGCCGGCGTCAACAACGTGGTGATCGAGTCGACCGACAACTACAAGGGCATGCTGCGCAATCTGGCGTTCACGCTCAGCCTGTACTCCGGCCAGATGTGCACGACCACCAAGGCGCTGCTGGTGCCGGCCAGCGGCATCGACACCGACCAGGGCCACAGGTCGTTCGACGAGGTGGCCGCCGACTTAGGCAGTTCGATCGACAGGTTCCTCGCCGATCCGGCCACCGCCACCGCCGTGCTCGGCGCGATCCAGTCCCCGGACACGCTGGCGCGCATCGCGGCGGCGCCGCGGGCGGCCACGGTAGTGCTGGCGTCGAAGAAGCTGACGCACCCCGAATATCCGAACGCCGAGATTCACACCCCGCTCGTGCTGAAGGCCGACGCCGCCAACGAGGCGGCCTACATGCAGGAGCGCTTCGGCCCGATCAGCACCGTGGTGGCGGTGCCGGGCGGGCCGGACGCGCTGGCCGCACTGTCGGAGCGGATCGTGCGCGAGCACGGCGCGCTGACGGTCGGCATGTACTCGACCAAGGCCTCGTTCATCGACGAGATGACCGCGGCCACACAGCGCGCCGGCGTGGCGCTGTCGATCAACCTCGCCAGCGGCGTGTTCGTCAACCAGTCGGCGGGGTTTTCCGACTACCACGGCACCGGCGCCAACCCGGCCGCCAACGCCAGCTACACCGACTCGGCCTTCGTCGCCAGCCGCTTCCGCGTGATCCAGCGGCGGCAGCATGTGTGAGGCGGGCGATCGCCTCGCTTGTCGCCCCGGCGGAGGCCGGGGCCCAGTTTGCGCGCCGACCACTTGGGTCCCGGCCTTCGCCGGGACGACGAAACTCTGCCACTGAGTAATCGCCAATGCCCTGCTACGAGATCGACGGGCTGACGCCGGTCGTCCATCCGACCGCCTTCGTGCATCCGAGCGCGGTGCTGATCGGCGACGTGATCGTCGGTCCCCGCTGCTACGTCGGCCCGCTGGCCAGCCTGCGCGGCGACTACGGCCGCATCATCCTCGAGGAAGGAGCCAACGTGCAGGACACCTGCGTGATGCACGGCTTTCCCGGCACCGACACGGTGGTCGAGGTCGACGGCCACGTCGGCCACGGCGCGGTCCTGCACGGGGCGATCGTCAAGCGCAACGCGATGGTCGGCATGAACGCGGTGGTGATGGACGAGGCGGTGGTCGGCGAATCGTCGATCGTCGCCGCCTGCGCCTTCGTCAAGGCCGGCATGGTGATCGCACCAAGGTCACTGGCCGCCGGCGTGCCGGCCAAGGTGCTGCGGCCGCTGACCGACGAGGAGATCGCCTGGAAGGGCAGCGGCACCCGCACCTACCAGGAACTGGCGGTGCGCAGCATGAAGACGATGCGCGAGGTGGCGCCGCTCGCTGCCGCCGAGCCCGGCCGGCCGCGGATCAAGGTAGCCGAAGACGTGGTGCCGAAGATCGCATTGAGGAAGACCTGACACAGGCGGCGACGACCGATGCTGAAGACCTATCGCTACCCGAAGTACGAGTACCGGCGTCCGTCGGAACTGGACAGCGCGGCGTCGAGCCGGCGGCCGGTGATCGTCGTCGGCGCCGGGCCGGTGGGCATGGCGGCCGCGATCGACCTGCGCCTTCACGGCGTGCCGGTGCTCGTGCTCGACGACGACGACACGGTGTCGATCGGCTCGCGCGGTGTCTGCTACGCCAAGCGCGCGCTGGAGATCTTCGACCGCCTCGGCATCGGCGACGCGGTGTGCAGCAAGGGCGTCAGCTGGGACGTCGGCCGCACCTTCTTCGGCGAGCACGAGGTCTACCGCTTCAACCTGCGCCCGCAGCCCGACCACAAGCGGCCGGGCATGATCAACCTGCAGCAGTACTACCTCGAGGAAATGCTGGTCGAGCGCTGCAAGGCGGCCGGTGTGGAGATCCGCTGGAAGAACAAGGTCGTCGGCGTGCAGGGCACGGCGCGCGACGTGGCGCTCGAGGTGGAAACGCCGGACGGACGCTACGCCATCGACTGCGACTGGGTGATCGTCGCCGACGGCGCGCGCAGCCCGATCCGCCACATGCTGGGGCTAGACGTCGAAGGCAAGATCTTCACCGACCGCTTCCTGATCGCCGACGTGGTGATGCAGGCCGACTTCCCGGCCGAACGCTGGTTCTGGTTCGACCCGCCGTTTCATCGCAACCAGTCGGTGCTGCTGCACAAACAGGCCGACAACGTCTGGCGGATCGACTTCCAGCTCGGCTGGGATGCCGACCCGGAGGAAGAGAAGAAGCCCGAACGGGTCGTGCCGCGCATCAAGGCGATGCTCGGCGAGGAACGCCCCTTCGAACTCGAATGGGTCAGCGTCTACACCTTCCAGTGCCGGCGCATGCAGCGCTTCCGCCACGGCCGGCTGCTGTTCGTCGGCGACGCTGCGCACCAGGTCTCGCCGTTCGGCGCGCGCGGCGCCAACTCCGGCGTGCAGGACACCGACAACCTGGCCTGGAAGCTGGCCCTGGTGCTGGCCGGGCAGGCGCCGGACCGTCTGCTCGATTCGTACTCGGACGAGCGCGTGTTCGCCGCCGACGAGAACATCATGAATTCGACCCGCTCGACCGACTTCATCACGCCGAAGAGCGCCGCCAGCCGCACCTTCCGCAACGCGGTTCTGCAACTGGCCGGCCACCACGCTTTCGCGCGCAAGCTGGTCAACTCCGGCCGGCTGTCGGTGCCGAGCGTGTACGCCGAGTCTCTGCTGAACACGCCCGATGTCGACGCCTTCGCCGGCGACATGGTGCCGGGCGCGCCGCTCGACGACGCGCCGGTCGAGATCGACGGGCAGCCCGGCTGGTTGCTCGATCAGCTCGGCGGACGCTTCCGGTTGCTGGTCTATGTCGAACGCGCCGGCGATGTCGACGCGCGTGCGCTGGCCGAGCTGAAGACGCCGATCCCGATCGAACCGGTGCTGGTCACCGCCGCCCCCGGCGCGCGGCCGGGCATCCGGGTGCTGCACGACGTTCGGGGCCGCTTTCTCGAGCGCTTCGACGCGTTGCCCGGCAGCGCCTGGCTGGTGCGTCCCGACCAGCACATCGCGGCACGCTGGCGGCAGTTTGAGCCGGGCGCGCTGCGCGCGGCGCTGGCACGCGCCACCTGCAACGAGTAGATCGCCGGGAGCCGAACGATGCCGCTGAACCTCGAACCGAACTTCACCGAGCCGGGACGCCGCTACTTCCGCGATTTCTCGCCGGGCGACGACTTCTACCAGCTGCTGATCGACGCGCACCGCGACCTGACCGATGAACAGAGCGCGCTGCTCAATGCCAAGCTGGTGCTGCTGCTGGCCAACCAGGTCGGCGACATCGGCGTGATCCGCGACGCGCTGCTGCGCGCGCGGCAGGAAGTCGCCGGCTGACCGGCACCCTCGGCCGGGCCTGTCGTTTCGTTGCGTGAGGTCGAGGCGGACCCGCCTCACGCGCTGGCCGGTTCGGCCAGACGGATCTGCTCGTACTCGGCGATGTCGAACACCGCGGTGCGCTTCCTGTAGTCCTCGACGCTGCCGGGCCAGTTGTTGCTGATGCGGCCGCCAGCGTGCTTGTACCAGCTGGAGCAGGAGCCCGCCCAGGACGAACCGGCAAGCTCCTCCTGCAGCCAACGGTTGAAGTCGGCCATCACCGTTGCCTTCACGTCGAGCGCCTGCGCGCCGTGCGCGCTGGCGGCCTGGATCGCGCGCAGCGTGTAGTCGATCTGGCACTCCATCATCAGGATGATCGAGCTGTGGCCGAGATTGGTGTTCGGCCCGTACAGGATGTACAGATTCGGGAAGCCGCTGACGTTGATGCCGAGGTACGCCTCGGGCACGGGCTTCCAGGCCCGGCGCAGCGACTTGCCGCCGCGGCCCTTGATGTCTGCCACGCCAAGCTGGGTCTCGGTCTCGAAGCCGGTGCCGAAGATAACGACATCGACCTCGTGCAGCGTGCCGTCCCTGGTCCGGATGCCCGCGGGCTCGATGCCGACGATGCCGCTCGTCACCAGGGTCACGTTCGGACGCACCAGGGCCGGATAGAAGTCGTCCGTGACCATGATGCGCTTGCAGCCGATCGGGTAGTCGGGCCAGAGCTTCTCGCGCAGTGCCGGGTCGGACACCTGCGACTCCAGTTGCGCGCGCGCCATCGCCGTGAACCCGGCTGCCACCGGTGTACCCAGGCGCATGGCCTCGTGCCAGCTCTCGTGTTCCGCATAGATCGCCTGGCGGCTGGCGTCGCGCTGGAAGGGCATGGCACGGAAGACTCGCTGCTCGTCGGCGGTGTAGGGCCGGTCGAGCCGCGGCACCACGTAGTTCGGCGTGCGCTGGAACACCGTCAGGTGGCCGGCCTGCCTGGCGACCTCGGGAATGAACTGCGCGGCGCTCGGGCCGACGCCGATGCAGGCGACCCGCCTGCCCTCGAGCGGCACGTCGTGCTGCCAGCGCGCCGAGTGGAACAGCGGGCCCCGGAACCTGTCGCGGCCCTCGATGCCGGCGAAGCTCGGCCGGTTCAGCTGCCCCCAGGCGGCGACGAAGTGGCGCGCCGCGATGATCTCGTCGGTCGACGTGCGGATGCGCCACAGCAGCCGATCATCGTCCCAGGTCGCGTCGATCACCTCGGTATTGAAGCGGATGCGGGAGGCGAGGCCGCTTGCCTCGACCAGCCGCTCGATGTTGCGCAGGATCTCCGCCTGCTCGCCGTAGGTTCTGCTCCACTCCGGCGGCTCGGTGAACGACAGCCAGTACAGGTGAGATCGAACGTCGCAGGCTGCGCCCGGATAGGTGTTGTCGCGCCAGGTGCCGCCGACGCCGGCGGCCTTCTCGAGGACCACGAAGTCGGTGTCGGGCCGTTCCCTCAGGCGCAAGGCCATGCCGAGACCACCGAAGCCCGTACCCAGGATCGCCACGTCGTGGATCTTCATCTCGTCATCTCCTGTGCGTTCGGCTGGTGACCATGTCGTTCGTGCGACGTGCCTGCTGCCGGCCTTTGCCGGGCCTAACACCGTGTCGCGCCTCGCAAGCACGACGATGGTCGGATGAAATGGTGCGGCCAATGGAGCCGCAGCGGCCGCGATGGCAGTGCTCGACTGCGGCGGCAATGATGACGGCGCGCCGGCACCCGACGGCAACGCCGGCGCCTCAATCCGCTCGCCTTCGCGCGAAGCCGAATGCAAGAGAACCCGGGCCGAACGCGAACAGCAATATCAGACCGCCCATGATCGACACGTTCTTCATGAACATGAGCCGCTGCACCGTCGCCAGGTCCGGTGGCGCGACCCAGAAGCGGTGAAACACCATCGTCACGATTGCCGTGAAGAGCAGCACCACCAAAGCGGCCGGCCGGGTCTGCCAGCCGAAACAGATCGCTCCTCCCCCGCCGATTTCGACGAGGATCGCCAGAAGCAGCAGCAACCTGACGGCGGGCAGGCCCGCGCTGGCCATGAAGTCCATCGTGTCGGCAAAGGCGCCGATCTTTTCGACGCCGGAGATGATGAACACCAGCCCAAGCAGGGTGCGGCCCACCAACGCAGCGATGTCATGCAGGTCGTTCGCCTGAAACTCATTCATTGCTGTCTCCTTCGCCTCTTGTTCGCCGCATGATCCAAGGGCCCGCTGTGGGCAAGGCGAGGAAACAGCAGCGGCGCGCTTCAGCGCAGTGTTTGCCGCCACCCCGAGGGCGTCAATTGCGCGGATTGGCTCGGCAGACCGTCAATTCGGCGCCGGTGCCGCCGGAGTTGCCGCCAGGCCGGCCGGCAGCTCGAACTCACCCTTCGATTCGAAGCGCACGCCACCGAAGCCGCTGCCCGCGAGCTTGCCACGCGCGACGTAGGTGACTTTCGAG
>CAZSYX010000060.1:0-21071 GCA_964610575.1 uncultured Burkholderiaceae bacterium
CGGACTTGCGCTCTTCTCAGCGACCCCTGCGCACCACTGACTTGCGCTTGTGCGGCCGACATCGCCCAGTTCGGGCCGGAAACGCGGCGACCGGCCCGCCGGCGCCCCAAGGGGACCGTGAAGACCTCGGCGCTTGCTTACAAACCGAGAACGGACGGCGCCAGTTAACGTCTGGCACGCCCACTCGAACTTCCGCACTGGCGAAGACCTGCCATTCGCTAACGATGCACCGAGCGGCCGCCTCCGGTCCGCTGCGTTGGCAGATCGATAGAAGGCTTCCGCTGCATTGCGGAACGTCGCGGTCGCCGACTCGACCCACCGCAGATGGCCGCCTGCAGCTCCCGGTAGCGCCGAGCCTGAGGGACCGCAGTCACTGCGAGCTGACCCGGCGAGGCCCCCACTCTCGGCGACTTACGGCCGTTCGATCACCCTAAGGACACTGTGTCCGATATCGCCGCGGCCGCGTCCTCGCTTCCGCCATAAGCAAAGGACTTCCACCGGCGACTGCCCGGCCGTCGCTGTGACCAGACAATCCGAACCGCTGCCTTACGATGCGGACCTCTGTTCGCGTAGATCCGCTTTGTCGATGAGAGACATGCACTGGCCCGCCCTCGTGACCCTGGCCGCCCTCGCCCTGTGCTTCGCCACCGCGGCTATCGTCGGCAAGGCTCGCGTCAAGTACCGCATCGCTGCGCCGGCGACCACCGGCCACGAGATGTTCGAGCGCGCCTTCCGCGTGCAGATGAACACGCTGGAGAACGCGGTGATCTTCTTCCCGGCGCTGTGGCTGTGCGCGATCTTCTTCGGTCCGCTCACCGCCACCGCCTTCGGTGCCTTGTGGCTCGTCGGCCGCATCTGGTACGTCGCCGCCTACCTGCGCGAGCCGAAGTCGCGCGGCAGCGGCTTCGTGCTCGCCTATGTCGCCTGGGCCGGGCTGATGATCGCCGCCTCGTGGGGCGTGCTGCGCGGCCTGCTCGCCGGATGAACGCCGCCGCCGGCGCGCCGGCCACCGCGCGGCTGCGGCCGCTGCGCGCGCTGCTGCCGTTCGTGAGCCGCTACAGGCCGCAGATCGCACTCGCCCTGCTGTTCCTGCTGCTCGCCGCGGCGAGCACGCTGGCGCTGCCCTACGCGGTGAAGCTGCTGGTCGACGGCGGGCTGGCGCTGCCGGCAGCGGAGGCCGGCGCCCGGCTGGCGGCGATCCGCAATCACTTCCTCGGCCTGTTCGGTGTCGCCGTGTCGCTCGGCGTGTTCACCGCGGCGCGCTTCTACATGGTCACCTGGATCGGCGAGCGCGTGACCACCGACCTGCGCCAGGCGGTCTACGCGCACGTGCTGCAGCTCAGTCCGCAGTACTTCGAGACGCTGAAGACCGGCGAGGTGCTGTCGCGCCTGACCACCGACACCACGGTGATCCAGAACGCGGTCGGCTCGAGCATCAGCATGGGGCTGCGCAACGCGGTGCTGTTCGTCGGCGGGCTGGCGATGCTGATCGCCAGCAGCCCGGGGCTGATGCTCACCGTGGCCGGGATCATCGTGCTGGTGGTGCTGCCGGCGATCGTCATCGGCCGACGCGTGCGCAAGCTCTCGCGCGCCAGCCAGGACCGCATCGCCGACACCAGCGGCATTGCCGGCGAGATCCTCAACGCCATTCCCGTGGTGCAGAGCTTCACCCAGGAGTCCGCCGAGGCGCGCCGCTTCGGCGAGGCCAACGAGCACGCCTTCGCCGCCTCGATCCGCCGCACCGGCGTGCGCTCGCTGCTCACCGCCTTCGTGATCGTCGGCGTGTTCGGCTCGCTGCTGTACGGCCTGTACGGCGGCGTGCAGCGGGTGATCGCCGGCGAGATCACTGCCGGGCAACTGAGCCAGACGGCGCTGTACATCGCCGTGGTGGCAGGCAGCGTCGCCGTGCTCGCCGAGGTCTGGGGCGACCTGCTGCGCGCCTCCGGCGCCGCCGAGCGGCTGATGGAATTGCTCACCGCACAGTCGGCGGTGGCCGACCCGCCCGCGCCCCAGCCACTGCCCGCATCCTCCGGCGGCGTGCGCATCGAGTTCGATGCCGTGCGCTTCGCCTATCCGTCGCGCCGGAGCCAACCGGTGCTCGACGGCCTGACGCTCTCGATCGCGCCCGGCGAAAATGTCGCGCTGGTCGGCCCCTCGGGCGCCGGCAAGACGACGATCTTCCAACTGTTGCAGCGTTTCTACGACATCGACGCCGGCAGCCTGCGCATCGATGGCGTCGAACTGCGCGAGCTGCGGCTGGCCGACCTGCGCGCGCGAATCGCCGTGGTGCCGCAGGAGCCGGTGATCTTCTCCGGTACCGTGCTGGAGAACATCCGCTACGGCCGCGCCGATTCGACGGACGAAGAGGCGCTGGCGGCGGCGCGCGCCGCCTTCGTCGACGAGTTCGTGCGCGGCCTGCCGGAGGGCTACGCCACCTTCGTCGGCGAGCGCGGCCTGCGGCTTTCCGGCGGCCAGCGGCAGCGGGTGGCCATCGCCCGGGCGATGCTGAAGAACGCGCCGCTGCTGCTGCTCGACGAGGCCACCTCGGCGCTGGACGCAGAGAGCGAGCGCGCCGTGCAGGCCGCCCTGCGCACCGCAATGGCCGGCCGCACGACGATCGTCATCGCGCATCGCCTGGCCACCGTGCAGCGGGCCGACCGAATCTTTGTGGTCGAGGCGGGCCGCATCCTGGACGCCGGCACGCACGCCGAACTCGCCGCCCGCGGCGGGCTGTATGCGCGGCTGGCAGCGCTGCAGTTCGCCGCGTGACCAACCGCCGTGACGACGCGCCCGTCCGGGACGCGCCTTGCGTCCATCTCGCCTGAAGTCACGCGCCGATGCGAGCACTCTCGCCTCCGCCGCTTCCGCTCATGCCTTAACGTGAGCGGCGATTCGACCCACCACAACCAGGCAGTCCGTCCGCCATGTCCGACGAAATCGTCGTCCAGGATCGCGAAGAGCTGATTTACCTGCTCTGCGAAGCCGCCGAGTTCGAGCACACCGTCATGTGCTCGTACCTGTACGCGCAGTGGACGCTCAAGCGCGACACCGCCGAGCGCGTGACAGCGGACGAACTGGCGGCGATCGAGCGCTGGCGCCGCTCGCTGGCGCAGGTGGCGCTCGAGGAGATGCTGCACCTGTCGCTGGTGAACAACCTGCTCGCGGCCATCGGCGCGGCGCCGCACCTGTGGCGGCCGGCGTTTCCGGTGCGGCCCGGACACTTTCCGGCCGATGCGGTGATGGACCTCACGCCCTTCGGTGAAGCAGCGCTTGACCACTTCATGTTCATCGAGCGGCCCGAGGACATCCGGATCGCCGACGGCGCCGGCTTCGAGCACGCGTCGCACTACCGGCGCCTGGCGCGTCCGGACATGCTCGCCCCCTCGCCGCAGGACTACGCGACGCAGGGGCACCTGTATCACGGCGCGCTGCAGGGTCTGGTGCGCCTGGTCGAGCAACTCGGTGAGGAGCGCGTGTTCGTCGGTCACGGCCAGGCGCAGGTCGGGCCCGAAGAGTTCGCCCTGCCGGGGCTGGCCAGGATTACCGATCTTGCCTCGGCGCAGCGCGCGATCGAGCAGATCGTGCTGCAGGGCGAGGGCGCGCCGGCGCACCGCGAGGATTCGCACTTCGCCCGCTTCAGCGCCATCCGCAAGGAGCTCGCCGCGTTGCGCGCCGCGCGCCCCGCCTTCGAGCCGGCGCGGCCGGTGGTTCGCAATCCGCTGCTCGGCAGCGGCCTCGGCCACGAGGGGGCGCGGATCGCCGATCCGCTCGCCGCCCAGGTGGTCGACCTCGCCAACTCGGTCTACGCGCTGATGATCCGCGCGCTTTCGCAGGTCTTCGCGCCGGCGCCGCTGCCGCGTGACCTTCGCATCGCGCTCGCCACCTCGACCACCACGCTGATGTCGATCATGGGCCGGATCGCCGAAGTAGCCACGCGCCTGCCCGCCGATCCGGCGCGGCCCGGCCTGAACGCGGCGCCGAACTTCGAGCTGCCCGGATCCTCCGGGCAACTCGTGCAGCAGTGTGCGGCGCAGATTCTCGGCGAGCGTGCGGCCGAGCTCGGCGGCGCCGCGCGCCGCCTGGCCCGCCTGGTGCCGCTGGGCGGCGTGGCCGATGACCTCGACGCGCTCGCGAGACGCTTCGACGAGCTTCACCAGCGCTTTGAAACACCGCTAGCCGCGGCGGTCGAGCGGGTGACACGGGTCAGTCCGCCGCCACGGCCTGCCGTCGAAGCGCCCCCGGCCGCGGCGCCGCACGCGCCGTCGACGCCCTACGTGCCGGAGCTCGTCAGCACGCCGTCGATCAGCATCCGCTTCGACGGCCACCGCTGCATCCACGCGCGTCATTGCGTGGTAGAGGCGCCGGCGGCCTTCGTCGGCAACAGCACCCGCGGCAGCTGGATCCACCCGGAAACCGTCACGGTGGAGCATTGCGTGCGCGTCGCGCACAACTGCCCGTCGGGCGCGATCACCTACGAACGCCACGACGGCGGCCCGCAGGAAGCGGCGCCCGCCGTCAATGTCGTGCGCGTGCGCGAAAACGGCCCGTACGCCGTGCACGCATTGATCGATGCAGCCGACGGCGCATCGTTCCGCGCGACGCTTTGCCGCTGCGGAAAATCGAGGCGCAAGCCTTACTGCGACGGCAGGAGCCATTCGACCGCCGGCTTCGCGGCCACCGGCGAACCCGCCACGATCGGCTCGGAGCCGCTCGCCGAGCGCGGCGGTCCGTTGAAGATCGACGCCGTCCCCAACGGCCCGCTGCAGCTGAGCGGCAACGTCGAGATCCTCTCCGGCACCGGGCGCGTCGTGCTGCGTACGCAGTCGGCGCGGCTGTGCCGCTGCGGCGCCTCCGAGAACAAGCCGTTCTGCGACGGCTCGCACGCGCGCGTGGGCTTTCGCTCGGAAGCGTGATTCGGGGTTCGCCGGGCGTCGTGGTCGTCTGGTGGCGCGGTCCCGCCGGCCGGGCCCTCACGCCTCGACCAGCCGTCCCTGGCCCCGTTTCACGGCCGCGTGCTTCAGCGCGCCGAGGAAGCGCGAGCGCAGCGCCTCGCTCATCAGCGCCCGTTTGACGGGCGTGAGCCGCAGGAAGCCGCCGAGGCAGGCGCGGGCGAAGGTGTGCGTCAGGCTGGACGGGTTGTCGAAGAGCTGGTTCTGCAGCGTGCCGCGCTCCAGGCACTGCAGGATGATCCGCTCGAAGGTGGTTTCCGGGTGCAGCACGCGCTGCTGGCGCTTGTGCAGCTTCATCGCGCCCGCCTTGCAGCGCAGCGTGCAGACGCCGCAGCCGATGCACAGTGTCCGGTCCACCTGAGGACGGCCGAACTTGCGGAAGCGCGGGTCCGGGTCCGGCACGCGATCGATCGCCTGTATCGGGCATTCGCGGCTGCAGATGCCGCAGCCGGTGCACTGCTCCTGGTCGGACTCGGCGATGTAGCTGGACGTGACCACGGTGTTGGGGTAGCCGTGGCGCGAGATGCCGCGCAGCACGTTGCAGCAGCAGCCGCAGCAGTGGCACATGAAGGTGACGTTGCGCTGCACGTTGTCGGCGTTCAGCACCAGCCCGAGCTCGCGCGAGCGCGCCACGTTGTCCAGCATCTCGGCCTTCGACACCTCGCGCGCCAGGCCGTTGCGCACCATGAACTCGACCGAGGTCTCGCCGAACGTCGAGCAGGTGTCCAGCGGCACCTTGCACGTACGGCCGCCGGCATGCTCGTGCTCGTGCCGGCACGAGCAGATGCCGATCGCGAAGCGGTCGTGGCTGTCGACGATCGCCGCGGCCTTCTCGTAGTCGAGCACCTCGACGTAGTCCTGCTCCGCGATCGAGCCGTCGTGCGGCACCGCCCGCATCAGCGAGACCCGCTCGCCGTGGCCGAAGTTGGCGCGGTAGATGCCGCCCTCCTCGAGGTAGTCGCGGAACAGCCGTGCCCAGCGGTCGACCGGCAGCGCGGCTCCGGTGCGCATCATGGTGAACTCGAAGATGCCGATCACCATCGGCGACGGCGCGTAGTGGTACTCGCCGTCGACGAACACGTCCATCACCAGCCCGCGCGGGCACAGGCTCTCGAGCTGCCGCTCCAGCTGCGCGCGCGGCATTCCGGTCACTTTCTCCAGCCGGCCGATGCGCGAGAAACCCCACGGCATGGCAGCGATGAGCCGCGCATCGTCCTCGGAATACAGCTCGGTGAGCAGCGCTTGCAGCTTGTCGCTCCACGGCGCGCGCATGGTCAGGCCGTCGATCTTCCGGCCGAGTTCGCGGTAGACGTCCTTGCCTACGAGATGGCCCATCGTTGCGAGCTCCGCGGCGGCGGGTATTGCGGTTCGCCGTCTTGTCTGGTCAATTAGATGCCTGATGCAGGCTTCATCGTTGACCTGCCGCACAGAGAGGCCTTCTTATGCCTATCGTGAACCGCCGCGCCGTTCTCAAGGCCGCCGGCGCCACTGCGCTGCTGTCCGCCGGACGGTCTGTCGGTGCGCAGGCAAAGTCGAAGATCCTGATCGTCTCGACCTCGCACGCCGACGCACTGAACGACAAGAAGACCGGGCTGTGGCTGTCCGAACTGACCGAGCCGTACTGGGTCTTCCGCGAGGCGGGCTACCTCGTCGACATCGCCAGCATCCAGGGCGGCCCGCCGCCGATCGATCCGCGCTCGGGGTCGGACCGCGCCGTGCCGGGCAAGCTGCGCAACGACGAGACGGCGATGCGCGCCTTCAATGAGTCGGTTTGCGTGGACTGCATCAACCCACGACCCTACGTCGCCCTCTTCCTGGCCGGCGGTCACGGCGCGATGTGGGATTTTCCGAAGAGCGAGTCGCTGCGCACCATCCTCGAGCGCGCCGTGCAGGATGGCAAGCCGATCGGCGCGGTGTGCCACGGCCCGGCGGGCCTGCTCGGCGTGCGTGTCGACGGCAAGCCGCTGGTGGCCGGGCGACGCCTGACGGCGTTCACCGACGAGGAGGAGGAAAGGGCCGGCTGGGCGGCGCACATTCCGTACTCACTCGAGCAGCGGCTGAAGGCCGACGGCGCCAACTTCCATCCAGCCGGCGCCTACCGCAGCAACGCGGTGCGCGACGGCCTGCTGATCACCGGCCAGAACCCCGCCTCGGCCGAGGCAAGCGCGCGACTGGTCCTCGAGGCGCTGCGGCAGGCCTGAGGCCGACGTCAGTTCTCGGCCTGAGCCGGCTGCTCCTGCCACGCCGGTCAGCGGTCGGGTCAGACTGGCTGCGGTCTATCGCCCGGCGGCAGCCGAACGGACGGAGCCGACCCACTACGGTCAGGCGAGTCTCTCTTGCGCGGTCATTCGGCGAGCGCCGAAGAGCGGACGATCAACGTTCGACGTGAGCGGCGCCCGACAGGCGGTGCTCGGCGCGACTGTCCGGTCCTGGCAGGTTCGCGGCTACAACGCACCTCAGCCGGAAGCGGTCGTACGCCGATGCCGGGATGGTGGCGCGAAGGCAGCCGCAGGCGGAGGAGATCCGCCTGGCCCGGTAACCTGCACCGCAACGATGAACCGCGGCCTTGCGCCGCGGTCACTTGCCGCGCTACTTGGCGGGTGCGGGCGGCGAGGGCTTGTTCTGCGTTGAACCGAAGGGCACCGCTGGACCAGTCGGTTTTTTCGATTGCTTGGGCTTCTTCTTCTCTTTATTGCTTCGAAGTTGACCCTTGGCCATTTCAGCTCTCCCAACACGGTGCGCGTTCGCACCGGACTTGACCACTATCCGACATTGCGACCGGAAACGCAAAGGACCGCCAACCGGCGTAGATCGACCCCGGGCGTGTGTTCGATCAGCGGCGATCCGGGGTCTGCTTCTGCATTGCGGAAGGTCGCAGCGACAGGCTCGACGGGGCGGTCATGACCGGAAGCGTGAGTTCGCGCTCCGCCTGCACCCTCATGGCGAAAGCCCCGTTTCTCGACCTGCGCTTTGAGCGAGCACAGGCGCCGTCGGTCTCCGGGGTGCCTCCTGGTGCCGCCGCAGGCGGCTCGAGCGCAGCTCAGAAGTCTTTGCTGAAGCGGCCCGCCTTCCTCCTGCCACGGCAACGTCAAGCACGGCGTGCCGTCAGTCGGACCAGTTGCGCTCCTGCGCCTTCTCCGCTGCGGCCTCTCTTTGAGCCGCCTCCTCGGCCCGCACGCGCGACAGCGCCGAGGCGATGAGGCCCGACGGCACGGCGACGAAGCCCAGCCCCAGCACCAGGACGAAGAACGTGAACAGCCGGCCGCCCGGGGTGATCGGGTAGATATCGCCGTAACCCACCGTGGTCAACGTCGCCACGGCCCACCACAGGCTGTCGAAAACCGAGGAATACCGATCCGGCTGCGCCTCGTGCTCGAAGTGGTAGATGCCGATCGCCGCCAGATACAGCACGATCAGCGCACTGACGCCGAACAGCACCAGATCGTCACGGGCGATGGCGAACGCGCGGCGGAAGCGCTGCACGGCGTTGGTATAGCGGATCAGCTTGAACAGCCGCAGCAGCCGCAGCAGGCGGAACGCCCGCACCGCCTGCATGTTGAAGGCGACCATCAGGTAGAAGGGCAGGATCGCCAGCAGGTCGATGATCCCGTAGAAGGAGGTCACGTACCGCCAGCGGGGCCGCGCCAGGTAGACGCGGATGGTGTACTCGACCGTGTAGACCGCGGCGCAGAAGACCTCGAAGTTCCACAGCGCCTGCCGCCAGAACGGCGAGAGGTCGGGCAGGGTCTCGAACGCCAGCGCGATCAGGTTGGCGACGACGAGCAACTCGATGGGCAATTCCCAGCGGCCCAGCGAGACGTGATGCGCGGGTCTGCTTGCTTCCACCGCCCCTCCTCCCCGAAACGGCGGCAATTGTCACCCGAATTCGGCGCGGTTACAGATCGACGTACACGTCGAGCCCCGCCGTCCCGGCGAATCCGGGCCGCGCGTAGACGCGTTCGGCAGCGTCGTTGTTGGGATTGAGAGGCGCGAACGTGACTCCCGAGGTGAACGCCCGCTGAAGCAGCCACGACATCATCGCACCGCCGATGCCGCGACGGCGCAAGGGCTCGACTGCGCCAACGCCGAAGGTGCCGACACCGGCCTCGAAGCTGGCGCGCCACATCGGTGCGAACTCGTCCAGCGGCCAGCGCTCGAAGTCAACCAAGTGAAACAGAGCCGCTGGCCTCCCCCGATCACCGAAGATCGTCGGCAATGCGAGCCACTCAGGACAGCCCCGATGCGGCTTCCATGAACGCCCGATTGCGCGACTCGAACGCGGTTCCACGCACACCGACTGACACTGCACGCGGTCTCCACCCTGGTTTCGGGGATAAGCCAGGCCCGCGGCACGCCAATGCGGCCTTGCTTGCCGATGGTCAATCACTCGGTCGAACGCTCGGCTCGTTCCGCCCACCCACCGATGCCAACCCAAGTAGCATCGGGTTTGCATCTGTGCGGACAACGGTTGAGCGACTGTGCCGATCCTGACCCCGGATCAACGGCTGCGGGTATTCATCAGTTCGACACTGGAGGAACTGGCGCCGGAGCGGGTCGCTGCACGCACCGCCGTCGAGAAGCTGCGGCTGACGCCGGTGATGTTCGAACTCGGCGCACGTCCCCACCCGCCGCAGGCCCTGTACCGCGCCTATCTGGAGCAGTCGCAGATCTTCGTTGGCCTGTACTGGCAACGGTACGGTTGGGTTGCGCCGACGATGTCGATCTCGGGTCTGGAAGATGAATACCGCCTGGCCGGCGCGCGGCCGAAGCTCATCTACATCAAGGAGCCCGCGCCGGAACGTGACCAGCGGCTGGCCGCCTTCTTCGAGGAGGTGCGCAACGACGCCGAGGTCTCGTACCGCTGCTTCCGTACGCCGGAGGACCTGTCCACGCTGCTCGCCGACGACCTCTCGCTGCTGCTCACCGAACGGTTCGTCGGAGTTCCAGGCAAGCCGTCAGCCGCGATTGCTGTCCTGCCGAGTGCACCGCTTCCCGTGCCGGCGACGCCGCTGGTTGGACGGCAGGAAGACCTGGCGGCGATCAGGCGGCTGCTCGCCGAGCCGGGCACGCGACTGGTCACGCTCACCGGGATCGGCGGCATCGGCAAGTCGCGGCTGGCCCTCGAAGTAGCTCACCAGCTGGCGCTAGCCGGCACATGTTCGGCGGTGTGGGTGCCGCTGGCGGCCGTGTCCGACGACGCCATGGTGTTGCCCACGGTTGCCGAGCTGCTCGGCGTGAAGACGGACAGCAGCCGGGGCGTGGCGGGATCGATTGCCGCAGCGCTGGCCAACAGCGGCCCGATCCTGCTCGTCCTCGACAACGCCGAGCGCCTGAGCGGGCTTGCCGCCGTGGTGACGCAGCTGTTGGAGACCTGCCCCAACCTGAAGCTGCTCGTCACCAGTCGTCGGCGTCTGTCGCTGGGTGCCGAGCACCTGCTGGCGGTGCCGCCGCTTCCCGTTCCGTCCGAAGGCGAGGCCGATGCGGCTGTGCTGCAGATGCCCGCCGCGCAGTTGTTCCTGCAGCGGGCCCGGCAGGCCGATCCGCGCTTCTCGCCGACCGAGAACGCGGAGGTGGGGGCGGTAGCGGAGATCTGCCGCCGGCTCGACGGCGTGCCGCTGGCGATCGAGCTTGCCGCCGCCCGTGTGCGCCTGCTCGGCCCGAGCGGCCTGCTCGCCCGCCTCGGACACAGCCTCGACCTGCACGATTCCAAGCTGCTCGATCTGCCTGAACGGCAACGCTCGCTGCGCGCCACGCTCGACTGGAGCATCGGCCAGCTGGCGCCCGCCGACCGCGACCTGCTGGCGCAGCTCAGCGCCTTCGTCGGCGGCGCCACGCTCGAAGCAGTGGAGCAGGTCTGCCATTACCCGGGCGACATCCTGGACGGGCTGGGCACCCTCGCCGATCACAGCCTGGTCGACGTGAACGCACGCGTGCCCGGCGAGCCCCGATTCACCCTGCTTGAGCCGGTGCGCGAGTACGGCCGCGAGCTCTTGCAGACCGCGGGCAAGGTGGAGGAAACGGACCGGCGCCACATGGAATGGGCGATGCGGCTTGCCCAGGCGGCGAGAGCGGGACTGCACGGCACCGAGCAGGACCGGTGGGTCGCAAGACTGGACCGCGAGATCGGCAACCTGCGGGCGGCCGAAGATCGCGCCTTGGCGTTCGGCCTGATACCGCAGCTTGCCGAGCTTTTCGCGAACCTCGCGATCTGGGGCCTCCGGTCGCAGCCGAGCCTGGCCTCACGCATATCTCGTCTGGAGACGGCGATGGCGAGCACCGCGGAACTGCCACCATTGCCGCGAGCGAGACTGCTCTATCTCCTCGGCGCGAGTCACTTTGCGGCAGGCGAGTTCGAGCGTGCCGAGCGAGAACTCGTCGAGAGCGAGGCGATCCTGCGGGGGCTCGGGGAGGGCTTCCTCGGAGAACTTGCCGTTTGCCTGCTGGCACGCGGCAGCACCGCCCCGTACCGGGGCAACATGGAAGCAGCGGCAACCCTGCTGAGCGAAGCTGCCGAGACAAGCGCGCGCTCGGGAGAACGCTTCTTCGAGGTGGCGGCCCTCGGTCACTTAGGAATGGTCCTCGCTGCACTTGGGCGCTTGGACGAGGCCGACAAGGCGCTCGCCCGTGCCCTTGACAGCCCCGAGACGGCGGGCAACGCATATCTGCGGGCGCATACCCTCGTCTACCGCGGCGTCGCTCGACTGCTGCTCGGCCAGCTCGACGGCGCGGCGGCCGACTTGCGCACGGCCGCCGAGGACGCGCTGAGGGCCGGCAGCTGGGAACTGATGGCCAATGTCTGCGACGGGCTCGGCGCAGTCTGCCTGCTTCGACGCGATCCGATTCGCTCGGCGACCCTGCTCAGCGCCGGGCACCACCTCAGGGAGCGGATCGGAGTCGCGGCGTGGCCGGACCTCCAAAGCCGGCAAGAGATGACCCTCGATGCGTGCAAGGCATCGCTGCCCGCGGATGCGTTCGACCAGGCCTGGAGTGCAGGCAAGGTGCACGACCTGTCGCAGGCCAGCGGGCTGGTATCTCCGGACGTCGAGCCCACCGTCCGTGCCGAACCGGGGCGCTGACGGGGCCACCCGAGTGAAGGCGATTGCCGGTCGCTGCGCGGGCATGGCGCTGTCGCTGCTCCCTTTCGCCGCCCCGTCGTTCGCTCTCGTATCACCGCAGGAACTGATTGCGCTGCATGCCGAGCGCGTCGACAGCCGCCTGGCCGCGCCGCAGGACGAACAGAAGCGCTTCGCGGAAGCACTGGAGGGGGCGTTGCAGGGCGAGGACGTGCTGCCGCTGGCGAGCCAGTTCATCATGTGGGTCGACCGCAGCGCACAGATGCAGGCGATCCTGCTGTTCTGGCGTCCGTCCGCAGGCGAGGCAATCCTTGTCGGCGCCTCGCCCGCCTCGACGGGCCGGCCGAGCGGATTCGAGCACTTCGAGACGCCGCTGGGCGTGTTCGATCACTCGACGGCCAACCTCGACTTCCGCGCCGAGGGCACGGAGAACGAACTCGGCATCTGCGGCTACGGGGTGCGCGGGATGCGCGTGTTCGACTTCGGCTGGGTGCAGGGACAGCGCGCCTGGCGCAAGAAGGGCGAAGCACGATGCGTCTGCAGATGCACGCCACCGACCCACGCTGCCTCGAGCCGCGCCTCGGCACACGCCAGTCGAAGGTTGCATCTTCATTCCGGCGACGCTAGACGTGTTCCTCGACTACTACGGCATTCTCGATGCCGACTACGACCGTGAACTGGCGCAGGGCCGCATCCTATGGATGCTGCGGCCCGATCGGCAACCGACGCCCTGGTCCGGCCGCTATCTGGTGGTGATCGAGACTTCGCGAACATTCGCGGCCAGATTGGGCACGACCGCCGACGACGCGCAAGCGCCGAATCGCAGTGCCATCCTCCGAACTGCGGGGCGGTCGCCCGGGCGGACAGCCCGCTCAGTTCTCGTCCCTGGCAGCGACGACGCAGCGCCCGCCGCCCGCCGCCTTGGCCTGGTAAAGCGCGCGGTCGGCGTCGGCGGTGATTTCCTTCACCGACCAGTCGCTGCCGGCACCGATCGCCACGCCAATGCTGGCGCCGACCTCGATCGCGCGCCCGAGCGCGCTGATCGGCGCGCCGACCGCCGCCAGCAGTTTCTCCGCCAGCACGCCGATGTCGGCGCGACCCTCGATGCCCGTCTGTACGACCGCGAACTCGTCGCCGCCCATGCGCACCACCAGGTCGTCCTTGCGCACGGCCTGCTGCAGGCGCTGCGCGATCACGCGCAGCACCTCGTCGCCGACCGAATGGCCCCAGGTGTCGTTGACCGGCTTGAAGTCATCGAGGTCGATGTAGTGGAAGGCGAAGTGGTCGCTGGGCCCACGCCGGCCGAGACCCTGCCTGAACCAGTCGTTCAGATAATGGCGGTTGAACAGTCCCGTCAGCGGATCGTGATCCGCGCGGTGGCGCAGTTCGTCGGCAACGATCTCGTCGGACACGTCCTGCAGGATGCCGATGCAGATCGCGCCCCGCCCCACCTCGCGCGGCCGGTGCTCGACCTTCAGCTCGGCCGGGAAGTGCTCGCCGGAACGCCGATGACACTGGATGCGCAGCGTCTGCCGCGTGCCGTCGGTTCCCGAGAAGGCCGCCCGCACGCGCTCGTGGTCGGCCTGCGCCACGAACGACAGGAACCCGTGCAGGCTGGCCGGCGTCTCGGTCGGGTGGTGGGCGCCGAAGATCGGGGCAAACAGACCGTCGAAGGCCAGGCTGTCCTCGTCGATGTCGTATTCCAGCCCGCACACCGAGGCAAGCTCCTGCACGTGGCGGAAGCGCTGGCCCAGGTCGAGGTAGCGCTCCAGCCGCCGCCGCTGCCGCGTCACCGACCAGATGCGGCGGGCAATCATGTCGAGCAGTTCGACGTCGCCGCCGTCGTAGTCGGTCGGCTTGTTGCCGACGCCGACCAGCATCCGCACCATGCCGTCCTCGACCACCGGCAGGCCGAGGTGGCGGATCAGCGGCGAGTGACCCTCGGGCAGGCCGCGCCGTCCGACCTGCGTCGCGTAGTCGTTGTCGATGCAGGGGCCGCGGGTGCGCACCGAGTCGGCCCAGATGCCCGCCGATTCGACCGGATAGTGGCGGTCGTACACCGCCACGCAGCCGGCCAGCGTGTCGTGCGACCAGACGCCCAGTTCGATGGTGTTCTGGTCCTCGTTCAGGAAATGCAGGTAGGCGATCCGGCTGCCGGTGGCAATCTGCGCGATGTCCACCCCCTGCTGCACGATCTCGCGCTGGGTCAAGTCTGTCGTCAGCCGCTCCAGTTCCTTCACCGCCCGAACAAACTGGCCAGACGCCGCCACGACGCGCCTCCCGTATTCTTGTGATGGCGAATCTAGTCCAAGTGCCGGTGAAGCGGTGCCCCGTCGAGAGCGGGATTTGATCGACGGCAAGCGGAAGGGCGATGCGGCTGCAACGGCTCCGAGCCGCAGGGCATTGGCCGCGTTGTGGAATTGATCCGCCGCACGTCGGCAGCCACGATTACGCCGACCATGACCACGGCAACCGTGCCGATCACCGGAGTTGGTGGCTCGATGACCTACCGGTTCGCCCTGCTTCTATTGTTTGCGCTGCTGCTCGGCCTGCGCGCGCAGGGGGCGCCCGCGCAGATGGCGGAACCGCCAGCGACTACTTCCGCCGGCGCCGCGCTGCGCGAGCGCTTCGCCGCGCTTCGCAGTCAGCCCGAGGCGAACCCGTTCGGCATGCCGCTGTTCCTGCAGGCGCAGGAAACCGAAAACCGCGTGCAGGGCGACGTCTACGCGCTGATCGACCTGCCCTACCGGGAGGCGCGCCCCGCGCTCGAGCGCATCGACGACTGGTGCCGCATCCTGACCCTGCACATCAACGTCAAGTATTGCCGGCCGACCGATGGCAACGCGCGCCAGGCGCTGACCGTCGGCGTTGCCCCCAAGTACGAGCAGACGCTGAGCAGCGTCAACTGGGTCCGCTTCGCCTTCCAGACCGCCGCCGCCGGCGACGAGTACCTGCAGATCGTGCTGCGCGCGCCGAGCGGGCCGTTCGGCACCAGCGACTACCGGATGAGTGTCGAGCTGGTGCCCTTCGAGGGCCGCTCGCTGCTGCACCTGTCCTACGGCTACTCCTACGGCGTGACGGCAAGCATGGCGATGCAGACCTACCTGGCCACGCTGGGCAGGAACAAGGTGGGATTCTCGGTCGTCGGCAGGCAGGCCGACGGCCAGCCGATCTACGTCAACGGCATGCGCGGTGTGATCGAGCGCAACGTCATGCGCTACTACTTCGCCTTCGACGCCTACCTCGCGGCGCAGCGGCGGCCGCCGCCGGACCGGCTGCTCAAGAGCCTGCAGGAATGGTTCGACGCCACCGAGCGCCACCCGCGCCAGCTGCGCGAAGTCACCCGCAACGAATACTTCGACATGAAGCTGCGCGAGTTCGAACGACAGCAGACCGCAGCGACGCCTCAGTAGAATCGCGCGCCATGCGCCAATACGAAGATTTCATGCGCCATGTGTTCGAGCATGGCGCCGACAAGCGCGACCGCACCGGCACCGGTACGCGCTCGGTGTTCGGCCACCAGATGCGCTTTCCCCTGCGCGAGGGCTTCCCGCTGGTCACCACCAAGAAACTTCACCTGCGCTCGATCATCCACGAGCTGCTGTGGTTCCTGCGCGGCGAGTCGAACGTCCGCTACCTGCACGAGAACAAGGTCACGATCTGGGACGAGTGGGCCGACGAGCGCGGCGAACTCGGCCCGGTCTACGGCGTGCAGTGGCGCTCGTGGCCTACGCCCGACGGCGGCCACATCGATCAGATCGCCGGCGTGCTGCGCGAGATCCGCGCCAATCCCGACTCGCGGCGGCTGATCGTCTCGGCGTGGAACGTCAGCGACATCCCGAAGATGCGGCTGCCGCCGTGCCACCTGCTGTTCCAGTTCTACGTCGCCGATGGGCGCCTGAGCTGCCAGCTGTACCAGCGCAGCTGCGACATCTTCCTCGGGGTGCCGTTCAACATCGCCAGCTACAGCCTGCTCACCCACATGGTGGCGCAGCAGAGCGATCTGGACGTCGGCGACTTCGTCTGGGTGGGCGGCGACTGCCACATCTACGCCAACCACTTCGAGCAGGTGCAGGAGCAGCTTTCGCGGCAGCCGCGCGCCTACCCGAAGCTCGCGATCAAACGCCGCCCGCCGACGCTGTTCGACTACGCCTACGACGACTTCGAGATCGTCGACTACGACCCGCACCCGCACATCAAGGCGCCGGTCGCGGTGTAGCGCGCTTGATCCGCGGCGCCGCGCTCCTCGGCCTCGTCGGCCTCACGCTGGCGTGGGGTCTGAACTGGCCGATCATGAAGTTCTCGCTGCGCGAGCTGTCGCCGCTGTACTTCCGCGCGACGACGATGACCGGCGGCTCGCTGCTGCTTCTGGCGTGGTTCACCACCCGCGGCCACGACATGCGCCTGCCGCGCAGCGCCTGGCTGCCGCTGGCGGCTCTGGCGCTGCCCAACGTGCTCGGCTGGCACCTGTTCTCGATCCTCGGCGTCGAGGAACTCGCCTCCGGCCGCGCGGCGATCCTCGGCTTCACGATGCCGATCTGGACCGCCGTGCTCGCGGTGCTGTTCTTCGGCGAGCAACTGACGAAGCGCGTGGTGATCGGCGTGGCCTGCGCGGCGGTCGCCATCGCGCTGCTGGTGGCGCACGAAGTCATCGCGCTCGCCGGGCGTCCGCTCGGCATCGTCTGGATGCAGCTGGCGGCGCTGTCGTGGGCGTTCGGCACGATCCTGATGCGGCGCACGCGGCTCGCGCTGTCCACGCAGGCGATCACCGTGTGGATGATGCTGCTGTCCTCAGTCGCCTTCTGGCTGATCGCGCCGGTGTTCGAACCGTGGCCAGGCTGGCGGTTCTCGTCGCCGATGTGGGTCGCGCTCGCCTGGGGCGTGGCGATCAACTACGGCATCGCGCAGGTGGTGTGGTTCAACCTGGCGCGCACGCTGCCGCCCACCGCCAGCGCCTTCTCGATCATGGCCGTTCCGATCGTCGGCACCGTTTCGGCGATCGCCATCGTCGGCGAGGTGCCGCGCTGGCAGGACTGGGCCGCGGCGCTGTTCGTTATCCTCGCCATCGCCTCGGCCCTGCTCGCACGCCCCGCCACGAAATGACCAAGCCCTGCATCACCCTGATCGTCGCCCGCGCACGCAACGGCGTCATCGGCCGCGACGGCACGTTGCCGTGGCGGCTGCCGGAGGACCTCGCCTTCTTCAAGCGCACGACGATGGGCCACCCGATCGTCATGGGCCGCCGGACCTGGGAATCGATCGGCCGCCCGTTGCCGGGGCGGCGCAACATCGTCGTGTCGAGGCAAGCCGGCTTCGTCGCCGCCGGTGCCGAGGTCGTGCCGAGCCTCGACGAAGCGCTGCGCCTGTGCGCCGGCGCCGGGGAGTTGTTCGTGATCGGCGGCGCGCAGTTGTACGGCGAAGCCCTGCCGCGGGCCGACCGGCTGATCGTCACCGAGATCGACGCCGACTTCGACGGTGACACGCACTGGCCGGCACCCGACCCGGCGCACTGGCGCGAAGCCGCGCGCGAGCACCTGCCGCCGACGGCGCAGCGCGACTTCGCCCTCGACTTCGTCACCTACCTGCGGCGCGGCTGAATTGGGCGCCGGCCCCTGGACGCGCCGCCATCACGGCGCGGGAACATGCGCTTGCGGCAGCAATCGCATGAACGACATCACTTCCGCCATAGCCCTGCCCCGCTACAGTCCCGGCGAAGAGATCGCCAACGCCGTCACTCACGGGCTCGGCATCGTGCTCGCCATCACCGGGCTGGCGGTGCTGTCGGCCTTTGCCGCTCTGCGCGTTGATGCTTGCGCCAGGACGACGGCTCAATCGCGGCCGACGCCATCCGGCCTCAACGGCCGATCGAATGTCTGCTGGTCAAGGGCTCCAACTGGCGCTGCCGACCCGAAGCGGACGTAGAGTCGTCTGAATTGGGCGCTGCTAACCAGACTGTCGGATCGACACTCGGTCATGGTGCTCCACCCCGAAGCCCGGGCACTTGCGTTGTCGCATGCGTTTATTGAGACTTCCTTGATTCACCCCGATCGTCGCCAAGTGAGTCCCGGAGCGGCAAACATCATTCATGAGCCACGTGCGCGCCTTGCTCCTGACCGACGTGGTCGACAGCACGAAGCTGTCGCTGCGCGTCGGCGACGCGCAGATGGCGCGGCTGTGGTCCGCGCATGACCGTGCCGCACGAGATCTTCTGCCCATCTGGCGTGGACGCGAGATCGACAAGACCGATGGCATGTTGATGCTGTTCGACACGGCGTCAGACGCGGTGGGCTATGCGAAGGCGTATCAACAGGCGCTGAATCGGCTCGTTCCGCCGCTCAAGGCGCGCGCCGGCCTGCATGTCGGGCCCGTCACGCTGCGCGAGAACAGCCCAGACGATGTCGCGCTGGGCGCCAAGCCGCTGGAAGTGGAGGGCGTGGCCAAGGCCACCGCGGCACGGGTGATGTCGGTGGCCATGGGCGGGCAGATCCTGCTGTCGGCCGACGCCAGGCGATCGCTGGAAGCGGAGGGGCTGCGGCTGCAGTCACACGGCCACTGGCGCCTCAAGGGGCTGGATGAGCCGGTCGAGTTATTCGAGGTGGGCGATGACCACGCGCCGTTTGTTCCCCCTCCCGACGGCGACAAGGCCTATCGCGTCGTCCGTCAGGGTGACCTTTGGATGCCGGTGCGCGAAGTCCGCCACAGCCTGCCCGCCGAAGGCGACGCCTTCGTCGGCCGTGCCGAGGCATTGGGTGAACTGTCCCGAAGGATCCAGTCCGGCGCACGCCTGGTCTCGGTGCTGGGCGTCGGCGGTACAGGAAAGACGCGCCTGGTGGTCCATTACGGCCGAAGCTGGCTCGGCGAGTTCCCCGGCGGCGTGTGGTTCAGCGATCTGGCACCCGCCCGCAGCGTGGAGGGCGTTGCCAGCGCCGTGGCACAAGGGCTCGACGTTCCACTTGGCAGGGACGATCCGGTGGTCCAGCTCGGCCACGCCATCGCCGGGCGCGGCCGCTGCCTGGTGATCCTCGACAACTTCGAGCAGGTGGCGCGCTACGCCGTGCAGACGCTGGGGCACTGGCTCACCCGCACTGAGCAGGCGCACTTCTTGGTCACGACGCGCGAGGTGCTGGGGCTGTCTGGGGAGGCGATTCTGGCGCTGCCGCCCCTGCCGCCGGCGGAGGGGGCCGCACTGTTCGTGCAGCGGGCCGAGGCAGCCAAGCCGGACTTCCAGCCCCTTGCGGAGGACCAGGCAGCCATCGCGCCGTTGATCGCACTCCTGGATGGATTGCCGCTGGCGATCGAGTTGGCGGCCGCGCGCGTGCGGGTGATGCGGCCACACATGTTGTTGGCGCGCATGAGCGAGCGCTTCAAGCTGCTCGCCTCCAAGGGCGGCCGGCTCGACCGGCAGTCGACGCTGCGCGCCGCGTTCGACTGGTCATGGGATCTGCTGCCGCCGGCCGAGAAGGCAGCGCTGGCGCAACTGTCGGTGTTCGAAGGCGGGTTCACGCTCGAAGCGGCCGAGGCCGTGATCGGCCTGTCGGATCTGGACGACGTGCCATGGACGGTGGATGTGGTCAACGCACTCGTGGACAAGTCGTTCGTGAGGCAGCGCGCCGACGACCGCTTCGACCTCTTAGTCAGTGTGCAGGTCTACGCCGCCGAACACTTGTGCACGGAAGGTCGCTATGCGGGCAGCGGACCGCTGGCGCTCGCCGATGCCCAGCGGCGGCATGCCGCGTGGTTCGCGGCGCTGGGGCCGACGCGCGCCACCGAGGGCCGTTGCGCTGACCTCGAGAATCTTGTGACGGCGTGCCGGCGTGCAGTGGCACTCGCCGACGGTGACTTGGCCGCCGGCGCACTCGACGGCGCCTGGGCTGCGCTGGGCTTGAGGGGTCCCTTCCAGACCGGTGTCGAATTGGCCGAGTCGGTGTGTGCCATGCCTGGGCTGAACGACCGTGCATCGGCGCACGCCCAATTGGCGCTGGCGCATGCTCTCGAGAGATGTGGGTCTCCCAGTACCGCCCGCGCGCTTTACGACAACGCACTCGGGCTCGCCCGCGCCGCAGGCGACGGGCGCTGTGAAATCGAGGCGACGTTAAGCATAGGCTTGCTGCTGGAGGGCGAAGGCCGGATGGAAGAGGCCCGCGCCCAGTGCACCGCTGCGATTCGGATGGCGCATGAAGCCGGCGAATCCAGGCTGGAGTGCGCTGCGATCAACGGCCTGGGCGGTTTGGACCTGACCGAAGGCCGCATCAATGAGGCGCTGTCGAGTTACGGAGCCGCATTGGCGCTGGCGCGCGAAGTCGGCGACCGGCGCATGCAAGGCAACCTGCTCGGCAACCTTGGCAACGTTCACATGGAAGTCGGCCGCATGGACGACGCCGCTGCCTGCTATGAGGATGCACTGGCGATCGCGCAGGAGATCGGTTACCGGACGCTCGAAGGCAGCACCTTGTGCGCCCTGGGCCTGCTGCACCAGCTGGAGGGTCGTCTTGATCGGGCCGAGACAGTGTCGCAAGCTGCTCTCGCCCTGGCACGCGAGCTGGGTCATGTATGGCTCGAGTGCACCGTGTTGTGCAACCTCGGCATCGTCTATGAGTCCCTGTCCCGACCGGACGATGCGCAGCTTCAGTACGACGCTGCGATCAATATCGCCCGCGCGATCGGCAATCCACGGTCGGAAGGCCAGTTCCGGGGCTACCTTGGGTTGCTGCATGCCCGCCAGGGCCGGCACGGCGACGCGCGACACTGTCTGGAGTCTGGTGAGGCGCTGCTGCGCGCGGTGTCCGACACATTCGGGTTGGGCGTCTTGCTGGCCAGCCGCGCCGAGGCCCACCAGTTGGCCGGGGATCGCGCGGCCGCGGCGGCATCGCTTGAAGCAGCAGCGATCATCGCCGCCGAAATCGGAGCCGGTCCGAAGTCGGAGATCGGCTTGGCATTGGCACGCGTGAGTGCGTTGATTGCACCGGCTGATCACTGATGTCGCGGGTGTGCGACGGAGAAGCCAGGCTGCCTTGAAGCCGACGGTCCCGACCGGCTGTTCTTGGCCGAG
>CAZSYX010000061.1:0-20982 GCA_964610575.1 uncultured Burkholderiaceae bacterium
GCCCTTGGCGGGCACGACCTCCGCAGTCACGCCCGTGAACGCAACCAAGCTCTGCAGCGGGTCGAACCGAGCCGATCGAATGTCGGCTCTTGGTCCACGGGCGATGAACGGCGCACGCGTTCGGTCAGTCCGGCATGCGCATCCGGGTCGCACGTGCCGACCGCCGGCGGCTACTGGCTGGCCGCCTCCAGGCCGTTGTCGAAGTGGCTGCGCATCAGCCGCACCGCGGCGCGGGCGTCGCGGTTCTCGATCGCCGCCATCAGTTCGCGATGCTCGGCCAGAGAACCGGCCAGCCGGCCCTGGCGGAACAGCGAATGGTGGCGGTTCAGCTTCATCACCTTGCGCAGGTCGTCGACGATCTGCCGGCGCCAGCGGTTGCCGGCGAACTCGAGCAGCTTGAGATGAAACGCCTCGTTGGTGGCGAAGAAGGCGTCGCGGCTCCTGACCTGCCGTTCCAGTTGCTCGTGCAGCCGGCGCAGCTCGGCAACCTGCGCGTCGCTGGCGATGCGCGCCACCTCCCCGGCGGCGTCGGCCTCGAGAAGGCCCAACAGGTGGTAGACCTGCGCCACGTCGTCGCGCGACACCTCGGTGACGTAGGCGCCGCGCCGCACCTTCATCGTCACCAGCCCTTCCACCGCCAGCACCTTCAGCGCTTCGCGCAGCGGCGTGCGGCTGATACCGTATTCGGCGGTCAGCTTCTGCTCGTCGATCCAGCTGCCAGGCTCCAGTTCGCGGGCGAAAATCTGCTGCCGGAGCCGCTCGGCAACCTCCTGGTACAGGGCGCGCGGCGACAGCGAGCGCGATGCGGTCGGGGTATCGGCGGCGGGCATGGGCAGGGCAGTGGCGGCAGTGGCGTCGGGTCGACGCGTTTTTGCATTCATAATTATGCATCATGTATGATCGGCCGCAAGCGGGCCATGCTGCCGGCCGGTAGCCGGCTGGCGGCGCATGCCGTGGCCAGGAGAAGACGATGAGCAAACCTTCGGAATTCGCGCCGGCAACACTCGAGCAGTGGGCACAGGCGGCGGCGAAGTCGGCGCCGGAAGGCCGGCTGGAATCGCTGAACTGGGTGACGCCTGAAGGCATCACCGTCAAGCCGCTGTACACGGCGGCGGACCTCGCCGGACTCCCGTACGCGAACACGCTGCCGGGCTTCGAACCCTATGTGCGCGGCCCGCAGGCGACGATGTACGCGGTGCGGCCATGGACCATCCGCCAGTACGCCGGTTTCTCCACCGCCGAGGAGAGCAACGCCTTCTATCGGCAGACGCTGGCCGGCGGCGGGCAGGGCATCTCGGTGGCTTTCGATCTCGCCACCCACCGCGGCTACGACTCCGACCACCCGCGCGTGACCGGCGACGTCGGCAAGGCAGGCGTGGCGATCGACTCGGTCGAGGACATGAGGATCCTGTTCGACGGCATTCCGCTCGAGCGGGTCAGTGTCAGCATGACGATGAACGGCGCGGTGCTGCCGGTGCTGGCCGGCTTCGTCGTCGCCGGCGAGGAGCAGGGCGTGGCGCAGGCCAGGCTCTCCGGGACCATCCAGAACGACGTCCTCAAGGAGTTCATGGTCCGCAACACCTACATCTATCCGCCCGAACCGTCGATGCGGATCGTCGCCGACATCATCGAGTACACGGCGCGCAACATGCCGAAGTTCAATTCGATCTCGATCTCCGGCTACCACATGCAGGAAGCCGGCGCCAACCAGGCGCTGGAACTCGCCTTCACGCTGGCCGACGGCAAGGAGTACGTGAAGACGGCGCTGGCCAAGGGACTCGACGTCGACGACTTCGCCGGCCGCCTGTCCTTCTTCTGGGCGATCGGGATGAACTTCTATCTCGAGATCGCCAAGATGCGCGCCGCGCGCCTGCTGTGGTGCCGGATCATGAAGGGCTTCGGCGCGAAGAGCCCCAAGAGCCTGATGCTGCGCACGCATTGCCAGACCTCCGGCTGGAGCCTCACCGAGCAGGACCCGTACAACAACATCGTGCGCACGACGATCGAAGCAATGGCGGCGGTGTTCGGCGGAACGCAGAGCCTGCACACCAATTCATTCGATGAGGCGATCGCGCTGCCGTCGGAGTTCTCCTCGCGCATCGCCCGCAACACGCAGTTGATCCTGCAGGAGGAGACGCACATCACCCACGTGGTCGACCCCTGGGCTGGCAGCTACCTGATGGAGCGGCTGACCCAGGACATGGCGGAGAAGGCGTGGTCGATCATCGAGGAAGTCGAGGCGCTGGGCGGCATGACGCGCGCGGTGGCGTCGGGATGGGCCAAGCTGAAGATCGAGGCGGCCGCGGCCGAGAAGCAGGCGCGCATCGACTCGGGCCGCGACGTGATCGTCGGCGTCAACAAGTACCGCCCGCCGAAGGAGGACGCAGTCGAGATCCTCGAGGTCGACAACGTCAGGGTGCGCGAGAACCAGATCGCCCGGCTCAAGACAGTTCGCGCCACGCGCGACACGGCGAAGGTGCAGGGCGCTCTGCAGGCACTGACGCAGGCCGCGGCAGGCGGCAAGGGCAACCTGCTGGAGCTTGCCATCGCGGCGATGCGCGCGCGAGCCACAGTCGGCGAGGTGAGCGACGCGCTGGAGCAGGTCTTCGGGCGGCATCGCGCCGACATCCAGAAGGTGGCCGGCGTCTATGCCGCCGCCTACGACTCGGCCGAAAGCTGGGACGAGGTCAAGGCAGCCATCGCCGCCTTCGCCGGCGAGTACGGCCGGCGGCCGCGGGTGATGATCGCCAAGCTCGGCCAGGACGGCCACGACCGCGGCTCGAAGGTGGTGGCCACCGCGTTCGCCGACCTCGGCTTCGACATCGACATCGGCCCGCTGTTCCAGACGCCCGAGGAGTGCGCGCGCCAGGCGATCGAGAACGACGTGCATGCGATCGGCGTGTCCACGCTCGCCGCCGGCCACAAGACGCTGGTGCCGTCGATCATCGCCGAACTTAAGAAGCAGGGCGGCGAGGACATCGTGGTGTTCGTCGGCGGCGTGGTGCCCAGGCAGGACTACGAGTTCCTGTACGCCGCCGGCGTCAAGGGCATCTTCGGCCCCGGCACGCCGATCCCGGCGAGCGCGCGCGAGGTGCTGCAGCAGATCCGCAAGGCGCACGGCCACTGATGCTTACCGCGGCCGATCAGGCGCTGGTCGACGGCGTGCTCGGCGAATCCGGCGCGAACCAGCGACGGGCAATCGCCAAGGCGATCACGCTGCTCGAGTCGACCCGACCGGAGCACCGCGCCCGCGCCGACGAAGTGCTCAACGCCCTGCTGCCGGCCTCGGGCGGCTCGCTGCGACTGGGCATCTCCGGCGTGCCAGGCGTCGGCAAGTCGACCTTCATCGAGGCGCTGGGCCTGTTCCTGATCGAACGCGGCCACCGCGTTGCCGTGCTGGCGGTCGATCCGTCCTCCAGCATCTCCGGCGGCTCGATCCTCGGCGACAAGACGCGCATGGAGCGGCTGTCGGTGCAGCCACAGGCGTACATCCGGCCGAGCCCGGCCAGCGGCACGCTCGGCGGCGTCGCCGAGAAGACGCGCGAGTCGATGCGCGTGTGCGAGGCGGCAGGATACGACGTGGTGATCGTCGAGACGGTCGGCGTCGGCCAGAGCGAGACGGCGGTGGCCGCCATGACTGACCTGTTCGTGCTGCTGCAGTTGCCCAACGCCGGCGACGACCTGCAGACAATCAAGCGCGGCGTGACGGAACTGGCGGACATCGTGCTCGTCAACAAGGCCGACCTCGACGCGGACGCCGCCACACGCGCGCAGGCGCAGATCACCTCGACGCTGCGCCTGGTCGGCCGGCGCGGTCGCGCGCCGAACGATGGCGGCCAGGGCGCCTGGCAGCCGGCGGTGCTGCAGGCGAGCGCGCTCGCCGGCGTCGGGCTGGACGAGTTCTGGCAGGCGGTCGAGCGTTTTCGACAGACCGCCGGGGCTGGAGAACGCCTCGCTGCCCGCCGCCACGAGCAGGACCAGGCCTGGATGTGGGAGCGCATCGACGCCGGCCTGAAGGCGCGCTTCCGCGAGCATCCCGCAGTGCGCGCGGCGCTGCCCGAATGCATCGAGCAGGTGCGTGCCGGCCGCATGGCGGCTTCGGTGGCGGCGCGCCGACTGCTCGACCTGTTTCACTGATCCGAAAGGAGACGAGGAGATGCACAACATCCTGCAGATGCTCGACGAAAAGCGCGCCAGGGCGCGGCTCGGCGGCGGGCAGCGGCGTATCGACGCGCAGCACGCCAAGGGCAAGCTCACCGCGCGCGAGCGCCTCGAGCTGCTGCTCGACGAAGGGTCGTTCGAGGAATGGGACATGTTCGTCGAGCACCGCTGCATCGACTTCGGCATGGCGGACACCCGAATCCCGGGCGACGGCGTGGTCACCGGCTACGGCACGATCAGCGGCCGCCTGGTCTTCGTCTTCAGCCAGGACTTCACCGTCTTCGGCGGCGCGCTGTCCGAGGCGCATGCCGAGAAGATCTGCAAGATCATGGACCAGGCGATGAAGGCAGGCGCGCCGGTGATCGGCCTGAACGACTCCGGCGGCGCGCGCATCCAGGAGGGCGTGGCCTCGCTCGGCGGCTACGCCGAGGTCTTCCAGCGCAACGTCATGGCCTCGGGCGTGATCCCGCAGATCAGCGTCATCATGGGTCCGTGCGCCGGCGGCGCCGTGTACAGCCCGGCGATGACCGACTTCATCTTCATGGTGAAGGACAGCTCGTACATGTTCGTCACCGGACCGGAGGTGGTGAAGACAGTCACACACGAAACGGTCACCGCCGAGGCCCTGGGCGGCGCGGTCACGCACAGCACGCGCTCTGGAGTGGCCGATCTCGCGTTCGAGAACGACGTCGATGCGCTGCTGATGGTGCGGCGGCTTTTCAACTACCTGCCGTTGTCCAACCGCGAGAAGCCGCCTGTGCGCAGGAGCGCGGACCCGGCCGATCGCATCGACCTCAGCCTGGACACGCTGGTGCCGGACAACCCGAACAAGCCGTACGAGATCAAGGAGCTGATCTACAAGGTCGTCGACGACGGCGACTTCTTCGAGCTGCAGCGCGATCACGCGCAGAACATCATCATCGGCTTCGGCCGCATGGACGGCCAGAGCGTGGGCATCGTCGCCAACAACCCGATGGTGCTGGCGGGCTGCCTGGACATCAAGAGCAGCATCAAGGCGGCACGCTTCGTGCGCTTCTGCGACGCCTTCAACATCCCGGTCATCACCTTCGTCGACGTGCCCGGCTTCATGCCCGGCACCGCGCAGGAGTACGGCGGCATCATCAAGCACGGCGCCAAGCTGCTGTACGCCTACGCCGAGTGCACGGTGCCCAAGGTGACGGTCATCACGCGCAAGGCCTACGGCGGCGCCTACGACGTGATGAGCTCCAAGCATCTGCGCGGCGACGTCAACTTCGCCTGGCCCAATGCCGAGATCGCGGTGATGGGCGCCAAGGGCGCGGTCGAGATCATCTTCCGCGAGGACAAGGCCGACCCGGCCAAGCTCGCCGCGCGCGAGGCCGAATACAAGGAGCGCTTCGCCAACCCGTTCGTCGCCGGCAGCCGCGGCTACATCGATGACGTGATCCAGCCGCACGAGACGCGCAAGCGCGTCTGCCGCTCGCTGGCCATGCTGCGCGACAAGAAGCTGGAAAACCCGTGGCGCAAGCACGGGAACATCCCGCTGTGAGACGGGGGAGGAACACGATGTTTAGGAAGATCCTCATCGCCAATCGAGGCGAAATCGCCTGCCGCGTCATCAGGACCGCCAGGAAGATGGGCATCGCGACGGTCGCCGTCTACTCCGAGGCCGACGCCGACGCGCTGCATGTCGAGATCGCCGACGAGTCCGTACTGCTGGGCCCGGCGCCGAGCCGCGAGAGCTATCTCGTCGCCGACAAGGTCATTGCCGCCTGCAAGGCCACCGGCGCCGAGGCCGTGCATCCGGGCTACGGCTTCCTCAGCGAGAACGAGGAGTTCGCCCGGCAGGTGGAGGAGCAGGGCATCGTCTTCATCGGGCCCAAGCACTACAGCATCGCGGCGATGGGCGACAAGATCGCCTCCAAGAGGCTGGCCCTGCAGGCCAAGGTCAGCACGATCCCCGGGTGGAACGATGCGATCGACTCGCCCGATCGGGCCGTGGCCATCGCGCGCGACATCGGCTACCCGGTGATGATCAAGGCCAGCGCCGGCGGCGGCGGCAAAGGCCTGCGCGTGGCCTTCAACGACAAGGAAACCTTCGAAGGCTTCAGCTCGTGCCGTAACGAGGCTCGCGCGAGCTTCGGCGACGACCGCGTGTTCATCGAGAAGTTCATCGAAGGGCCGCGCCACATCGAGATCCAGGTGCTCGGCGACGCACACGGCAACGTCGTCTACCTCAACGAGCGCGAGTGCAGCATCCAGCGCCGTCACCAGAAGGTGATCGAAGAGGCGCCGTCGCCTTTCATCAGCGACGCCACGCGCAAGGCGATGGGCGAGCAGGCAGTGGCGCTGGCCAGGGCCGTGAAGTACCAGAGCGCGGGCACGGTGGAGTTCGTGGTCGGCAGGGACCAGAGCTTCTACTTCCTCGAGATGAACACGCGGCTGCAGGTCGAGCACCCGGTCACGGAGTGCATCACCGGCATCGATCTGGTCGAGCAGATGATCCGCGTGGCCGCCGGCGAGAAGTTGCCGTTCCGGCAGGAGGACATCGCGCGCCGCGGCTGGGCGATGGAGTGCCGCATCAACGCCGAGGATCCGTTCCGCAGCTTCCTGCCCAGCACGGGGCGCCTGGTGCGTTACCTGCCGCCGCCGACGACGATGGAAGCGGCCAGGCCGGTGCCCGAGGGCGGTGGCGTGCGCGTCGACACCGGGGTGTACGAGGGCGGCGAGATCCCGATGTATTACGACTCGATGATCGCCAAGCTCATCGTGCACGGCCGCGACCGCGCCGACGCCATCGCGCGCATGCGCGAGGCGCTCAACGCCTTCGTGATCCGCGGGGTGTCGAGCAACATCCCGTTCCAGGCGGCGCTGCTGGCGCACCCGGAGTTCGTCGCCGGCGACTTCGACACCGGTTTCATCGCCGCGCACTGGCCGAAGGGCTTCCGCAGCGAAGACGTACCGCACGACGACCCGGACTTCCTCGTCGCGATGGCCGCCGGCGCCTACCGCCGCTACCTGGACCGTGCCGCGGGCATCAGCGGCCAGATGGAGGGCCACGGCGTGCGCATCGGCACCGACTTCGTCGCCGCGGTGCGGGGCGAGGGCGGACGCCACCGTTTCGTGCCGTTGCGCGTCGTCGTCGAGGGCGCCACGCGCGTCCAGATCGGCGACCGCGAATACGCGCTGAAGGCCAGCTGGAACTTCGGCGGCATCCGCGCCCACGGCACCTGCAACGGCAAGCCTTTCGTCGCGCAGCTGGAGCGCCACGGCCTGTGGATCCGCGTCGACCACAACGGCCTGCGCATCGACGTGCAGCTGATGAGCGCCCGCGCCGCCGAGCTGCTGGCCAAGATGCCGTTCAAGGCGCCGCCGGACCTGTCCAAGTTCCTGCTCTCGCCGATGCCCGGGCTGCTGGTGGACGTGGCCGTCAAGCCCGGCCAGGCGGTGCAGGCGGGCGAGCGGCTGGCGGTGATCGAGGCGATGAAGATGGAGAACGTGCTCAACGCGGAGCGTGACGGCACGGTCAAGGAGGTGCTCGCCGGCAAGGGCGACAGCCTGACAGTGGATCAGCCGATACTGAGTTTTGTCTGAACGCAGGGAGCACGCCGTGACCGCATTGAAGCCCTTTCGTATCCTGGGCGTGCAGCAGATCGCCATTGGCGGCCCGGACAAGCAGCGGCTGCGTTCGCTGTGGGTCGACGTCTTCGGACTCACCGTCAAGGGCAACTTCGTCTCCGAGCGCGAGAACGTCGACGAAGACATCTGTGCGCTCGGCAGCGGGCCGCACGAGGTCGAGGTCGATCTGATGCAGCCGATCGATCCCGACAGGAAGCCGGCCGTGCACGCCACGCCGCTGAATCACGTCGGCCTATGGGTCGACGACCTGCCGGCCGCGGTGGCGTGGATGACCGCGCAAGGCGTGCGCTTCGCGCCCGGCGGCATCCGCAAGGGCGCCGCCGGCCACGACATCTGCTTCATCCACCCGAAGGGCAACGACCAGTATCCCCTCGGCGGCGAGGGCGTGCTGATCGAACTGGTGCAGGCACCGCCGGAGGTCGTGCAGGCGCTGTCGACCGGGCCCTGAAGCGACGCCCCCCGGGGCCGAGGATCAGGCCGCCGCTTCGCCGAGGTAGGCGGCGCGCACCTTCGGGTCGTTCAGCATGGCCTTCGCATCGCCGCTGAGCGTGATCAGGCCGGAGTCCATCACGTAGGCACGATGCGCGGCTTCCAGCGCGAGGCGGGCGTTCTGCTCGACCAGCAACATCGGAATCTTCTGCGCGGCGACCGAGCGCACGACCTCGAAGATCTTCTCGACCATGAGGGGCGACAGCCCCATCGACGGCTCGTCGAGCAGCAGCAGCTTCGGCCGGCTCATCATCGCGCGCGCCATGGCCAGCATCTGTTGTTCGCCGCCGGACAGCGTGCCGGCCAGCTGCTTGGCCCGCTCCTTCAGCCGCGGGAAGACCGTGAACATGCGCTCCATATCTTCGGCAATGGCTGCGTTGTCATCGCGCGCGAAGGCGCCCATCTGAAGGTTTTCGGTGACCGTCATCCGCGTGAACACGCCGCGACCCTCGGGCACCATCACCAGGCCGCGGCGCAGCAGATGATGCGGCGCCTGGCCGCTGGTCGAGGCACCGAAGTACTCGATCTCGCCGGCCCAGGCCTGCGTGCCGGTGATGGCCTTCAGCGTGGTCGTCTTGCCGGCGCCGTTGGCGCCGATCAGCGTGACCAGCTCGCCCTCGCGGATCTCGAGGTCGATGCCCTTGACTGCCTGAATACCGCCGTAGGCGACCTTCAGGCCCGAGATCTTCAAGATCGGTTGTGTCATGGGACGGCCTGCGCGGCGGGCTGGCCCGTCGCCGTTTGCGCGCCGCCGAGGTAGGCCACGATCACCGCCGAGTTGCGCTGCACTTCCGCCGGCGTTCCCTCGGCGATGATCTTGCCGTAGTCGAGCACGGTGACGCGGTCGCAAAGGCCCATGACCAGCTTCACGTCGTGCTCGATCAGCAGGATCGTCGTGCCGTCACTGCGGATGTGCGACAGCAGTTCGCGCAGCGAAAGCTTTTCGGTGGCGTTCATGCCGGCCGCAGGCTCGTCCAGCGCCAGCAGCTTCGGGTCGGTGGCCAGTGCGCGGGCGATCTCCAGCCGCCGCTGGTCGCCGTAGGCAAGCGTGCGCGCCTGGAAATCGGCGTAGCGACGGATGCCGACGTAGTCGAGCAGTTCGAGCGCGCGGGCGCGGATCGCCTTCTCCTCGGCGCGCTGTGACGGCGTGCGCAGCACCGCGCCGAGTGCGGTGGCCCGCGTGCGAACGTGCCGGCCGACCATCACGTTCTCCAGCGCCGTCATCTCGGGAAACAGGCGGATGTTCTGGAAGGTGCGGGCGATGCCGGCCTCGGCGACCTTGTGCGGTTCGCTCGGCGAATACGGCTTGCCGCCAAGCTCGAAGCTGCCCGAGTCGGGCGTGTAAAGGCCCGTGAGCACGTTGAAGAAAGTCGTCTTGCCGGCGCCATTGGGCCCGATCAGGCCGTAGATCTGGCCGCGGCGGATCGTGACGCCGACATCGGCGAGCGCCTGCAGGCCGCCGAAGCGCTTGTTGACGCCGGCAGCGCGCAGCACCGGAGCGTCGCTGGCTGCAGCGCTCATCCGGTCGCTCCAGCCTTGGCACCGTCGCGCGTGGACGGGTTGACACCATGCTCTGGCGCCGGCCACAGGCCCTTCGGCCGGTACAGCATGATCACCACCATCGCCAGGCCGTAGAGCATCATGCGCAGCACCTCGGCGTCGATGATGATGCGGCCAAAAAGCTGCTCCTGCACCGGCACCACGGTGTGCCGCAGCAGTTCCGGAAAGAGGGAAAGCAGCACCGCGCCGAGGATCACGCCCGGGATGTGGCCGAGCCCGCCGAGCACGACCATCGCCAGCACGATGATCGACTCCATCAGCGAGAACGACTCCGGAGAGACGAAGCCCTGGAAGGCAGCGAACATCGTGCCCGACACTCCGCCGAAGGTGGCGCCGAGCGCAAAGGCCAGCAGCTTGACGTTGCGTACGTTGATTCCCATCGCCTTGGCGGCGATGTCGTCCTCGCGGATCGCCATCCAGGCACGGCCGAGCCGCGAGTCCTGCAGCCGGATGCAGACGATGATCGTGATCACCGTCAGGATCAGGAACAGGTAGTAGTAAAGGTACACCGACGGCAGCTTGACGAAGCCGAGGTCAAGGGTGCGCGCCAAGCTGACGCCGGCAATCTTCACCGGATCGATCAGCGTGATGCCCTGCGGGCCGTTGGTGAGGTTCAGCGGCGCGTTCAGGTTGTTGAGGAAGATGCGGATGATCTCGCCGAAGCCGAGCGTGACGATCGCCAGGTAGTCGCCGCGCAGCTTCAGCACCGGTGCGCCCAGGACCACGCCGAAGAACGCCGCCACTGCTGCGCCGAGCGGAATCACCATCCAGATGGAGTTGTGGAAGCCCTGCGGGAACATCGCCGCCAGCGCCGGGAAGTTGCTGGTCAGGTGCGGCGAGGCGAGCAGCGCATACATGTAGGCGCCGACGGCGTAGAAGGCGATGTAGCCGAGGTCGAGCAGGCCGGCGAAGCCGACGACGATGTTCAGGCCGAGGGCGAGCATCACGTACAGCGCGGCGAAGGCCAGCGCGCGTACCCCGGCGTTGCCCATCGTGCCGACGATGAACGGTGCGGCGATCAGCACTGCGGCGACGAAGAAGGTGGCGGCGATCGCCGCTGCCGGTTTGTTGCGCAGTGAGGGGAAGAACAGGGTCACCGCATGGGCCTCACGCGCGGTCGGCGACACGCTCGCCGAGCAGTCCGCTCGGGCGCAGGATCAGCACGGCGCACAGCACGATGAAGGCGAACACGTCCTGGTAGTGCGAGCCGAGGACACCGCCGGTCAGTTCGCCGATGTAGCCGGCGCCGAGCGCCTCGATCAGGCCGAGCAGGAGTCCGCCCACCATGGCGCCGGGAATGTTGCCGATGCCGCCGAGCACCGCGGCGGTGAACGCCTTCAGGCCGGGCATGAAGCCCATGTAGAAGTGCGCCACAGAGTATGTGGCGGCGAGCATCACCCCGGCCACGGCGGCCAGCGACGCGCCGATGGCGAAGGTGATCATGATCACCAGGTTCGGATCGACGCCCATCAGCCCGGCCACGCGCGGGTTCTCAGCGGTGGCGCGCATCGCGCGGCCCAGCTTGCTGCGGTTCACCAGCACCATCAGTCCGATCATGATCAGCGCCGACATGCCGATCACCACCAGCTTGGTGACGGTGACCGTGGCACCGAAGAACTCGATCGGCTCCGAGGGCAGCAGCGAAGGGAAGGTCATGTAGTTGCGGCCCCAGACCAGCATCGCCACGGTCTGCAGCACGATCGACACGCCGATGGCGGTGATCAGCGGCGCCAGCCTCGGCGCGCCGCGCAGCGGCCGGTAGGCGACCCGCTCGATAATCAGGCTGATCACCACGCAGGTCGGGATCGCCACGACGATGCCCGCCACCATCAGCAGCCAGCCGGGCAGGTCGGGAAACTGCGCCTTCAGCAGCAGGATGCTGGTCAGCGCCGTCAGCGCGCCGACCATCAGCACGTCGCCGTGGGCGAAATTGATCAGGTTCAGGATGCCGTAGACCATCGTGTAGCCGAGCGCGATCAGCGCATACAGGCTGCCGAGCACGAGCCCATTGATGACCTGCTGGATGAAGGTGTCCATTGGGATCCCGAAGGCGAGGCATCAGACCGGCGGCGGGCCGGTGCAGGGCGCGATGCTAACAGGCCAGGCGGCGCCGCCCCCGCAGGGCCGCTACGCCGGCGCGAGCGCCATCAGGCTGGCATTGCCGCCGGCGGCGGCCGTGTTGATGGTGAGCGTCTGCTCGGCGACGAGCGCCAGTCCCATGCCCTGCTCGCGCGCCAGCAGGCACAGGTCGCGCACGCGCGGCAGCAATTCGGCCAGCACACGATCGCGCTGGGCGCGGCAGTAGCGCGGGTGCAGCGCCGGTCGCGGTCAGCGCCGCCTCGCCGAGCATGTCGAAGGTGTAGCGATAGCCGCGCCTGCGCTGCTCGCGCGCGTTGCCTAGCGCCTCGTCGATCGTCTGTCCGGTGACGAACTGCTGGCCGAGCAGCCGCATCGCCAGGTCGATGCCCTTGCGGATCAGCGGCTCGCCGCCGCGTGCGATGAGCTGGGTCAAGCTGCGGCCGAGGCCCTCGTCGCTGTGCGTGCAGACCAGGTTGCCGGTGATCATCAGGCCCCACGCCGCGGCGTTGACGAACAGCGACCGGCTGCGGCCCAGGTGCGCGCGCCAGTCACCGCCGCTGACCTTGTCGCGGATCAGCGCATCGGCCGTTGCCGCATCGGGAATCCGCAGGAGCGCCTCGGCCAGGCACATCAGCGCGACGCCTTCGGCTCCGGACAGCGAGAACTCGCGCATCAGCGCGTCGACGCCACCCGAGCGGCTGCGGCGAGCGCGCAGGTTCCCGACCAGGGTCTGCTCGACCGCGCGGGCCTGCTGCAGTTGCTCCGGCGGCATGCGGGCCTCGGCCAGCAGTCCCTGTACGACAGCCGGCTCCGGGGCGCGCGTGGCCGCCGCGATCGTGCGGCGAAGGGGATCGATGGTCATGGCCCGCTCGCTCCCACTCGGCATTGGCCCGGACGGACGCTGACGGCCACCGATTCTAGGCAGGCGATTCCATGGATGCGGGGATAGCAGCAAAGAAAACGGCACCCGAAGGTGCCGTTTCGCGAGGCCTGGTTTGGCTATCAGCGCGAGGTGGAGATGTACTCGAGCTTGCCTTCCTTGACCTTGAACATCGAGATGGCGCCGTTCTTGATGTCACCCTTCTCGTCGAACGCGATCTGGCCGGTGACGCCGGTGTAGCCGGTCTTGGCCACTTCGTCGGCGACCTTGGGTTTGTCCGGCCCGCCGGCGCGCTTGATCGCCTCGGCGATCACATACACGGCGTCATAGGAATAAGGCGAGTAGATCTGCACGTCCTGGTTGAACTTGGCCTTGTACTTGGTCTTGAACTCCTCGCCCTTGGCCAGCTTCTCGACGGCCTCGCCGGCCATCGAGCAGGTCAGCACGCCCGCAGCGTCGCCGGCCAGCTTGATGAATTCGGGCGAGCAGACGCCGTCGCCGGCCAGCATCGGCGCCTTGATGCCGAGCTGCTTCATCTGCTTGGCCATCGGGCCTGCGGTGGCGTCCATGCCGCCGTACATCAGCACGTCCGGCTTGGCGGCGCGGACCTTGGTCAGGATGGCATTGAAGTCGGTCGCCTTGTCGGTCGTGAACTCGCGCGCCACGACCTTGGCACCCTTTTCCTTGGCGACGCGCTCGACCACGTCGGCTAGGCCCTGGCCGTAGGCGGTGCGGTCGTCGATGATGGCGATGGTCTTCGCCTTCATCTCGGTAATCGCATAGTTGGCGAGCACCGAACCCTGCTGGTTGTCGTTGGCCACCACGCGGAAGGTGGTCTTGAAGCCCTGCTCGGTGTACTTGGGGTTGGTCGCCGACGGCGAGATCTGCGCGATGCTGGCGTCCGAGTAGATCTTCGAGGCCGGGATCGTGGTGCCCGAATTCAGGTGACCGACCACCGCAACGACGCCGGCATCGACCAGTTTCTGCGCGGCCAGGGTGCCTTCCTTCGGGTCCGCCTTGTCGTCCTCGGCGACCAGTTCCAGGTTGAACGTCTTGTCGCCGACCTTCAGGCCGCCGGCGGCATTGATCTCGTCGACCGCCAGGCGGGCGCCGTTCTCGTTGTCCTTTCCGAGGTGAGCGATGCCGCCGGTCAGCGGCGCCACGTGGCCGATCTTGATCACTGCCGGCGCGGCAGCCACGGGGGCGGGTGCCTTGGCGGCTTCGGCCTTGACCGGCTCTTCCTTCTTGCCGCAGGCGGCAAGCGCGACCGCGGCGGCGATCGCCAGCGGCGCAAGTTTCAGCGTGTAGTTCATTTAGCTCTCTCCTGACAGGGATCCAGATTCGATGGTTGGGCCGACGGCGGCGGGCGACCGCGCCCGTCAGGCCTACTGCTAAAAGCCCGCGATTCTACCCGTACGGGCAAGGGCAGCAAGCAACGTCGACCGCGTTGCCGGGGTGGACCAATGGCCCCTTCGCTAACGTCTAGACGGCATCTGGGGCGGAGCGCTCCGCCCGGAATGCGAAACGGGGCGGCTGCGCGCCCCGTTTCCGGTTCAAACCGTGGCCCCCGACCTGGTGCGATCGGGCGTGTGTCGCCTTACTTGACGGTCAGGACCCACTTGGCCAGCGTCAGCGCGTCAGCCTCGCTGACCTGCGGGTTGGCGGGCATCGGCACCTGGCCCCAGGCGCCTGTGCCGCCTTCGCGGATCTTCTTGGCCAGCTTGGTCGCTGCGTCCTTGTCGCTGGCGTACTTGGCGGCAACGTCCTTGTAGGACGGTCCGACCAGCTTCTTGTCCATCGCGTGGCAGGCCATGCAGTTCTTGGCCTTGGCAAGATCGGCGCTGGCGAAGGCGGCACCGCTGACCAGGGAAAGGGTGGCGAAAACGCTTACGGCGAGGATTCTCATCGGGCACTCCATGAAGGGGATTGAGCGGGTAAAGACCGAAAAAATGGTGCGAGAGTGTAACGGGAACTGACGGCCGGCCGTTGACCCGGCTTGGGCGCCGGGGGCCGCGGGTCTATAGTGACGATCGACCATGTGGATCTTCTACATCGGACTTGTGCTGCTGGTGTCCAAACTGCTGGACTTCGGCCCGCTTGCGGACCTGTCCTGGTGGTGGGTGCTGTCGCCGTTTGTCCTGGCCTTGATCTGGTGGGAGTTCTTCGAGCGACGCCTCGGCCTCGACAAGAAGAAGGCCTTCGACGAACTCGAGAAGGCGAAGCAGGATCGCATCGCGCGCGCGCTCGAGCGCGACAAGACGCGGCAAGTTCGTCGCTGATCCCCGCGGCCCGCCGGGGGGCGGGGCGCCGCGGGCGTTACTTCGGCTCGAACAGTTTCTCGTCGGTGATGGCGCCGCGGCTCGCGGTCGACGCCAGCACGGCGAACTTGGCGAGCGTGCCGCGCGTGTAGCGAGGCGCCGGCGCCTTCCAGGCGGCGCGCCGACGCGCCAGTTCCGCATCGTCGACATTGACCTGCAGCAGCAGCTTGTGCGCGTCGATGGTGATCGAGTCGCCCTCAAGGACCAGCGCCAGATTGCCGCCGACATACGCCTCCGGCGCGACGTGTCCGACCACCATGCCCCAGGTGCCGCCGGAGAAGCGCCCGTCGGTGATCAGGCCGACACTTTCGCCGAGGCCCTTGCCGATGATCGCCGAGGTAGGGCTGAGCATCTCGCGCATGCCCGGCCCGCCCTTCGGCCCTTCGTAGCGGATAACGACCACGTCGCCCGGCTTGATGCGGTCGGCGAGGATCGCCTCCATCGCCGCGTCTTCGGAGTCGAACACGCGCGCCGGACCGGTCATGACCGGGTTCTTCAGGCCGGTGATCTTGGCCACGCAGCCTTCCTGGGCCAGGTTGCCCTTCAGGATCGCCAGGTGGCCCTGCGCGTACAGCGGGTTGCCGAAAGGCCGGATCACGTCCTGGTCCGCGCGCGGCTCCGCCGGCACGTCCTTGAGCATCGCGGCCATCGTCTTGCCGGTGATCGTCATGCAGTCCCCGTGCAGCAGGCCGTTGGCGAGCAGGATCTTCAGCACCTGCGGGATGCCACCGGCAGCGTGCAGGTCGGTCGCCACGTACTTGCCGGAGGGCTTCAGGTCGCACAGCACCGGCACACGGCGGCGGATGCGTTCGAAGTCATCGATGGTCCACTCGATGCCGGCCGAATGCGCAATCGCCAGGTAGTGCAGCACGGCGTTGGTGGAGCCGCCGACAGCCATGATCAGGCTGACCGCGTTCTCGATCGACTTGCGCGTAATGATCTGCGACGGGCGCAGGTCGTTCTTCACGGCGTCGATCAGCACGCGCGTGGCCTGCGCCGTCGAGTCGACTTTCTCCTGGTCGGGGTTGGCCTGCGTCGACGAATACAGCAGGCTCATGCCGAGCGCCTCGAACGAGGAACTCATCGTGTTGGCGGTGTACATGCCGCCGCACGAGCCCGAGCCGGGGATGCAGCGCCGCTCGATCTCCTTGAAGTCGGTTTCGTTCAGCCGCCCGGCCGTGAATTCGCCGACCGCCTCGAAGGCGGAGACGATGGTCAGGTCCCTGCCCTTGTAGTGGCCGGGCTTCACCGTGCCGCCGTAGACGTAGATCGCCGGCACGTCGCAGCGGGCAATCGCCATCATGCCGCCAGGCATGTTCTTGTCGCAGCCGCCGATGACGATCACTCCGTCCATCCACTGGCCGTTGACGCAGGTCTCGATGCAGTCGGCGATCACCTCGCGGCTGACCAGCGAGTACTTCATGCCCTCGGTGCCCATGCCGATTCCGTCGGAAATGGTCGGCGTGCCGAACACCTGCGAATTGGCCTGGCAACGGGCGATCTCCTCGATCGCCGCATCGGCCAGCCTCTGCAGCCCGGAGTTGCAGGGCGTGATCGTCGAGTGGCCGTTGGCCACCCCGATCATCGGTTTGTCGAAGTCATCGTCCTTGTAGCCCATCGCGTAGTACATGGCGCGATTGGCGGAGCGGGCGACACCCTGGGTCACGTTGCGGGAGCGGCGGTTGTAGGGCATGGGATTTGATTGAAACGAGAAAGGTGAAACGAGAAAGGTGATCGGTGATCCGGGGCCGATTACCTACAATCGAGCCATTCTAGTCCGCGGCCCTGCAATGCTCGTTCACCCGCAGTTCGATCCCGTCGCCTTCTCGCTCGGTCCGGTAGCGGTGCGCTGGTACGGCCTCATGTACCTGGTGGGGTTTGCGCTGTTCTGGTGGCTGGGCCGCCTGCGCGCGCGGGACGCCTGGCGGGGCATGAGCCGCCAGGACGTCGAGGACCTGCTGTTCTTCGGCGTGCTCGGCGTGATCATCGGTGGTCGCCTCGGCTACGTGCTGTTCTACAAGCCCGACTACTACCTCGAGCATCCGCTCGAGGCGCTGATGCTGTGGAAGGGCGGCATGGCCTCGCACGGCGGCATCATCGGCGTGATCGCGGTGATGTGGCTGTTCGCCCGTGCCCGCGGCAAGTCGTTCCTGCAGGTGGCCGATTTCGTGGTGCCGCTGGTGCCGCTGGGGCTGGCGGTGGGCAGGCTCGGCAACTTCATCAACGGCGAGTTGTGGGGCCGGGCGGCCGATCCGAACGTGTGGCCGTGGGCCATGGTCTTTCCGCAGGCTGGCGACGGGGTGCCGCGACATCCGTCGCAGCTGTACCAGGCCGCCCTCGAGGGCGCGCTGCTGTTCGTGATCCTGTGGCTGTATTCGAGGAAGCCGCGGCCGCCGGGGTGCGTCGGTTCGGCTTTCCTGATCGGCTATGGCACGCTGCGGTTCGTCGCCGAGTTCGGCCGCGAGCCGGATGCGTTCCTCGGCCTGCTGGCGCTGCGGCTGTCGATGGGGCAGTGGCTGTCCTTGCCGATGATCATCGCGGGAACAGCGCTTTTCGTTTACTTTCGCTCATCACAGCGCGCAGGCGAGCCGGCGGTTCCGGCAGGCCGCAAGGCGCGACGATAAGAACGGAGACACGATGACGACCGCTGTCGGCCGTGCCGCGCCGCAGCCTGCCAAGGCGGCTGGCGGGATTCACTGATTCGCGTCCGGAGGGCTGCTGTCATGACGGGAACCATCCATTTCGTCGCCGATGCGGGGATAGCGACGGTCACGCTCGAGTCGCCGGGCAAGCTGAACGCGGTCAACGTGGTGATGTGGCAGGAACTGCGTCGCGTGTTCGAGGCGCTGGCCGGCGACGACGGCGTGCGCTGCATCGTCGTGCGCGGGGCCGGCGGCAACTTCGCCGCCGGCGCCGACCTCGACGAGTTCGGCGAAGTCCACCACGACGTGGCGAGCGGACGGCGGTTCCACCTGGAGGCGGTCGTCCCATCGCTGGCGGCCATCCGCGATGTGCGGCAGCCGGTGCTGGCGGCCGTCGAGGGTGTCTGCGCCGGTGGCGGCCTGCAGATCGCCTTGGCCTGCGACATCCGGATTGCCGCCGACAACGCGCGCTTCGGCGTGCCCGTCGGAAGGCTTGGCCTTCCGGTCGTGCTGCCCGAACTGCGGCTGCTGCTGGAGCGGCTCGGGCCGACAGTGACGGCTGAACTGCTGCTGACCGGGCGACTGCTCGATGCAAAGGAGGCGCGGGAGAAGGGAATCGTGTCGCGGAGCGTGCCGGCGGCGGACTTCGAGCAACGGGTGAGCGAAACGGCGCACGCGATGGCCGCCGGCTCGCCGCTTGCGGCGAGCCGGAACAAGGCGCAGATTCGCCTGCTCCTCGAACGCGGCATGGACTACACGGCGCACGAACTCGACGCGAGCTTCGAGTTCCTGGATTCCGAGGACTACCGCGAAGGCATCGCTGCCTTCATCGCAAAGCGTCACCCGAACTTCACCGGCAAATGAAGAACCAGAACCTGTACGCGCTGATCGAAAGCCGGATGCCGCGTGATCTCGCGGCAACATGTCTCGAGACGCCCGATGGCCTCGTCTACTCCTATCGCGACCTGCGGTTCGGCTCGGCACGCATTGCCGGATGGCTGGCGAGCCTGGGGCTGGCTGCCGACGCCGACGGTGCGCCGCCGCGCATCGCCGTGCAGGTGGAGAAGTCGCCTGAAGCGGTGATGCTGTACCTGGCGGCGCTTCGTGCCGGCTTTGCCTATGTGCCGCTGAACACCGCCTACCAGGCGGCTGAGATCGAGTACTTCCTGAGCGACGTGCGGCCGGGTGTTCTTGTCTGCACGCCGCAGCGGCTCGCGCAGCTCGCGCCGCTGGCCGAGAAGGCCGCTTGCGCGCGGGTGATGACACTTGGCGAGAACCGAGACGGCAGCCTGCTGGAAGCGGCGGCGCCGTTTCCGGACCGGTTCAGCACCGTCATGCGCGCGGCATCCGATCTGGCGGCGATTCTGTACACGTCGGGTACCACCGGCCGCAGCAAAGGGGCGATGCTGTCGCATCAGAACCTGTCGTCCAACGCGCTGGTGCTGGACGAGTTCTGGGGCTTCCGCGAGGAACGAGATGCCGGCGGCCGCGACGTGCTGCTGCACGCGCTGCCGATCTTCCACGTGCACGGCCTGTTCGTGGCGTTGCATGCTGCGCTTCTTGCCGGCGCTTCGATGCTCTTCCATTCGAAATTCGACCCGCGGCGGGTCATCGCCGCACTGCCGCGCACGACCGTGTTCATGGGCGTTCCGACCCACTACACGCGACTGCTCGCCGAGGAAGGACTTGATCGCCACGCCTGCCGCCACATGCGGCTGTTCGTCTCCGGCTCGGCGCCGCTGCTGGCCGAGACCTTCGAGGCGTTCCGCCGCCGTAGCGGGCACACGATCCTCGAGCGTTACGGAATGTCGGAGACCGTAATGCTGGTTTCCAATCCCTATTTCGGCACTGCGCGCGAGCGGATCGCCGGCACGGTGGGCGTGCCGCTGCCCGGCGTCGGGGTACGTGTCGTCCGCGAGGACGGCGCTGCCTGCGACACGGGCGAGATCGGCAAGGTGGAGGTGCGCGGGCCGAATGTGTTCTCCGGCTACTGGCACATGCCGGAGAAGACCGCCGAGGAGTTCGCCGCCGGCGGCTGGTTCCGCACCGGCGATGTCGGCTGCTTCGGCGGCGAGGGCCGGCCCGACAGCTACCTGACGCTGGTCGGCCGCTCGAAGGACCTGATCATCTCGGGTGGCTACAACGTGTACCCGAAGGAGATCGAGGGCTACATCGATGCACTGCCCGGCGTGGTCGAGTCGGCGGTGATCGGCCTGCCGCATCCGGATTTCGGCGAGGCGGTGGCTGCGGTGGTGGTCGGTTTGCGCGATGCGCCAGCGGCGCCGGAAGCCATCGTCGACAAGCTGCGCGGCCAGATCGCCAACTTCAAGATTCCGAAGCGCGTCTGGGTGGTCGACGAACTGCCGCGCAACGCGATGGGCAAGGTGCAGAAGAACCTGCTGCGCGAACGCTACGCGTCAACGTTCAAGACGTCCTGATCGCCGGCCGCCGAGGACCGGGGGCGCGGCTACCAACGCGCCGGCGGCCTGCGGTTGATGGTGATCTGGCGGTCGACGACGGTGACGTAGCCGCCCGTCGTCAGGTCCTTGAAGATGCGGCTGACCATGTCACGCGAGGCGCCGACGCGATCGGCGATATCCTGCTGTGTCAACCGCTCCGGCACCACCATCTTGCCGTCGGGCTGCTCGACGGCGAGCGACAGCAGTAGGCGCGCCACGCGGCCGTAGACGTCCATCAGCGCTAGGTTGCGGACGTTCTCGGTGGCGATTCGCGTCCGCTCGATCAGCGTGCAGATCAGGTTCATCGCCAGGTCCGGATTGGCGATGATCGCTGCGCGAAGCGCATCGCGGGTCAGCACCGAGCAAACCGTCGGCTCCATCGCGATCACCGATGCCGCCCGCGGGTGGCCGTCGAGCGCCATTTCGCCGACGTAGTCGCCGGGGCCGTGGATGTCGAGCACCATCTCGCGGCCGTCGGCGTCGGCGACGAACACCTTGACGCGGCCGGACAGGATCACGAACAGCGAATCGCCTTTTTCTCCCTCTTGAATGAAGACGGAGTTGCGCGCCAGGCTGCGCACCTGGCCGCCTCGCGCCAGATCGCGCACCAGCGGATCGGCAAGCGCCTCTATGCGTGCGTCGACTGACATGGCCGATCCTCCCGTCGAGGGCAACGGTGGCAGATTATCGCGGCCGGGCCGGGCGCCACAACTGCACTGCAGCTAGGGCCTGTTCACGCTAAATGCGCACTCCCGGCTTTAGCGTGAACAGGCCCT
>CAZSYX010000062.1:0-20615 GCA_964610575.1 uncultured Burkholderiaceae bacterium
TCTTCAAGGAGGACTTCAGCAAGGCCACCGTCGTCACCATGTACCTGCTGCCCGAACTGAACCTGTGCATCCGCCATCGGCTGCTGGCGATGGCGCCCGGCACGCGCGTCACCTCGCATGCGTTCACCATGGGCGAGTGGGAAGCCGACGAGTCGTTCGACATCGAGTACCGCAACGCGTACCTGTGGATCGTGCCGGCGCGGGTCGGCGGCACATGGAACTTCCGCAACACGAGCGGCAGCGTCGACTTCAGCATCTCGCTGGACCAGAGCTTCCAGAAGATCGGCGGCGAGGTCACAAGCGGCGGCAGGAAACAGCCGCTCATAGGCGCATCGCTGCAGGGCGACAACATCCGTTTCGCTTTCGCGGACGCGAGAGGCGTGACACAGCATTTCACGGGCAACGTGCGCGGCAGCACCATCATCGGCTCGCTGCGCGCAAGCGGAGTCACCGACGTGGAGATCGCCGGCAACGTCCAAGGCGCGCTGGCGCCCGCGCCATGGGCAGAAATGGCCGGAAGCTGCGGCCGCTTCTACGGCAAGTAGGGAGTCTCCCGCCTCGGTCGCCCGAAGCGTGACCCTGGTGCCAGCGCGCCGCCGGCCATGCAGGCTGCATACCCGATCGCCGGCGTACTGCTGGCAGCCGGAATCGGCCGTCGCTATGACCCAAGCGGCGCACGTCTGAAACTGCTCGACACCGCGCCGAGCGGCCCGCATGCCGGCGCCCCAATCGCGGTCGCTGCATTGCGCAACCTGCGCGCGGCCGTTGCGGATGTGATTGCGGTAGTTCGCCCCGCCGACAGCGCGGCGCAGCAGCAGCTGCATCAACGGCTCGCCGCCGAAGGTGCGCAACTGGTCATCTGCCCGGACGCGGGCAGCGGCATGAGCCACTCGCTCGCCTGCGGCGTGCGCGCGCGCAGCGACGCGGCAGGCTGGGTGATCGCGCTGGCCGACATGCCAGCGGTGTCGCCGGCGACGATCGCTGAGGTCCGCGACGCAATCGCCCGCGGCCAAGAGGCGTCCGCGCCAGTGCATCGCGGTCAGCGTGGCCATCCCGTGGGATTCGGCCGCGCCTGCCGGGACGAACTGCTCGCCCTGGTCGGCGATGCAGGGGCGCGCAGCGTCCTCGCCGCTCATCCGCCGCTGCTGATCGAAGTCGACGATCCGGGCTGCCTGCTCGACATCGATACACCCATCACGTAGCGCATCGGCGCGGCTGCGGCAGTGCACTTCGCGTCCACGCGGCGCTACATTTGCCCGCTCCGGCGATTCGCGCGCCGGCTGCACCTCGATCCGTCCACCGACCGGAGCCGCCATGCTGATGTCCGCCGAGGCCTACCGCGAATCGCTGCGACGGCTGCAGCCCACCGTGTTCGTCGACGGCGAGCGCATCGGCTCGGTGGCCGACGCGCCGCAACTGGCGCCGGGCGTGGCGGCGGTGGCGAAGACCTACGAGATGGCGCTCGCCGCCGACCTGGAGCCGGTGATGCAGGCCCGCGTGACCGGATTCGAGTCTCCGGTGAACCGGATGATCGCGCTGACCCACAGCACGGCGGACCTGCTGAACAAGCTGGAAGCAGTGCGGCGCGTATGCCAGGAAACCGGCTGCGCGCAACGTTACCTCGGCGGCGATGCGCTCAATGCGCTGTACTTCGGCACCCATCGCATCGATGCCGAGCACGGCACCGGCTATCACGCGCGGCTGAAGAGCTATCTCGAGCACGTCTACGGCAACGACCTGACGCTCGGCGTGGCGATGACCGACGCCAAGGGCGACCGTTCCCTGCGCCCGGGCCGGCAGCCGAACCCCGACAGCTACCTGCACATTGTCGGGCGCAACGCGCGCGGCATCGTGATCTCCGGCGCCAAGGCGATCGTCACCGGCGCGCCGTACATGCACGAACTGCTGGTGCTGCCCGGCCGGGCCATGACCGGAGACGACGCGCCGTTCGCGGTGGCCTGCGCGGTGCCGATCGACGCCAAGGGCCTCACCATCGTCGCCCGCCCCGCGGGACGCCCCGGTGAAGCAGCCGCCACCTTCAGCGCGAGGTTCGGACAGTCGACCGGCGTGTGCCTGTTCGACCGCGTCGAGGTGCCCTGGGAGCGGGTGTTCCTCGCCGGCGAATGGGCCGAGGTGGCGCCGATGCTCACCAACTACACCAGCCAGCACCGGCACGCCTGCATCGGCGCGCGCGCCGGCTTCGGTGACCTGCTGATCGGCGCCGGCGCCTTGGTGACTGAAGCCAACGGGCTTGACCTCGACAGTCACTACAACCTGCGCGATTCGATGATCGAACTGATCAAGATCGTCGAGGGTTTCTTCGCCTGCGGCGTAGCCGCTTCGGTCTACGGCGAGACCAATGCCGCCGGCAACATCACGCCCGAGGCGGTGTTCGCCAACATCGGCAAGCTGCTGCTGGCCACCCAGATCTACGACATGCACCGGCTCGCGCACCATGTCTCGGGCGGGCTGATCGTCGCGCTGCCCGGGCCCGACGAGGATCACAACCCGGCCACTGCCGGCCGGCTCTCCGAGGTGCTGACCGCGCGCAGCGACATTCCCTACGAGAAGCGCATCGAGGTGGCGCGGTTTATCGAGGACCTGACCGCCTCCTACCAGGCCGGCTGGTATTCGGTGATCAGCCTGCACGGGGGCGGCTCGCCCGACGCGATGAAGATGGAGATCTTCCGCAGCTACCCGATCGGCAACAAGGTCGATCTCGTCGAGCGCCTGCTCGACCGCGGCGTGCTCGCCGACGCCACGCGCAAGATCACGCGCAACCGCCAGCCGGGACGCTGCTGCGTCGCCGGCTGCCAGATGACCGAACTGCCGGCCACGCAGGCGGTGCCGCTGCCGAAGCTGCCGGGCTCGCCCCGGGCGGCGACCCCAGCCCCAGCCAACGCCGACAGCCTGGCCAAGTAGAGCGCCCATGCGTGCCGATCGCGACAACTCGCTGCTGCTGGTGGTCGACATCCAGAGCAGGCTGGCGCCGCACGTCGCCGGCCACGAGCAACTGATCCGCCGCACCGACGCGCTGCTGGGCGCCGCGGCCCTATTCGGCATCCCGAAGCTGCTGACGGAGCACTGCCGGGGCCAGATCGGGCCGGTGATCGAGCCGATGCGCAGCCGCTTCGCCGCCGGCGAGATCTTCGAGAAGACCTGCTTCGGCGCCGCCGATCATCGTCAGTTCGTCGACCGCGTTCGACACACCGGCCGAACGAAGATCATCGTCACCGGCATGGAGGCGCACGTGTGCGTGATGCAGACCGCGCTCGGGCTGCGTGAGCATGGCTTTGAGGTGATCGTCGTCGCCGATGCCGTCGGCTCGCGCCAGGCGCGGCAGCTCGACCGCGAACTGGCGCTGCGGCGGATGGAACAGGCCGGCTGCGTGCTTGCCGGCACCGAGACGGTGCTTTTCGAGTGGGCAGGCAGCGGCGTCGATCCGCACTTCCGCGCCATCCTCGCCACCGTCAAGGCGCTGTGAACGGCAAGGCAATGCACGGAGGGAGCGAATCCGGTCAGGAATCCGTGGAAAATCGGCGCGACAATGAACCGCGTGCGATCGCAGTCGCTCGACGCTGCTTCAGTAATCGGGAATCTGGGAGGGCCCCATGTACAAGCGCATCCTGCTGGCCTACGACGGATCGGAGTCCGGGCAGAAGGCACTGCTTGACTCGCTCGACATCGCGCAGTGGAGTCACGCTGAACTGCACCTGGTCGCGGTGATGCCGCGGCTGGCGACGACCTATGCCGGCCTCGAGGGCGGCCTGTACATCAACGAGAGCGAGGAAGAGGAAAGGCACCGCTTCCAGGGCATCCTCGACGACGGTCTGCACCGGCTGTCAAGCTCCGGTTACCCGGCCCGCGGTGACGTGGTAGTCGGCGAACCGGTCACCGAGATCACCGCCTACGCCAGGAAGATCGGTGCCGACCTGATCGTGATCGGCCACAAGCACCTCGACAGCTGGGCCGCGCGCTGGTGGCGCGGCTCCACCTCACCGGCGCTGATCGAACACGCGCCATGCAGCGTGCTGGTGTCGATCACCCACTGAACTGATCTGTCGCCGGGCGCAGCCGGCGATGCGCCGCCACTACCAGGAGCGCACGGCCCCGGTATCGAGGTGCACGAAGTTCGAACGGGGGTAGAAGCCGACTCCACCCTGCTTCAGCGCCAGCGCCGCGTCGTGCAAGCGGCGCGTATCGCGGCCGGAAAGGCGAATGTCAATGGCCCGGCCGTGCACGTGCAGACTGTCCTTAGCCACCCGCTTGCTCTGCTGGCGCAGCATCTTGTTGGTCTGCGCCGACCGAAAGGCCGAAACCACCTCGTATGTCCCCTCACCGCAGGCCAGGTTGAGGGCGTGGAGCTGGTCGAACAGCCCAGGGTCGAAATCGCACGCTTCCCCCGTTCGGAAGTCGCGCAGCATGTTGTTCAGCGAGGCGAGTGCGTCGGGCACGTACTCACCGCCCTCGAAATAGACGAGGTTCAGCTTCTCGCCAGTGTGCGTGTGATACAAGGAAATCGACCTTGGCGTTGCGGCCCAAGCAGCGGGCGCAAAGGGCAGCGCGAGCGACAGTGCCGCCCAGCCGAAAACGCGCAACAGGCCGCGCCGCGCAGTGTCTTGGCACTCAGAACCGAATTGCATGTGGATCGACCCGATAACCCGCTCACCAAAGCGGCCGATAGTACAGCGGTGCTGCGGCGCACAGCCCTCGGCTGAGCACCCTAATGAGGTACGTGGTTACCGCTACGACCCGGTCCTTCGATCGCGACTGCGGACGGTGCCGCGCAACTGGCTGGCGTGGCTTCTGCTGGGCATCAGCGCCGTGGGCAACGCTGCCGCCAGCGACCCGCTAGACGAGGCGCTGCGCCACCGAATCGAGACACTGCGCACCACCGGCGATGCGCGGATCGGCGCCGGCTCCGCGTCCGCGCGAGCGCTGATCGCTTCGCTCTACGAGAAGCGCGGCTTCGTGCCGCTGTGGACCGATCCGCCGCGCGTGAACGCGCTGCTGGCGGCAATCGAGGCGAGCGCCACGCATGGGCTCGAGCCGCGTGACTACCACGCGGAGCTGCTCGCGACAGCACCCGCCGCGGGTGCAGGCGTCACCGACCGCGACCGGGCACTGGCCGAGCGCGAGCTGCTGCTGACCGACGCCTACCTGCGGTTCGCCTACCACCTGTATTTCGGCAAGGCCGATCCGCGCACCCTGCAGCTTGGCTGGAACTTTGCCCGCTCGCTCGACGGCGCCGATCCGGCCAGCGCACTGGCCAACCTGCTGGCCGCGCCCGACCCCGCGGCGTCGCTCGAAGGGCTGGCGCCTCGACTGGCGCAGTACCGCGACCTGCGCAGCGCGCTGGCGCGGCTGCGCGAGATCGAGGGGCGTGGCGGCTGGCCGCGTGTCAGCGATGGCCCGAAACTCGAACGCGGATCGACCGGCCCGCGCGTGCAGCAACTGCGCAACCGCCTGCGCGCGAGCGGAGACCTGGCCGCAGGTGCAGGCGACGCGCTGTTCGACGACGAGCTGGATGCCGCGCTGCGGCGCTTCCAGGCACGGCACGGCCTGGAGGCGGACGGCGTGGCAGGCCGTGCCACCTTGGCGGCGCTGAACGTCAGCTCGGCCGAGCGCATCGCGCAGGTGCGAGCCAACCTCGAACGGCTGCGCTGGGTGGCACGCGAACTGGCCGGCGACTACCTGCTGGTCGACATCGCCGGCTTCAGCGCCCAGTTGTGGCTGAACGACACCGTGGCCTGGCAGGCACGTGTGGTCGTCGGCCGGCCGTTCCGCACCACGCCGGAGTTCCGCGCGCCGATGAAGTACCTGGTGCTCAGCCCCGAGTGGAACGTGCCGCCGACCATCCTGCGCGAGGACGTGCTGCCGAAGGTGATCCGCGATCCCGGCTACCTGGGGCAGCACCACATGCGCGTGCTCGACCACGCCGGCCGGGCTGTCGATCCGGCGTCGATCGACTGGCAGCGTTACCGAGGCCACCCACGCAGCCTTCCGTACCAGATCGTGCAGGCGCCGGGGCAAGACAACCCGCTCGGCGGCATCAAGTTCATGTTTCCCAACGAGCACTCGGTGTACCTGCACGACACACCGTCGCGCGCGCTGTTCGACAAGACCGTGCGCGCCTTCAGTTCGGGCTGTATACGCAACGACAAACCGCTCGACCTGGCCGTGCTGCTGCTCGACGACCCGCAGCGCTGGACCAAGGAGCAATTGGCAGAAGCAATCGCCACCGGCAAGACGCAGACCGTGCCGGTGCGCCGGATGGTGCCGGTGATGCTGCTTTACTTCACTGCCAGCACCGCCGCCTCGGGCGAGCTTCAGTTCCGGCCCGACCTGTATGGCCGCGACGGGCCGATCATCAAGGCGCTCGCGGCGCCGTTCCGCTTTGCGCCGGTGGATGCCGGCAGGCGAGCATCGTCAGCGCGCTGACGGCTCGGACGCCTCGCCGCGCAGCTGCCGCGGCGCTTTTCGCTATGCACTGCCGCACCAGTCGACGGCGCCACGTGCGCGAGCGGCGAGAAACGCGTTGGCCTGCGAGAAATGCCGGCAGCCGAGAAATGGCTGTGGCGCTCGTCGCGCCGACAGCGGGCTCGGATGGTTGGCGGTCAGTACGCAATGGACACTGCCGGCTGCAGCAATCGTCTGCTGCTTGGCCTGCGCGTGAGCCCCCCACAGCAGGAACACCTTCGGCTGTGCGTCGTTCGCCAGCGCATCGATCACCGAGTCGGTGAACACTTCCCAGCCCTTGCCGGCATGGCTCGCCGGCAGGCCATCTTCCACGGTCAGCACCGCATTCAGAAGCAGCACGCCCTGCCGCGCCCAGCGCTCCAGATTGCCGGAGGCCGGGATCACGCAGCCGAGGTCCTGGCGCAGCTCGAGAAAGATGCTGCGCAGGCTCGGCGGCGGGCGCACGCCGTCGGGCACCGAGAATGCCAGCCCATGCGCCTGGCCGGGACCGTGGTACGGATCCTGGCCAAGGATCACGGCACGAACGCCGGCCAGTGGCGTCAGTTCGAGCGCGTGCAGCGGGCGCGGCGGATAGATCGTGGCGCCGGCGGCAGCACGCTGCGCGAGAAACGACTGCAGCGCTGTGCCTTGCGGCGAAGCGACGAAACGCTCCGCCAACGGGCGCCAATCGTCGGGCAACGCGTCTGTGTGGGCACTGAGCGGCAGTTGCAGCATGGATAGGTCTTCTATGCGCCCTCGCGGGTGCTGGAACGATACCGGGGCAACGCCCGCTCTACACTCAGCGCTGCCCCTGGCCTGCACCCGTAACCATGAGCGTCTCCACCGCCGCCCCGGCCGAAGTCCGCGAACGACGCGCGGCGTGGGAACTGCTGCTCAACGTCGCGCACGCGATCGATCACTGGGTGCTGCTGATCTTCGCCACCGCAGTAGCGAGCATCGCGGTCGACTTCGGCTTCTCGCGCTGGGAAGACCTGATGCCGTACGCCACCGGCGCCTTCTTCGCGTTCGGCTTCGGCTCGCTGCCGGCGGGCCGGCTCGGCGACACGTGGGGCCGCAGGCCGATGATGCTGACGTTCTTCTACGGCCTGGGTGCCTCGCTGCTGCTCGTCGCCATGGCCAGCGGACCGTGGCAGATCGCAATTGCGCTGACGCTGATGGGAGTGTTCTCGTCGATCTATCACCCGGTCGGCATCCCGATGCTGCTGCGCGATGCCAAGCGCCCCGGCCGCACGATCGGCATCAACGGTCTGGCAGGCAACCTCGGCATCGCTCTGGCTGCGCTTGTCACCGGACTGATCGTCAAGTACCTCGGCTGGCGGATTGCGTTCGCCGTGCCGGCATTGGTTTCGATCGGCTGCGGCGCGCTGTTCGCGCGCCTGTCGCCGGCCGAGGGCGAACCGCCGACCAAGCGCAAGGCTGCCTCGAGCGCAATGCCGCCGGCCATGCTGGTGCGCGCGGTTGCCGTGATCACCGTGGTCGCCACCACCAGCGCGCTGCTGTTCAACTTCACCACCAACGGCAACACCGAGCTGCTGCGCGAGCGCATGGCAGCGGTGGTCACCGACCCCGCCGCACTCGGCCTGCTGCTGGCGCTCGTCTATTCGATCGCCTCGTTCGCGCAGCTGCTGGTGGGCACGCTGATCGACCGCGTGCCAATCAAGCGGCTGCTGCTTTCCATCGTCGCGCTGCAGGTGCCGCTGTTCCTGCTCGCCTCGCAGGCGCACGGCTGGTTGTTCTTCGTGCTGATCGTGCTGTTCATGGGCGTGGTGTTCGGCGCGATCCCGTTCATCGACGCGATCATCGTGCGCTTCGTCGACGATCGCATCCGCTCGCAGGTGGCCGGCGCGCGGCTGGCGATCTCGTTTTCGATCAGTTCGCTCGCCGTGTACCTGCTCGGCCCGGTGGTGAAGAGCTCCGGATTCGACTTCCTGCTGGTGACGATGGCGTGCATCGCCGTGGTGACACTGGCCGCGGCAGTCTGGCTGCCGAGCACGGCCAGGCAATGACGCCGACGCTTCAGCCGAACAGCCGCGCCAGTTCCGCGCCGGGGTCGGCGGCGCGCATGAACGCTTCGCCGACCAGGAAGGCGTGCACGCCGGCGGCGCGCATTGTCGCCACGTCGGCCGGGGAAAGGATGCCGCTTTCGGTGATCACCAGCCGGCTGCTGTCGATGCGCGGCAGCAGGTCGAGCGTCGTCTGCAGCGAAACCTCGAAGGTGCGCAGGTTGCGGTTGTTGATGCCGATGAGCCGCGTCTTCATCGCCAGTGCGGCGTCGAGTTCCCTGGCGTCGTGCACTTCGACCAGCACTGCCATGCCGAGCTCGCGCGCCGCCGCCTCCAGTTCGGCGAGTTGCGCGGCGGCAAGCGCGGCGACGATCAGCAGGATGCAATCGGCGCCCCAGGCGCGCGCCTGCGCGACCTGGTATTCGTCGACGATGAAGTCCTTGCGCAGCGCCGGCAGGCCGCTGGCACGGCGCGCGTCGTCCAGGTACTCGGGCGCGCCCTGGAAGAACTGCACGTCGGTCAGCACCGACAGGCACGCCGCCCCACCGCGCGCATAGCTGGTGCCGATCGCCGCCGGGTCGAACTCCGCGCGCAGCACACCCTTCGACGGCGAGGCCTTCTTGACCTCGGCGATCACCGCCGCGCGGCCGGCGCCGACGCGGGCGCGCAGCGCGCCCTCGAAATCGCGCAGGTCGCGGCGCTCAGCCGCTCGCGCGCGCAGCGAGGCCAGCGACTCGATCGCCTGGGCAGCGGCGATCTCCTCGTGCTTGACGGCGAGGATCTTCTGCAGGATGTCGCTCATGGCCGAATTGTGTCAGGCCGCATCTCGCCGGCGAGCCGGCGCTCGCTGCCGCCCGGCTCAGGCAGCGAGCCTGCGCGTCGTGGCGACGAACGCATCGAGCTTGCTCTTCGCCGCACCGCTGGCGATCGCCTCGCGTGCCATGCGGATGCCGTCGTCGATCGAACCGGCCACGTCGGCGGCGTACAGCGCCACGCCGGCATTGAGGACGACGATCTCGCGCGGCGTTCCCGGCGTGTTTTCCAGCGCCTCGAGGACCATCGCGCGCGACTCGGCGGCGTTGCCCACCTTCAGTCCGCGATTCGACACCATCGACAGGCCGAAGTCCTCCGGGTGGATCTCGTACTCGCGCACCTCGCCGTTCTTCAGTTCACCCACCATCGTCGCCGCGCCGAGCGACACCTCGTCCATGCCGTCCTTGCCGTAGACGACCAGCACGTGCCGGCTGCCCAGCCGTTCCAGCACGCGCACCTGGATGCCAACCAGATCGGGGTGGAACACGCCGAGCAACTGGTTCGGCGCGCCAGCCGGGTTGGTCAAGGGTCCGAGGATGTTGAAGATCGTGCGCACGCCGAGCTCCTTGCGCACCGGCGCGGCGTGCTTCATCGCCGCGTGGTGGTGGGGCGCGAACATGAAGCCGATGCCGGTCTCGGCCAGGCACTGCGCCACTTTCTCGGGGCCGAGGTTGATGTTGGCGCCGAAGGCCTCCAGCACGTCGGCGGCGCCCGAACTCGACGACACCGAGCGGCCGCCGTGCTTGGCCACTCGCGCGCCGGCCGCGGCGGCGACGAACATCGACGCGGTCGAGATGTTGAAGGTGTGCGACGAGTCGCCGCCGGTGCCGACGATGTCGACCAGCTTGCTCTGGTCGGCGACCGGCACCTTGGTGGCGAACTCGCGCATGATCTGCGCCGCCGCGGCGATCTCGCCGATCGTCTCCTTCTTCACGCGCAGGCCCATGATCAGGCCGGCGATCTGCACCGGCGTGAGCTCGCCGCTCATCAGCCTGCGCCACAGCGACAACATCTCGTCGTGGAAGATCTCGCGGTGCTCGATGCAGCGCACCAGCGCCTCGGTCGGGGTGATCGACATCGCTACTCCTTCGTCTTTGCTTCGTTCTGCGACGGCGCCAGCAGCGTCAGGAGCGCCGCACGCTGGCGCAGCAGATCGACTTCGCAGGCAAGCTGCGCCTGCGCCGCCCCCGTGCCGCTGTCGTACGAGCGCAGCACGACCTGGCAATGCGACTGCAGGTAGCGCTCGAAATCGCGCTGCGACTGTTTCAGCGCCGCGACCTTGCCGCCGCGGCCGGTGACCTTTTCCAGTTCGGCGAGCGACTGCTCGACCGCAAGGAACTGCTCCAGCATCGCGTCGGTTGCCGCCTTCCTTGCCGCGTTCAAGCAGGGGGTGACCTCGAGGCGCGTCTGCGTGCGTTGATAACACTCCTCGAGCGTGCCGGCGGATCCATGGCCCGGCGCGAGTGCGGCGACGCACAGGACAACAAGTCCGGACCACACACGCCTCATCGCCGCTCCTGCGTCAGGAAGTTCTTCAGCAACTCGTGGCCGTACTCCGAGGCGATCGACTCCGGGTGGAACTGCACGCCTTCGACCGCCATCGTCCGGTGCCGCAGTCCCATGATCTCGCCGTCGGCAGTCCAGGCGGTGATCTCGAGGCACGAGGGCAGGGACTCGCGCTCGACCGCGAGCGAGTGATAGCGGGTGGCGGTGAAGGGATTCGGCAGGCCGGCGAACACACCGACGCCGCTGTGCTCGATCGGCGCGGTCTTGCCGTGCATCAGCGTCATGGCTCGGATCACCTTGCCGCCGAACGCATGGCCGATCGCCTGGTGGCCAAGGCACACGCCGAGGATCGGCACCTGGCCGCCGAAACGCTTCAACACCTCGAGCGAGATCCCTGCCTCGGTCGGCGAGCACGGCCCCGGGGAAATGCAGATGCGGTCCGGCTTCAGCGCCGCAATCTCGTCGCAGGTGATCTCGTCGTTGCGGAATACCGCTACGGCCTCGCCCAGTTCGCCGAAGTACTGCACCAGGTTGTAGGTGAAGGAATCGTAGTTATCGAGCATCAGCAGCATGGGCAACTCCTCAATGCCGCGCAAAGAATTCGTGAAACGCCGCGGTCGCCCGGTCGATGCCGGCGGCGTCGACATCCAGGTGCGTCACCAGTCGCACGGTCGCCGAGCGCGCCAGGATCAGGATTCCGTGATTGCGCAGGAAGCTTTGGAGGGCCGCGAGCCGGTCCGGCGGCACCGTCACGAACAGCATGTTCGTGTGCGGGCCATCCACCTTCAGCGCGCCGATCGACCGCAGGCCGTCGGCCAGCCGTTGCGCGTGCGCGTGATCGTCGGCCAGCCGCGACACGTTGTGCTCGAGCGCGAAGATGCCGGCGGCAGCGAGCACCCCGGCCTGGCGCAGCCCGCCGCCGAGCATCTTGCGGGCGCGGACCGCACGGCCGATCAGTTCGCGCGAACCGAGCAGAAGGCTGCCGACCGGCGCGCCGAGGCCCTTGCTCAGGCACACCGACACCGAATCGAAGCCGGCGGCGATCTCGCGCGGCGCCACACCGAGCGCAATGGCCGCGTTGAACAAGCGCGCGCCGTCCAGATGCGTGGCGAGGCCGCGCTCGTGCGCAAGTCCGGTGGCGGCGTGCTGGTACGGAAGCGGCAGCACCTTGCCGCCGATGGTGTTCTCCAGCGCCAGCAGTCGCGTGCGCGCGAAGTGCGGATCGTCGGGCTTGATCGCAGCGGTGATTCTTTCAAGCGCAATCGAGCCGTCGGGCTCGTTCTCCAGCGGCTGTGGCTGGATCGATCCGAGCACGGCCGCGCCGCCGCCTTCGTACTTGTAGGTGTGCGCGCTCTGACCGACGATGTATTCGTCGCCGCGCTGGCAGTGCGCCATCAGCGCGGCGAGGTTGCTCTGCGTGCCGCTCGGCATGAACAGGCCGGCCTCGAAGCCGAGCAATTCCGCCAGCAGCGCCTGCAACCGGTTGACGCTCGGGTCGTCGCCGAACACGTCGTCGCCGACCTCGGCCTCAAACATGGCGCGGCGCATGCCGGCCGACGGCCGGGTCACCGTGTCGCTGCGCAGGTCGACGAGATCAGAGGTCGCCATCGAAGCCATCCTCGACCTGCTCCGCGGCGCGCAGCACCGCCCTCGCCTTCGCCTCGGTTTCCTTCCATTCGGACTCCGGCACCGAGTCGGCGACGATGCCCGCGCCGGCCTGCACGTACAGCACGTTGTCCTTGACCACGCCGGTGCGGATGGCGATGGCCAGGTCCATGTCGCCGGCAAACGACAAGTAGCCGACCGCGCCGCCGTAGATGCCGCGCTTGCTCGGCTCCAGTTCGTCGATGATCTCCATCGCCCGCACCTTCGGCGCTCCGGAGAGCGTGCCGGCCGGGAAGGTGGCGCGCAGCACGTCGAGGTTGGTCAGGCCGGCTTTCAGCTTGCCTTCGACATGGCTGACGAGGTGCATCACGTGCGAATAACGCTCGATCACCATCTGCTCGGTGACCTTCACCGAGCCGATCTCGGCGATGCGGCCGACATCGTTGCGCGCCAGGTCGATCAGCATCAGGTGCTCGGCGCGCTCCTTCGGGTCGGCGAGCAGTTCGGCGGCCAGTTTCTCGTCCTCCTCGACATTGCCGCCGCGCGGCCGCGTGCCGGCGATCGGCCGCAGTGCGACGATGCGCTCGGTGCCCTGCGAGGTCGTGCGATCCTCGCTGCGCACGAGGATCTCCGGCGACGCGCCGACCACCTGGTGGTCGCCGAAATCGTAGAAGTACATGTACGGCGACGGGTTGAGCGTGCGCAGCGCGCGGTACAGCGACAGCGGTGCGTCGGCGTAAGGCTTGCTGATGCGCTGGCCGACCACCACCTGCATCGCGTCGCCGGCGGCGATGTATTCCTTGGTGCGCTCGACCGCACGCAGGAAGTCGGCCTTGGCGAAGTCGCGTCGCTCGGCGCGACGCACGCTGGCCCGCGTGTGCGGCGGCTCGATGTGCCGGTGCAGCCGTGCCCGCAGTTCGCGCAGCCGCTCGCGCGCGCGCGAGTAGCCCTCGGGGTGTCGCGCGTCGGCGTAGACGATGACGTAGGCGCGGCCGGTCAGATTGTCGATCACCGCCAGTTCCTCGGTCTGCAGCAGCAGGATGTCGGGCAGGCCGAGGTCGTCGGGCTTGGTCTTCGCCAGCTTCTTCTCGAACAGGCGCACGGTGTCGTAGCCGAAGTAGCCGGCCAGCCCGCCGCAGAAGCGCGGCATGCCCGGCCGCAGCGCGACCTTGAACTGGGCGAAGTGCTTCTCGATGAAGGCGAGCGGATCGCCGCGCTCCTCGCGCACGACGGCGCCGTCGGTGACCACCTCGATCCGGTGCTTGCCCGGCTCGCCGATGAATGCGCGGATCGCCGTGCGCGCCGGCAGGCCAATGAACGAATAGCGGCCGAAGCGCTCGCCGCCGACCACCGACTCGAGCAGAAAGGAGTTGGCGCCCGAGCCCTGCGCGCGCGCCAGCTTCAGGTACAGCGACAGCGGAGTTTCGAGGTCGGCGAAGCTCTCCGCGATCAGCGGGATGCGGTTATAGCCCTGCGCGGCCAGGGCCTTGTATTCGAGTTCGGTCATGCGTCACCTGATGGGGCGTTCGCGGCCGGCGGCCACGAACTTCAACTGCGGGAGTCAACGATCGACGCTGCGCGCGGCAGCGGGGCGGCTCTAGCGTCGCCAGCACCAGACTCCCCGGGCCTGCCAGCCATGCGGCTTGCAGATGGCCCGGCTGGGCATCGATACGTTGCGGTGACTCATTGCGTCGTGGCGTCTTGTGCTCGCGCCGGGTGCTGCTGCACAACCCACTGCACCGCCTCGGCGAGCGTGGCGAATATAGCATCTAGCCCCGGCGCGCCCGCGAGAGCGGCCACGCTCTCGCCCTCGTTGTAGCCGGTCTCGACCAGCGTGCAACCGCAGCCGGCCGCGCGCGCCGCCTGTGCGTCGTTGACCGAGTCGCCGATCAGCATCACCTCGGTGGGGCGCAGTTGCATGCGCCGGCAGGCCTCGAGCAGCAGCGCCGGATGCGGCTTCTTCTCCGCCACTTCGTCGCCGGCGACGACCGCATCGAAGTACCGCGCGAGGTCCATCTTCGCCAGCAGCGGAATCGTGAATTCCTTCGGCTTGTTGGTCACGCAGGCGACCTTCAGGCCGCGGTCACGCAGCTGCTCCAAGGCCTGCGGCACGCGCTCGAAGACGATCGCCTGCAGGCCGTTCTCGACCGTGTAGTGCGCATAGAACGACGTGCGGCCGCGCGAGAACGCCTCCGGATCCGCGCGCCCGTTCAGGTCGTCGGTCAGCGCGCGATGCACCAGCACCTCTGCACCCTTGCCGACGAAGGCGGCGATCCGGTCGAGCGGCAGTGGCGGCAGGCCGAAGTCCGCCCGCATCCGGTTGGCGGCGGCCGCCAGATCGGGGGCGGTGTCCATCAGCGTGCCGTCGAGGTCGATCAGCACGCCGTGCAGTTGCGACAGCTTCATGCGCTCGTGTACTGCCGGTGTTGCTCGGCCTGGGCGCGCGAGCGTGCAGCCTGCGCGGCGGCGACCGCCTTCTTCATCGCCTCGATCGTCGCCTTGTAGTCCTTGGAGCCGAAGATCGCGCTGCCGGCAACGAAGGTGTCGGCCCCGGCAGCGGCGATGGCACCGATGTTGTCGACCTTCACGCCACCGTCGATCTCAAGCCAGATGCGGCGCCCGCTCGCCTCCTCGTAGGCATCGAGGCAGGCGCGCGCCGCAGCCAGCTTGACCAGCGCCTGGTCGATGAACGACTGGCCGCCGAAGCCCGGGTTGACGCTCATCAGCAGCACGATGTCGACCTTGTCGAGCACGTGGTCCATCCACTGCAGTGGCGTCGCCGGGTTGAACACCAGCCCCGCCTTGCAGCCGCAGTCGCGGATCAGGCCGAGCGTGCGGTCGACATGGCGCGACGCCTCCGGATGGAAGGTGATCACGTTGGCGCCCGCCTTGGCGAACATCGGCACCAGGGCATCAACCGGCTCGACCATCAGGTGCACATCGATGGGCACCTGCACATGCGGGCGGATGGCCTCGCAGACGAGCGGGCCGATGGTCAGGTTCGGCACGTAATGGTTGTCCATTACGTCGAAATGGATCCAGTCCGCGCCGGCGGCGACGACGTTGCGCACTTCCTCGCCCAATCGCGCGAAGTCGGCGGACAGGATGCTGGGGGCGATGCGACAATCCATGGCGGTCTCCACGAGTAACCCCAAGATTGTACGAAGGCCCCGCAGCCCGATGGCCCGTTACCAGTTCAGCGTCCAGGTGCAGCCGCGCTACCTCGAGGAACAGTCCGATCCCGAGGAAGGCCGCTATCTCTTTGCCTACACCGTGACGATCCGCAACACTGGCGAGGTGACGGCCCAGCTGCTGTCGCGGCACTGGATCATCACCGACTCCGACGGGCAGATCGAGGAAGTGCGCGGCCCCGGCGTGGTCGGCGAGCAGCCGGTGCTGAAGCCCGGCCAGTCGTTCCAGTACACCAGCGGCTGCCCGCTTCCAACACCGGTCGGCTCGATGCACGGCAGCTACCAGTGCATCGCCGAGGACGGCACCGCGTTCGAGGCGCCGATCCCGGAGTTCGTGCTCTCGGTGCCGCGTACCCTGCACTGAGGGCTATTGCTTGGGCGGCTTGTTACGGCCGTGAAACATCGTCCACCAGACGATGAACACCAGCAGCCCCAGCGCCACCAGCGCCTCCGCGATGATCAGCCACACGGGCGGCCTCCGTTTGTTGCGACACCTTCATTCTAGAAAGCCGCTGCGCGCGGCACCGCTTGCCGTGGCGGCTGCGGCCCTGCTCGTCGCCGCCTGCCAGACCGTGCCCCCGCCGGCGCCGCCTGCGGCACCGGCGCCCAGCGTCAAGACGCTGACGCAGGCTCGCTACGAAAAGGTGGCAGCCGAGGCACTGCCGCAGGTTGCCGACGCCGATCTCGCCGCTGCCTGGCCGGCGCTGCTGGCCTCGTGCCGCAGCTTCGAGCGCAGCAACGCGCGCCGCGAGGTCTGGGCCGAGCCTTGCCGCCAGGCGACCGCGGTGCCGGCCAAGGACGTCGCTGCGCAGCGCGCGTTCCTCGCCAATCGGCTGGATGCCTATCGGGTGCTGAGCGTCACTCTCGAGGACGGTGGCGCCGAGCCGCGCCTGCTCGCTACCGAGACGCGCGGCCGAATGACCGGCTACTACGAGCCGCTGCTCAGCGGCAGCCGCACCCGCGCTGCGCCCTTCGTCGTGCCGCTGCACCGTCCGCCGGCCGACCTGCTGACCATCGACCTGTCGTCGCTGTACCCGGAACTGGCGAGCCAGCGGCTACGCGGCCGGCTGCAGCAGTCCGACAAGGGCATGCGGGTCGTGCCGTACTGGTCGCGCGCCGAGCTGACCGAGGAGCGGTTGCGCGGCACCGAACTGGTCTGGGTCGATGACGCCATCGAGGCGTTCTTCCTCCAGGTGCAGGGTTCGGGCAGGGTGCGGTTCCGCGATGGTTCGATGATCCGCGTCGGCTATGCCGACACCAACGGGCACCCCTATCGGTCGATCGGCCGCCTGCTGGTCGATCGCGGCGAACTGACGCTGGAGCAGGCCTCGATGCAGGGCATCACGGCGTGGGCGCGCGCCAACCCCAAGCGCGTCGCCGAAATGCTGAACGAGAACCCGAGCTACGTGTTCTTCCGCGAGGTGCCGCTCGGCGATCCGAATGCCGGGCCGGTCGGCGCACTCGGCGTGCCGCTGACGCCCGGCTACTCGGTCGCCGTGGACCCGCGTTTCATCCCGCTCGGCGCGCCGCTGCTGATCAGCAGCGAGCATCCGGTGAGCGGCGCGCCGCTGCGGCGACTGATGCTGGCGCAGGACACTGGCGGCGCGATCCGCGGCCCGCTGCGCTTCGACTTCTTCTGGGGCTTCGGCGCCGAGGCGGCCGCGCCGGCGGGCAGGCAGCGCCACGACGTGCAGGCGTGGCTGCTGGTGCCGCGCGGCGTACGGCCGGAGAAACTGCTTAGCGGCAACTGATGGCCGGGAACGGCGCGCTGCGGACGCCCCGCCGGCCTACTTGCCGCCGATTTCCTTGAAGGTCGCCTCGATCTTGTCGAGCGGCACCGCGCCCGGCATGCGCCTACCGTCGGCGAACACGATCGTCGGCGTGCCCGTGACCTCCAGCTTGCGGCCCAGTTCCATGTTCTGCTGCAGCGGGTGCTTGCAGTCGGCCGCCGGCGCGGGGGCCGCCTTGCCGTTGAGCATCATGTCGTCCCAGGCCTTGGCGCGGTCCTTGGCGCACCAGATCGCCTTGGACTTCTCGAACGAGTCCTGCGACAGGATCGGGTAGAGGAACGTGTAGATCGTGACGTTCTTCAGGCCGGCGATGTCGCGGTACAGCTTCTTGCAGTAGCCGCAGTTCGGGTCCTCGAAGGTGACCAGCTTGCGCGAGCCGTCGCCGCGCACGATCTTGACGGCCTGCTCCAGCGGCAGCGTCTTGAAGTCGACGCGCAGCAGTTCGTCGCGCTTCTTGGCGGTCAGGTCGTCGCGCGTCTTGGCGTCGAGCACGCGGCCGACGAAGGCGTAGTTCACGTCCTGGTCGACGTAGAAGACCTCGGTGCCGATGACGATTTCCCACAGGCCGAACGGCATACGCGTGGCGGAGTCGGGCTTGGCGTTGAAGCGTTGCTCGACGCGGGCGCGCACCGCACTCTCGTCCGCCGATCCGCGTGCCGCCGGCGGCGGTGTCTGCGCCAAGACCATCGTGCTGATTGCCGCCAGCACGGCAGCGAGGAACCAGGTTTTCATAGTCGTCTTCTTTCCTGTTTGCGATCGCGGCCTCAGCCGCGGGATATCGATGTCACGGACGGGCCTCGGGCCCGGCCGCGTGGCGGATCAGCGCATTCTTCAGCGGCGGCAGCGCGTTGACCGCCGACAGCCCCAGATTGCGGACCTCGCGGCTTAACGCGTCGTCGCGCGCGAACAGCCGCGCCAGCGCATGTGTGGCGAGCCGCATCAGGCCGACCGGCTCGGCCCGCGACCGCTCGTAGCGGCGCAGCAGCACCGCATCGCCCGGGTCGCGCCAGTCCTCGCGCCCGGCCAGCACGCGCAGCAACTCGGACACGTCGGCCAGCCCCAAGTTCAATCCCTGGCCGGCGAGCGGATGCACGACATGCGCCGCGTCGCCGACCAGCGCCAGCCGCGTGCCGATCAGCCGGTCGACGGTGATCCGCCGCAGGGGAAACGACTGCGCCGGTCCGATTGCCGTCAGTGCGCCGAGGTAAGGCTGCACGCGCGCGGCCAGGCGAAAGGCGAGGCTGCTCTGCTCGACGGCCAGGGCCTCGGCCAGCAATCGTGGCGCCGACCACACCAGCGATACGCGATCGCCGGGCAGCGGCAGCAGCGCGATCACGCCCTCCGCCGGGTCGAACCACTGCAAGGCCACGCCGTGGTGCGGCCGCTCGCAGGCGAAATTGGCGACTACCGCGGTCTGCTCGTAAGACAGTTCCTGCGCGTTGATCCCCGCTGCGGCTCGCACCGCCGACCGCGCGCCATCAGCCGCCACCACCAGCCGCGCGTCGATCGCCTGCCCGCCGGCAAGCAGCAATCGCGCCGCCTCGCCCTGCTGCTGCAGGGCGTCGAAGGTGCCCTCGATCCGCTCCAGCCCGGAGGCAAACCCCGCCGCTGCGCCGAGTGCACGCAGCAGTTCGCTTTCCTCGACGATGGTGGCCAGTCGCGGCAGCGACGCCTGGTAGGCGTCGAGGCTCAGCTCGTTTCCGGCGTCGCCGAACACGCGCATCTTCGCCACTGCCTGCACGCGCGACGCGTCGACCGCCGGCCAGACCTTCAGTTGCTCGAGCAGTCCGACCGCGGCCGGCGCCACCGCATAGATGCGCACGTCGAACGGTGCCGCCGCATCGGCACGATGCAGCGGCGCCCGCGGCCCGACCAGCGCCGTGCGCAGGCCAAGCTGCGCGCTGCCGACGGCAACGGCCAGCCCGGCCACGCCGGCGCCGACGACGGCGACATCGAAGGTGGTGGATTGCTGCACGCGGCGGATTATCGCAGCGCGGCCTTGAACAACAGCGACGGGGCATCCGCCGTCCGCTCGGCTCCCATTCGAGTGGTCGACGCAGCCGGCTCGGCTATACTTCGCGCCCTTCGCTGGGGTTCCTGTTCCAGGAACCTATCCGACACGGCCAAGTAGCTCAGTTGGTAGAGCAGAGGACTGAAAATCCTTGTGTCGGCGGTTCAATTCCGTCCTTGGCCACCATCTCCCTCCCGCATTTCCCCAGAAGATGCGTTTTGCCCCATAAATTGGCCAGCTGGCCACTTTCTGGTGGTGGGTCGGGGCCCCAAACTTGGCCACGGCATCAGCCTGCTGACGAGGTTCACTCTGTGCACCTTCGAAAGGAACGGCCGGTCCTGCGGCGAGAGGGGCCCCTTCGTTCTTCCTCTGGATACCGCCGCCTTTCGGCCGGAACCTGCCTTCAGATACCACCCCGCAACCGGCCCAGTAGCGGACTTGTTGGCGGGAAGCGATCGCGGGCCGTTTCGAGCGGCCAGGAAGCGACCAGGCCCGAGCCCTTGCCGACGGGCAGGGCCTTGCCCGCCTAATTGCCACGCTTGACGAGCGTAGCCTATCGGCTACACTTCGCACATGCGCGTCGAGAAAACCGAGGAGTACCGCGAGTGGCTTGACGCATTGAAGGATCGGGCGGGTCGAGCGCGCATCCTGGTGCGGGTTGATCGCCTGATTCAAGGCAATCCGGGGGAACACAGGAATCTGACGGACGGTGTTTCGGAACTGAAGATCGCCTTCGGCCCTGGCTACCGCGTGTATTACACGCAGCGCGGGACGCGGCTGCTCCTGTTGCTGGCAGGCGGCGACAAGTCAACGCAGCAGAAAGACATTTCCAAGGCGATTTTGTTGGCGAAGAATTTTCAGGAGTAGGCAGACATGCCCAGGGCCATGGCCAAGAAAGCAAACAAGACGAAGACGACTCCGTACGATGTTGCCGAGCACTTGCGCACGCCGGAAGAGAGGGCTGCTTACCTTGACGCCTGGCTCGAGGAAGCACCAGACGACGCAGCCGGCATCGCGGGGGCGCTCGGGAACATCGCCCGTGCCAAAGGAATGACGCAGGTTGCCAAGGACGCCGGACTTAGTCGTGAGAGCCTCTATCGTGCCCTCAGCGCCGAGGGTAACCCCAGCTTCGCCACCGTACTAAAGGTCGCGAAGGCGCTCGGCGTGAAGTTCCACGCTGAAGCAGCGTGATGGATCGCAAGACTCAGATCGGCCA
>CAZSYX010000063.1:0-19172 GCA_964610575.1 uncultured Burkholderiaceae bacterium
CGTCTTCGGCCTCGTCCGCAGCGGCCGCGGCCCGCCGCAGCCGGTCGTGCACCGCATCCCAGGCCTCGCCCTGCGGCGGCGTGGCAACGACGATGCGCGCCGCGCCCGATTCGTCGAGCTGGTGCAGCAGCGCGTACAGCCGCCGCGCATACTCAGCCGCGCTTGCCGGGGCCACCAGGCGCAGCACGACGTCGGCCGGCCAGTCGAGCAGCGCCGCGGCCGGCGCCAGCACCGCCAGCCGCGTGCCGCGCAGCGCGTTGATGCGCGCCGGCAGCCGCGGCGCCGGCACCAGTTCGAGCGGCGCGCGCGGCGCGTAGTGGCTCTTCAGCCCGCCGGAGGCGCGCGGCGCCTCGCCGCCGGCATCGGGCACCTCGCAACCGATCGTCGCTTCGATCTGCCGGCGCGTGATCGAGCCATGGCGCAGCAACCTCGGCGTGGCTGTCGACAGGTCGACGATCGTCGACTCGATGCCCACCGGGCTTGGGCCCCCGTCGAGGATCATGTCGACGCGGCCAGCCGGTTTCTCGCCGAGGTCGGCGCGCACGTGCGCGGCGGTGGTCGGGCTGATGCGGCCGAAGCTGTTGGCGCTCGGCGCGGCGAGCGCGGCGCTCGGATCCGCGCGCAAGGCGGCGAATGCAGCGAGCAGCGCCCGCGCCCACGGATGCGCCGGGCAACGCAGGCCGACACTCGCCTGCCCGCCGGTCAGCGCGTCGTGCGCGCGCGCCGAGCGTGGCAATACCAGCGTCAGCGGTCCGGGCCAGAAAGCCTGCGCCAGTCGCCGCGCCGTCTCCGGCGCGCCGGTCGCCCACGCATCGATCGCTTCGGCGCCGAGCACGTGCACGATCACCGGGTGGTCCGTCGGCCGGCCCTTGGCAGCGAAGATGGCGCGCACCGCATCGACGTTGTCGGCGTCGGCGCCGAGGCCGTAGACGGTTTCGGTCGGGAAGGCGACCAGTCCGCCAGCGGCCAGCAGCGCGGCGGCCTGCTCGACGGCCGCCGCGTCGATCGTGAGGCCGGCGGTCACTTCGGCGGTTCGATGCCGAGCACGGCGGCCACCGCGACCGCGCGCTCGAGCGCATCGGCCACCGAGGCGCCGAGGCAGGTCACGTGCCCCATCTTGCGACCCATCCGCGGCTCGCGCTTGCCGTACAGGTGCAGCTTGGCGCCGCTCACGGCCAGCACCTCGTGCCACGGCGGCTCGACGCGATCGCCACCGCGGAACCAGATGTCGCCGAGAACGTTGAGCATCACCGCCGGCACCAGCTGCGCCGTCGAAGCGAGCGGCATGCCGGCCAGCGCGCGCGCCTGCTGCTCGAACTGGCTGGCGGCACAGGCGTCGATCGTAAAGTGGCCGGAGTTGTGCGGCCGCGGCGCGATCTCGTTGACCAGCACCCGGTCCTCGGCGACCACGAACATCTCGACGCACAGCACGCCGACGTAGTCGAGCGTCGCCGCCAGCTTGCGGGCGATCTCCGCTGCCTTCGCCGCCACCTGCGGCGACACGCGCGCCGGCGCAATGGAGACGGCCAGGATGCCGTGGCGGTGCTCGTTCTCGATCAGCGGAAAGGTGGTGGCCTGCCCGTCGGCGCCGCGGCAGACGATGCACGAGACCTCGCGCTGCAGGGCGAGGTGTTTCTCCAGCACGCAGGGAACGCGCCCCATCTTCGTCCACGCGGCGACGGCCTCGTCGCGCGTGGTGACCACGGCCTGGCCCTTGCCGTCGTAGCCGAGCCGCGCCATCTTCAGGATGCCGGGAAACAGCATGTCCGGCGCGCGCAGCAGGTCGTCGACGCGGTCGACGATCTTGTGCGGGCCGACTTCGATGCCGTTGGCGACCATGTAGCGCTTCTCGGCGATCCGGTCCTGCGCCACGGCGACCGCATCGGCCGCCGGCCGCACCGGGAGGCGGTCGGCCAGCTTGCGCAGGGCGGACGCCGGCACGTTCTCGAACTCGATGGTCACCGCACGGCAGCGCTCGGCCAGCGCATCGAGCGCCGCATCGTCTTCATAGGGCGCCTGCAGGTGCTCGTCGCAAACCGCTGCGGCCGGGCTATGCGGATCAGGATCGATGACGAACACCCGGTAGCCCATGCTTGCCGCCGCCATCGCGAACATGCGGCCCAGCTGGCCGCCGCCGAGCAGGCCCAACCACTGGCCGGGGGGAATCGGCTCGACCGCGGGCTTCGTGGCTTCGGCGCTCAACGGATCACGTCACAAAGGCAGCGTCATGTTGCGCGCGCGCTCGGTCTGCGTGGCGCGGAACTGGGCGAGCTTCTGCGCGAGTTCGGCGTCGGCGGTGGCCAGCATCGCCACCGCGAACAGGCCCGCGTTCGCCGCGCCCGCCTCGCCGATCGCGAAGGTGGCGACCGGAATGCCCTTCGGCATCTGCACGATCGACAGCAGGCTGTCCTCGCCGCGCAGGTAGCGCGACGGCACCGGCACGCCGAGTACCGGGATCACGGTCTTGGAAGCCAGCATGCCCGGCAGGTGCGCCGCACCGCCGGCGCCGGCGATGATCACGCGCAGTCCCCGGGCACGCGCCTCGTCGGCGTAGGCGAACATCTCGTCGGGCGTGCGGTGCGCGGAGACCACCTTCGCCTCGAACGGAACGCCGAACTCCTTCAGCACCTCGCAGGCGTGCTGCATGATGTCCCAGTCGGAGTTCGACCCCATCACCACGCCGACGACGGGCGCTGCGCGCGTTTTGACGTTCATTGCTGCAGTCTTCGCCAAAGCGCGGATTGTATCGGCTCGCCTCTCGGCGGCCCCGCTGCGCCCAGGCGACGCTCGTCAGGCCGAACGCTGCGCCGAGCCGTCCTGTACCACGCCGGCGGCGACCAGCGCATCGATGTCCTGCTCGCTGTAGCCGTGCTCGCGCAGCACCTCGCGCGTGTGCTCGCCGAGCAGCGGTGCCGGCCGGGTGACCGAGGCGGGCGTGGCGGAGAAACGAATCGGGCAACCGATGCTCTTCACCGGGCCGGCCTGCGGATGCGTCGTCTCGACCACCATCTCGCGCGCCAGCGTCTGCGGGTGCGACAGCGCCTCGCCGATGGAGTGCACCGGGCCGGCCGGCACGCCTGCCGCATCGAAGGCAGCCAGCCAGTCAGCGCGCGTGCGCGTGGCCAGCACCGCGTTCATCAGTTCGACCAGCGCCGGCAGGTTCTGCTTGCGCGCGGTGTTGGTGGCGAAGCGCGGGTCGGTGCGCCACTCGGGATGGCCGAGCACGTCGGCAATGCGTTCCCAGTTGGCCTGGTTGGCGCCGCCGATGTTGATCCAGCCATCCAGCGCGTGGAACGCCTGATAGGGCGCGGCGAGGATGTGCGCCGAACCCGTTGGCCCCGGCGAGGCGCCGGTAGCGAAATACACCGACGCGTGCCAGAAGGTCTGCTGCAGCGCTGCTTCCATCAGCGAAGTGTCGACCACCTGCCCCTCGCCGGAGCGCAGCTTGTGCGCCCACGCGGCGGTGATGCCGAGCGCGGCGAGGATGCCGCCGTTGATGTCGGACACCGGCGGGCCGACCTTGGCCGGCGGGCCGCCCGGCTCGCCGGTGATCGACATCAATCCGCCGAAACCCTGCGCGATCAGGTCGAAACCGCCCTTGTCCGCATACGGACCGGTGTGGCCGTAGCCGCTCACCGCGCAGTAAATCAGGCCGGGGTTCGCCGCGCGCAGCACGTCGTAGCCGAGGCCGAGTTTGTCGAGCGTGCCGGTGCGAAAGTTCTCCAGCAGCACATCGGCGCGCTGCGCCAGACGAAGCAGCACGTCGCGACCCTGCGCGTGCTTCAGGTTCAGCGCCAGCCCGCGCTTGTTGCGGTTCATCATCAGGAACGGCGCCGAGACGCCGTTGATGCGCGGGTCGGTGTAGCCGCGCGAATCATCGCCGCCGGGCAGCTTCTCGACCTTGATCACGTCGGCGCCGAGGTCGGCGAGCATCATGCCCGCCGTCGGCCCCGACATGATCTGCGCCAGTTCCAGCACGCGCATGCCGGCCAGCGGCCCGGCTCTACGTTCGCTCATCGCCCGCGAGCCCCGGTCATCGCCCGACGAATCGAGGCTTCTTCTTCGCCAGGAACGCCGAGTAGCCGATGCGGAAGTCCTCGGTGTCGAAGCAGTCGAAGCACTCGTCGCGCTCCGCGAGGCTGAGGGCGCGGCCCTCGGCCAGACGACGGGCGAACTTCTTGTGCCAGCGCGCTACCAGCGGCGCACCGTCGGCGATCCGTTGCGCGGCGGCGCGTGCCTCGGCCTCGACCTCGGCATCGGCCACCACGCGCGTGACCAGTCCCTTCTCTTTCGCCTCGGCGGCATCGAAGATCCGCCCTTCGAGCAGGATCTCCAACGCCACCGCGCGGCCGACGAGCCGCACCAGCGGCGCCATCTCGGCGTAGGCCATCACCAGGCCGAGGTTCTTGATCGGCGCGCCGAAGCGACTCGACTCGCCGCAGATGCGGATGTCGGCCAGCGCGGCGATCTCCAGCCCGCCGCCGACACAGATGCCGTGGATCTGCGCGACGATCGGATGACGGCAGTTCTCCAGCGCCTGCGCGGTGGCGTGCATGATCGCGCCATACTCGATCGCCTGCGCCTTGTTCGAGCGCTCGGTGGCGAACTCGCCGATGTCGTTGCCCGGAGAAAAGGCCTTCTCGCCGGCGCCGCGCAGCACGATGCAGCGCACCGAGTCGTCGGCCGAGAGCTGAGTGGCCGCCTCGCCGAGCGCGTGCCACATCGGCTTGGTCAGCGCGTTGAGTCTCTCCGGGCGGTTGAGCACGACGGTGGCAATGAACCCGTCACGGCTCACCAGGATCGACGAATCGCTCACCGTGCCTCCAACGTCAGACTGCCACGCGGCGGCGGTCATGGCGATTCACCGCTGCGCGGCCAGCCTCGGGCGACACCGACGCGATCTCAGGTGCCGCGCAGCCTGCGCCACGCCGACGAGATCGCCGGCCAGAACAGCATGACCAGCGCCAGCGTCGTGATGCTGCCGACCAGCGGATTCGACCAGAACACGCCGAGTTCACCCCTCGAGGCGAGCATGCTCTGGCGGAAGGCGTTTTCCGCGCGGTCGCCGAGCACCAGCGACAGGACCAGTGGCGCCAGCGGATAGTCGAGCTTCTTCATCACGTAGCCGACGATGCCGAACACGATCATCAGCCAGACGTCGAGCATCGCGTTGTGCACCGTGAAGGCGCCGATGGCGCAGACGACGATGATGATCGGCGCAATGATCGAAAAGGGAATGCGCAGGATCGCGGCAAACAGCGGCACCGTCGTCAGCACGATGATCAGGCCGGCGACGTTCGACAGGTACATGCTGGCGATCAGTCCCCAGACGAACTCCTTCTGTTCGACGAACAGCAGCGGCCCGGGCTGCAGGCCCCAGATCATCAGCCCGCCGAGCAGCACCGCGGCGGTGGCCGAGCCGGGGATGCCGAGCGCCAGCATCGGCAGCAGCGCGCTGGTGCCGGAGGCGTGCGCGGCGGTCTCCGGCGCGATCACCCCCTCGAGCTCGCCGGTGCCGAACTTGTCGCCCCGGCGCGAGAACTTCTTGGCGATGCCGTAGCCCATGAACGAAGCGGCGGTGGCGCCGCCCGGCGTGATGCCCATCCAGCAGCCGATGGCCGAACTGCGGATCAGGGTGACCCAGTACTTCGGCAGCTGCTTCCAGGTCTCGAGCACGACCTTCAGGTTGATCTTGGCGCTCTTGCCCTCGAAGGCCAGGCCCTCCTCCATGCTCAGCAGGATCTCGCCGAGGCCGAACAGGCCGATCACGACGACGAGGAAGTCGACGCCGCGCAGCAGTTCCGACCAGCCGAAAGTCATGCGCAGTTCGCCGCTGACCGTATCCATGCCGATCGCCGCCAGGCCGAAGCCGATCATCATCGAGATGATCGTCTTCGCCGGATCCTTGCCGGTGCCGACGAAACTGCAGAACGTGAGCAGGTAGACGGCGAAGAACTCCGGCGGCCCGAATTTCAGCGCGAAGCTCGCCACCAGCGGCGCGAGGAAGGTGATCAGCAGCACCGCGACGAACGCGCCGAGGAACGAGCCGGTGAACGACGCGGTGAGCGCCTCGCCGGCGCGCCCCTGCTGCGCCAGCGGGTAGCCGTCGAACGTGGTGGCCACCGAGTGGGTCTCGCCGGGGATGTTGAACAGCACCGACGTGATGGCACCCGCAAACAGCGTGCCCCAGTAGATGCACGACAGCATGATGATGGCCGATGTCGGCTGCATCGTGAACGTCAGCGGTAGCAGGATCGCCACGCCGTTCGGTCCGCCCAGGCCGGGCAGCACGCCGATGACGATGCCGAGCACGATGCCGATCGCCATCATGCCGACGTTGTACCAGGTCAGTGCAACCGCAAAACCGTGCAGCAGTGCGCCGAAGTCCTCCACTGGCGTTCCCCTTTCCGCTGCCTCAGTATCCGAACTTCGCTTCCAGCGGCCCTTTGGGCAGCGGCACCATGAACTGGAGTTCGAACAGCCAGAACAGCGCCGCGCTCACGCCGACGCTGATGACGACGGTCTTCAGCCAGCCGGAGCGGTCCATCACGCGCATGAAGGCGCCGATGAAAACCGCCGAGGCCACGTAGATGCCGACGAACTTGATCGCCAGCACGTAGACGATCGTCGGCAGCAGCACCGCGAGCACGTGCCGCAGCCGTCCGAAGGTCACGAAGACCTTGTTCCCCTCGCCCTTGCCGAACAGGTCCTGGAACAGGACCACCGCGGCGGCGATGCAGATGATCACGCCGATGCGCAGCGGGAAATAGCCCGCCTCGGGGCCCTCCGGGGCCCATCCGGCGCCGAGCTTGTAGTTGTCGACGATCATCACCACGCCGACCAGGAAGAACACGATCGCCGTCGCCGCGCCGACGGCGCGCTGCGACACCGCACCTCGCATGGGTGTTTCGTTCACCTGCTTCTGCTCCACGGGCCTGCTCCTGAGCATGCGCCGGGCGGCAGACAGACGTGCTGTCGTGCCGCCCGGGCCGGGGCTCTATTTCTTCGTGAAGCCCGCCTCGGTCATCAGCGTCCTGTGATAGGCGTCGTCCTTCTCCAGGAACCTGTTGAAGTCGGCGCCGGTCTGGAAGGTCTCCTTGAGCGCGTTGCGCGCGACGTATTCCTTCCACTCCGGCGTCGCCACCACCTTGCGCAGCAGGTCGACGTAGAACGCCGCCTGCTCCTTCGTCGTGCCCGGCGGCAGGAAGAAGGCGCGCAGCATCTGGTAGGTCACGTCAACGCCCGACTCCTTGCAGGTCGGGATGTCGGCCCACGACTCGTCCTTGGTGATCTTGTCCCTGTAGACCATCCGCTGCTCGGAGAACACGCACAGCGCGCGCACCTGCCCGGCGCGCCACTGCGCGACGTTCTCGCTCGGGTTGTTCACGTTCGCGTCGGTGTGCTTGCCGACCAGCTGGGTCGCCGCCTCGCCGCCGCTCTTGTACGGGATGTAGGTGAACTTGGCGCCGTACACCTTATCCAGCGCGAACGAGATCAGGTGATCCTCGCGCTTCGAACCGGTGCCGCCCATCTTGAACTGTCCGGCGGGCGCCGCCTTGACGGCGTCGAGGAACTGCTTCGGCGTCTTGTACGGCGTCTCGGCATTGACCCACAGCAGGAACTCGTCCATGGCGATCATCGCCACCGGGTTCATCTTGCGCCAGTCGAGAGGCAGGCCAGTGGCCATCGGCAGCGTGTAGATCAGCGAGAACGCCACCAGGATCTTGTGCGGGTTGCCCTGCGACTCCTGCACGTCCATTGCGCCTTCCGCACCGCTCGAGCCGGACTTGATCTGGATGATCATCGGCTGCGTCATCAGCTGGTGCTTGGTGACGATGCTCTGGATCACCCGCGCCATCTGGTCGGACGCGCCGCCGGCGCCGGCCGGAACGATGACCTCCACCGGCTTGGTCGGCTGCCACTCGGCCGCCTGCGCGCTGCCCGCCAGCGAGCCGACAAGCGCCACGGCGCCGGCCACGACGCAGCGTGCGAACTTCGGAATCGATTGCAGTGCCATGCTGTTCCCCCTCTCAGTGGTTCGCGAATCGTCAGTGCTGTCGAACTCTTGCCGGCGTCCCCTCACGCCGCGCGCGCCAGTTCGGCCGCGCGCCCTGCGGCGCACGCCGCCAGGACACCCATGGCCGCCTGCACGCCGCCCACACGGTGCGGCACCTTCGCGAGCGCCAGTCCCATCTCGACGCCCGCCAGCGTGCCCAGCAGCGTCAGGTCGTTGAAGTCGCCGAGGTGGCCGATGCGGAAGACCTTGCCCTTCACCTTCGACAAGCCGGTGCCGAGCGACATGTTGAATTTCTCTAGGATCAGCGCGCGCAGCGCGTCGGCGTCGCTCCCCTCGGGCATCATCACCGCGGTCAGCGAGTCGGAGTACTCGGCCGGATTGCGGCACAGGATCTCCAACCCCCAGGCGCGCACCGCGGCGCGCGTTGCATCGCCGTGCCGGCGATGGCGGGCAAACACGTTGAGCAGTCCCTCGGCCAGCAGCTGGTCGAGCGCCGCCGACAGGCCGTAGAGCAGGTTGGTCGACGGCGTGTAGTGCCAGTAGCCGCCCTTGTTGGCCTCGATGATGTCGTCCCAGCGCCAGTAGCTGCGCGGGAACTTCGAGTTCTTGGCGGCGGCGACCGCCTTCTCGCTCACCGCATTGAAGCCCAGCCCCGGCGGCAGCATCAGGCCCTTCTGCGAGCCGGCCACGGTGACGTCCACACCCCATTCGTCGTGGCGGTAGTCGATCGAGGCGAGCGACGAGATCGTGTCCACCAGCAGCAGCGCCGGGTGCTTCGCGTTGTCGATCGCGCACCGCACCGCCGGGATGTCGGACGTGACGCCGGTGGAGGTCTCGTTGTGCACCACGCAGACAGCCTTGATCGCGCGCGCCTTGTCCTGCGCCAGCCGCGCCTCGATCTGCGCCGCGTCCACCCCGCTGCGCCAGTCGCCGGCGATGAACTCGGGCTTCAGCCCCAGGTTCTCGGCCATCTTCTTCCACAGCGACGCGAAGTGGCCGGTCTCGTACATCAGCACCACGTCGCCGGGGGAAAGCGCGTTGGCCAGCGCTGCCTCCCACGCGCCGGTGCCGGAGCTCGGGTAGATCACCACCGGCTGCCGCGTCTGGAACACCTGCCTGATCTCGGCGAGGACCTTCTTGCCGAGGACCGCGAACTCCGGGCCGCGGTGGTCGATGGTCGGATAGTCGATGGCGCGCAGCACGCCGTCGGGCACGTTGGTCGGACCCGGGATCTGCAGGAAGTGGCGCCCGGCGGGATGGGAGTTCAGCTTGAGCATGGCGATCGCACGCAGGAGGGACAGTGCCCACGCGGCGGCGCGGGCCTGGCGGAAGAGATTAGTCATCTGGTATACAAAACGCAAGCCGTGTCGGAATGTGCTTACCTCAAAGCAGGAGGAATACAATTCCCGCGGTTGGAGTTTTGTATACCAATGCCCGCGAACACCAAGCTGAACGGAAGCAGCGAAGTCCTGCACCTGGCGGTGGCGCAGCGCCTGCGGGCGCTGATCGTCGAGGGCGGCATCGCCCCCGGCCAGAAGCTGAACGAACGCGAACTTGCCGAACAGCTGCAGGTCTCGCGCACGCCACTGCGCGAGGCGCTGAAGCTGCTGACGGCCGAAGGCCTCGTTGAGCATTTGCCCAACCGCGGCGCGATAGTCGTTCAGCTGTCCGCCGACGACGTGGCGCACGCCTTCGAGGTGATGGCGGCGCTGGAAGCTTTGTCCGGCGAACTTGCCTGCGCGCGGATCAGCGACGAAGAACTTGCCGAACTGCAGGCATTGAACTTCGAGATGCGCGCCCATCACGCGCGGCGCGACCTGCCCGCTTACTACCGGCTCAACGCGCAGATTCACCTGGGGATCAACCGAGCGGCGCGCAACCCGGTGCTCAGCGAGGTATACGACCGGCTCAACGCGCGACTGCAGGCGCTGCGCTTCAGCTCGAACTTCGACACCGAGAAATGGAATGCCGCAGTGCGCGATCACGACGCGATGATCGAAGCGCTGGTTGCGCGAGACGGCGCCCGCTTGCGCCGGATCCTCGTCAGCCACATGCGGCACAAGGCGGATGTCGTGCTGGCGCATCTTGCCGGAAGCGCGAGCCGGGGTGCGGGCGCGAGCTCGCCCCCGAGCCAGGCGACAGCGGCTGCCGCGATCGCGAACAACGCTGCCGAGGCGCCGCCCTCGGCTGCCCGACGACCGGCTCGTGCCACGGGCCGTCCCGCGCCGGCCCGTGCCCGCCGCCGGGCGACGTCACAGCCCGCTTAGCGGGGTAATCGCAATGAACGACTCATCTGCCCCGGGGCCGAGCGCCGCGAGAGTCTCGCTCGATTCGCGCGCCCAGGCCGCCGCGCTCGCCGCCGACCTGCGCAAGAACACGCAGGGCGAGGTGCTGTTCGACGCCGCCAGCCGCGGCCGCTACTCGACCGACGCATCGATCTACCAGATCGAGCCGGTCGGCGTGCTGGTGCCGAAGACGGAGGACGACGTGGCCGCGGCGCTCGCGATCGCCGCCGCGCACAAGGTGCCGGTGCTGGCGCGCGGCGGCGGTACCTCGCAGTGCGGCCAGACGGTGGGCGCCGCGCTGGTGATCGACAACAGCAAGCACCTGCGCGAGCTCACCGCGCTCGACCTGGAGCGCAACGAGGTCGAGGTGCAGCCCGGCATCGTGCTCGATGCCCTGAACACGCAGCTGAAGAAGCACGGCGTCTGGCACCCGGTCGACGTGTCGACCTCGGCGCAGGCCACGCTCGGCGGCATGGCCGGCAACAACTCCTGCGGCAGCCGCTCGATCGCCTACGGCAACATGGTGCATAACGTCACCGGCATCGACGCCTGGCTGGCCGACGGCAGCGGCGCCACCTTCGGCCTGTTCGAGCAGGCGACCGGCCGCGCGCGCGAGCTGGGCGAAGCGGTACGCGCGCTCGCCGAGAAGCACCGCGAGGAGATCGACGCCGCGTGGCCGAAGGTCATGCGGCGCGTCGGCGGCTACAACCTCGACGTGTTCCATCCGCAGTCGCCGCGGCCATACACGGACGACGGCCGCGTCAACCTGGCGCAGCTGCTGGTCGGCAGCGAGGGCACGCTGGCCTACTTCCGCCGGCTGCGCCTGAAGCTGGCGCCGCTGCCGGCGCACCGCGTGCTCGGCGTGGTGAACTTCCCGACCTTCTACCGGGCGATGGACTCGGCACAGCACATCGTCGGGCTCGGTCCGACCGCAGTCGAGCTGGTCGACCGGACGATGATCGAACTGGCGCGCGCCAATCCGGCCTTCCGGCCGGTGATCGAGTCGGCCTTGCTCGGCGAGCCGGAAGCGATCCTGCTGGTGGAGTTCGCCGGCGCCGATTCGGCGCCGCTGCTGGCGCAACTGGCGCGGCTGGAGGAACTGATCGGCGAGCTCGGCCTGCCGAACGCGGTGGTACCGCTGGTCGACGACCCCTCGCAGAAGGCGCTGTGGGAAGTGCGCAAGGCGGGCCTGAACATCATGATGAGCCTGCGCGGCGACGGCAAGCCGGTGAGTTTCATCGAGGATTGCGCGGTGCCGCTCGAGCACCTCGCGGAGTACACCGAGCGGCTCACCGAGGTCTTCGCCAGGCACGGCACGCGCGGCACCTGGTACGCGCACGCGTCGGTGGGCACGCTGCACGTGCGGCCGATCCTGGACATGCGCATGGACGGCGCGACTCTGATGCGCGAGATTGCCGAGGAAGCGTCGGAGCTGGTGCGCAAGTTCAAGGGCGCCTATTCCGGCGAGCACGGCGACGGCCTGGTACGCAGCGAATGGGTGCGCTGGCAGTTCGGCTCGCGCCTGACCAGGGCCTTCGAGGGCATCAAGGACCTGTTCGATCCGCAGGGGCTGCTCAACCCCGGCAAGATCGTCCGCGCGCCGCTGATGGACGACCGCAGCCTGTTCCGCTACCGGCCGGGCTATGCGATCGCTTCGCTGGAGCCGGTGCTCGACTGGAGCGCCTGGGACGTGCACAACGACCCGGCGACCGAGACGCTCACAGAGCCGGGCACCGGCGGCGACCCGGCGCGCGGCTTCGGCAAGGCCGTCGAGATGTGCAACAACAACGGCCACTGCCGCAAGTTCGACGCCGGCGCCATGTGCCCGAGCTTCCGCGTCACGCGCGACGAGGCGCACGGCACACGCGGCCGCGCCAACACGCTGCGGCTGGCGCTGTCCGGCCAGCTCGGCGCCGATGCGCTTGCCTCGGATACGGTCTACGAGGCGATGGAACTGTGCGTCAGCTGCAAGGGCTGCAAGCGCGAGTGCCCGACCGGCGTCGACATGGCGAAGATGAAGATCGAGTTTCTTCATCACCACAAGCAGCGCCATGGTCATACGCTGCGCGACCGCGTGGTCGGCCACCTGCCCCGCTACGCCGAGTGGGCGGCGCGCCTGCCGGCCCTGGCCAATCTGCGCAACCGCTCGCCACTGCTGGCGCGCATCGCCGAGCGCATGACCGGGCTCGCGGCGCAGCGCAAGCTGCCGGAGTTTCGCCGCGACCGTTTCACCTCGACGGTGCGAGTCGTGCGCGCCGGCACCGCCGTTGAACCCGGCGACAGGCGCGTCGTGCTCTTTGCCGACACGTTCAACAATTCATTCGAGTCGGAGAACCTCACGGCCGCGCGCCGCGTGCTGCAGGCCGCCGGCTATGCGGTGACGGTGCTCGTCGGCGCCGACGGCCGGCCGCTGTGCTGCGGGCGCACCTACCTCGGCACCGGCATGGTCGAGCAGGCGCGCGCCGAGGCGCAGCGAACGCTCGACGCGCTGCTGCCGCACGTGCGGGCCGGCGCCGCCGTGGTCGGGCTGGAGCCGTCATGCCTGCTGACCCTGCGCGACGAGTTCCTGGTGCTGAAGCTCGGCGAGGGAGCCAAGGAACTGGCGCCGGCAAGTTGCCTCTTCGAGGAATTCATCGCGCGCGAAGCGCAGGCCGGCCGGTTCAAAGTCGACTTCAGACCGTTGCCGCGCACTGCGCTTCTGCATGGCCATTGCCACCAGAAGGCATTCGGCGTGATGCCGTCGATCAGCGCTGCACTGGCGCTGGTGCCCCAGTTGAAAGTCCAGACGATCGAGTCGAGTTGTTGCGGCATGGCCGGCAGCTTCGGCTACGAGGCGGCTCACCAGCAGGCATCGATGGCGATGGCCGAGGCCTCGCTGCTGCCCGCCGTTCGCAGCGCGCCCGCCGACGCGCTGATCGTCGCCGACGGCACCAGCTGCCGCCACCAGATCCACGACGGCGCGCAGCGCGAGGCACTGCACGTCGCGCGCGTGCTGGAGATGGCGCTGCCGCAGGGCGCGCCACCCCCTTGAGCGTCAGCGTGCCAGCGGCACCGCCTTGGCGCCCTCGTAGCGCACGATGGCCTGGATCTTGTTCTCGATCTGCACGTAGCGCGCCGCCTTGTGCGCCGGCAGCACCTTGAGCAGCCGCCGGAAGTGCCTGTCCCGCAGGCGCGCTTCCTCTTTCTGGGCCGCCAGCGTCTCCTCGACAATGCGCTTGGCGTTGGCGTCGGTCAGCTTATGCCCGGCGGCGATGTAATCGAGCAGCGCGCGTGTGATGGCGTTCTGCGGCACGGCCAGCTCGCGCTGGAAGGTCTCGTACAGCGGCCAGAACTTCGCCGCTTCGTCGGGCGTCAGGTCCATCGACTTGGCGACGATCGCCTTCTTGTCCGCCTGGATCAGCGCCAGCCACTCGGCCGACGTCCGCTCGGCGTTGCCCTTGTCCTGCGCCGCGGCGGGGGACGCCGCCAGCGCCAGCGCACAGCCGAGCGCGCACAGAAAAGCTCTCATCGGAAGTTCTCCTGCGATGGCGGTTGGAGGTGCGACCGGATGCCGTTACGTGGGCCAGACACCCGCGCTGAGCGGCGCGACGCTTACGCGAGGCCGGCGCGGCCGCGGCCGGCCGGCGCCGCTTCGGATGACGACCTCAGCTGCCCTTGGCCTTGGCCGACTGCATCATGCGCACCGCTTCCTCGGCACGCGAACGCATGTGGCCATGGCGGCCTTCGGCGGCCATCGCCATCTCCGGCACGATCAAGGAGTACATGATGTCGCGGATCGAGATCAGTCCCTTCACCTCCGCCCCTTCCTGCACCAGCAGGTGGCGGTAGCGGTGCGTCACCATCAGCTGCAGCGCCTGCTCCACCGTGGTCGCCGGCGAGGTGTGGCGCACGTTGCGGCTCATCACGTCGGCCACCCGGGTCGTCTTCGGATCGCGCTGCTCGGCGACGACCCGCTTGAGCACGTCGCGCTCGGTGAAGATACCCTCGACCGCGCCGCCCGCACCGCGGATCAGCACCGCGCCGACTTCGCGGCCGCTCATCACTTCGACCGCCTCGAGCACGGTGGCGGTCGGGTCGACCGTGACGAGTTCCTGCAGTTCCTTGTGCCGGATCAGATCACCGACGGTGTAGGTGGCCATGCCTGTTCTCCTCGTGGTTGCCGGCCGCGAAAGGGACGCCGCGGCCGGATTGTTGTTTCCTGACTCGTCGGCCGCGTGAGCGTGACTGCGAACTGCCGGGAAGCTTCGCGTCTCGCGCGCGGACTGCATTGACCTGCGTCAGCTCGAGGATAGACCCCGCTCGACGCACGGTGCCCTCTCTAGAGCGAGTCGATGTCCCTGCCGGTGATCGCGCGCAGCGCCTCGCGGTACTTGGCGGCCGTCCTGGCGATGATCTCCGGCGGCAGGTCGGGCGGCGGCGGCGCCTTGTTCCACGGCTGCGCCTCCAGCCAGTCGCGCACGAACTGCTTGTCGAAGCTCGGCGGCGAGACGCCGATCCGGTACTCGGCGACCGGCCAGTAGCGCGACGAGTCGGCGGTCAGCACCTCGTCCATCAGCCGCAGCGTGCCCTCGTCGTCGATACCGAACTCGAACTTGGTGTCGGCGATGATGATGCCGCGCGTTTCGGCGTACTCGCGCGCCGCCACGTACAGGCGCAGCGCCGCCGAGCGCATCTTCGCGGCGAGGTCGGCGCCGACGGTCGCGGCCAGTTGCTCGTACGAGATGTTCTCGTCGTGCGTGCCGAGCGCCGCCTTGGTCGCCGGCGTGAAGATCGGCTGCGGCAGCTTCTGCGCCATCTGCAGGCCGGGCGGAAGCCGGATGCCGCATACGCTTCCGGTGGCGCGGTAGTCCTTCCACCCGGAGCCGATGAGATAGCCGCGCACCACCGCCTCGGCCGGCACCGGCGCGAGCTTCATCGCCACCACCGCACGGCCGCGCACCTGGTCGACCTCATCCGGGGCCACCACCTCCTCCGGCGGAATGTGGGTCAGGTGGTTGGGCACGATCGGGCCGAGCAGGTCGAACCAGAAGTTCGACATCGCGTTGAGCACCTTGCCCTTGCCCGGAATCGGCTGCTTCATCACCACGTCGAACGCGCTCAGCCGGTCGGTGGTGACGATCAGCAGCTTGTCGTCGCCGACCGCATAGGAATCGCGCACCTTGCCCCGATAAACGAGCGGCAGCGACCGGATGCTGGTTTCGAACAGGGCCTCACTCATTTCGTCTTCTCGCCTCCGTGCCGACGAAGTCTAGACGGCCGGCAGCCCCGCTCAGGGAAGGAACCGCACCAGCAGGATTGCCGCCCACGTGCCGCCGGCCAGCAGCAGCGACAGCATCACCGCGGCGCTGGCGTAGTCCTTGGCGCGCTTGCCGAGTGCGTTGATCTCCAGGCTGTCGCGGTCGATGGCCGCCTCGATGCCGGTGTTGAGCAGTTCGACGATCAGCACCAGCACCACCACGCCGACCAGCAGGATCTTCTCGATCAGCGTCACCGGGAGCAGCGCAGCTATCAAAATCATGATTGCGGCGAGGATCAGTTCCTGGCGGAAAGCGTCCTCGTGCTGCCACGCCGCGCGCAGCCCGTCGATCGAGTAGCCGGTCGCGTTGAGCACGCGCCGCAGTCCGCGCTGCCCCTTCATGGAGCGGCTGTCGGCGGGTGACGACGGGCGTGAGGGAGGTGGGGTCGGCGCTGTCACGCGATGCTCGGGACTCGGTCAACCGGCTCGATGATAGGCGGCAGTCCCATGCTGACATCAGGCGGCGGCGGTGTCGGCCGGCACCGCCCCGGCAAACTGCGTCGCGATCAGCGCCTCGCCATGCTCGAGCACGAAGTAGCGCAGCGCCTCGGCGGCGGGCGACAGCGGCTTGCCGCGGATGTTGACGATGTGCCAGCGCCGCATCAACGGCAGGCCGACCACGTCGAGCACCACCAGTTGCCTCGTCGAGATCTCCAGCCCGGCGGTGTGCAGCGACAGGAACGCCAGGCCCATGTTGGCGATCACCGCCTGCTTGATGGTCTCGTTGCTGGTCATCTCCATCACCTGCGGCGGTGCGATGTGGTTCTCGCGGAAGAAATGCTCCATCGCCGCGCGGGTGCCGGAGCCGGGCTCGCGAACGATGAACTCCTCGCTGCCGAGCGCCGACGGCGGGATGCCGCGCTGGCCCGCCAGCGGGTGCTCTGGCGAGGCCACCACCGCGTGCGGCTGGACGGCGAACGGCTCGGCGCGGGTGTCCAGTTCGCGCGGCGGCCGGCCCATCACCGCCAGGTCGACCTCGTTGTCGTGCAACTGCCGCACCAGCTGCTCGCGGTTGCCCACCGCCAGCTGCATCTCGACGCCGCGGTGCTCGGCGCGGAACTTCGCCAGCAGCCGTGGCAGGAAGTACTTGGCGGTGCTGACCATGCCGATGGTGATGCGCCCGGTCTCCGCCCCGCGCAACCGCGCCATCGCATCCTCGGCTTCCTTCAGGGTGGCGAGCACGCGGCGGGCATAGACGACCATGTACTCGCCGGTCATCGTCAGTGCCACCGCCCTGGCCCCACGATCGAACAGCGGCAGGCCCACAACCGACTCCAACTCCTTGATTTGCATGGTGACCGCCGGCGGCGTCAGATGCAGTTCTTCGGCCGCAGCGGCGAAGCTGTGGTGGCGGGCGACGGCGCAGAAGGCGCGCAACTGCTTAAGGGTAGCTCCTCGCATAAGATTTTCTTAATACCAGGTTACAGATAAGTGAATTTACCTTAATTACAGGGGTCCCTACAGTTCGGATCCAGCGCAGTTCAACCCGAGGAGCCAGCTAATGAACAAACCGGCCGAAGGCGGCGTGGCAACCGATACCACCCAGATCACCGACGCCAAGAAGCGCTACAGCGCCGGCGTGCTGAAGTACCGCCAGATGGGCTACTGGGAGCCCGACTACCAGCCCAAGGAAACCGACACGATCTGCCTCTTTCGCATCACGCCGCAGGAGGGTGTCGATCCGATCGAGGCCGCGGCTGCGGTGGCCGGCGAATCATCGACCGCCACCTGGACGGTGGTGTGGACCGACCGCCTGACCGCCTGCGAGAACTACCGCGCCAAGGCCTATCGCGTCGAGCCGGTGCCCAACCGGCCCGGCGAGTACTTCGCCTGGGTTGCCTACGACATCATCCTGTTCGAGGAGGGTTCGATCGCCAACATGACGGCGAGCCTGATCGGCAACGTGTTCAGCTTCAAGCCGCTGAAGGCGGCGCGGCTGGAAGACATCCGCATTCCGGTCGCCTACGTGAAGACCTTCAAGGGCCCGCCGACCGGGCTCGTCGTCGAGCGCGAGCGGCTCGACAAGTTCGGCCGCCCGCTGCTGGGCGCGACCACCAAGCCCAAGCTGGGGCTGAGCGCCCGCAACTACGGCCGGGTGATCTACGAAGGCCTGAAGGGCGGCCTGGACTTCATGAAGGACGACGAGAACATCAACTCGCAGCCCTTCATGCACTGGCGCGACCGCTTCCTGTACGTGATGGACGGCGTCAACAAGGCCAGCGCCGCCACCGGCGAGGTCAAGGGCAGCTACCTCAACGTCACCGCCGGCACGATGGAGGCGATCTACGAGCGCGCCGAGTTCGCCAAGCAGCTGGGCAGCGTGATCATCATGATCGACCTGATCGTCGGCTGGCCGTGCATCCAGAGCCTGGGCGAATGGTGCCGCCGCAACGACATGATCCTGCACATGCACCGCGCCGGCCACGGCACCTACACGCGGCAGAAGAACCACGGCGTCAGCTTCCGCGTCATCGCCAAGTGGCTGCGGCTGGCCGGCGTCGACCATCTGCACACCGGCACCGCGGTCGGCAAGCTCGAGGGCGACCCGATGACGGTGCAGGGCTACTACAACGTCTGCCGCGATTCCTACACGAAGCAGGACCTGCCGCGCGGCCTGTTCTTCGACCAGGACTGGTGCGACCTGAAGAAGGTCATGCCGGTGGCCTCGGGCGGCATTCATGCCGGGCAGATGCACCAGCTGATCGATCTGTTCGGCGACGACGTGGTACTGCAGTTCGGCGGCGGCACGATCGGGCACCCGGCCGGCATCCAGGCCGGCGCGGTGGCCAATCGCGTCGCGCTGGAGACGATGATCAAGGCGCGCAACGAGGGCCGCGACATCAAGAACGAAGGCCCGGAGATCCTGCAGAAGGCAGCGCAGTTCTGCACGCCGCTGAAGCAGGCGCTCGACACCTGGAAGGACGTGTCGTTCAACTACACGTCGACCGACACCAGCGACTACGCCGTCACCCCCACCACCGCCTGATGCACCGATCGAGGAGAAACGACCATGATGACCAATCCGACCGGCCGCGTGACGCAGGGCCAGTTCAGCTTCCTGCCCGATCTGACCGACGACGAGATCCGGCTGCAGATCGAGTACGGCCTGCGCAAGGGCTACGCCTGGAGCGTCGAGTACACCGACGATCCGCACCCGCGCAACACGTACTGGGAAATGTTCGGCATGCCGATGTTCGATCTGAAGGATGCCGCCGGCGTGATGATGGAACTGGCCCAGTGCCGCAAGACCTTCCCGAACCACTACATCCGCCTGATGGCCTTCGATTCGACGCGCGGCGTCGAGTCGATCGCGATGAGTTTCATCGTCAATCGGCCGAAGAACGAGCCCGGCTTCGGGCTGGCGCGCCACGAGGTCGAAGGCCGCTGCATCCAGTACAAGGTGCACTCGTATGCCACCGACAAGCCGGAAGGCGAGCGCTACAGCGGCTGAGAACTGACGAACTGACGAGCCGACACCGATGAGCACTCCGCTGTACTCGATCCCCGCAACCGCGCCGGCGGCCGCCGCGCCGGAGGCCGCAGCGCCGGCCGCCGGCGCGCGCACCGTCAACGA
>CAZSYX010000064.1:0-18892 GCA_964610575.1 uncultured Burkholderiaceae bacterium
TGATTTGTATGGCTCCCCGAAGAGGGCTCGAACCTCTGACCTGCGGATTAACAGTCCGTCGCTCTACCGACTGAGCTATCGGGGAAAAGAGCCGGCGATTATATCGATTCGCCGCGTACCGACAACGCGCGATCAGCCTTGCAGGACCGCGGCCAGCGCGCCGCAGACGTAGTCGATGTTCTTGGAGTTCAGTGCCGCCACGCAGACGCGGCCGGTCGACACGGCATAGATGCCGAACTCGTTGCGCAGGCGGTCGACCTGCGCCGTGGTCAGGCCGGAATACGAGAACATGCCGTTCTGCTTGACCACGAACGAGTAGTCGCCCTTCACGCCGCGCGCCTTCAGGCCCTCGACGAACGCGCGCCGCATGGCCTTGATGCGGTTTCGCATCTCGGCGAGTTCTTCCTCCCACAGTGCGCGCAGCTTCGGATCGGCGAGCACGGCGGCGACGATGCTGCCTCCGTGGGTGGGCGGGTTCGAGTAGTTGGTGCGGATCACGCGCTTCAGCTGGCTGAGCACGCGCGCCGCCTCGTCGCTGCTGCCGGTGACGATGGTCAGTGCGCCGACGCGCTCGCCGTACAGCGAGAACGACTTCGAGAACGAACTGGCGACGAAGAAGGGCAGGCCTTCGTTGGCGAACAGCCGGACCGCTGCCGCGTCGGCATCGACGCCTTCGCCGAAGCCCTGGTAGGCGATGTCCATCATCGGCACCAGGCCCTGCGCCTTGCAGATCCGTGCCACCTCCCGCCACTGGTCGAGGGTCATGTCGACGCCCGTCGGGTTGTGGCAGCAGGCGTGCAGGGCGATGATCGTTCCGGCCGGCGCGGCGCGCAGTGCCGAGCACATGCCGGCGAAGTTCAGGCCGCGGCTCGCCGCGTCGTAGTAGGGGTAGCTGCCGACCTCGAAACCGGCGCCCTCGAACAGCGCGCGGTGGTTCTCCCAACTCGGGTCGCTGATCAGGACCCGGGCGTCCGGGCTGATCCGCTTCAGGAGATCGGCGCCGATCTTCAGCGCGCCGGTGCCGCCCAGCGCTTGCGCGGTGACCAGGCGGCCTGCCGCAATCAGCGGGGAGTCGGCGCCGAAGAGCATTTTCTGCACCGCCGCATCGTAGGCGGCCAGGCCTTCGATCGGCAGGTAACCGCGCGGGACGCCGGCCTCCACGCGGGCACGCTCGGCTTCACGGACCGCGCGCAGCAGCGGGATCTTGCCGTTGTCGTCGACATAGACACCGGCGCCGAGGTTGACTTTCTGTGGCCGGGTGTCGGCCACGAAGGCCTCCGTCAGGCCGATGATCGGGTCGCGCGGCGCGAGTTCGACGCTTTGGAATGGTGATGTTTGCATGGATTTTAAATCAATGCTTTACAAATCTTACTTAATGTTGATTGTCATGAATCTTGTGCGGCGCAATCTAGCCTGTCAAAGCCACGCCAGTCTACACGCAGGAGGCAGGAGTCGTTGGCCGGCGGATACGCATCCTGACAGTGCACCGGTCGACCGCTACACCGGCAACCGGGCCGTGAAAGATCCGCGTCAGTGGTCCACTGTTTCTCGGGCGACGCCTGTAACTAATTGAAAGATATAGAGTCAATAGAGCCTCGTGCCCAAGTCGGGGGCTAGGTTTTTTCGGATGCGCCGACTAAACTCCGCGACTTGTTGGCGCCTATTGCGCCGCAATAACTCGTGTGACCCAGGCCAATCCTCAATCGCCCTTTCGCCTTGCGCAGCCGTTCGCCCCGGCGGGTGACCAGCCGCAGGCGATCGCTCGACTCATCGAGGGGCTGAACGACGGGCTCGCCTGCCAGACGCTGCTCGGCGTCACGGGTTCGGGCAAGACCTTCACGATGGCCAACGTCATTGCGTCGATCGGGGTGCCTACCCTGGTGCTGGCGCCGAACAAGACGCTGGCCGCGCAGTTGTATGCGGAGTTTCGGGAGTTCTTCCCGGACAACGCGGTCGAGTACTTCGTCTCCTATTACGACTACTACCAGCCGGAGGCCTACGTCCCTTCGCGCGACCTGTACATCGAGAAGGACTCGAGCATCAACGAGCACATCGAGCAGATGCGGCTGTCGGCGACCAAGTCGCTGCTCGAGCGGCACGACACGGTGATCGTGGCCACGGTGTCGGCGATCTACGGCATCGGCAACCCGGGCGACTACCACGCGATGATCCTGGTGCTGCGCCATGGAGACCGACTGAGCCAGCGCGACATCATCGCCCGCCTGACGGTGATGCAGTACCGTCGCAACGAGACCGAGTTTGCCCGCGGCACCTTTCGCGTGCGCGGCGACACGATCGACATCTTTCCGGCCGAGCACGCCGAGATCGCGGTGCGCGTCGAACTGTTCGACGACGAGGTCGATTCGATCCAGTTGTTCGACCCGTTGACCGGACGCGTGCGGCAGAAGGTGCCGCGCTTCACGGTCTATCCCTCGTCGCACTACGTCACGCCGCGGCAGACGGTGCTGCGCGCGATCGAGCACATCAAGGTCGAGCTGAAGCAGCGGCTCGAGGAACTGATCACCGCCGGCAAGCTGGTCGAGGCGCAGCGGCTGGAGAGCCGCACCCGCTTCGACCTGGAGATGCTCGGCGAACTGGGCTTCTGCAAGGGCATCGAGAACTACACGCGGCATCTGTCCGGGGCGCTGCCCGGCGAGCCGCCGCCCACTCTGATCGACTACCTGCCGGCCGATGCGCTGATGATCATCGACGAGTCGCACGTCACCATCCCGCAGCTCGGCGGCATGTATCGCGGCGACCGTTCGCGCAAGGAGACGCTGGTCGAGTACGGCTTCCGGTTGCCGTCGGCGCTCGACAACCGGCCGCTGCGCTTCGACGAGTTCGAGCGCAAGATGCGCCGCTGCGTGTTCGTCTCGGCCACGCCGTCGAACTTCGAACTCGAGCGATCGTCGCAGGTGGTCGAGCAGGTGGTCCGGCCGACCGGGCTGATCGACCCGCAAGTCGAGGTGCGGCCAGCCCGCACGCAGGTCGACGACGTGCTGGCCGAGATCGGCCGGCGCGTGGCGGTGAAGGAGCGCGTGCTGATCACCACGCTGACCAAGCGCATGGCCGAGGACCTGACCGCGTTCCTCGCCGAGCACGGCATCAAGGTGCGTTACCTTCACTCGGATGTCGACACGGTCGAGCGGGTGGAGATCATCCGCGACCTGCGCGCCGGCGTCTTCGACGTGCTGGTCGGCATCAACCTGCTTCGCGAAGGGCTGGACCTGCCCGAGGTTTCGCTGGTGGCGATCCTCGACGCCGACAAGGAAGGTTTCCTGCGCTCCGAGCGCTCGCTGATCCAGACCGTCGGCCGCGCCGCGCGCAACCTGAACGGCGCGGCGATCATGTACGCCGACGTGGTCACCGATTCGATGCGGCGGGCGATGGGCGAGATGGACCGCCGGCGTGCGAAGCAGGTCGAGTTCAACCTCGTCAATGGCATCGAGCCGCGTGGCGTGCGCAAGGACGTGAAGGAACTGATCGACGGCGTGTTCGACTCCTCCGCCCGCCGCGAAGAGGCGGCTGCGGCGGCGGCCGAGCCGGCGCCGATCGGCGAGAAGCAGGCGGCGCGCGAGATCAAGCGGCTGGAGAAGCTGATGTTCGAGCACGCCAAGAACCTGGAGTTCGAGAAGGCGGCGAGGGTGCGCGATCAGCTGGCCGCGCTGCGCGAGCAGGTCTTCGGCGGCCCGGGGGCGGAAAAGGTGGTGCCGCTGGTGCCGCGGCAGAAAGCGGCCTGATTGAACTCTTGACGGCGCCGGCGGTCTTGCTTTTTCGTGGTGCCGGCAGCGGTTGGGTCAACGTAGTTGGTTTTGGGGTAGTTGATATTTCTTGACTTGGAAACGGGACGGCCACTTGAGTAATCGGAATGTGCCGTCAGATGCGGGCTCGAATACGCCAGCCCGAACCAGAAAGGCGCGATAGACATGACCAAAGTACTTTTCGTTTGCATGGGCAACATCTGCCGTTCGCCGACGGCGGAAGGAGTGTTTCGCAAGCTGGTGCGCGAGGCGGGGCTGGAGGACAGCGTGCAGATCGCGTCCGCCGGAACGCACGCCTATCACGTCGGCGAGGCGCCCGATCTTCGGGCGCAGCAGGCGGCCCTGAAGCGCGGCTACGACCTGGGCAGCCTGAAGGCGCGACAGGTCACCCAGGATGACTTCCGCGACTCCGACCTGATCCTGGCGATGGACTGGGAGAACCTGTCGCTGCTGCAGCAGCAGTGCCCGCGCAGCTTCAAGCACAAGCTGCACCTGCTGATGCGCTTCGCCGGCGAGCACGATGCGGCAACGGTGCCCGACCCGTACTACGGCGGGCCGGAGGGCTTCAACACCGTGCTCGACTACGTCGAGGATGCCTGCCAGGGCCTGATCGAAGTCGTGCGTCGCCGCGCGACGATGTACGCGGCTGCCTAGGTCGCGATCCCGGCAGGGTTCCCGAAGACCGGTGCTTCCCGACGAGGGCAGCGCCGGTTTTTCACGTCTGCGGCCGCCCCCCCAGGTCGCTGTCGGCCGGCGCAAAGGAGGTAGGCAGGGCGAAAAGGTTGATCAAAAAAGTCGGATACCCGTACAATCCCGACCGTGTTGATCGGGAATTTGTCGCCGGCCCAGCGGTCATAGGGTGCAAGGCGGCAAGTTGTCGCGATCGACCGAAAGGGGATTAAAGATGCGATTGACCACGAAAGGGCGGTTCGCAGTGACCGCCATGATCGACCTGGGCCTGCGCCAGCACCACGGTCCGGTGACGCTGGCATCGATCAGCCAGCGGCAGGACATCTCGCTGTCCTATCTCGAGCAGCTGTTCGGCAAGCTGCGCCGGCACGAACTGGTGGCCAGCACCCGCGGTCCCGGCGGCGGCTACACGATGGGCCGGCCAATGAGCGAGATCTCGGTCGCCGACGTGATCTACGCGGTGGACGAGCCGCTCGATGCAACGCAGTGCGGCGGCAAGGAGAACTGCAGCAACAAAGACGAGCGCTGCATGACCCACGACCTGTGGGCCAACCTGAACCGCGTGATGGTCGACTACCTGGACTCGGTCACGCTGCAGCAGCTGGTCGACGAGCAGCGCGAGCGGATGGCCAAGCAGGGTGCAGGCGTGAGCACGCTGCAGGATAATCGTGGACTGCGCGACCGCGCCGGTGCCGGCAAGATTGCGAAGACGGTCGCCACGCTCACCTAGGGTTCCTCTGGCCATGCAGCTGCCCATTTATCTCGACTATTCCGCCACCACGCCGGTGGACCCGCGCGTGGTCGACAAGATGGTCCCGTTCCTGCGCGAGCAGTTCGGCAACCCGGCCTCGCGCAGTCATTCCTATGGCTGGGCGGCCGAAAAGGCCGTCGAGGAGGCGCGCGAGCAGGTGGCGAAGCTCGTCAATGCCGATCCGCGCGAGATCGTGTGGACCTCGGGCGCGACCGAGTCGATCAACCTCGCCATCAAGGGCGCGGCGCACTTCTACAAGGACAAGGGCAAGCACCTCGTCACGGTGAAGACCGAGCACAAGGCGACGCTCGACACGACGCGCGAGCTGGAGCGCGAGGGCTACGAGGTCACCTACCTCGACGTCAAGGAGAACGGCCTGCTCGACCTCGAGGTGTTGAAAGCCGCGCTGCGGCCGGACACCATCGTGGTGTCGGTGATGTTCGTCAACAACGAGATCGGCGTTATCCAGGACGTCGCCGCCATCGGCGAGATCTGCCGCAGCCGCGGCATCATCTTCCACTGTGACGCGGCGCAGGCCACCGGCAAGGTGGTGATCGACCTGTCGAAGCTGAAGGTCGACCTGATGTCGTTCTCGGCGCACAAGACCTACGGGCCGAAGGGCGTCGGTGCCCTTTACGTCCGCCGCAAGCCTCGCGTGCGGCTGGAGGCGCAGATGCACGGCGGCGGCCACGAGCGCGGGCTGCGCTCCGGCACGCTGCCGACGCACCAGATCGTCGGCATGGGCGAGGCGTTCCGCCTGGCTCGCGAGGAAATGGCCACCGAGAACGAGCGCATCCGCATGCTGCGCGACCGGCTGCTCAAGGGCCTGTCGGAGATCGAGGAGGTCTACGTCAACGGCGACCTCGAGAGCCGCGTGCCGCACAACCTGAACATGAGCTTCAACTACGTCGAGGGCGAGAGCCTGATCATGGCGATCAAGGACATCGCCGTGTCGTCCGGCTCGGCCTGCACCTCGGCGAGCCTGGAGCCGTCGTACGTGCTGCGCGCGCTCGGCCGCAGCGACGAGCTGGCGCACAGCTCGATCCGCTTCTCGGTCGGCCGCTTCACCACGGTCGAGGAGATCGACTTCGCGGTCGATCTCATCAAGCGCAAGGTCGCCAAGCTGCGCGACCTGTCGCCGCTGTGGGAGATGTACAAGGAAGGCATCGATCTCGCCACCGTGCAGTGGGCCGCTCACTGACGCACTGATCCGGAGAGCAACATGGCATACAGCAACAAGGTCATCGATCACTATGAGAACCCGCGCAACGTCGGCTCGTTCGACAGGAACGACGAGGCGGTCGGCACCGGCATGGTCGGTGCGCCGGCCTGCGGCGACGTGATGAAACTGCAAATCAAGGTCGGCGCCGATGGCGTCATCGAGGACGCGCGCTTCAAGACCTACGGCTGCGGCTCGGCGATCGCTTCCAGTTCGCTCGTCACCGAATGGGTCAAGGGCAAGACCATCGACGAGGCGGCGAAGATCAAGAACACGCAGATCGCCGAGGAGCTCGCGCTGCCGCCGGTGAAGATTCATTGCTCGATCCTGGCCGAGGACGCCATCAAGGCGGCAGTCGAGGACTACCGCAGCAAGCATGTCGCCACGGCGCAGCCGAAGGCCGCCTGACACAAGAGAGAAAAGAGGGAGACCGCGCCATGGCCGTCACGATGACCGAACGCGCTGCCAAGCACGTGGCCGGGTTCCTTGCCCGCCGGGGCAAGGGCATCGGCGTGCGGCTCGGGGTTCGCACCACCGGCTGCTCCGGCATGGCCTACAAGCTCGAATACGCGGATGCACCCAATCCGGAGGACCAGGAGTTCGAGAGCCACGGCGTCAGGATCCTGGTCGACCCGAAGAGCCTCGCCTACCTCGATGGCACCGAACTGGACTTCGTGCGCGAGGGCCTGAACGAGGGCTTCCGCTTCAACAATCCCCGCGAGAAGGACCGCTGCGGCTGCGGCGAGTCGTTCCGCGTCTGACCCATCCAGCCACTGCGGCCGCGGCGGCGCGCTCCGTCGCGGCTTCACTCGCTCCGAAGCACGCCCCAGTGACCGACCCGCGCCACGACCACTTCGCCCTGTTCGGCCTGCCGCCGCGCTTCGCGCTGGACCTGGCGTCGCTCGAGCAGGCCTACCGACGCGTACAGGGACAGGTGCATCCCGACCGCTTTGCGGCGGCTGGGGCGGCAGAGCGGCGCGTCGCGATGCAGTGGGCAGCGCGTGCCAACGAGGCGTTCCGCACGCTCCGCTCGCCGGTGGCGCGCGCGGCGTACCTGTGTGAGCGGCACGGGCAGCCGATCGAGGCCGAGTCGAACACGGCGATGCCGGCGGCATTCCTGATGCAGCAGATGCAGTGGCGCGAGGAACTCGACGAAGCACGCACTGGCGACCGCGAGGCGGCGCACGCGCTGGCGCGGGAAGTCGAAGCGCGGCGCGACGAGGTGCTGGCCCGCGTCGCCAGCGCCCTCGATGAGCGTCACGACTACCCCGCCGCCGCCGCCGGCGTGCGCGAGCTGTACTTCATCGACCGCTTCCGCGAGGAACTTGCCGCCTACCTTGCCGGCGATGAGGCGGGAATGCGGGAACACTGATGTCGCTGCTGCAGATTGCCGAGCCGGGCCAGTCGGCCGCGCCGCACCAGCACCGGCTGGCGGTCGGCATCGACCTCGGCACCACCAACTCGCTGGTGGCCACCGTCCGGCACGGCATCGCGGAGGTGCTGCGCGACGAGGAGAGCCGGGCACTGCTGCCGTCGATCGTGCGCTATCTCCCTGACGGCACGACCGAGGTCGGCCACGTGGCGCAGGCGCATCAGGCGAGCGACCCACGCAACACCATCGTCTCCGTGAAGCGCTTCATGGGCCGCGGCGTCAAGGACGTCGCGCATGTGGAAAACCTGCCGTACGACTTCGTCGACGCGCCGGGGATGCTGCAGATCAAGACGGTGGTCGGCATCAAGAGCCCGGTCGAGGTGTCGGCCGAGATCCTGAAGACGCTGCGCCGGCGAGCCGAGGAATCGCTCGGTGGCGAACTGGTCGGCGCGGTGGTCACGGTGCCGGCCTACTTCGACGACGCGCAGCGGCAGGCCACACGCGACGCCGCGCGGCTCGCCGGCATCAACGTGCTGCGGCTGCTGAACGAGCCGACCGCGGCGGCGCTCGCCTACGGACTGGACAACGCCGCCGAGGGCATCTATGCCATCTACGACCTCGGCGGCGGCACCTTCGACATCTCGATCCTCAAGCTGACCCAGGGTGTGTTCGAGGTGCTCGCCACCGGCGGCGACTCGGCGCTCGGCGGCGACGACTTCGACCACCGCCTGTACTGCTGGGCGCTCGAGCAGGCCAACCTGTCGCTGTTGCCGCCCTCCGATCAGCGGCTGCTGACGGTCAAGGCACGCGCGGCGAAGGAAGCGCTGAGCAGCAGGGCGACGACAACGCTGCAGGCGCGGCTGTCGAGCGGGCAGTGGGTGAACCTCAGCATCGGTTCCGACGCCTTCGCCGGCATGACGCAGCACCTCGTGGCCAAGACGCTCGCTGCGTCCCGCAAGGCGCTCGCCGACGCGGGCCTGAAGGCGGCTGACGTCAAGGGCGTGGTGCTGGTCGGCGGCGCCACGCGCATGCCGCACGTGCGCAAGGCCGTGGCCGAACTGTTCGGTCGCGAACCGCTGACCGACATCGATCCGGACCAGGTGGTCTCGGTAGGCGCCGCGATGCAGGCCAACGTGCTGGCGGGCAACCGGACCGCCGGCGACGACTGGCTGCTGCTCGACGTGATTCCACTGTCGCTCGGGCTGGAGACGATGGGCGGGCTGGTCGAGAAGATCGTTGCCCGCAACTCGACGATTCCGATCGCCCGCGCGCAGGAGTTCACCACCTTCAAGGACGGCCAGACGGCGATGGCGATCCACGTCGTGCAGGGCGAACGCGAACTGGTCGACGACTGCCGCTCACTGGCCCGCTTCGAACTGCGCGGCATTCCACCGATGGCTGCCGGCGCGGCGCGGATCCGCGTCACGTTCCAGGTCGATGCCGACGGCCTGCTGGCGGTGTCGGCGCGCGAGACGGGGAGCGGCGTCGAGGCGTCGGTCACCGTCAAGCCGTCGTACGGACTGCACGACGACGACATCACGCGCATGCTGGCCGAGTCGATGGGCTCGGCCGAGGCCGACATGCAGGCGCGCGCGCTGCGCGAACTGCAAGTGGAGGCCAAGCGCCTGCTCGAAGCGACCCAGCAGGCGCTCGCCGCTGACCGCGACCTGCTCGATGAATCCGAATTCGCCCGGATCGCCGCGCAGATGACGGACCTTGTCGATCGGGCGGGCGGCGGAGACATCGCCGCGCTGAAGCTGGCGATCGACCGGCTGGCGCACGGCACCGAGGAGTTCGCTGCCCGCCGCATGGACCGCAGCATCCGCGCCGCGCTCGCGGGGCGGCGCGTCGACGACGTGCTGGCAAAGTAGGGACACGAAGTACAGCAGGATGACGCGCATCACCGTATTGCCGCACGAGGAGATCTGCCCGGCAGGCGCCGAGATCGACGCCGAGGCGGGCAAGAGCATCTGCCGGGCGCTGCTCGACGCCGACATCGAGATCGAGCACGCCTGCGAACTGTCCTGCGCCTGCACGACCTGCCATGTGATCGTGCGCAAGGGCTTCGACTCGCTCGATCCGAGCGACGAGGACGAGGACGATCTGCTCGACCAGGCGTGGGGGCTGACGCCGACCTCGCGGCTGTCGTGCCAGGCGATCGTCAAGGACGCGCCGCTGGTGATCGAGATCCCGAAGTACTCGATCAACCAGGTGAAGGAGGGTCAGAAATGAAGTGGACCGACTCGCTCGAGATCGCGATTGCGCTCGCCGAGAAGTACCCCGACGTCGACCCGAAAGACATCCGCTTCACCGACCTGCGCCAGTGGGTGCTCGACCTGCCGGGTTTCGACGACGATCCCAGGCACTGCGGCGAGAAGATCCTCGAGGCGATCCAGATGGCCTGGATCGGCGAAATGGAATAGGGCAGGCCTAGAACTTCTGCGGCCGGAAGACCCCGACGTCGGCGGTGAACAGCGTCACCGCATAATTCTTCGCGTAGGTGCCCAGCACGTGCTGCGCCAGCTGCGCGGCGACAGCCTCGTCGCAGATCACCTTCATCTCGATCGAGCGGTCGGCCTCCCAGCGCGCCTCGCGATCGCCTCGTTCGCCACCGCCGCGCACATCGCAGATCGTGTAGCCGTGCGCGCCGAAGCTGCGCGCGTCGCGGATCAGGTTCTTCTCCAGTGCCGCCTCGCCGATGATGACCAGCATTTTCCGGGCGTGCGTTTGCATCACGAGCCTCCGATCCAGCGCGCGTACTGCAGGTAGACGGGAATGCCGACGAAGATGTTGAACGGGAAGGTGATGCCCAGCGCGACGCCGATCGACAGCGCCGGATTCGCCTCGGGCACGGCGATGCGCATCGCCGTGGGCGCGGCGATGTAGGAGGCGCTGGCGGCGAGCGTGGCCAGCAGCGCGGTGCCGCCCATCGACAGCCCGATCGCGTGGCCGACCAGTGCGCCGAGCACGCCGAGGGCCAGCGGCGCGACGATGCCAAAGGCGAGCAGGAACGGCCCGGCGCGCCTGAGGTCGCCAATGCGGCCGCCGGCGACCAACCCCATCTCGAGCAGGAACAGCGCCAGCACGCCCTTGAACAGATCGGTGAACAGCGGCGCGATCGGCTTGATGCCGTCGGGACCGATCAGCGCGCCGATGACCAGGCCGCCGAGCAGCAGCAGCACGCTCTTGCCGAACAGCACCTCGTGCGCCAGCGGGCCCCAGGCGATGCGCTGCCCGCCGCCGACGCGCGCCAGCACGATGCCGACGACGATGCCCGGCGCCTCCATCAACGCCACGATCAGCGGCATGTAGCTTTCAGCGTCGATCGACTGCGCGGCGAGAAAGCTGGTCGCCACGGCGAACGTGACCACCGACACCGAGCCGTAATGGGCGGCGATCGACGCCGCATCGGGGCGGGCCAGCTTCGCGCGCAGCAGCGGGAACAGCAGCAGCGGGATCGCTGCGCCCAGTGCGATGGCCGCCAGCGCCTGCGGCAGCACCGTGGCGATCGGCTGCTGGGCCAGTTGCACGCCGCCCTTCATGCCGATCGCCAGCAGCAGGTAGATCGCAAGCGCCTCGTACATCGCCTCGGGCAGGCGCAGGTCGCTCTTCGCAACGCGCGCGATCAGCCCGAGCAGGAAGAACAGGACGACCGGATCCATCGGCGGCGGACTTCAGTGGGGATCTGCCGGGCTGGCGCGCAGCGCGTCGGGCCGGCCGTCGTGCCCACCGCGAGGCCGGGCCGGCGCGTCCTGCCAGTGCGCCGTGCCGATTTCGGCGTTGCGGCGCGGATGCAGCGGGTAGTGAACGCGGTCGCCGCTGCGCCCGCGCTCGCCGACGACCAGTAGCAGGACATCGGCGGTGGTGTTGTTGATGAACGTGTGCGCAATGCCGGTGCCGGCCGGGAAGCCGACTGCGTCGCCCGGCTGCAGCCGATACAGCTCGCCGTCGATCCACACATCGGGGTTGCCCTCGACCACGAACACGCACTCCTCCTCGGCGCTGTGCGCGTGCGGCCAGGAGGAGCGCCGGCCCGGCGGCAGCACGTCGAGGTTGACGGCGACCCGCTGAAGGCCGAAAACGTGCCCGAAGCTGGAACGGATCGACACGCGCTCGTTGCTTCCGGGGTAGTGCTCGTCGTCGGGCCACTGGACTTCGCGCCAGTGGCGGATCATGCCCGGCCGCCCACTCATGTTGGCCCCCCGCTTCGTCGCAGCAGTGCATCGAGTGTGACCAGCGCCGCCTCCAGCGTGAACTCGTCGCCTTCGATCGCTGCGACCACCTGTGGCACGCTCCGCGTCTCGATGGCCGCCACCTCGCCGTCCTGGTTGCGCAGCTCGGTGCCCTCGGGCAGCACCGCATCGAAGACCTGCACGATCTCCGACTGGAACCCCTCGGGCACCCGGCGTGTCACGTGCACGCGGCCGCCACGCACCAGGGCGATGCCGCCAAGGTCGAGGCCGGCTTCCTCCTGCGCTTCGCGGCTCAGTGCCTGCTCCTCGCTCTCGCCGGCAGGCACCATCCCACCGACCAGGTTGTCCCACAGGCCGGGGTCGATCTGCTTGTGTTCGGCGCGGCGGGCGACGACGAGTTCACCGCCCGGCGTGAAGGCGTTCAGGTGGACCGCGGTGGTGGTGATGCCGAGCGTGCGGCAGGCGGCGCGCTCGACGACGCCGATCGGCGCTTCGTCCGGCGTCGGCCGGACGTCGAGCAGCTCGTCGCGCCAGCCACGCAGCAGCCCGGCATCGCGCAGCCGCAGCGCGCAGTCGGCGAGCAGCGCGCTGCGCCCGGACGCGTCGAGGCCGTCGTCGAGCAGGACGAGGCGGTAGTCGATCAGTTCGAAGTGCGGGGTGCCCGTGGCGAGGTAACTCGCCACCTCCGGGCTCGCGATGCCGGCCTCGCGGCCGGCCATCACCACCGGCAGCCAGTCGCGCGGCGCGGGCTGCTGCGCCCGCGCCAGCAACCGCGCCTGCAGCGCGGCGAGGCGCGCCGCTTCGGTCAACCGCATCCGCACAGGGTCGGCACGGCTCACGCCCGTTCTTCTGGCCGCATGTGCGGGAACAGGATCACGTCGCGGATGCTCGCCGCATCGGTGAGCAGCATGATGAAGCGGTCGACGCCGACGCCGCAGCCGGCCGTCGGCGGCATGCCGTACTCGAGCGCACGGACGTAGTCGGCGTCGTAGTACATCGCCTCCTCGTCACCCGCCTGGCGTGCTCTCACCTGCTCCATGAAGCGGGCGGCCTGGTCCTCGGGGTCGTTCAGCTCCGAGAAGCCGTTGGCCATCTCACGGCCGGCGATGAACAGCTCGAAACGCTCGGTCACGCCAGGCTGCGCGTCCGAGGCGCGCGCCAGCGGCGACACCTCGACCGGGTAGTCGACGATGTAGGTCGGCTGCATGAGCTTGCTCTCCGCCACTTCCTCGAACAGCGCCAGCTGCAGCGCGCCGAGGCCCGCTTCCTCGGCGTGCGTGCTGCCCATGCCGCGCAGTTCGCGGTGCAGGAAGTCGCGGTCGGCCAGTTGTGCGTCGGCGTAGCGCGGCGCGTGCTGCCGCACCGCCTCGACGATGGTGAGCCGCGCGAACGGCTGGCCGAGGTCGATCTGCCCGCCCTGGTAGGCGAGCACCGCCGAGCCGGTGGCGCGCACCGCGGTCTCGCGCAGCAGCTGCTCGGTGAAGTCCATCATCCAGCGCACCTCGTGGTAGGCGGCGTAGAACTCCATCATCGTGAACTCGGGGTTGTGGCGCGGGCTCAGGCCTTCGTTGCGAAAGTTGCGGTTGATTTCGAACACGCGCTCGAAACCGCCGACCACGAGCCGTTTCAGGAACAGCTCCGGCGCGATGCGCAGGAACATGTCGATGTCGAGCGCGTTATGGTGGGTGACGAAGGGCTTGGCCGCCGCGCCGCCGGGGATCACCTGCAGCATCGGCGTCTCGACCTCGAGGAATCCCTGCTCGACCATGAACGCGCGCATCGCCGCGATCGCGCGGCTGCGGATTGCGAACGCCTGCCGCGTCTCCTCGTTCATGATCAGGTCGACGTAGCGCTGCCGGTAGCGCAGCTCGCGGTCTTCCAGGCCGTGGAACTTGTCCGGCAGCGGGCGCAGCGACTTCACCAGCAGCCGCAGGCCGCGACAGCGAACGGACAACTCGCCTTTCTGGGTCCTGAACAGCAGCCCTTCGGCGGCGAGGATGTCGCCGATGTCCCAGTGCTTGAAGGCCTCGTAGACCTCGGCACCGACGTCCTCCGGCGTGACGTAGAACTGGATGCGGCCCGAGCCGTCGGCCACGGTGGCGAAACTCGCCTTGCCCATCACCCGCTTGAGCATCATGCGGCCGGCGAGCTTCACCGTGACGTTGGCGGCGGCGATCTCGTCGCGGTCGAGCGCGCCGTACTTCGCCTGCAGGTCGCCGGCGTGGTGCGTGCGCGTGAAGTCGTTCGGAAACGCCGGGCCGCCCTCGCGCAGCCGAGCGAGCTTGGCGCGTCGCTCGGCGATGATCTGGTTGTCGTCCTGCGGTGCGTGGCTTTCTTGATCGCTCATGGCGGGTCTTCTTCTTCAGGTGTCGCGCACGTCGGCGACCGGATTGGCGCCGAAGTCGGGACGCACCAGATAGGCGAGCACGCGCGCGGCGGCGGCGTCGGCAGTCGCCAACTGACCGGAGGTCTTCATCGCCAGGAAGCGTGGCTGGCTGACGAAGCGAACCGGATCGGCGCTGCGAAGCTCTGCCTGCATGTCGGTGTCGATGATGCCCGGCGCCAGCGAGACCACCTTGGCGCCATGGGGTCGCAGTGCCTCGTCAGCGGCGAGCACGCGCGAGAGGTGGTCGAGCCCGGCCTTGGCGGCGCAGTAGATCGCCGAGCCGGCGATGGCGGTGCGGCCGGCGCCGGAGGAAATGTTCAGCACCTTGCGCGCGGCGCGCCAGCCGTCGGTGGCGCGAAGAAAGGCCGCCGAGAGCAGCGCCGGTGCTTCCAGCCCGACGCGCAGCGCAGCGGCGATGGACTCGGCGTCGGCATCGTGCAGCGGTCCTGCCGGGCCGAGCAGCGCGGCGTTGTTGATCAGCGTCGCGGCGCTGAAGCGCGCCGCGTCCTGCTTGCGCAGCCACGCTTCGAGCCGCGCCGCGACGCCGATGTCGTGTGCCAGGTCGAGCGCCCACTGCTCGAGCGGCGCGCCGCGCTCGGCGGCCTCGGTCTGCAGCGAGGCATCGGGCCGGCGCGAGATGGTCAGCAGCTGGCGGTCGGCGGCGAGCATTCGTTCGGCCATCGCGCGGCCGAGCCCGCGCGATGCGCCGGTGAGGATGACAAGTTCCATGGTCGTCAGGCAGCGAGGTGAGAGGGAGCCCTGGTCATGAGCAGGCGGCGCTGCTTCACACGCCCTGCTTCAGGCTCGCCTCGATGAACGGATCGAGGTCGCCGTCGAGCACCGCCTGCGTGTTGCCGATCTCGACGTTGGTCCGCAGGTCCTTGATCCGCGACTGGTCGAGCACGTAGCTGCGGATCTGGTGGCCCCAGCCGATGTCGGTCTTGGAGTCCTCCAGCTTGGCCTGCTCGGCCATCCGCTTGCGCATCTCCAGTTCGAACAGCTTTGACTTGAGCATCGCCATTGCCTCGGCGCGGTTGCGGTGCTGGCTGCGGTCGTTCTGGCTCTGCACGACGATATTGGTCGGCAGGTGCGTGATGCGCACCGCGGACTCGGTCTTGTTGACGTGCTGCCCGCCGGCGCCGCTGGCGCGGTACACGTCGATGCGCAGGTCGGCCGGGTTGATCTCGACCTCGATCGATTCGTCGACTTCCGGGTAGACGAACACACTGGCGAACGACGTGTGCCGGCGGGCGTTCGAATCGAACGGCGACTTGCGAACCAGCCGGTGCACGCCGGTCTCGGTGCGCAGCGTGCCGAAGGCGTAGGGCCCGCTGACCTTGATCGTCGCGCTCTTCAGTCCCGCCACCTCACCCTCGGTCTCCTCGAGCAGTTCCGGCTTGAAGTCCTTGCGCTCGGAATAGCGCAGGTACATGCGTTCGAGCATGGCGCACCAGTCCTGCGCCTCGGTGCCGCCGGCGCCGGCCTGGATCTCGATGAAGCAGTTGTTGGGGTCGAGCGGATTGCTGAACATCCGCTGGAACTCGAGGTCGGCGACTTCCTTGCCGAGCTTGCCGGCGTCGGCCTCGATCGCCGCGAGCGTCGCGTCGTCGTCGTCCGTGCGCGCCATGTCGAACAGTTCCTGCGCGTCGGCCAGCCCCGCGGTCAGCTTGTGCAGCCGGCCGACCACGTCGTCGAGCAGTTTCTTCTCGCGGCCGAGTTCCTGCGCCCGCTTGGGGTCGTTCCACACGCCGGGGTCTTCCAGCGCGCGGGTGACTTCGGTCAGTCGACGCTCCTTGGCCTCGACGTCAAAGATACCTCCGCAGGTCGCCAAGCCGGTTGTTCAGGTCGGCGATGGTGGCTGCCAGCGCATTGATGCGTTCCGCTTCCATGGAAATCTCGCATTCGCAAAGAGCGCGGATTATAGGTACCGCGCACAGCGACCCTCGGCCGCGATGGGCGGCGAGCACCGGGAATGCGCCGTCGAAATGCCGACTTTCGCGTTGGAGTCCGGCGCCGCAGGCGAGCGCCGGACTTCGTCGGTCAACTTTCGTGTGTACGGGGTGGAGGCGCCAAGGGCGCCGGACTACTTCTTGGCAGGTGCCGCCTCGGCAACTTCGACGCGGACCTCGGCCATGCCGCGGGCCGAGATGCCCAGCGCCTTGGCTGCGGCCGGCGAGACGTCCAGCACCCGGCCGGCCTGCGTCGGACCGCGGTCATTGACAAGCAGGACGACGCTCTTGTCGTTCTTCACGTTGGTGACCTTGACCTTGGTTCCGAAGGGCAGCGTCTTATGAGCGGTGGTGAGCTTGTTGCGGTCGTAGACCTGCCCGCTCGCCGTCTTGCGGCCGTGCAGCTTGTCGCTGTAGACGGCGGCCAGCCCGGTCTCTACGCCGGCAGCACTCGCCGGCGCCGGGGTGGCCGCGGATGGCGCGGGTGCAGCGGCCGGCGCGGCCGGCGTGGCGGGCGCGGCGAGAGTGGTCTGTGCCTGCGCGGCGAAAGCGACTAGCGCGAGGGTGGCCAGCGCCGCAGAAGTTGTGCGGATCTTCATGGTGGGTTCCAGGTGGGTGCTTGCACGCGGTCCGCGAGGTCTTGGTGCGGAATGGATCGACTCGTCGGCCACATGATGATAAGTGCTTCGTGCGAAGGCGCGCGCCGGCCGGAAGCGAGGTGGTCCGGCTCAGGCCAGCGCTGCGTGCTCGATGTGGAGGCTGACGCGGCGGCTTCCCTGGTACTCGTCGGCGGCGGGGCGATAGGCCAGCCGCACGCGGGTGGGCAGCGGCTGCGTACGGCGGAACCAGATCGCCGGGAAGCGCTTTCCGTCGATTTCGAGCGTGAGCTTCAGGTGTGCTTCCTTGACCAGCCGCTGCTCGACCACCGCGAACTCGTTGTCGAACAGCGGCGGGGCGAAGCCCTGGCCCCAGATCTGGCGGTCGAGCGCCTCGGTCAAGGCAAGGCTGATTTCGGAAGGCAATAGCGGGCCGTCGGTGGCGACGCGGCGGGCGAACAGCTCGGCGTCGCTGCTCGCGCGCGTCGCGGCCTCGAACGCCTCCCCGAAGCCCTCGTAGTGCTCGGCGGCGAGCGTAAGTCCCGCTGCCATCGCGTGGCCGCCGAATTTCTCGATCATCGTCGGTGCCGCCTTGGTCACCAGGTCGAGCACGTCGCGCAGGTGCACGCCCTCGATCGAACGGCCCGAGCCACGCAGGCTGCGCTCGTCGGCGCGGGCGAAGGCGATCGTCGGCCGGTGATGGCGCTCCTTCACGCGCGAGGCCACCAGCCCGACCACGCCCTGGTGCCAGCCTTCGTTGAACAGCGTGATCGTGCGGCGGCCGCCGAGATCGGTGTCGTCGAGCTCGGCCAGTGCGTCGACCTGCATGTCTGCCTCGATCGCACGCCGCTCGCGGTTCAGTTCGTCGAGCTGGCGGGCGAGCTCGAGCGCGCGAGTGGGGTCGTCGGTGAGCAGGCACTCGATGCCGACCGTCATGTCGGTCAGTCGCCCCGCCGCATTGATGCGCGGGCCGATGGTGAAGCCGAGGTCGGTGGCGCGCGCCGTGCGCGCGCTGCGTCCGGCCACCTGGAATAGCGCCGCGATGCCTGCCGCTGCCTGTCCGTTGCGGATGCGTTCCAGGCCGGCGGCGACGAGGATGCGGTTGTTACGGTCCAGCGGCACCACGTCGGCCACCGTGCCGAGCGCCACCAGGTCGAGCAGCGTATTGAGGCGCGGCTGCGTCGCCTCGCTGTAGCGGCCGCGCGCGCGCAACTCGGCGCGCAGCGCCAGCAGCACGTAGAACATGACGCCGACGCCGGCCAGGTTCTTGCTCGGAAAGCCGCAGCCGCGCTGGTTGGGATTGACGATCACCGCCGCGTCCGGCAGCCGCTCGCCCGGCAGGTGGTGGTCGGTGATCAGCACCTCGATGCCGAGCGCGCGCGCGCGCGCCACGCCGGCCACACTGGCGATGCCGTTGTCGACCGTGATCAGCAGGTCCGGGCGGCCGGAGGCGGCGGCTGCAGCGAGATCGACGATCTCCGGCGTCAGCCCGTAACCGTAGTCGAAGCGGTTGGGCACCAGGTAGTCGACGCTGGCCCCCATCATGCGCAGGCCGCGCAGGCCGACGGCGCAGGCGGTGGCGCCGTCGCAGTCGTAGTCGGCGACGATCAGCAATCGGGCGCCCGCCTCGATTCGATCGGCGAGCAGCTTCGCCGCGTCGGACACGTGCGAAAGCTGCAGCGGCGGGATCAGGTCGCGCGCCGGCAGCTCGAGTTCGCGCACGCTGCTGATGCCGCGCGCGGCAAGCACGCGTGCCAGCGGCGGGGCGATGCCCTCGGCCGCCAGCCGCCGTGCGGCATCGGCGTCGAACAGGCGGCGAACCAGTTGCGTCATGGGTCCTCGGCAAACAGCGGTGCCAGCGGCGCGCGGCGCCAGAGTCGCCATGAATCGCCGCGGCGCAGTCGGGCGATACGTGCCTGTCGCCGGCCGCACAGCACCAGCGTCAGTTCTTCGTAGCCGGCGGCGAAGCAGGCCT
>CAZSYX010000065.1:0-16501 GCA_964610575.1 uncultured Burkholderiaceae bacterium
ACGCCCTGCTGCTGCTCGTAGCGGATCAGCGGCAGGTGCGCGTCGAACAGGTCGTGCGCCGCATCGCGCTTGCCTTGCGCCGACAGCCGCACCACGTCGGCCAGCATGTCGGGAAAACAATAGCCGGTCATCGCGCCATCAGCGCCACGCTCCATCTCGAAGTCGAGGAACAGGCCGCCGTTGCCGCAGAGGATCGAGATGTGCCGCATCGAGCCGTCGCGCTCGAAGCCGCGCAGCGCCGAGATCTTGTCGAGCCCCGGCCAGTCCTCGTGCTTGAGCATCACGCACGACGGGTTGTCCTGCACGATGCGGCGGATCACCGCCGGCGTCATCTGCACCGAGAAGGTCAGCGGATAGTCCTGGATCACGAACGGCACATCGGCGCCGATCGCTTCCGCGGCCTGCCGGTAGTAGCCGACGATCTGCTCGTCGGTGCGCAGCGTGTTCGGCGGCGCGATCATCACGCCGGCCGCGCCGGCGTCCATCGCGTCGCGCGACAACGCGCGCATGGCGGCAAAGCCCGGCGCGGTGACGCCGACGACGACCGGCATGCCGGCGCGCCTGATCACGCGCGCGGCGATCGCCAGTGCCTCGGCGGCGTCGAGCTTCGGCGCCTCGCCCATCTGGCCGAGCACGGTGATGCCGGTGGCGCCGGCGGCGCGGAAGAAGTCGGTCATGCGGTCGATCGACGCGTCGTCGACGCCGCCGTCGTCATGGAACGGCGTCGGCGCGATCACGTACACGCCACGGGCGGTGTCCAGGCTCATTGGGTTGCGCAGGCGATTGGATGTCGAGGCGCAGTTGTACCACTGCGGCGCAGGCGCCGGCGCCCGTGCCGCCACGCACGCGCCACGTCGTTGCTGACGCACAATTCGCCGTCGCTCGCGCGGACCTCCGGCCACATGACCGCCACCGTCGTCGCCGTCTTCGCCATCGTCTACCTGGGCATGATCCTCGGTGGCCTGCCTTTTCTGCAGCTCGACCGCACCGGCGTGGCGCTGCTCGGCGCGATCGCGATCGTCGCCATCGGCGACCTGACGCCGGAGCAGGCCGCCGCGTCGATCCACCTGCCGACACTTCTCCTGCTCTCTTCCTTTCCAGCAACGATGTCGTCTGCATGGCAGTGGCGCCGGTGCTCGCCGATGCCTGCCTTCGCCGCGGGCTCGACCCGGTGCCGTTCCTGCTCGCGCTCGCCTGCGCGGCCAATATCGGCTCGGCGGCAACGCTGATCGGCAACCCGCAGAACATGCTGATCGGCGAGGTGCTGAAGCTGCCCTTCGGCGGTTACTTCCTCGAGGCGGTCGTGCCGGGGCCGCTGTTCGCCGCGGCGCTGGTGCTGTCGAACGTGGTGTCGAACGTGCCGGCGGTGATGCTGCTGCTGCCCGCCGCGACGGAACCATTCTCCGGCCCGATGCTGGCGCTGGTCAGCACGCTGGCCGGCAACCTGCTGATCGTCGGCTCGATCGCCAACATCATCGTCGTCGACGCCGCGCGCAGGCAGGGCATCGCCATCGACTGGCGCCGCCACCTGCGCACCGGTGTGCCGGTGACCATTGCCACGCTGGCGATCACCGCCTTGTGGTTCGGCTGGCGCGCGGGGGCGATGTCGTTCTGAGCGTCGGCCGGGCCCAGCACACGCCGCGAAAGGCGCCGCCGACGCTAGAAGCCGATCTCGAAGCGATGGCCCTTGAATCGAAGCACGGCGGACTTGGGCCGGATCTGCTCCAGCGTCAGGTCGGCGGTGAGGCGATCGTTCTCGCGCAGGATGCGGCCGTCGATGATGACCGAGCGGTCGGGCGCGTTCGCCGAGTAGATCGACCCGCCGACGGCCAACGGCGGCAACTGCGCGCGGATGTTCTCCGGCAGTCCTTCGCGCGGCGTGACGGGCGCTTCGACCGGCGCCGCATTGGCGGGCCGCAACGCCTTCGCGTCTGGCGCGCGCGCGGCGGCTGCCGACGCGACCTCGGCCGTCGGCGCCTTGCGGCTGCCGTCCGGCGAAGGCCAGGGCGCGGGTTCGGCCACCGGTTGCGCTTCGGCGGCACTCGCCGGCGGCGACGGGGATGCGGCAGCCACCGCGGCGGGTGGCGTCGCAGCGGCAACGTTGGCCGGCGGTGATGTGGTCGCAGCCGCAGGCGGCACCGCGGGCGCGGACACCACTGGCGGCTGCGCCACTGCCGGGGCGGCGATCTGCTGCGGCATGCCGCCGCGGGCCATGAACCAGGCGACCAGCGCAACCAGCAGCGCCAGTGCCGCGGCGATCACGATCCGCAGCCAAGGCGGCATGCCCGCGTGCGGCCGCACCTCCGGCGCGACTGCGACCTGCTGCGCGTGCAGGCCGGGCACCGCGCCGCGCTCGCGTTCGCGCTCGGAGTCGGCCCGGCGAAGGGCGTCGAGGATCAGAGACAAGGTGCTAGTTCTCCGCCTGCAGGCGCGGCTCGTCGATGCCGACCACCCGGTTCAACTGCATCAGCGTGACGGGGCCGGCCACGCCATCCGACGGCAACCCCTGCGTCAGCTGGAAGGTATGGATCCATCCCTTGAGCGCCGCGTCGTCGAACTGCGCGCCGATCGGCCGCGAGTCGCCGCGGGCGGCGGCCAGCTGCAGCGCGAGCCAGTTGGCCGTCGGCCCCGAACGGCGGTCGACGATGGCGCCGGCGTAATCGGGGGGCGCGCGCCAGAACGTCGCGAACTCGCCCCGCCAGTAGTCGGCCAGCGCGAGCAGCGGCACCGAGCGCGCCGCGCCGTCGATGAGCACGATGGCAGCGTCGCCCGACAGCCCGCCGAGCATCACGTAGGCGGCGCGGTTGTAGGCGTCGCGCAGGGTGAGAACGCCGGGGCGGTCCAGTTGCCGGATCAATGCCAGCGTGCTCTTCGCAGTGCGGAAGCATTGCACCTGGTACTTGCGTGCAGCCAGGCACGGGTCTGCGTTGCCGACGTCGATCTTCCACACGCCCGCCAGTTCGCGCCACGCCTCGTTCTCGGCGCCGACCAGCGACTCGAAGCCTGCCGCCAGATCGAACGGCGGCGCCCCCGGCGGCACGTCCTTGAGTGCCGGTGTCGCTTCGACCGGGGCCGGCGCCACATCGCCGGACGGCGCCGGAACCGGGCTCGCCGCCTGCGGCGCCGCGGCCTGCGCGGCGGGGGCAACGCCAGCCACCGTCGCGGCATCGACCTTCGTCGTGCTGCGCCCGCTGAGATCGAGCGCCAGCACCGCGGCGCCAACGAGCCCGGCGCCCGCCAGCAGCCCGAGTCCGATCAATGCCGCCCGCTGCAGCCCCGTGCGCTCCCTCGCGGCCGGCTTCGGCGGGTCGAAGACCTCCTTCGCCGCGGCGTCGACGGTTCCCGCGTCGACGCGGGCGCTGCCCCTGGCGTAGGCGCCGAGCAGCGCGCGATCGCAGAGCAGGTTGATGCGCCGGGGCACGCCTCGCGAATGCCGGTAGATGCGCCGCATCGCGCCGCGGTCGAACGGCACCGGGCCGTTCAGGCCGGCGATCGACAGCCGGTGGCCGACGTACTTCGCCGTCTCCGCCTCGCCGAGTGCGTCGAGGTGGTAGCGGGCGATGACGCGCTGCGCGAGCTGCTGCATCTCCGGCCGGGCCAGCAGCATGCGCAACTCGGGCTGGCCGATCAGCACGATCTGCAGCAGCTTGCGTTCGCTGGTCTCGAGGTTGGTCAGCAGCCGCAATTGCTCGAGCACGTCCGCCGACAGGTTCTGCGCCTCGTCGATGATCAGCACGCAGTTCTGCCCGGCCGCGTGCGTGCGCAGCAGGTACACGTTCAGCGCATCGACGTAGTCCTTGACCGTCGCCACTCCCGGCCCGTCATGTGCCGCGGCGATGTGGAACTCGGCGCAGATCGTCCGCAGCAGTTCCTCGACCGTCAGCTTGGGATTGAAGATGTAGGCGACGTTGCAGCCCTCGGGGATCTGCTCGAGGAAGCAGCGGCAGACCGTCGTCTTGCCCGCGCCGATCTCGCCGGTGAGCACGACGAATCCGCCCTCGCCACCGCGGACGCCATAGAGCAGGTGCGCCAGCGCCTCGCGGTGCCGCTCGCTCATGAAGAGGTAGCGGGGATCCGGCGCGATCGAGAACGGCGCCTGCTTCAGGCCGAAATGCTGCGCGTACATGACTGCAAGGATACGGCGGCGGGCGGGAGGCCCGCCTGGACGGATCCGGGCGGCGTCAACAGCCGAGCCGGGTCGCGAGGTCGAGGAAGTCCGAGGCGACGATGTCCCACGGTCCTTCGGGCTTCAGATCCGTCGCCTGCTTCGGCCCATGCTCGCGAGGCCGCAGCACGAAGGCCGTCTGCAGGCCACATGCCCGCGCCGCCGCGAGGTCGGAGTTGTGGGCGGCGACCAGGCACACCTCGCCGGGCTGCAATCCGAGGATGCCGGCGGTGCGCAGATACGCCGCCGGTTGCGGCTTGTAGGCGTTCGCCACTTCCGCGCCGAGGATCGCGTCCCACGGCAGCCCCGCGCGCCTGGCCATGTTCAGCAGCAGCGCAACGTTGCCGTTGGAAAGCGGCGCGACGATGTACCTGGTCTTCAGCCGCTTCAATCCATCGATGGCATCCGGCCACGGGTCGAGCCGATGCCAGGCGCGGTTCAGTTCGTCCAGCTCGTCGGCTGCTATTGCCGTGAGGTCCAGCCCCGCTTCCAGCAACACCGCATCGAGGTTCTCCCGGTGCAGCACGTCGAGCCGCGTGAAAGGCCGGCGGCCCGACCGGCACTCCTCCATCGCGGGCTGGTAGCGCTTGCGCCAGGCGTCGGCCACTGCATAGGCGTCCACCCCGCTTGCACCATGCAGGTCGAAGAAAGCCCGGAGATCGCGCGCAACCCCTTCGCGCCAATCGACCACCGTGCCGAAAACATCGAAAACCAGTGCCTTGATGTCGGCCATGTCGTGCTCTCAGCTCTTAGCTCTTCGGATCGAGCGCGTCGCGCAGGCCGTCGCCGAGCAGGTTGAAGGCCAGCACCGTGACGAAGATCGCCAGTCCCGGGAAGACGGCCATCCACGGCGCCTGGGTGAGGAACCGCTGCGCCGTGTTCAGCATCGAGCCCCAGCTGGGCGCCGGCGGCTGCTGCCCCAGGCCGAGGAACGACAGGCTGGCCTCGGCGATGATCGCCGCCGCGATCGCCAGCGTCGCCTGCACGATCACCGGCGGCAGGATGTTGGGCAGGATGTGCCGCAGCAGGATGCGCGCCGGCGCGTTGCCGACGGCGCGCGCCGCCTCGACGTAGTCCTCGGCCCGCACCGCCAGCACCTGTCCGCGCGCCAGCCGGACGAAGATCGGGGTGGCGGTGATGCCGATGGCGATCATCGCGTTGCCCAGGCTGGGCCCCAGGAAGGCGGCCAGCGCGATCGCCAGGATCAGGAACGGAATCGCCAGCATCGCGTCGGTGATGCGGCTCACCACCGCATCGACGGCGCCGCCGACGTAGCCGGCCAGCATGCCGAGCGGCACGCCGACGCCGACCGCGATCGTCACCGAGATGACGCCGGCCGCCAGCGACGCGCGCCCGCCCCAGAGCACGCGCGAGAACAGGTCGCGGCCGACCTCGTCGGTGCCGAACCAGTTGGCGCCGCTCGGCGCCTTGCGCACCATGGCGAAGCTGGTCGCCAGCGGATCGAACGGCGCGATCCATGGCGCGAAGACGGCGAACAGCGCCATCAGCACGACGACCACGAGGCCGAAGACCGCCGTGCGCCGCGCCAGCAGCCGGCGCAGCGCCCGCCGCGCCGGGCTGTCGTGCGCCGCGACCGGCGCGTCCATCGGCGCTGCAACGGCCGCCATCGTTCAGTCCCTCAGCCGCGGGTTGACCAGCACGTACAGCACGTCGGCCAGCAGGTTGAGCAGGATGTAGACGGTGGCGGTGACCAGCACCACCCCCTGCACCACCGCGTAGTCGCGGTTGAACACCGCGTCGACGATCAGCTTGCCGAAACCGGGGATCGAGAACACCTGCTCGGTCAGCACCGCGCCCGACAGCAGCGTGCCGAACTCCAGCGCGCCGAGCGTGATCACCGGGGTGAGCGCGTTGCGCAGCGCGTGCTTGAGGATCACCGTCTTCTCGACCAGGCCCTTGGCGCGCGCGGTGCGCACGTAGTCGCTGCCCATCGCCTGCAGCATCGCCGAGCGCATGTGCCGCATCAGCACCGCAGCGATCGCATTGCCGAGCACGAAGGCCGGCATCACCGTGGCGGCGAGCGACTGCCGCCAGTCCTCGAACGGACTGACGAAGCCGGAGGCCGGCAGCCAGCCGAGCTTCACCGAGAACAGGAAGATCAGCATGATGCCGAGCCAGAAGTTCGGCGTGGACAGCCCCCACAGCGCGAACACGTTGGCGCCGACGTCCCAGGCGCTGCCCTTCTTCACCGCGGACAGGATGCCGGCGGGAATGCCAATGGCCAGCGCGAACAGCATGGCCATCGTCGCCAGCTGCACGGTGACCGGCAGCTTGGCGGCGATCAGTTCCGCCACCGGCTGCTTGATGCGCATCGACTCGCCGAGGTTGCCGGTGAGCACGTTGCCGACCCAATGGACGTACTGGATGGGCAGCGGCTGGTCGAGCCGGTACTGCTTGCGGATCTGCTCGATGACGGCCGGGTCGCGCTCCTCGCCGGCCATCACCAGCGCCGGATCGCCGGGCAGCAGCTGCTGCAGGCTGAAGATGATCACCGACACCAGGAACAGTGTCGGCACCAGCTGCAGCAGCCGCTTCGGCAGGAACTTCAGCACGTGGCCGCACCCCAGCCGCGACGAGCCACGAGCATCACTGCAGTTGCAGGTCGGTCACGCGGATCAGGCCGTCGGGCATCACCTTGAAGCCCTGCAGCTTCGGACTGTGCGCGAACAGCAGCGTGCGGTGGTACAGGTAGATGACGCCACCCCTGGGCAGGATCTCGGCGGCCGCCTGCTCGTACAGCGTCTTGCGCACCGACAGCGTGGTGGCGGTGCGCGCCTGCGTCAGCAGTTCGTCGACCTTCGGGTCGCAGTACTTGCCGTAGTTCAGCGGGCCATTGCAGGAGGCGAACGAGAAGATGTTGCCGTCCGGGTCGGTGCGGCCGCTCCACGCCAGAAAATAGAGGTTGAAGTTGCCCTTTTCCGCCTCGTTCAGCGAGGTGGCGAACTCGGTGACGCGGATCTTCAGGTCGAAGCCGGCCTCGGCGGTCATCGCCTGCATCACCTCGGCCACCGCCCGGCTTTCCGGGTTGTTCGGCACCATGAAGTCGATCGCCACCGGCGTGGCCACGCCCGCCTCCTTCAGAGCCGCGCGCGCCTTCGCCACGTCGCGCCTGGGCGTCGGGAACTTGTCCATGTGATAGGGGCTGGCCGGCGGCACCCACTGGTTGTCGACCTTGTGCAGACCGTTGAAGACGACCTTGTTGATCGTCTCGCGGTCGAGCGCCAACTCGAACGCCTGCCGCACTTTCGGGTTCTTGCCGAGCGGGGTGTTGGCCTTCTCGCCGTTGGCGAGGTTGATCGTCAGCCCCTGGTAGCCGAGCTCGGTGCCGGTGGCCAGGCGCAGCTTCGCGTCCTTCTTCACCTCCTCGACGTCGGTGGCGAGCATCCGCTCGAGCAGGTCGAGCTGGCCGGACTTGAGATTCGCCAGCCGCACGGTCGAGTCCTGGATCGGCCGGTAGACGACGCGATCGATCTTCACCCGCTTGGCGTCCCAATAGTCCTTGAAGCGCTCGACCACGATGCGGTCCTGCGGCACCCGCTCGACGAACCGGTACGGTCCCGCGCACACCGGCGCGGTGCCGAACTTGTCGCCGAGCGCCTTCGCCGCCTTGGGCGAGACCATCATGCCGGCGCGGTCGGTCAGCTGCGCGATCAGCGGCGAGAACGGCGACTTCAGCTGCAGGCGGATCGTCATCGGGTCGACCACCTCGACCCTGTCGACCTGCGCGATCTCGGCCCGCCGGAACGAACCCTGCATGGTCAGGTGCCGGTCGAGGCTGAACTTCGCCGCCTCGGCATTGAACGGTTCGCCGTCGTGGAACTTCACGCCCGGACGCAGCTTGATCGTCACCGCCTTGCCGTCCGCCGACACCTGGTGCGACAGCGCCAGCTGCGGCACCACGTTCAGCTTCTCGTCGATGTCGAACAGCTTGTCGCAGATCGACGCGAACACGATCCGCCCGACATAGGTGCGCGCCAGCGTCGGATCGAGCACGTCCGGGTCCTCGGCCAGGCCGATGCGCAGCGTGCCCTGCCCCTGCGCCGCGCCGGCCGCCAGACCAAGGCCCAGCATCAGCGCCGCGATGATCGCCGTTGGCTTGCCGCTTCTGAGGTTCATCTGCTCTGCCCCCTTTCCGAAAATTGCCGTGCAACGTGCACGGCGTGTGCAAAATCGATCAACCGGCCGCGCCGCGCTCCGCGAAGGCCGCCTGCAGCCGCACCAGGGCCGGGTTGTGCGGCATTCGTCGCATCGCCCCCCCGGGCAGGGCATCCAGTTCGCGCCAGCGATGGCAGGCCACCGCACCGCCCTCGTCCGTCGTGCCCAGGACCGGCACTTCGGTGCCACAGCGCTCGACCGCGTGCGGGCAGCGCGTGTTGAAGTGGCAGCCGGGCGGCGGCGCCAGCGGGCTCGGCACATCACCGCCGACCACATTGTCGCGCGTGCGCGCTCCCGGCACCGGCACCGGCACGGCCGCCAGCAGCGCGCGCGTGTAGGGGTGGCGCGGGCGTTCGAAGACGCGCTGCGCCGGCCCGGTCTCGACGAAGCGGCCCAGGTACATCACTGCCACCGTGTCGGCGATCTGCCGCACCACGGCCAGATCGTGCGAGATGAACACGTAAGCCAGGCCAAAGCGGCGCTGCAGGTCGGCCAGCAGGTTGAGGATCTGTGCCTGGATCGACACGTCGAGCGCGGAAACCGGCTCGTCGCAGACGATGACGCTTGGTGCGGCCGCCAGCGCACGCGCGACGGCCAGCCGCTGCCGCTGTCCGCCCGAGAACTCGTGCGGATAGCGCTGCGCCGACTCCGGGCGCAGCCCCACCAGCGACAGCAGTTCCGCGACCCGCGCGCGCCGCGCCGACTTGGGAACCGCGTCGTGAAGCATCAGCGGCTCGGCCAGCATGTCGCCGACCGTCATGCGCGGGTTCAGAGAGCCGTATGGGTCCTGGAAGATGATCTGCAGTCGCCCGCGCACGGCGCGCAGCGCTGCCTGCGACAGCCCCACCATGTCGCGCCCTTCGAGCTTCACCGTGCCGCCCGTGGGCTCGATCAGGCGCAGCACGAGCCGGGCGACGGTCGACTTGCCGCAGCCCGACTCGCCGACGATGGCCATCGTCTGGCCGGCATGCACATCGAACGACACCCCATCGACGGCCTTGACCACCGCCGCGCCGCCCCCGAACAGCCCGGTCGTCACCGGGAAATGCTTGGCGAGATCGCGAACCTCCAGCACCGCAGTCATGCCGCCGCCTCCAGCGCGGGCAGCGAAGCGGCGAGCGATTCGAGCGGCACCCTCCAGCAGCGCGAGCGCCGGCCGCCGCCCAGATCCTGCAGCGGCGGCATCTCGCGGCCGCACTGCGCGTCGGCAAAGGGGCAGCGCGCGGCGAAGCGGCAGCCTTCGGGCATCGCCGTGGCGGCGGGCACCATGCCGTCGATCGCGGCCAGCCGCGCGCGCGACGCGGCCAGCGCCGGCATCGCACCCATCAGGCCGACCGTGTAGGGATGCTGCGGCATCGCGAAGATCGCTGCTACCGGTCCTTCCTCGACCACCTGCCCCGCGTACATCACCAGCACCCGGTCCGCCATCTCGGCCACGACGCCAAGATCGTGCGTGATCAGCATGACCGCGGTGCCGAGCTCGGCGCGCAGCGCCCGGATCAGGTCGAGCACCTGCGCCTGGATCGTGACGTCCAGCGCCGTGGTCGGTTCGTCGGCGATCAGGAGCCGCGGGCCGCACAACAGCGCCATGGCGATCATCACGCGCTGGCGCATGCCGCCCGACATCCGGTGCGGGAACTCGTCGATCCGCTTCTCGGGCGCCGGGATGCGCACATGCCGCAGCATCTGCAGCACCTGCTCGCGCGCCTCGTGCGGTTTCGCGCCGCGATGGCGGACCAGCACTTCGCCAAGCTGCGAGCCGATCGTGAAGGCCGGATTCAGCGAGGTCATCGGCTCCTGGAAGATCATCGCCAGCCGGTCGCCGCGCAGGTCCGCCATCGAGCGAGGGTCGAGCGCCAGGAGGCTCCGGCCCTCGAAGGCGATGCGTCCGCTGACCTGCGCCGAGGCGCGCGGCAGCAGCCCCATCAGCGCCAGCGCCGTCACGCTCTTGCCGCAGCCCGACTCGCCGACCACGCACAGCGTCTCGCCGGCGGCGAGGCTGAAGTTCACGCCATCGACCGCGCGCGCGGGACCGTGGTCGGTCCGGAACAGCACGCGCAGCTCCTCGACGTCGAGCAGGGGTTTCATCTGGCCGCGGTGGCGCGCTCGATCTCGGCGTTGATGAATTCGCGGTCCCAGACGCCGCCGGGCGAGCTGCGGGTGGCGAAGAACTTCGCGAAGTGCACGAAGCGCTCCCGGCTCACGGCCTCGAGCCGCGCCAGCTCGGCCAGCGGATCAGCGTGGTCGTCGACCCGCAGGTCCAGCGCCGGGTACTCCTCGGCTCCGTAGATCTTCAGCGCCGCCGATTGCCTGCCGCGCTTGTCGCCGCCGGCCGCTTCGCCGGCCATCAGCGCGGCGATCAGCCGGCGTGGGAAGGGAAGATCAACCGCGGAAGCAAAGGCGCGCGCGGTCTCCTCGATCACCTCGGGGCCGGTCAGCATGTTGCCGGCGACCGAAAGACCCTCGTGGATTGCGTGACCGCACCAGGGCACGCAGGACTCGCCGGTCCAGGCGGCGATGCGGCCGGTGGCGTCCTGCACGTGCAGCTGGCGCGCGGCGCGGCCGGGATCGGATTGCGTGAGCACCTCCACCACGGCCTGCGCGGGCACGCCCTCGCGCAGCAGCCGCAGGCCGCGCGGCCCGTAGGTCGGGTTCATAAGCGCCTGCGTGCAAAGGGCGCCGACACCACCGTCACCGTGCGGGCACAGTGCTCCAACCGCGAAGAAGCGGGTGGCCACGGCAATGCCGAAGGCGCCCGTGGCGGGGTCCCGTGCAACGAGCGACCACGTCATGCGGTGGTCCAGCAGGAATTGCAGTGCATGTCAGCGGATGCAGACGGATCGCGGAAGACCCGTGAGGCAGGCAGACAAGTCTAGCGGCTGCCCGACGTCGACAACGCAGATGTCGGAACTTGACGCTGAAGAGCAACCTCGGTGGTAAGGGATAAGTGAATTCTGAAGCGAATTCATGCTCATCCCTACTCGTCGAGCAGGGCGACGAAATCGAATCGCGCAGTCCGTTGAGACGGTTTCGGGTTGAAGCCGGTCTGTGCTGAAGCCCCGGAAGGTCTGCTCACCCGCCCGCGCATGCCGCGGTGCTGCCGGACGCAACGAATTCCGCGAGTTCCGCGACGAAGCGCTTCGGGTCCATGAGGTGGGGCGAGTGGTTGCCCTCCTCGTGGATCGAGAGCCTGGCCCCGGGCGTATGCCTTTGCACCCAGTGTGCGGTCTCCAAGGAGTAGAAGTTGCTGCGCCCGCCGTAGATCAGCAGGCAGCGGCGGTCGATGCCCGGCAGTACGCCGCGCAGGTCGAGGCTCGCCAGGTCTTGCCAGCAGGCGATGAGCGGTTCCGGGGCAATGGCGCGCAGCGCCTCGCGCACCCGCTGCCAGCCGCGGCCGTTGGCGGCGTAGCCGGCGCGCGCCGCGTCGTTCAGGCCGTGGGCCGCGAGGCGCAGCACGCCCTCGGCGAAGTCTTCCCGCAGTTCGGCGATGAAGCGCGCCGAGCGCGCGGCGTCGAAGTCGCCGTAGATGCCGAGCTTCCATTGGTCATCGGTGACGAGCTTGGGCGACTGGTCGATGATGCACAGCGAGCCGATGCGGGCGGCTCCGAAGTCGCGCAGGTACTGCCACAGTGTGAGCGCTCCCATGGAATGGCCGACGAAGCAGGCGCCGGCGAGATCGAAGACCTCGATCATCTGATTCAGGTCGCGCGCCATGCGCACGGCGGTAGCCACCGTCGACGTGCGCGCCGGGTGGCCGCCGTGGGCGCGGGCATCCCAGCGGAACACGCGGAAGTGCGCTGCCAAGTCGTGGATGAACGGCGACCATTCGAGGTGGCTGGCGGTCCAGCCGTGCAGGAAGACGATGGCCGGTCCGGATTCCCCGTGGCGCCAGACATGCAGCAGTTCGCCGTCAGCGGCGGTAAAGGTCAGCGGGTGCAAGGCGGTGATATGGGCAGGATGGCGTCGTTGAAATCGTAGTGTGAATTCGACAAGTGGAGTCCGTCGGGGCCGGCCCGCATGAGCCGTTGAAATCTGACGACCTCCTTGGCGGAGCGAAGTCCGTCGGAGAGTCATTCCCTGAGCGGTCACTCGCAGCGCGTGCTGTCGACCCTGAGCGGCACTTCGCGATCAGGCAAAGCAGGCGTTGCAAGACGTTCCGCCCGGTACCGCTTATCCAGCGATCCGGCGGCGCGCGCTTAGCGGTTGATGTGGGTGTACGCGAATCGAAGCGGATCGGGTGAGACCCGGAGCAATCCGTCGAACGGCCCATCCATCTCCAGTACCAGGAACAGGGCGCCGCCGATCGACAGCGCGCAGACGAACAGGACCGTGATTGCCGTGCGGTTGGGCGCAAACATTCCGAAGGCGGCGAAGGTTAGCGTGATCCAGAACAACAGGACCACGAGGAACGGCACCGGCACGCTGGCCCCGGTACCGGCCATTGCCAGCCACCGGGCTTGCAGCAGGCCTTCCGCCAGGTCGACCGCCCGGGTCTGAAGGGCGCGCTGCAGTTCGTCGTGCGGCTTGAGCGAACGAATCGCATCGGCGAGCGCCTCGACGCGGGTTGCCATACCCGCCGTCGTCGGATCGATGCTGGCGGGCCGGGACGAATCGTTTGGCCAGATCATGTCGATGCGCTCGCCTACCGCCTGCTTCAATCCCTTGCGGGTCTCCCCGGTCTCCGGGCCGTAACGCGCAAGGACGCGATCCATGGCGAGCAGCTGCACCGCCGTCTCCTTGACAGCGCCGTCGACTGCATCGAACGAGTTCTTGGCGGAGGCCGTGACGAGCCCGAGGACAAGCGCGGTCATCGTGGCGATCAGCCCGATGCCGAGCTTGATCACGTCTTTGGACTCGCCCTCGAGGTGGTGTCTCGGCAAGGCGGTGCGCAACCATGTTCCGAACAGCACGCCTCCGAAGGCAAATGCGAACGCGATGACGCCGATCAATATGGGATTCATGCTGTGGCTTCGTCTATCGCGGGTTGTTGACGAGATCTGTTCGTGGCATCGGCTCCTTCACTTCGACGTGGGTGACCACGAAGCACGCCTTCCAATAGCCATTTCGCCACCGGCAGCCGAGCGATCACCAAGTCAAGCGGGCCTGATTGTTGTGGGGTCGGTGGTGCGGGTCAAGCGTCGATTCTCAGCGGGCAATGGGCTGCTCCGCACGCTTGTCGTCGCACTTCGGCGCGCGGTGCCAACGCCTGGGTGGCGGCGCGCACATGCAGGTGCCCGAGCCTGCGGTCATTGTTGGTACGACTCGCCCCTTGCGAAACTCGGCGCTGCGACCGCAGTTGGCCGTACTCGGGCCCAAGTGGGGCGCCTCAAAGCGGTCGTCGTCCCGCGTCGGCGGGCTTGCTGCAACAGCGCGTTTGTAGAATATATTACAGATATGTCTTACTTGTTACTTATCCTGTCGCTTCCCACCGACAACGGCACGGCGCGGATGCGCGCCTGGCGGGCCCTGAAGAGCGCGGGGGCCGCGGTGCTGCGGGACGGCGTCTACGCCTTGCCGTCGGCTGACGAGCACCGTCGGACGCTGGAAACCGTGGCTGCCGACGTCAATGCCAGCGGAGGACAGGCGCGGCTGTGGACCCGTGCACAGTGCGAAGAAGACCTCCGTCCGCTGTTCGACCGCAGCGAGGGCTATGCGGCCTGGCTGATCGAAGCGCAGCGACTGCGCGCCGCGCTCGCTGCCGCAAGCCCGCCCGACGCTTCGCGCAACGTGCAGCGCCTTCGTCGCGCATACGAGCAACTGGTCGCCATCGACTTCTTCCCCGGTGAGGCGCAGCGCCAGGCGGCGCAGGTCTTGCAGGCGACGGAGGAAGCCCTGCAGCGGGCCCTGGCGCCGGGCGAGCCGCAACCCGTGTCCGGTGCGATTCTTCGGCAGGACCGGCAGCGCTTCCGCGGCCGCACCTGGGCCACGCGCGCCCGCCCGTGGGTGGACCGGCTGGCCAGTGCCTGGCTGATCCGGCGCTTCATCGACCCGCAGGCGCGCTTCGTCTGGCTGGCCTCGCCGGCGGACTGCCCCAAGCGTGCCGTCGGTTTCGACTTCGATGGCGCGACCTTCACGCACGTCGGCGCGCGCGTGACCTTCGAGACCCTGCTGGCGGCCTTCGACCTGGAGACTTCTTCCCTGCAGCGCCTCGGCATGATCGTGCACGCCCTCGATGCCGGCGGAGTCAGGCCCCCCGAAGCCGCCGGCGTGGAGCGGGTGCTCGCCGGCATGCGGGAAGCCATCCCGGAGGACGACCAGCTGCTGCAGGCGGCTGCGGGCGTGTTCGAAGGCCTGTTCATCGCCTTCGAGAAGGAGCGGACCGGGTGAGCGACAGCACCGAGCCGACACGGCCCGCTGCGGTCGGCTTCGGCGAAGCCCTCCGCTTCTGGCTGAAGCTGGGGTTCATCAGCTTCGGCGGACCGGCCGGGCAGATCGCGATCATGCATGCCGAGCTGGTCGAGCGCCGACGCTGGATCAGCGAGAAGCGCTTCCTGCACGCGCTGAACTACTGCATGCTGCTGCCCGGGCCGGAGGCGCAGCAGCTCGCGACCTACATCGGCTGGTTGATGCACCGCACCTGGGGCGGCATCGTCGCCGGCGGGCTGTTCGTCCTGCCGTCGCTCTTCCTGCTGATCTTCCTGAGCTGGATCTACGTGGCCTACGGCAACGCGCCGCTGGTGGCAGGCCTGTTCTACGGCATCAAGCCGGCGGTGACGGTCATCGTCCTGCACGCGGCCTGGCGCATTGGCGGTCGGGTGCTGAAGAACAGCTGGCTGTGGGCGATCGCCGGGGCCGCCTTCGTCGCCATCTTCGCCTTGCAGGTCCCGTTCCCGCTGATCGTCCTGGCCGCCGGTGTCACCGGCTACGTCGGTGGACGGATTGCCCCGGGCCGGTTCAAGGCGGGCGGCGCGCACGGCGCATCGAACGCGTCGTTCGGTCCCGCCGTGATCGACGACGACACGCCCACCCCGATCCACGCCCGGTTCAGCCGTGTCAGGTTGATGAGCGTTCTCGGGCTTGGCCTCGTCCTCTGGGCACTGCCGATGGCGCTGCTTGCCGCCTGGGGCGGCCTGCACGGCACCTACACGCAGATGGGCTGGTTCTTCACCAAGGCGGCACTGCTCACCTTCGGCGGCGCTTACGCCGTGCTGCCGTACGTGTACCAGGGCGCGGTGATCACCCACGGGTGGCTCACGCCGACGCAGATGATCGACGGACTGGCGCTTGGCGAGACCACACCGGGGCCGCTGATCATGGTGGTGGCCTTCGTCGGCTTCGTCGGCGGCTGGCAGAGCAGCGAACTGGCTGCGCTGCTGGGCGCGGAGCATCGCTTTCTTGCCGGCGCCATCGCCGCGTGCCTGGTCACCTGGTTCACGTTCCTGCCGTCGTTCGTCTTCATCCTGGCCGGGGGGCCGCTGGTCGAGTCGACGCACGACGACCTGAAGTTCACCGCACCCCTGACCGCGATCAGCGCGGCCGTGGTCGGCGTCATCGTCAACCTGGCGCTGTTCTTCGGCTATCACGTGCTGTGGCCGGAGGCGACCGCCCGCACCTTCGACTGGCAGGCTGCAGCCGTGGCCCTGCTGGCGGCCGCGGCACTGTTCCGCTTCAAGCGAGGGGTGATCGAGGTGATCCTGGGCAGTGCGTTGATGGGGCTGGCGATCCAGTGGTTGCGATAGGAGACGACCGATGAGCACCTTGACGATCCCCGAGCTGGCGCTGTGGCAGCGCGCCGGCTTCGACTTCACGCTGCTGGACGTGCGGCGTGGCTCCAGGCGCAAAGAGGAAGGCGACGAGATCCCGGGCAGCCGGTGGCTCGATCCGGCCGCCTGGCTGGACTGGAAGGACGAGGTTCCGAAAGATCGGCCGGCGGCGGTGTACTGCGCCTATGGTCACGAGATCAGCCAGGGGCTGGCGGCAGCGCTGCGGGCGCTCGGCGTCGATGCGCGCCATCTGGACGGTGGCATCGATGCCTGGCGGCGGGCGCGACTCGAGGTTGTGCGGCTGCCGGCGGTCTCGCCCTGAACAGCGCCGGGGACTGCAAGATCCCACCTCGCGGATTCGATCGATTGCGCCTTGCCGCCTCGAGGTCGTCCGCGCGAGCGCGGATGTAGCCGGAGAGTGAGTCGCTCGGCGGAACGGCTCGATCTCCTCCCGGCA
>CAZSYX010000065.1:16601-18121 GCA_964610575.1 uncultured Burkholderiaceae bacterium
CGGATGTAGCCGGAGAGTGAGTCGCTCGGCGGAACGGCTCGATCTCCTCCCGGCAGCAACAGGCTCGCTCATGGCCGCTGGCGCAGGGGACAACGGGCTTCGCCCGACGGGTACCGCCCGCCGGTGAGGGGCGGTTCAGTTCTTGTCAGTTGACTGTCTCAATGGTATTTTCTGTCAAATGAAGCCAGCGATCGCCGCCGCCGCCCAGGCGGACGCCGTGCTCACGCAAGCCGCATTGCGGGCGGCCGACCTGCTCGGACTGAGCAACGTCGAACTGGGTCGCGTCCTCGGCATCTCGGAATCCTCGGTGTCGCGTCTGGCTGGGCGCACCCGCCTCATCGACCCCGCCTCGAAGGAAGGCGAACTGGCCCTGCTGCTGGTCCGGGTCTACCGATCGCTCGATGCGCTGGTTGGCGGCGACGCCGCGCAACGACACGCCTGGTTGCGGTCCAGGAATCGTTCCCTCAATGGCCGTCCGGTCGACCTGCTCGCCACTGCAACCGGGCTGGTGAACACGGTGGCGTACCTCGACAGCGCCAGGGCACGGCTCTGAGCCGCTGGAGCGCTCGCTGGTTCGAGTCCGCGGCCACGCGTCGCGTCAACCTGTGGCGCGCCGTGGAGGCGCAGCACCGGGTCGCCACGATGCGGCTCGTGGACACCGCGGCCGAGCAGGCGCTGCTCGAGCAGATGCTTGAAGCGAGCAAGCCGCCGCTGCCCGAGAGCGCCGGCGCCCGTGGATACCTTCTCAGCACGCCCTTCCGCTACGTTTCGCCGTGGCCCAGCCGATTTCGTCCAACCGGCCACGCTGGCGTCTGGTACGGCGCCGAGCAAGTCGCGACGGCCTGCGCCGAGGTCGGCTACTGGCGCTGGCGCTTCCTGACCGACAGCGATGCGTTGCGCGATCAGGTCCTGCTCGTCGAGTTCACGGTGTTCGAGGCGCGGGTGACAGGACGGTCGATCGACCTGACCGCCCCGCCATGGTCCCGCAGCCGCGCGCTTTGGCTTGATCCGGTCGACTACACCGCCTGCCATGCGTTGGCCGCGGCGGCCCGCCAGCGCGGCATCCAGTGGATACGCTACGCGTCGGTCCGCGACTCGTCCCAAGGACCCTGCGGCGCGGTCTTCGACGTCGATGCCCTCTCGCTTCCGCGCCCGGCCATGCAGCAGACCTGGGCCGCGCGCGTGCGGCGCGAACGCGTGACCTTCAGCCGCGATAGCCTGTCCCTGGAATTCGATCCCGCGGACTGGGAGCGAGGCTAGGCGGCAGACTTCATGAATGATCGATTTCCGCGCGCTGGCAGAGCCATAACACTCACCGCGGGAGCGGCCGCATCACTCGACGGTGACGCTCTTCGCCAGGTCTCTTGGCTTGTGGCCTCCACTCACGCGCCTGCGGCGCATGAGTTCCTCCCCAAACCCCGCGCAAAGTCGGTCACTCGACCGTGACCGACTTCGCAAGATTGCGGGGCTTGTCCACATCCGTGCCCCTCGCCACTGCCGTGTGATACGCGAGCAGCTGC
>CAZSYX010000066.1:0-17780 GCA_964610575.1 uncultured Burkholderiaceae bacterium
AGCGCGCAGGCCGGCTATCGAAACCGCTTCGGCCATCCCGACGCGCAGGTGCTCACCCGCTACATGGCACGAGGCGTGCATGTAGTGCGTAGTGATGAGTCCGGGATGGCGCAGTGGCGATTTCGAGACGACGGTGCGGTCGATCTGCACCGCTGGCGTGCGTCTGCGCACCGCTATTGGCACAACCGGCCCGGACTTGGTGCATCGCCGGAGGATGCTTCGGCAGACGACGACTCGACCCCGGATCCCGGCCGCGTGCTGGCGGAGCCCGCGAGCCCGTTCTGACGCCTCGGGGCCGCCCGTTAGACTGGCCGTGGACCTCCTGAACCTGCGTGTTGCTGCCCCATGACCCCCGCCTTTGACGAGATGTACACGCCCGCGGGGACGGTCCGGCCGCATTACCGGGGCTACGAGTCCTGGCTCGGCGCGCAGAGCCCGGAAACGATGGCCAACAAGCGCGCCGAGGCCGACCTCGTCTTCCGGCGCGTCGGCATCACCTTCGCCGTGTATGGCGAGGCGGCAGGCACCGAGCGGCTGATCCCGTTCGACGTCATCCCGCGAATCATTCCGGCGGGCGAGTGGCAGCAGCTCGAAGCCGGCCTGCGCCAGCGCGTCAGTGCGCTGAACATGTTCCTGTACGACGTCTACCACGGGCAGGACATCATCCGCGCGGGCCGGGTGCCGGCCGACCATGTGTTCAAGAATTCGCAGTACCGGCCCGAGATGCACGGCATCGATGTCGCCAGCGGCATCTACTCGCACATCGCCGGCATCGACATCGTCCGCGCCGGCGAGGGCGAGTACTACGTGCTGGAGGACAACCTGCGCGTGCCCAGCGGCGTGTCGTACATGCTGGAGAACCGCAAGATGATGATGCGGCTCTTCCCGGACCTGTTCGCACGCAACAAGGTGGCACCGGTGGCGCACTACCCGGACGTGCTGCTGGAGAACCTGCGCTCGGTGGCGCCGCAAGGCGTCTCGGACCCGGTGGTGGTGGTGCTGACGCCGGGCATGTACAACTCGGCGTATTTCGAGCACGCGTTCCTGGCGCAGCAGATGGGCGTCGAACTGGTCGAAGGCCAGGACCTGTTCGTGCAGGACAACGCGGTGTTCACGCGCACCACGCGCGGGCCGCAGCGCGTCGACGTCATTTACCGGCGCGTCGACGACGACTTCCTCGATCCGCTCGTTTTCCGGCCGGATTCGACGCTCGGCGTGCCCGGCCTGCTATCCGCCTACCGTGCCGGACGGGTGACGCTGGCCAACGCGATCGGCACCGGCATCGCCGACGACAAGTCGATCTATCCGTACGTGCCGGACATGATCGAGTTCTATCTCGGCGAGAAGCCGCTGCTGGCCAACGTACCGACCTACAAGTGCCGCAACCGCGACGAGATGGAACAGGCGCTGGCGCGGCTGCCGGAACTGGTGGTCAAGGAAGTGCACAACGCCGGCGGCTACGGGATGCTGGTCGGCCCGGCGTCGACGACCGCACAGGTCGAGGCGTTCCGCGCCAAGATCCGCCAGGATCCGGCCAACTTCATCGCCCAGCCGACACTGGCGCTGTCGACCTGCCCGACCTACGTCGACTCCGGTATCGCTCCCCGCCACATCGACCTGCGGCCGTACGTGCTGTCGGGCAAGCAGATCTCGATCGTGCCCGGCGGGCTGACGCGCGTCGCGCTGCGCGACGGTTCGCTGGTGGTCAACTCGTCGCAGGGCGGCGGGACCAAGGACACCTGGGTGCTGGAGGGCTAGATGCTCAGCCGCACCGCCGATCATCTGTTCTGGATGGCGCGCTACATCGAGCGCGCAGAGAACACCGCGCGCATGCTCGACGTCAACATGTCGACCTCGCTGCTGCCGCAGTCGGCCGAGGAAGCCGAGCGCGGCTGGCGGGCGATGCTGGGCATCTCGGAGCTGCAGGAAGCGTTCGACGCCAAGTACCCGCTGCTCACCGCGCACGACGTGCTCGACTTCATGGTGCGCGACCCGACCAACCCGTCGTCGATCTTCTCCTGCATGCATGCGGCACGCGAGAACGCGCGCGCCGTGCGCGGCTCGCTGACGACCGAGGTTTGGGAGACGCACAACGACACGTGGCTGAAGCTGCTGCGCGAACTCGGTGACGGGCTGCTCGAACGCGACCCGCAGCAGCTTTTCGAATGGGTGAAATACCGCTCGCACGTGTCGCGCGGCGTGACCATCGGCACCATGCTGAAGGACGAGGCGTTCTTCTTCATCCGTCTCGGCACCTTTCTCGAACGCGCCGATAACGCGGCGCGGATCGTCGACGTGAAGTTCCACGACAGCGGCGAGGCGACGGAACTGCTGCCGGCCGGGCGCGGCAACGGCATCGGCCACAAGCAGCGCGACTTCTACTACTGGGCAGCGGTGCTGCGCTCGGTGTCGGCCTTCGAGATCTACCGCAAGGTCTACCGCGACGTGATCACGCCGGAGCGGGTGGCCGAGCTGCTGATCCTGCGCGAAGCCATGCCGCGCTCGCTTGCGGCCTGCGTCAACGAGGTGTGCACCAACCTCGAGATGGTGCGCAACAACCGCTCGGGCGAGACCGAGCGCCGGGCCGGCATGCTACGCGCCGAACTGCGCTACGGCCGGATCGAGGACATCCTGCACAAGGGGCTGCACGGCTACCTGACCGGCTTCCTCGAGCGCATCAACGATCTCGGCGGAAGGATCAGCCAGGACTTCCTGGTGCCTCTGGCGGCCAGCTGAACCGGCGCCTCCGTAGAATCGCATCATTCGGGGGACTGGCGGATCGGGCGATGACCTACTGCGTGGCAATGCGGCTGAATGCCGGGCTGGTGTTCCTGTCGGACTCGCGCACCAACGCCGGGGTCGACCAGATATCGACCTTCCGCAAGATGACGGTGTTCGAGCATCCGGGCGAGCGGCTGATGGTGCTGCTGTCCGCCGGCAACCTGGCGATCACCCAGGCGGTGCGGCAGATCGTCTGCGAGCGCACCGGACCGCATGACGACAGCCTGTGGAACGCCAAGACGATGTTCGAGGCGGTGCGCGTGGTCGGCGAGGCGGTGCGCGAGGTGCGCGCGCGCGACGCGGTGGCGCTCAAGGACGCCGGCATCGAATTCACCTGCAGTTTCATCTTCGGCGGCCAGATCCGCGGCGAAGGCCTGAGGCTGTTTCACGTCTACTCGGCCGGCAACTTCATCGAGGCGACGCCGGAGAACCCGTATTTCCAGATCGGCGAGGCAAAGTACGGCAAGCCGATCGTCGACCGCGTCATCAGTCCGTCCACCGGCCTGGACGAGGCGGCCAAGTGCGCGCTGATCTCGATGGACTCGACGCTGCGCTCGAACATCTCGGTGGGGCTCCCGCTCGATCTGCTGGTCTACGAAATCGACTCGATGCGCGTGACGCGCTTCGTGCAGATCGACCATGCCAACCAGTACATGCAGATGATCCGCAACGCCTGGGGCGCGCGGCTTAGGCAGGTGTTCCAGGAAATCCCCGACCCGACCTGGCGCGACGCCGACGCTGCGCCCGGGGCGCCGCGGCTGGAAACCGAGCTGACCCATCCCGTGCGCGCACCCGTTCCGGCAAGTGTCGAGGTCGACGTGCACCCGGAGGCCGCGCATGTGCAGCTGGTCGCCCAGGGCGCCGATTCGCGCCCGCCGCGCTGACTCGATGGCGGCCGGCGGCGACGTGGCCGCGGCCGCAGGCACGCTGATTGCATATCCCACGGGAGCGCCGCGGCCGCGGCGGCACCCCGTTCCCTGCTGAAGAGAAGACACCGTGTCGATCCACGTCGCCCTCAATCACGTCACCGAGTACCGCTACGACCGCCGCGTCGGCCTGTCGCCGCAGATAGTGCGGCTTCGCCCGGCGCCGCACAGCCGCACGCCGATCCTCGCCTATTCGCTGCGCATCGAGCCGGGCGGGCACTTCATCAACTGGCAGCAGGACCCTTTTGCCAACTACCTGGCGCGACTGGTGTTCCCGGAGAAAACCGAGCGCTTCAAGGTCACCGTCGATCTGGTGGCCGAGATGTCGGTCTACAACCCGTTCGACTTCTTCCTCGAGCCGGCGGCGGAGAAATTCCCGTTCCGCTACGAGGCTTCGCTGCACCACGATCTGGCGCCTTACCTGGCGAAGGAGCCGCTGACGCCGCGGCTGCGCGAGTTCCTGCAGTCGGTCGACCTGACCGAGCAGCGCACGATCGATTTCCTGGTGGCGCTGAACCAGCGACTGCAGCGCGAGATCCGCTACCTGATCCGCATGGAGCCCGGCGTGCAGACGCCGGAGCAGACCCTCGAACTGGCCGCCGGCTCCTGCCGCGACACCGGCTGGCTGCTGGTGCAGGCGCTGCGCCACCTGGGCCTGGCGGCACGCTTCGTTTCCGGCTACCTGATCCAGCTGAAGCCCGACGTGAAGTCGCTCGACGGTCCGTCGGGCGCGGAACACGACTTCACCGACCTGCACGCCTGGTGCGAGGTCTACCTGCCCGGCGCCGGCTGGATCGGGCTCGACCCGACCTCGGGGCTGCTGGCCGGCGAAGGGCACATCCCGGTCGCCTGCACGCCGGATCCGACCTCGGCCGCACCGGTGACCGGCGACGTCGACGAGTGCGAGGTCGAGTTCGCGCACGCGATGGCGGTGACGCGGATCTTCGAGTCGCCGCGCGTGACCAGGCCGTACACCGAGGAGCAGTGGGCGCAGATCGTCGCGGTGGGGCGGCAGGTCGACGCGAGTCTGCGCGACGGCGACGTGCGGCTGACGATGGGCGGCGAGCCGACCTTCGTCTCGGTGGACGACCGCGACGGCGCCGAGTGGAACACCACGGCGCTCGGGCCCACCAAGCGCGGCTTCGCCACCGAACTGGTGCAGCGGCTGCGCGAGAAGTACGGCGCCGGCGGCTTCCTGCACTTCGGCCAGGGCAAGTGGTACCCGGGCGAGCAGTTGCCGCGCTGGGCGCTGTCGATCTTCTGGCGGTCCGACGGCCAGCCGTGCTGGAACGATCCTTCGCGCTTTGCCGACGAGCGCATGCCGACCTCGTACGGCGAGGCCGACGCGCGCCGCTTCATCGAGCGGCTGACGCGGCGGCTCGGGCTGGAGACGAAGTTCGTCCAGACCGGCTTCGAGGACACCTGGTACTACCTGTGGCGCGAGCGCCAGTTGCCGGTGAACGTCGATCCGTTCGACTCACGGCTCGACGACGAGCTCGAACGCGCGCGTCTGCGGCGTGTGTTCGACCATCGGCTCGACAAGGAAGTCGGCTACGTGCTGCCGCTCGCGCGCGAGTCGCGGCCGGGGCTGGCTGGGCCGGCGTGGGTCAGTGGCGCTTGGTTATTCCGTGACAAGCGGATGTACCTGATCCCGGGCGATTCGCCGATGGGCTATCGGTTGCCGCTCGATTCGCTGCCCTGGGTGTCGGAGGGCGAGTATCCCTACGTGCACGAGCACGATCCGTTCGCCCACAACGCGCCGCTGCTGCTGCACGCCGACATCCTCGCGCAATACGCGCCGCACGCGATCGGCGGCGGATTTGCGGAGGGCGGCGCGGTGGCGATGCAGGCCGGTTTCGAAGCCGACGCGACGCGATCGTCGGCGGCAGGGCCAGGCACCGGCGGAACCGGCGGCCTGCCGGCCGTCGATGCGACGCGCGTGCCGGCGCGCTTCGAATCCGCGCACTGGATCACGCGCACCGCGCTGTGCGTCGAGGTGCGCAATGGCGTGCTGTACGTGTTCATGCCGCCGCTGGCGGCGCTGGCCGACTACCTTGACCTGCTGGCCGCCGTGGAGGCCACGGCGGTCGAAGCCGACGTGAAACTCGTGCTCGAAGGCTATCCGCCGCCGCGCGATCCGCGGCTGACGATGCTGCAGGTCACGCCGGACCCCGGCGTGATCGAGGTGAACATCCATCCGGCGCACGACTGGGACGAACTGGTCGACCACACCGAGTTCCTGTACGACGCTGCATTCCGGACGCGGCTCGCGACCGAGAAGTTCATGCTCGACGGCCGCCACACCGGCACCGGCGGCGGCAACCACTTCGTGCTCGGCGGTGCGACGCCGGCCGACTCGCCGTTCCTGCGCCGGCCCGACCTGCTCGGCAGCCTGATTGCCTACTGGCACAACCATCCGTCGCTGTCGTACCTGTTCTCGGGTCTGTTCATCGGCCCGACCAGCCAGGCGCCGCGGGTGGACGAGGCGCGCAACGACCAGCTCTACGAACTGGAGATCGCACTCGCCGAACTGTCGCGTTATCGAGAAAATGGGGGCGATCGCCACGGGCACGACGCACCGCCGTGGCTGGTCGACCGTGCGCTGCGCAACATCCTGATCGACGTCAGCGGCAACACGCATCGTGCCGAGTTCTGCATCGACAAGCTGTATTCCCCGGACGGGCCGAACGGCCGGCTCGGCCTGCTCGAGCTGCGCGCCTTCGAGATGCCGCCGCACGCGCGGATGAGCCTGGCGCAGCAACTGCTGCTGCGCGCGCTGATCGCGCGCTTCTGGCGCCAGCCGTACACGACGCGGCTGACACGCTGGGGCACCGAGCTGCACGACCGCTTCCTGCTGCCGACCTTCGCGTGGATGGACTTCGAGGACGTGCTCACCGAACTGGACGAGGCCGGCTACGCCTTCGACCCGGCGTGGTTCGCGCCGCACTTCGAGTTCCGCTTCCCGCTGTTCGGCGAAGTGGCCGCGCGTGGCATCCATCTGATACTGCGCGGCGCGCTCGAGCCTTGGCACGTGATGGGGGAGGAGGGCGCGGCGGGCAGCACCGTGCGCTACGTCGACTCGTCGCTGGAGCGCATCGAGGTGCGCGTCAGCGGCCTTAACGACAATCGCTACGTGATCACCGTCAACGGCCAGGCAGTGGTCTTGCAGCCGACCGGGCGGGTCGGCGAGCATGTCGCCGGTGTGCGCTATCGCGCCTGGCAGCCGGCGGCATCGCTGCACCCGACCATCGGCGTGCACGCGCCGCTGACCTTCGACATCGTCGACACGTGGAACCGGCGCTCGCTCGGCGGCTGCCAGTACCACGTCGCCCATCCCGGCGGGCGCAACTACGAGGTGTTTCCGGTCAACGCGTACGAGGCGGAGAGCCGGCGGCTGGCGCGCTTCTTCCGCATCGGCCACACGCCCGGGCCGATGCAGGCCGCGCCGGCAACATCGAGCCGCGAGTTTCCCTTCACGCTCGACCTGCGGCGTACGTAGCACGTAACATCGGCTCGTGGCGAAGTCAGGCTTTCAGTTCGACAGCGGCGCCGATCCGCACGAGATTGCGCTGGAACTCGCGATCCCTTCGGGCGACGGGCACTTCGACGAGTTGCGCACTGCCGATGGCGGCCTGCGGCCGCCGTGGCAGCAGTTCTTCACGCATCTCGGCGCCACCGGCTTCTCGGACCTCGACCGCCGCGCGGCGATGCTGGCGCGGCAGATCCGCGACGACGGCGTCACCTACAACGTCTACCGGCCTGACGGCGGCGCGCAACGACCGTGGTCGCTCGACCTGCTGCCACTGATCATCGGCGCCGACGAGTGGACGCTGATCGAGCAGGGCGTGGCGCAGCGCGCGCGTCTGCTGAACGCCGTGATGCGCGACGTGTACGGCCCGCAGCGGCTGCTGCGCGAGAGCTTCCTGCCGCCGGCGCTGCTCTACGGCCATCCCGGCTATCTCAGGCCGCTGGCCGGATTCACGCCCGCCGATGGCGTGTACCTGCACATCATCGCCTTCGACCTGGCGCGCGGCCCCGACGGCGCGTGGTGGCTGATCGCCAACCGCACGCAGGCGCCCTCCGGCCTCGGCTACGCCCTGCAGAACCGGATGATCGTCTCGCGGCTCTTTCCCGAAGCCTTCCGCGAGCTGCGCGTGCAGCGGCTCGGCGCGAGCTTCCGCCGCCTGCTGGACATGCTCTACCGCGGCAGCCCCGCCGACGGCGCAGTCACCCCGCGCGTGGTGCTGCTCACCCCGGGGCCGTACAGCGAGACTTACTTCGAGCACGTCTACCTGGCGCGTTATCTCGGCATTCCGCTGGTCGAGGGCGGCGACCTCACGGTGCGCGAGAACCGGGTGTTCCTCAAGACGCTGCAAGGGCTGGAGCGCGTGCACGGCATCCTGCGGCGGCTGGACGACGACTTCTGCGATCCGCTCGAGCTGCGCAGCGATTCCGCGCTCGGCGTGCCGGGGCTGCTGCAGGCGATCCGCGCCGGCGAGGTGATGGTCGCCAACGGGCTCGGCTCCGGCTTCCTCGAGTCGCCGGCGATCGCGGGCTTCCTGCCGGCGATCTCGCAGAGGATGTTCGGCGAGAATCTGACGCTGCCGTCGCTGGCCTCCTGGTGGTGCGGTGAAGCCGCAGCGCTTGCGCAGGCATTGCCGCAGCTCGGGAAGATGGTCGTGAAGCCGACCTCCGCCGCGCAGGCAAGGGCGCAGCGCTGGGACACCGAGGTCGCCGTGCGGCTCGACGGGGCGCAGCGGCAGCGGCTGGCGGAGCGCATCCGCGCCCGGCCGGACGAGCGCACGCTGCAGGAATACCTGCCGATGTCGGAGGTGGCGATCTGGCGCGACGGGAGCCTGCAGCCGCGCACGGCGATGCTGCGCGTATACGCAGTGGCCGACGGCGAAGGGCAGTGGCACGTGCTGCCGGGCGGGCTGACGCGCATCTCGGGTGAGGAGCAGGTCGTCACCATGGCGCGCGGCGGCTCCAGCGTCGACACCTGGGTGCTGACGCGCGGGCCGGTCGAGACCTTTTCGATGCTGCCTGGCCCGCTTTCCGCGGCTGCGCTGGAATCGGCGCGCCGGCCGGTGACCAGCCGCGCCGCCGAGAATCTGTTCTGGATGGGCCGCTACACCGAGCGGGCGGAGTACGGCGTGCGGCTGGCGCGCTCGACGCTGGCCCTGCTCGGCGAGGATGCCGATGTGCCGCTGCCGCTGCTCGACACGGTGGCGCGGCTGGCGACCCTGCACGGCCTGGTGCCCGCCGGCGTGCCGCTGCCGTCGAAGCGGCTGGCGGTTTTCGAGCGCACGTTGATCGCCTCGCTGTTCGACGAAACCGACGGCCGCAGCGTGGCCTTCAGCGTCGCTTCGCTGGCGCGCGCCGGCGAGCAGATCCGCGAGCGGCTGTCGGCCGAGCACGTGCGGCTGATCGGCCAGACGCTGGCCGAGCTGCGCGCGGCAGGCGCCGACGCCAGCGCCGACGGCGTCGTCACCGACGACGAGGCGGTGGAGATGCTGCAGCAGCTGGAATTGCGGCTGGCCGCGGTGACCGGCGCGCAGGCCGACCGCATGACGCGCGACGAAGGCTGGCGGCTGCTGGCGATTGGCCGCCAGATCGAGCGCCTGCTCACGCTCGCCGGCAGCCTGCAGGAGTTGTTCGAGACGCAGCACGCGCTGTCGGACGAGGGCTTCGAACTGCTGCTGCAGCTGGCCGACAGCGTCATCACCTACCGCGCGCGGCACCAGCGCTGGCAGCACCCGGTCGCCCTGGTCGAGCTGCTGGTGCGCGACCATGCCAACCCGCGCTCGCTGGCCTGCGTGGTGCGCACGCTGCGGCAGGAGCTGGCGCAGCTGCCGGCGCCGCACGGCGAGGAACTGCTGACACGGTTGCAGTCGACCGCCCAATGGCCGTCGATCGAGGTGCTCACCACCGCCGGCGCCGACGGCTACATGCACACGCTGCTCGAACTCGTCGAGGCGCTCGCTGCCGCCGGCATCGGGCTGTCGGAGTCGATCGGCAGCCGCTTCTTCAGCCACGCCGCACCAGGCTTCCACATGGTGCGGGCATGAGCAGCGCGCCGCAAGCGCTGCGCGTGGTGCACGAGACCACCTATCGCTACGCGCCGCGGGTCGACATCGCCTATCACCTGGCCTGCCTGATGCCGCAGTCCGGCCACGCCCAGCAGGTGGCCGACGCGGAAATCGCCATCGAGCCGAAGCCGGCGCAGCGAACGACCTCAACCGACGCCTTCGGCAACCTGCGCACCTATTTCGCGCTGTTCACGCCGCACGACGCGCTGCGCGTTCGCGCCGAGAGCCGCGTCGTCGTCACGCCGAGGTTCGATGACCTCGACCCGGAGGCGAGCGCCCGCTGGGAGAAGGTAGCGAGCGCGCTGCGCTACCGCGTCCGCGCGCCGTTCTGGCCGGCGACGGACTTCCTCTACGCCTCGCCGTTCGTGCCGATGCTCGACGAACTGCGCGCCTACGCGGAAGTGTCGTTTCCCGCCGGCCGGCAGCTGATTGCCGGCGCGCTCGAGCTGATGCACCGGATCCACGCCGACTTCGACTACCGGCCGGCCAGCACGTCGATCAGCACGCCGCTGGCGGAGGTCTTCGCGCAGCGCCACGGCGTGTGCCAGGACTACGCGCACCTGATGCTCGGCTGCCTGCGCGTACTCGGCCTGCCGGCCGCCTATGTCAGCGGCTACCTGCTGACCCGTCCGCCGCCGGGACAGCCGCGCCTGCTCGGTGCCGACGCCTCGCATGCCTGGGTGTCGGTCTGGTGCCCGCAGCTGGGCTGGATCGACCTCGACCCGACCAACGACGTGGTCGTCGGCGCCTCGCACGTCACGCTGGCGGTCGGCCGCGATTTCGGCGACGTCACGCCGCTGCGTGGGGTGATCCGCGGCGGCGCCGAGCACAAGATGCGGGTGGCGGTCAGCGTGCTGCCCGGCTAGCGCATTTTCCGGTCCCGCCGGTGTCAGCCCTTTCCGGCTGTCGCGCGTTATTGCGCCGCAGCCTATATTGGGCGGAACCCCACCAGGAGAGTCGACGTGTTCGAATCGCTGCAATCGGTGTTTGCTTCGAGCCCGCTGCTGTCCGGCGGCACCGCGCTGGCGGTCATCGGCATCCTCGCCATGTGGCTGCGCGAGGTGCCGGGCAAGATCGCGGCGTGGGCCAAGCACTTCCTCATCACCACGCTCGCCGTCGACAGCCGCGAGGAGTTGATGTTCCCGGCGCTGGTCGAGTACATGGACAGTCGCGACGTGCTGCGCCGGATCAACAATTTCACCGTGCGCACGGTGCGCCAGCAGAGCTCCACCTACCAGAGCCTGCAGGACGAGCTGCAGCAGGGCGGCCGGCCGGCGCCGGTCTTCTCGCCGGGCGAAGGCTTTCACGTCTTCGTGCTCGACGGCCGGCTGATGTGGATGAAGCGCGAGGTGCAGGTCGGCGGCGCCTCGGTGATCGAGAAGATCACGCTGTCGACCTTCGGCCGCGACAAGCGCCCGCTGGAGGAGATCGTCCACGCCGCGATGACCCACCGCATTGAGCGGGAACTGAACCGGATCGCCGTCTATGTGCCGAGCCCGTACAACAACGAGTGGACGCGGGCGCGGCTGGGCAACAACCGAAAGCTCGACTCCGTGGTGCTCAAGGCGGGCCAGAAGGAGGCTGTCCTCGGCGACCTGGAGCGCTTCTTCGCTGCCCGCGAGCGCTACGAGACGCTGGGCATTCCCTGGCGGCGCGGCTACCTGCTGTACGGCCCGCCGGGAACCGGCAAGACCTCGCTCGTCACGGCGCTGGCCTCGGAACTGTCGCTGAATGTGTGCGTGCTTTCGCTCGCCTCGCCGAACGTCACCGACGAGAAGATCGGCAACCTGCTGGCGAGCGTGCCGCGCCGCTCGGTGATCCTGATCGAGGACGTCGACGCGTTCTTCCAGCAGCGCAGCAAGGCCGACACCGGCGTGAAGGTTTCGTACTCCGGCTTCATCAACGCGCTTGACGGCGTCGCCGCGCACGAGGGCTCGGTGGTGTTCCTGACCACCAACCATCCGCAGCTGATCGACGAGGCGGCGATCCGCTCCGGCCGAGTCGATTTCCGCATGGAGCTGGGCCTGTGCGACCGCAGCCAGCTCGAGCGGATGTTCCGCAAGTTCTTCGACGACGAGGCCGCCGCGGTGCGCTTTGCCGACGCGGTGGCTGCCGATCGCTGGTCGCCTGCGCAGGTGCAGGAGCGGCTGCTGAAGGCGGCCTCGACGGAGGAGGCGATCGCGCTGTTCTCCGAGCAGCCGGCGGCGGCGACGGTCGAACTGCGGCGGGCCGCGTAGCCCTGAGCAGCCGGAACCGGGCCGGCCGCACCGTCCGCGCGGTCTACGAGGGCCTGGCGGGTAATCCGACGGTTTCGGTGCGCTTCCGCTGACCGGGTAAGTGCCGGAGGGCGCGCCCCGATGTCACGGCGGCGCGTCCCTTGACCTGCCACCGGCACGCCCGCGCTGCGGGCGTCCCGCAGCGCGCCTCGTCGCCCAAACCGCGAAACACCCGCCGCTCGCTTGAGAGGCGTCAACGTGCTGCAGCGCGGAAGTCGCATGCTTGGCGCATGTGTCCGGGCGGCCCGCAGTAGCACGGCCCGCGTCTGCGGCGACCCCCGAACGAGGAGAGTCGCCATGGCAAAGAACCGCCTGAAACTGGTTTCGACGGGTGCGGGCAGGAACGACAAGCAAGCACCGCCGCCACCACGCCCGGCCCTGAGAGCCGTCGAGCCCCCGTCGGAGGAGTACCTCGCCGAGCCGGTGCCGCTGGCCAACTACGACCGGGCGATCCGCGCCGCAGTGGCGCGCGCCAGCCGCGGCATCGCCTGGCCATCGCTGGTTTCCGCCTGGGCGGACTGGTACTGGCACCTGGCGGCAGCGCCCGGAAAGCAGATGGAACTGGCCAGCAAGGCTCAGCGCAAGGTGAGCCGCTTTGCGCTGTACGCGCTGGAGAGCATGCAGGGCGAGACGCCGCCATGCATCGAGCCTCTGCCGCAGGACCGCCGCTTCGCCGACCCGCTCTGGCAGCAGCCGCCGTTCAACCTGATCCACCAGTCGTTCCTGCTGACCCAGCAGTGGCTCTGGAACGCCACCAACCACGTGACCGGCGTCAGCCGGCATCACGAGCGGATGGTCACCTTCACGGCCCGGCAGGCGCTCGACGTGGCGAGCCCGACCAATTTCGTCTGGAGCAACCCAGAGGTGCTGAAGCGCACGGTCGAGACCGGCGGCGCGAATCTCGTTCGCGGCGCGATCGACTGGTGGCGCGACGCGCTGGCGGGCGCTGCCGGCAAGCCGCATCTGGACGGCTTGACTTTCCGTCCTGGGCACGAGGTGGCGGTCACGCCCGGCAAGGTGGTGCTGCGCAACGACCTGATCGAACTGCTCCAGTACGCACCGGCCACACCGACGGTGTACGCGCAGCCGATCCTGATCGTGCCCTCACCGATCCTGAAGTACTACATCCTCGATCTGTCGCCGGGGAACTCGCTGGTGCGCTACCTGGTCGAGCAGGGGCACACGGTGTTCATGCTGTCATGGCGCAATCCCGACGTGCGCGACCGCGAACTTGGCGTCGACCACTACCTGCGGCTCGGTATCCGCGCTGCGATCGACGCCGCCAGCGCGATCACCGGCGGCCAGAAGCTGCACACCGTCGGTTACTGCCTCGGCGGCACCTTCCTGGCGATGCTCGCCGCGTCGATGGCCGGCCACGGCGACGACCGCCTGGCCTCGCTGACGCTGCTGGCGGCCGAGGTCGACTTCACCGAGGCCGGCGAGCTGTCGATCTTCATCGACGACAGCCAGCTTGCCTATCTCGAAGACCTGACGTGGGAGCAGGGCTACCTCGACGGCCGGCAGATGTCGGGCGCATTCACGCTGCTCAATTCGAACGACCTGATCTGGTCGCGCATCGTCCGCCAGTACCTGATGGACGAGCCGCAGAAGCTCACCGACCTGTCGGCGTGGAACGTCGACACGACGCGGCTGCCGCACCGGATGCACACCGAGTATCTGCGCAACCTGTACCTGAACAACGATCTGGCGTCGGGGCGGCTGCGCTACGACGGGCGCGCGCTGGCGCTGGCCGACATCCGGGCGCCGATCTTCCTGGTCGGCACCGAGCGCGACCACGTGGCGCCGTGGAAGTCCGTCTACATGCTGAACCTGTACGCCGATGCCGACATCACGTTCTGCCTGACCAGCGGCGGGCACAACGTCGGCATCGTCAATCCGCCTCAGGCGGAAGCGCCGCCGCGGCACTACCGGATCGCCACCAAGGCGGCGGCGGATCGCTACATCGATCCCGACCAGTGGTTCGCGCGCCACGACCCGCAACACGGTTCTTGGTGGCCGGCGTGGCAGTCGTGGCTGGCGGAGCGCTCCGGCGAGCGCGGCGCGCCGCCGACGATGGGCAACGCCGACTTCGCGCCGATTGGCGCGGCGCCGGGATCGTACGTGCTGATGCGTTAGCGCCTGGCGAGTCGGAGCGGGTCAGCCTGGCGACTGCCCGGGTGCCGCGTCGAATTTGCCCGCCTGGTAGTCGCGGATGGCCTGGGTGATCTCCTCGCGCGTGTTCATCACGAACGGGCCGTGCGCGACGACCGGCTCGCCGATCGGCTCTGCGTGGCCGAAGACAAGCACAGCATGGTCGACTGCGCGGATGTCGACCCGATCGCCTTCGCTGCCGAGTTCGACCAGCGTGTGCGCGTCTGCCCGCTCGCCGCCGATGTCGATCGCGCCGCGAACGACGTAAAGGAATACGTTGCGGCTGCCGAGATCGGCGAACTCGACGCGGCCGTCAGCAGCCAGTTCGACCGTCGACATGAACACGCCGGTCAGCGAGCGGATTGGCCCGTCGGCGCCGCCCCAGTGGCCCGCGATCAGGTTGACGCGGCCCCTGCCATCGGCGGTCGGCAGTGCCGGGATCGATTCGCGCTGCAGGCCGACGTAGGCGGGTTGCGCCATCTTCAGCCGCGCCGGCAGATTGACCCACAACTGCAGGATCTCCATCGACCCGCCCCGGCGTTTGAACTCCTCCGGCGATAGCTCGGAGTGGATCAGCCCCTTGCCTGCCGTCATCCACTGCACGCCGCCGGCCCGGATCACGCTCTCGTGGCCGGCGGTATCGAGGTGCGCCAGTTCCCCGTCGAGAATGAAGGTCACGGTCTCGAAGCCGCGGTGCGGGTGCGGTCCGAAGGGCAGGCCACGGTTGCCGGCCGGGTAGATCTGCGGCCCGTGGTGATTGAGGAACAGGAACGGGTCGACCTGATCGAGGCCGGGGCCGGGCAGCGGCCGGCGCGTGATCAGGTCGCCGATGTCGTCGCGATAGGCTGCATGGCGGCGCACGATCGCTCTGTCGCTCATGCCCATGGCCGTGGTTTCATTCTCGCTGCCGGATCAGGTGGGCGTGTTGCGCGGCTCGATCACGAGTTCGCGCGCCCCCGTCCTGGGATCCGGGCGCCGGCGGAACACCACGTCCGGCAGCACCGCGACGAGGATCTCGGCGGTCGTGCGCACCTTCGATCCCGGCCGCAGGTGGCCGCCGAAGACGTTGCCCTGGGCGTCGCTGACGGTGGCGTGCAGGTGCGGCCCATCGAGTGACAGCGTGCCCGACAGCGACAGCAGCTCGAGCGGGCCGGCAATTTCGGAAGACTCAGGTTGCGCGGCGAAGCGCAGCGTGGCGTTACCGAGGCTGCCGACCGCGGAGATCACGAACGCGGCGGTCCAGCCGTTTTCCTTGCAGGCGTCGAGCAGCGATTCCACCGGGTCCACGCCCGGCGAGAACCGCAGCACCCAGGTTTGCATGTCTGCTCCTTGCCGTGGCCGGCCCCTACTGCGCAGCCCAGCCGCCATCCATGTTGTAGGCCGCGCCGCGGATCTGGTCACCGGCCGGCGAGCACAGGAACACGGCCATGGCGCCGAGCTGCTCGGTGGTGACGAAAGCCATCGACGGCTGCTTCTCTCCGACCAGCGAGCGCCGCGCCGCGTCGTTCTCGAGGCTGTCGCGCGCGGCGCGGGCGTCGATCTGCTTCTGCACCAGCGGCGTCAGCACCCACCCGGGGCAGATGGCGTTGCAGGTCACGCCGGTGGTCGCGGTTTCCAGCGCCACCGCCTTGGTCAGGCCGACGATGCCGTGCTTGGCCGCGACATAGGCCGACTTCTGCACCGAGGCCACCAGGCCGTGCACCGAGGCGATGTTGATGATGCGTCCCCAGTTGGCCCGCTTCATCTTCGGCAACGCCATGCGGATCGTGTGAAAGGCCGACGACAGGTTGATCGCGATCACCGCGTCCCAGCGCTCGGTCGGGAAGTCCTCGATCGACGCCACGTGCTGGATGCCGGCGTTGTTGACGAGCACGTCGATGCGGCCGAAGCGCGATTCCGCGGCACGCACCATGTCCTCGATCTGCGGCGGTTTGCTCATGTCGGCGCCGTGGTACATCGTCGCCACGCCCAGCGCCTGCAGCTCCTTCTCGATCCCGGCAATCGCTTCGGCATCGCCGAAGCCGTTGACGACGATGTTGGCGCCCTGGGCGGCGAGTGCGCGCGCAATGCCCAGGCCGATGCCGCTGGTCGATCCGGTGACCAGCGCGGTCTTGCCTCTCAGCATGGTGGTAGTTCCCTTCCTTTGTCGGTTTGTCGCGCTGCTAGTATGCCGGCGAATTCTCCCGCCTCTGTCTGCCACTTGGCCTTCTCACAATGTCGAATGCACCGCGCTTCGATTCGGTCCAGTGCCTGAGCCCCGCCGGCCTGCACCGCATGGCATACGTGGAGTGGGGCGAGCAGAACAACCCGCGCGTGCTCGTCTGCGTGCACGGCCTGACCCGGCTGGGCCATGACTTCGACCGCCTGGCGCGGGCGCTCGCGGATCACTATCGCGTCGTCTGCCCTGACGTGGTCGGCCGTGGGCGCAGCGACTGGCTGCGCGAACCGATGCACTACGTCGTGCCGCAGTACGTCGCCGACATGGTGACGCTGGTTGCGCGTCTTAACGCGCAGTCGGTGCACTGGGTCGGCACGTCGATGGGCGGGCTGATCGGCATTTCGCTCGCCGGGCTCGCCGACTCGCCGATTTCTCGGCTGGTGATCAACGATGTCGGGCCGAGGCTCGACGCGGCGGCGCTGGCGCGCATTGGCTCCTACGTCGGCAAGCCGATCCGCTTCGCGACGCTGGACGATGCGATCGACTACGTCTCGGCCGTCGCGGCGCCTTTTGGCCTGCGCACGCGCGAGGAATGGCGCGAGATCACCGAACCGGCGCTGCGCAGCGACGGCAACGAGTGGGTGCTGCACTACGACCCGCTGATCGCCATGCCATTTGGCTCGGTGACTGCGCAGAGCGCAGCCGCTGGCGAGGCGGCGATGTGGAAACTGTACGACTCGATCCGCTGCCCGACCCTGATTACGCGCGGCGCCGAGTCGGACCTGCTTTCCCGCGAGACGGCCGAGGCGATGACCCACCGCGGCCCGCATGCGCGGCTGGTCGAGTTTGCCGGGATCGGCCACGCGCCGATGTTCTTCCACGACGACCAGATCTCGGTCGTGCGCGATTTTCTTCTGCAGGGATGAAAGACAATGACGATCAAGCGTCTTCACAGCGGGCCGCGCATGAGCCAGGCCGTGATCTGCAACGGCATGGTGTTCCTCGCCGGCCAGGTCGCCGAGGATACGAGCCAGGATGTGATCGGCCAGACGCGCCAGGTGCTGGCTGCCATTGACCGCCTGCTGGCGGAGGCGGGCAGCGACAAGTCGCGCCTGCTCGCCGCGCAGATCTTCCTTGCCGACATGGCCGACTTCGCGGCGATGAACAAAGCCTGGGAGGCCTGGGTCGCCCCGGGCCAGACCCCGGCCCGAGCCACCGTGCAGGCGGCGATGGCCGCGCCAAACTACAAGGTGGAAGTCGTCGTCACCGCGGCGACAGCCTGACCGCCCGTCTCTAGAACACCCCGGCCGCCAGCCCGGCGGCCAGGCCCGCGCCGAGCTCGGTGCAACGGGCGAGATCCACGGGATTGATCGTCTTCGGCGCCAGGATGGCTTCGGGC
>CAZSYX010000067.1:0-17593 GCA_964610575.1 uncultured Burkholderiaceae bacterium
AGCATGATCGCCGGGCCCTCGGTCAGCAGGCTGCCGTCCTCGAACTGCAGCGCCGGCACGTAGCCCTTCGGATTGACGCGCAGGTAGTCGGCGTCGCTCGCCGTCTTCTTCGTCTTCAGGCTGACGCGCTCCAGCTCGAAACGCAGGCCCGCCTCGCGCAGCGTGATGTGCGGCGCCAGCGAACTGGAGCCGGGGCTGTAGTACAGCTTCATGGGAGTCTCCCTCTCGTCGTTTGCCGACGAGGATAGCAAGGGGCCGAAGCCACTGCCCCGACCCGGAAGGCGGTCGCGCGTGCCCTCGAACCGACGCAACGGCTCGCCGGCGACACACCCATTTCCGTTAGTCCGATCACCTTAAACACGGCGACGAACTCGCACGCAAGGCCGCCGGCCAGAGCGAGCGCCGGCAGACCGACACGCGCGCCGCTCACCGTGTCGGCCGCGCACCGCGCTTTCCCTAGCGCGGCAAGCGGCGGATGCGCTCTTAAACTTTTGCACATGCAAAAGGCTGCTCTCGTGCTCCTGTCCGGAGGCCAGGACTCCGCCACCTGCCTGGCGTGGGCGCTGGCGCGCTTCGAACGCGTGGAGACGATCGGCTTCGACTACGCGCAGCGGCGCAAGGTCGAGGTGGAAGGGCGGCTGGGCTTCATCGCCGCGCTGCGCAAGCGGTTTCCCCGCTGGAGCGCCAAGCTCGGCACCGATCACCGCATCGAAATGCGCGAGCTGGCGCAGCTGGCCGACACCGCGCCGACGCCGGAAGCGGCCGCCCGCATGACGGCCAAGGGGCTGCCCGACATGTTCGTGCCGGGCCGCAACCTCATGTTCTTCACCCACGCGGCGGCGGTCGCCTACCGGCGCGACATCCCGGTGCTGGTTGGCGGCATGTGCGAGACCGACTACTCGGCTTACCCGGACGGCCGCGACGACACGCTCAAGGCGCTGCAGGTCGCGCTGTCGCTCGGCATGGACTACCCGGTGACCATCGAGGCGCCGCTGATGTGGCTGGACAAGGCCGCCACCTGGCAGCTGGCACACGAACTCGGCGGCGATCCGCTGGTGCAGCTGATCCGCGAGGAGACGAACAGCTGCTACCTCGGCGAGCGCAGCAAGCTTTTCGAGTGGGGCCGAGGCTGTGGCCTGTGCCCGGCCTGCGGCCTGCGTGCCTCGGGCTGGCAGGCCTGGCAGGAAGCGCGCGCGGCACAGACCGGCTGAATCGGCCAGCGGACGGCCAGTGCCGATGCGCTTCGAGCACCTGGTCCAGATCAACGACCCGCTGCAGCCGCTGCTGACGGAGGTCTCGCGGGCGCAGCTGTGGCGCGGCCTGGTGCGGCGAGCCGAGCGGCCGGCCGAGTTCGTGCTGGGGCTGGCCGGGGCGACGATCGAGCAGCGCGTGGACGAACCCGGGCGCCTGCAGCTCGTCCGAACGCTGGATTTCGGCAGCTTCCGGGTGCACGACCGCGTGCTTCTGACCGCCGACCGCCTGAGCGTCACCGAGGTCGAGGCGGCCGCCGCCTACCCGGCCAGCCGGCTGACGATCTGCATCGAGGAGCCGCCCGGGGGCAGCCTGTTCCTGCGCTTCACCTACGAATCCGAAGAGCAGCCGGGCAGCGGCGAACTCGACGCGCTGACGCGTCAGCTGCGCGAGCAGGCGTACCGCAGCGCCGACATCGACACCGTCTGGCGTATCCGCGAGCTGCTCGAGCGCGGCGAAATGGGCTGAGTCGCGCCGCCCCGGTCCGGGCGGGCGGCCAGCTGGCGGGACTGTGGCATAAACCCTACGGGGTACGGGATTGCCGCGGCGCATCGTTGACCGTAGGCAATTGCCCCCATGATCATCCGCCCAGACTGGGCCCTGACTTTCCGGCGCCGCATGCGCCGGCGCGTTGCATGCCCGGCGCATCCAGGCAGACACAAACCACTTCGACGAGCACAATGATGAGAACGAGACTTCTTCCCGCCGCCGCGGCGCTCGCCGCCGCGTTCGTCCCGCTGCTGCTGGCCACCCCGGCGCAGGCCACCAACGGCTACTTCTCGCACGGCTTCGGCATCAAGTCGATCGGCATGGGCGGCGCCGGCATCGCGCTGCCGCAGGACGCGATCGCCGCGGCGATCAATCCGGCCGGCATGGCGATGATCGGCAACCGCGTCGACTTCGGCGTCAACTGGTTCCGCCCGACCCGCGAATCGCAGTTGGTCGGCAGCCCGCTGCCCTTCAACGGTACGGTCTACGAAGGCAACGAGTCGTCGGACTTCTTCATTCCCGAGTTCGGCTACAACCAGATGCTGAGCAGCCAGATGTCGCTCGGCATTTCCGTCTACGGCAACGGCGGCATGAACACCGACTATGACAAGCCGTTCCCGCTGTTCGGCTCGACCCGTCCCGGCGTGGACCTGTCGCAGCTGTTCATTGCGCCGACGCTCGGCTACAGGATCACGCCGCAGCACGCCGTCGGTGTGTCGCTGAACCTCGCCTACCAGCGCTTCAAGTCGTACGGACTGGAGAATTTCACCGCGCCGTCCGGCCCGCAGCAGTTCTCGGCCTACCCGGCCAGCGTGACCAACAACGGCTACGACGACTCCTACGGCGTCGGCGTGCGCGTCGGCTACACGGGGCAGTTCACGCCGAACTTCGCCGTCGGTGTGACCTACCAGTCGAAGACCAGCATGAGCGATTTCGACAAGTACAAGGGTCTGTTCGCCGAGCAGGGCGGCTTCGATATCCCGGCCAACTACGGCATCGGCGTCGCCTTCACGCCGATGACGGGGCTCACCTTTGCCTTCGATGTCATGCGCATCGACTACTCGGGCGTCAAGGCGATCAACAACCCGCTGCTGCCGAACCTGTTCCAGGCACCGCTGGGCACCGATGGCGGCGCTGGATTCGGCTGGCAGGACGTCACCGCCTACAAGCTCGGCGTCCAGTACGCGATCAACCCGCAGCTGACGGTCCGCGGCGGCTACAACTACGGCGAGCAGCCGATTCCGCAGAGCGAGACGTTCTTCAACTTCCTGGCGCCGGGCGTGGTCGAGGACCACTGGACGCTGGGCGCGACCTGGACGCTGGCCAACAAGTCGGAACTGAGCTTCGCCTTCATGTATGCGCCGTCGATCACCATCAACGGCGTCAACTCGATTCCGCCGGCCTTCGGCGGCGGCAACATCGACCTGACGATGAAGCAGATGTCCTTCGGTGTGGCTTACGGCTGGAGGTTCTGATTCCGTGGACTCCTGCCCCTCTCCCCTCGCGGGAAAGGGGCAGGGGTGAAGGGGATCAACGAAAAAGGGCGGGAAGATCCCGCCCTTTTTCGTTGCCGCGCCGCCTTTCAGCGGGCGCCTGGCCGCAAGTAGGCGAACTTGCGCTCCGACCACTCGGCGCCGGCGAACATCAGCGCCGCCATCACGACCACCGCCAGCACCACCGCACCATAGGGAATGCCGAAGACCTGCGGCAGCGTCAGGCCGCCGAGGCTGGTCGCGTTGGCCCAGTCTTCCAGACCCGGAAAGGCGATCGCATAGATCATCAGGCCGGCCATGAAGCCGCCGATGAACACCACGCCGTCGCCGCTGCCGGTGGCTGCCGCCGTGACCGAGGTCCCGGGACAGTAGCCGCCGATGATGAAGCCGGCGCCGAGGAGCAGGCCGCCGACCAGTTGCGCGCCGATCGAGGTCGGCGTCAGGTAGACCATCGACAGGTCGAGCAGGCCGGCGGCGGAGAAACCCCACAGACCGACCATCGCAGTGACGATCGCCGTGAACATCACCTTCAGCACGGTCATGTCGTACAGGTAGAACTGCGCGCACAGCCGGCACGAGCTGCCGAAGCCGGCGCGCTCGAGGAACCAGCCGAAGCCGAAGCCGAGCGGCAGCGCCAGCAGCAGGCCCTGTGACTCGCTGATCAGTTCATAGGCATAAAGGGGCAGGTTCATTTGGCCCCCTTCGCCCTGCGGGCTGTCCCCCCGAGGGGGAGCTGAAAACCTACGGACGGCCGGGCGGTTTTCATCGCCACTCCTTTCGCACGAAATAGGCCAATGCATAGGCACCGGCGAAGACGGCCAGCATGAAGATCCAGCTACCGACGTTCAGTTGCGCGCCGCCGGTCAGCGCCTGGCCGCTGGTGCAGCCCTTGGCAAGCTTGGCGCCCATCGCCGCCACCGCGCCGCCGGCAAACGCCAGCGCCAGCCGCGCCTGCACGCTCAGGTGCGGTCCGCGCTCGATGCGCGGGCGGATGCGGCCGCCGAGCTTCGCCGAGACCAGGGCGCCGACGAAGGCGCCGACGATCAGGTAGACGGTCCAGTTGACCCACGGCGGGTCGGCGTAGTAGCCCTTCAGCGCCGGGTTGGCGGCGGTCCACTCGGGCGCGACCAGGCCGCTCGCCCAGGCGACGATCGAGCCGGAAGCGGCCGTGGCGCCCAGGCCGCGGCCCATGATCAGGAACGCGGCGAGCAGCACCAGGCCGAGGCCGAAGCCGGCCAGGTAGGGGTTCATGTGGCGGCGATCGCCCGCCAGCGACCGGGACTCGGTGCGGGCAAGCGGCGGCGCCGAACTGACGGCACTCATCATTGACCTCCTTGCAGGGACAGTACCCCGTAGGGTACCTGACGATCATGCCACCATCGATTGACGGCGCACAAGAAAAAAATCGCCCGGGTACCGGACCCGGGCGATTCATTGCCGCGCCTGCCGTGCGCGGCGCGGCGGGCGAGGCTGACTAGCAGCCGCCCTTGGGCTTCTTCTTCTCGTCCTTCTTGGCCTCGGTGGTCTTCTTCTCTTCGGCCTTCTTCTCGTCCTTCTTGGCCTCGGCCTTCTTCTCGTCCTTGGCCGGCGCGGCAGTGGTCTGTGCGTAGACAGGCGAAGCCGCGAAGGCGGCGGTCAGCAGGGCGATCAACAGCTTGTTCATGGGTTCCTAATCCTCGGTCGGTGGTTTGAGAACGCGCGGCCGGGCCGGCGCGGGGCCGGATTATGCAGGCAGACGCGGCCGTACGGACGGCCTGCCATCAGCGCACGAACCCTGCCGGCGGTTGACAGTTGCGCCGCCGCACCACGAAAGACCCGGACACGATACCGGGTATGGGTTCGGCGGGTGCCCGAAAAAGCAGCGCGGCACGGCCGCGAGGTCGTGCCGCCGGTAAGCCGCCCCGGCGGGGCGGCTAGAGCTTCGGCGTCACCTTGAACGTGCCGCTCTTGGCGATCTCGATGTCCGCGTTCAGGAAGCCCGCCTTGTAGCCGGCGTCCTTCAGCTTGTGATAGGCCATCTCGGCGCGGATGCCGGTCGAGCAGTGGGCGATGATCCGCTTGTCCTTCGGCAGTTCGGCCATCCTCGCCTGCAGTTCCTCGTCGGGGATCAGCACCGCGCCCTTGATCATGCCGGCGTTGGCCTCGTCCTGGTTGCGCACGTCGAGGATCAGCACGTCGGCCGGGGTGGCCTGCGCCAGCTTGGTGAACTCGGCGGCCGGGACCGAGCCGGGACGCGGCTTCGGCACATAGGCAACCTTGGTCAGTGCCGGCGCAGCCGATTCGATCGTGTAGCCGGCCGACTGCCAGCCGAGCAGGCCCTGTTCCATCACCTGCACGTTGCTCTGGCCGGCTTTCACCAGCGCGCGCGCGGCGGCCTTGGCCTCGGCACCGCCGCGGCCGTCATAGACGATGATCGGCGCCTTCAGCTTCGGGTCGGGAAAGCTCTTCGCCTGCCCGGCCACCGTCGCCGCCGGCATGTTCACCGCGCCCTTCAGGTGACCGCTCGCGCTCTCTTCCTTCGAGCGCACGTCGAGCAGCACCACCGGGATGTCCTTGTCGACGTACGCCTCCTTGACGAACTGGGGCCGGGTGACGAGGTAGTCCTTGGTTTCCCATTCGGGAACGCCCTCGTGATAGACCTTGGTGTTCGTGTAGCCGAGCGCAATCGCCTTGCGCTGCGACAGCGGGCTCATCTGGCAGGTCACGCCCTGGCAGAAGAAGATCAACTGCGTGCTCTTGTCGGCCGGCAGGCGGTCGACCACCTTGTCCCAGCTCGGATACGGCACGTTGATGGCGCCGGGGATCGTGCCCTGCTGGAAGCGCGGCAGCGGCCGCGAGTCGATCAGCGCGAAGTTGCCGCTGCCCTGGTCGACCAGCTTCCTGACGTAGGCGTAGTCGACGAGGTCGCCCTTGGCGACCTTCACCGGGCCCTTGAAGGTGATCTGCGTGGCCACCTTCTGGCCGTCCTTCTCGACATAGGCGATGCGCACCTCGTGCCCCTTGCGCGCCTCGCGCAGGAACTCGACCTTCTTCGGCTCGCCGGCATCGATCACCTTCAGCGTCTTCTCGTCGAAGCGGACGATCTCCTTGTTGGCGTCGATGCCGATCTGGATCGACTGCGACTTGAAAGCGACGTTCTCGAAGTAGCCGGCCACCGTTCCCGGCGCCGGCTTGTGGCAGTTGTTGCACACCGCCGGCTGGGTCGGCTTGCCCGCCGGCGCCTGCGCCAGCGCGCCGCCGGCCACGAAGGCCAGCGCGGCGATGGCTAACGGAATGCGCGTATTCATCTCGGTTTCCTCTCTTGGTGGGTGGTGTTGCAGAAACTCGTTACCTTGCGGCGGCGCTGACGACTTCGCTGACCTGGCCGGCATTGACCATCAGCCAGCGCAGCGTGTAGCCGCCGACCAGCACCAGCAGGGCCGGCACGACGGTGTGGGCAATGCGGTGGCTGAGCTCGAGGCCCTGCAGCAGCAGCGGCAGCCCGATGCCGAGCACGACCAGCACGCCCCAGAAGGCAATCGCGAAGCGGCCGCTCATCAGCAGGTCGAACGCCGCCGCATGCGATGCGGTGGCGGTCACCAGCCCGATCAGCAGCAGGCCGAGCATCAGCAGTTCGACCGCGAGCAGGCCGATGTCGGCGCGGATCAGCCAGTTCGCCGTGCTCTTCTCAGGTGCTTGCGGCCCGAGCGGCTGCACCAGCGCGCCGATGGCGCCGCCGACCAGGCCCTGCGGCGCCGGCCGCTTCGGCGGCAGCACCACCGACATCAGGTGCAGCAGCGCCGCGCCGGCCGACAGGCCGGAAACCAGGAACAGGGGCCCCAGGATCGACACGTTCCACAGCGGGCGGGCGACCATCGTCGACAGCAGGATGCCGGTGTAGATGCCGAGCGCCACGCCGAGCACGATGTTCAGCCACGCCAGCAGGCTGATCGTCTGCGGCCGCCCCATGAGCGCGTCGGACCAGCGCTTGACGACCGGGAACGTGCGGGCCAGCCAGGGCCACGCCTCCGGCAGGCGGATCAGCGCCGAGGCAAGCAGCAGCGGGTAGACGATCAGCAGGACCCACGAGCCCCACGACATCGGCGAGGTCGGCTGGAAGGTCAGGTACACCGCCCAGACATAAAGCTTGTGCGCGAGGTCGAGGAACAGTGCGCCCATGCCGATGTTCAGCAGCATGAACGCCGCCAGCGGCGCATGCAGCGAGAAGTAGCCCTTGGTGTCCTCGCCGCGCACCATGCGCAGCATGGCGATGCCGCCAAGGATCATCAGGCCGGCAACGATGCCACCGACGAACAGATACAGCGGGATTTCCCAGTTCCACACCGACAGGAACGGATCCACCAGCGGGTTGTGACGGGTCGTCGTGAATTCGAGCATGGCGGCCCCCATTACGTGAGGAAGTAGACGCGAGGCTTGGTGCCCGCCTCGGGCAGCAGCGTGTGCCACTTGCGCGTGCGCAGCAGGGTGGCCGCCGTGCTCTTCGGATCCTCGAGGTCGCCGAAGACCATGCAGTGCGTCGGGCACACCGACACGCAGGCCGGGTCCTTGCCTTCCTTGACCCGGTGGTCGCAGAAGGTGCACTTGTCGGCATAGCCCTTCGGGTTGACGAAGCGCGCGCCGTACGGGCAGGCCGCCAGGCAGGCCTTGCAGCCGATGCAGCGGTTGGCGGTGACCTTGACGATGCCGCCCAGGTCGGAGATGTGGCTGGCCCCGGTCGGGCAGCAGTACACGCACGGCGGGTTGGCGCAGTGGTTGCAGCGCTCGCTGCGGATCTCCATCGACAGGCTCGGGAACTCGCCGCGCACCTCGGTGGCGATCCAGTCGCGCGCGTGCCCGAGCGGGACGTCGTTTTCCGTCTGGCAGGCGACCACGCAGTCCATGCAGCCGACGCACTTGCGCGTGTCGATGACCATTCCGTAGCGCGCCATCTCACGCCTCCTTCACGAACGTGACGAAGTTGCTGTGGATGCTGGTGCCTCCCATCAGCGGATCGACCTTGTAGCGGGTGGTCAGCTGCGCGGCGCTGGCCCCCACCATGAAGGCGTTCTTGCGCATCCTGTTCGTGTGGCCGAAGCCATGGACCATGTAGACGGTGTCCGGGCGGATCCGCTGCGTCGCCTTGACGCGCACCCGCTGGCCGAGCACGCCGTCCTGATTCTTCAGCTTCACGTACTCGCCGTTCCTGATGCCGAGCTTCGCCGCGGTGGCGGTGTTGACCCAGACCTCGTTCTCCCGCATCAGGTCCGACAGAAGCGGGTTGGACTGGGTGCGGCTGAAGGTGTGCACCGGCGCGCGGCCGGAGATCAGCGGAAAGTAGCCCTCCGGCGGCTTCTCCGGCGGCACGTACTTCGGCACCGGGTCGAAACCCTTGGCCTGCAGCTGGTCGGACCAGAACTCGACCTTGCCGGACGGCGTACCGAACTCGATCGGCGCGCCGTCGTCGACGTAGATCGGCTTCTTCGGTCCCATCAGGATGCCTTCGGCCTTCAGCTTGGCCCAGTCGAGGCCCGACTTCTCGACGCGGTAGGCGAGGTACTCCTCGATGTCCTTGAACGGCATGCTCTCGGGGATGCCGAGCTTCTCGGCCAGCTGCTTGGCGATCCACCAGCCCGCCTTCTGCTCGTGCGGTGCCGGCACCACCGGCTGGCGCAGCGCCACCCAGCCCTGCCGGCCCCAGCCCGCGACCAGCTCGTCGTGGCGCTCGAGGAAGGTGACCTCGGGCAGCACCACGTCGGCGTAGCCGGCGATCTCGCTCGGCATCGTGTCGACGACCACCAGCAAGTCGAGCTGGTCGATCGCCTTCAGCGTTTCCGCCTCGTTGGGGAAGGCGTGGATGATGTCGCTCGAGTACACCCACCAGGCCTTGATCGGGTACGGCTTGCCGGTCAGGGTCGTCTCGCGGATGCCGGTGGTCACCGCCTCGTGCGCGAACGGGTAGCGCTCGCCGTTCGGGTTGTCCGCCGCCGGCTTGTCCGACTTCGGGTACTTCGGCAGCGGGAAGCTCGCCAGCTGGACGTGGTTGTTCAGGTAGATGCCGCCGCGCCGGCCCCAGTTGCCGAGCAGCGCGTTGAGCAGCGCGATCGCCCGGCTGCGCTGCGCGTCGTCGCCGTTCCAGTTCACCCGCCGCCCCGGATGCACCAGGCTCGCCGGACGGCGCAGCGCGAACTCGCGCGCCGTGACGCGGATCAGCTTGGCATCGAGCCCGGTCTCGGCCGCCGCCCACTCCGGCGTGTAGCCCTTGATCTCGGCGACGAACTTGTCGAAGCCGTGGCCGTACTTGCCGACGAACTCGCGGTCGTAAAGGCCTTCGTTGACCAGCACGTTCATCCACGCCAGGATCAGCGCCAGGTCGGTGCCCGGCCTGATCGGCAGCCAGTACCTGGCCTTGCTCGCCGCCACCGAGTAGCGCGGGTCGACGACGATGATCGGTATGCGCCGCTCGACCGCGTTGGCGAACTCCTGCACCTGCAGGTTGTGCATGTTCTCGCCGAGGTGAGAGCCGATCAGCACCAGGCAGTCGGTGTTCTCGATGTCGGTCGGCTCGGGCGAACCGAGGTCGGTGCCCATGGTCAGCATGTAGCCGACGTCGCGCGGGCCCCGGCACTGGGCGAAGGAGGCGCCGGCGAAGGCGGTGCAGCCGTAGCTCTTCATCACGTGCTGGATGAAGCGCACGCCGATGCCGTGGTTGAACATGGCGATCGACTCGGCGCCGTGCTCGGCCTTGATTTTCTTCATCTTCTCGGCGATGAAGGTCATCGCCTCGTCCCAGGTGACCGCCGCCCACTGCTCCTTGCCGCGTTCGCCCTTGCGCAGCAGCGGCTTTTGCAGGCGGTCGGGGTCGTAGTAGGCGCCCACCGCACCGGTGCCGCGCGGGCATAGCCGGCCGCGGCTCTGCGGGTCGAGCGGATTGCCTTCGAACTTCCACAGCTTGCCGTCGCGGATCGAGGCGATGCCACCGCAGCGCCAGAAGCACATCTCGCAGAAGGTCGGGATGGTCTTCACCTCGCCGCCGTCCTTGGCCGCCTGCGACAGCGGCGCGACCTGCGTGGCGACGGCGCCGGCGCCGAAGCTTGCTGCCGAGATCTTCAGGAACCGCCTGCGTGACAACCTTTCCGTGGACATCGTTTCGACCTTCCCACTCTGCGCGCCGTGCGCACCATCACTTCGCGAAATGGCGCGATGCAACAACCACGGGCATTCGACTCCTGATACCCCAGGGGGCATTTGACAGGGATCAGCAATCGCTTCCGCCTTGTTGCTTTTCACCACTCGTTACAGGTCGACGTCCCGGCGAGTCTGCGGAGCGCCCCCTCGATTGCGGACGATGCTTGACCTCGATCAACCCGGGCGGCGGCGTGCTTGACCAGGGCAGGAAGCGACCTGCTGCCCCCAGCCGGCTTGAATCGCCTGGTCGATCTGCTGATGAACGCGGCTTGCTGCCGCCAGGCCCGCGTCAGTAGCGCGCGTCCGGTTGCCGTGTGTCGGCGCCCCGCCAAGCCGCGGAAAAGCGCTCTTCGACGGCCGCCGCCTCCGCACTGCGCTTGCCGCGACGCAGGCTCTCGGCCAGGCCGTAAAGCGCCCAGCCGTTCTCGGGGTGGCGCTCGAGATCCTCGCGGAAGGCGCGCTCGGCCTCCGCCGGTTGCCCGGCCGCGAGCAGCGCGTTGCCCAACGCCTGCCGCGTCGGCACCGCCCACGGCGGCGGCTCCTCGCTCTCCAGCGCATCCTCCAGTTCGACCGCCCGGCGCAACGAGGCGATCGCCCGGCTGTGCTGCCGCTGCGCCAGCAGGATCTCGCCGCGCAGCGAGGCCCCGGCCAGTGCCAGCAGCGCGGTGAGGTCGTCGATGCCCTTAAGCGTCAGGTTCGCGAGCCCCGGATCGCGCGACGCCGCCTGCAGCGCCGCCAGTTCCTTCTCGGCCGATTCCGTCCTGCCGGTGCGGGCGAGCGCGATGCCACGCGCGTAGTGGCGGATCGCGCGCGGATAGGCGGAGGCGTGCGCCGGCCACTTCGGCTCCGGCGCAGCGAGGATCTCCTCCCAGCGGGCGAAGCGGACCTGTGCCAGCCAGGGCAGGGCGAGGAAGTAGTCGTTGCTGCCGCCGTTGCCGAACGGCTGCCCGGGCCGCGCGGCCTTATCTGCCAGCCAGCGGGCGGCGTCGAGTGCGACGGCAGCGTTGCCCTGCATCGCCGCCGAGGCCCACAGGAAATGGTGGTGATGTGATACCGCCCCGAGCGGCTCGTAGCCCTGCGCGCGCAGCTGCGCCTCGAGGTTGTGGTCGGCCTCGATCGCCTGCCGGTTCGAACGCACCGCGTCGGCATAGCGGCCGACGCGGGTGAAGATGTGCGAGGGCATGTGCACCATGTGGCCGGCATCGGGCGCAAGCTGCGGCAGCCGCTCGGCCGCCGACAGCGCACGCTGCGGCGTGCGCGACGCCTCGAGTGCGTGGATCAGGAAGTGATTGGCGCCGGCGTGACCCGGCGAGCGCGCCAGCACGCGCTCGAGCGTGTCGATCGCCGCCAGCGTGCCTTCGCGCGGCTCGGCCCCGTCGCGGCTCCACCACTGCCATGGCGACAGCATCATCAGCGCCTCGGCGTACAGCAGGGTGACCTCGTCGTCGTCGGGGTACAGGCGCGCCGCCTTGCCCATCGCCTGCGAGTAAGCGATGTCGAGCGGATCGGCGTCCTTCGGCGGCGGTGGCACGGCGCACACCGGCGACGGGGCGGCGTCCGCCACCGCCGGCGGCGCGGCGGCGAGGTCCAGGCGCGCCGCCATCGCCTCGATCAGCACCCGTTCCTTCGGCGTGGCCTTGCCGGCCAGCGCCAGTGCGCGCCGCGCGTGCTCCACGGCGCGCGGATCGGCGGGGCGCAACGGATTGTTGATGTTCGGCCCGGTCGCATACGCCATGCCCCAGGCGCACATCGCGCAGTCAGGATCAAGACGCGCCGCCTCGCTGAAGGCGCGCAGCGCCTCGGCATGGTCGAACGCATAGGCCAGCCGCAGGCCCTGGTCGAAGAACCGCTGCGCCAGCGGCTCGCGGGTGGTGATGGCGAGGTGCGCCTCGCCGACACGCTCGACGCGCGGCGCCTGCACGACGACCGGCGCCGGCGGCTTGGCCGCATCGGGCCGGCAGGCGACCACGGCCAGCAATGCGAGCGAAGCGGCGATCAAGGCGGGAGCAAAGCGCATCAGTCGATTCTATGAGCCGCCCCGGCGCACCTCGGCGCGAGCTGCTCGCCTTCCGCGCGCCGCAGGGCGAGCTGCCTTGTTCGGCCGGCGTCAGTCGAAACCGTTGACCCGTCGTAGCGCCTTCATGTGCAGCTCCGACTGCTGGCGCTCGCCGGCGATCTGCTTCGCGGTGCGCGCGGCTACGCTCTCCGGGATCAGCTTCAGCGGCTTGCCGGTGCCCTGCGCCAGCACCTGGTGCATGCAGGCGCGCTCGAGGTAATACAGGTCGTCGAACGCCCAGGCGACGCTCGGCCCGCGGACGATGACGCCGTGGTTGGCGAGAAAGAGCACGGTGTGCCCCGCCAGTCGCCTGGCGATCCGTTCCGCTTCGGCATCGTCAAGCACGAGGCCGTTGTATTCGTTCTCGTAGGCGACCTGCCGATGGAAGCGCAGCGCGTTCTGGCTCGCCATCTCCAGCCGGCCGCCCTGCAGCAGGGCGAGTGCGGTGGCGAACGGCATGTGGGTGTGCAGCACGCAGGCCGCCTCGGGCACGGTGCGATGGATCCAGCCGTGGATGAAGAACGCGGTCGGCTCGACATCGTGCCGGCCCTCGACCTTGTTTCCCTGCGCGTCGATGACGACCAGGTCCTGCGGCCCGATCTCGCTCCACAGCAGGCCCTGCGGGTTGATGTAGAAGTGGCCCGGCCGGTGCGGAACGGCGAGCGAGAAGTGGTTGCAGACGCCTTCGCCCAGGCCCAGCCTGTGCGCGGCGCGCAGCGCGCAGGCAAGGTCCTTGCGCGCTTCGGTGGCAGCAGGACAGTCCATGCGCCGATTATGCTCGGCCCCATGCGATCGATGACCCAACTGCTGCTGCTGGTGACGATCGGCGTCTCGGTGCTGGGTTTCGCCACCGGCGGCGCGCTGTTCGACTGGTTCGCGCTGTGGCCGCTGGGCAGTGGCTTCGCGCCGTGGCAGCTGGCGACTTACGCGCTGCTGCACGGCGGGCTGCTGCACCTCGCCTTCAACATGTACGGGCTATGGATGTTCGGCTCCGAACTGGAGCGGCTGTGGGGTCCGCGCCGGCTGCTGCAGTACTACGTCGTCTGCGTGCTGGTGGCCGGCGTGGTGCAGCTGCTGGTGTCTTCCGATGCGCCGGTGCCGTATCCCACCGTGGGCGCCTCCGGCGGCCTGTTCGGCCTGCTGCTCGGCTACGCGATGATGTTCCCGCAACGGACCATCATGCTGCTGTTTCCGCCGATTCCAATGCCGGCGTGGCTGTTCGCCGTGGCGTTCGGCCTGCTCGAACTGACGCTGGGCGTGACCGGCGAAACGAGCGGCATCGCCCACTTCGCGCACCTCGGCGGCATGCTCGGCGGCTGGCTGATGCTGAGGTACTGGCGCGGAAAGCCGCCGTTCGGCGCTCGACGCTGACGGCTATTGGGTGCCGGAGCGGGAAGCGGCGGCGTCGCGATAGTGCGGCGTCAGTTCGTCGACGTTGTCGCGCAGCATCTTCTCGTACTCGGAGGCGTAGTAGGCGGAAGCCGCATCGAGCGTCTGCTCCGGCTTGTCTTCACGCGTCAGCCAGGCAAAGGCGTTGAAGCGCGCGGTCGCGTACATCATCGTCGCCGCCACCCACTCGCGCGCGTGCGAGTCGGCCATCTTGTTGGCGAGTTGCACGAACTCGTCGGCGGCGTCGAGGAATTCCGGCGGTATGCCGTGGCGGGTCTCGGGCATGGCGGCTGTGTGCGACTGGCAGGGCGGTCGCCGATTATGCGGCCTGCGTCCTGCGATTGCGGCCAGCCGGGCACGGCTAAAGTGCGCAAGGACGGGCAACGTGCAGACGGAGCGCTGATGGATCGGATCTTTGCGGCTTTGGGTGCGCTGAGCGGCTTCATCGCCGTGGGCGCCGGCGCGTTCGGCGCGCATGCGCTGAAGGCGCGCATGACGCCGGACCTGCTGACGGTGTTCGACACCGGCGCCCGCTATCAGATGGTTCACGCACTCGCGCTGCTCGGCGTGGCCTGGGCGATCACCCGCTGGCCCGGTCGCACGGCCGTCGCCGGCGGCTGGTGCTTCGTCGCCGGCACGGTGATCTTCTCCGGCAGCCTGTATCTGCTGGCGCTGACGGGCGTGCGCGGCTTCGGCGCGATCACACCCATCGGCGGCGTGCTGTTCCTGGCCGGCTGGCTGCTGCTTGCGCTGGCCGCCTGGCGCGGCACGGCCCGCTAGACGCGCGCTAGTCGGGGTGGCGGTAGATCGACGCACGCCCGCCGCGCCACTCGATCTCTCGCTCCAGTCGCGCGCCGGCGGCTTCCGCCACGCGCACCGACGCTTCGTTGCCGAGCGCGATCAGGCTGATCAGCCGCACGCCGCGCAGGTGCTCGCGCGCCATTTCCCGCACCGCCCGTGCCGCCTCGGCGGCGAGCCCACGCCCGCGCGCGGCCGGCAGCAGCGCCCACTTGATCTCGGGTTCCGGCCAGTCGTTCGGGAACCACAGACCGGCGACGCCGAGCACCGCGCCCTCGTCCTTGTCGAGCAGCGTGTACGGGCCGTAGCCGCGCCAGGCCCAGTGGCCGACGACGCCGGCGAGCGTGCGCCAGGTCTGCGCGGGGGTACACGGCGTGCCCACCGTGTAGCGGACGCTGTCGGCATCGCCGTAGTAGGCGTGCAGGGGGCGCCAGTCGTACTCGGTCGGCATGCGCAGCAGCAGCCGCTCCGATATCAACGCCAGCGGAATGGTGGGCTCGGCGAAGGTGGCCATGGCGCGAAAGGAAACGACGCCTACTTCTTCTTCACCGGCCGCGTCCAGCCGCGGACGGTCACCTGCTTGGCGCGGGCCACCGTCAGCTGGCCGGCCGGCACTTCGCGGGTGACGGTCGAGCCGGCCCCGACGGTGGCGCCGGCGCCGACGGTGATCGGCGCCACCAGCACGGAGTTCGAGCCGGTGTGCGCGTCATCGCCGATCACCGTGCGGTGCTTGTTGGCGCCGTCGTAGTTGGCGACGATGGTGCCGGCGCCGATGTTGACGTTTCGCCCCACGGTGGCGTCGCCGACGTAGGACAGGTGGTTGGCCTTGCTGGCCGAATCGAGCTGCGAGTTCTTCACTTCGACGAAGTTGCCGATATGCACTTCGTCGGCCAGCGTCGTCGTCGGCCGCAGGCGGGCGAACGGGCCGATACGCGCATTGGCGCCGATCGTTGCTCCTTCGAGATGGCAGAAGCCCTGCACTTCGGTGCCGGCACCGATCGCGCAGTCGCGCAGCCAACAGTTCGGGCCGATGCGCACGCCGTCGGCGAGGCTCACGCGCCCCTCGAACACGCAGTTCACGTCGATGAACACGTCGGCACCGACCGTCAGCTCGCCGCGCACGTCGAAGCGGGCCGGATCGGCGAGCGTGGCGCCGGCATCCATCGCCGCTGCCGCGGCGCGCGCCTGCGCTACCCGCTCCAGCTGCGCCAGCTGCGCCTTGCTGTTCACGCCGAGCGTCTCGTCGGCATCGGCCGCCGCGATGCCGGCCACGCGCACGCCGTCAGCCACCGCCTGCGCGACGACGTCGGTCAGGTAGTACTCCTGCTGCGCGTTGTTGTTCGACAGCTTCGCCAGCCACGCCTTCAGCTTCACCGACGGCGCCACCAGAATGCCGGTGTTGACCTCGTCGATGCGCTGCTCCTCGTCGGAGGCGTCCTTCTGCTCGACGATCCGCAGCACGTTGCCGTGCCAGTCGCGCACGATGCGGCCATAGCCGGTCGGATCCGGCAGGCGCACCGTCAGCACGGCCACCCCGCTGCCGGCGCCGTCGAGCAGCCGGCGCAGCGTTTCGGCGCGCACCAGCGGTACGTCGCCATACAGCACCAGCGTCGGCCACGCATCGTCGATGCGCGGGGCGGCCTGCATTACCGCATGGCCGGTACCGAGCTGCGGATGCTGCAGAACAAAATCGACATCGCCGCGGTCAGAGAACGCATCGCGCACCTGCTCGGCGCCGTGACCGATCACCACCACGGTTCGCGTCGGGCCACCGCGGCCGGCGGCCACCGCCTGCGCGGAGGCGATGACGTGGGCGAGCATCGGCCGGCCGGCCAGGCAATGCAGTACTTTCGGCAAGCGCGAGCGCATGCGCTTGCCCTGGCCGGCGGCCAGGATGACGATGTTCATCGCGAGCGAGCAGGAAAGAGAGGGGACGTGGAACCGTCGATGCAACAGCCGAACGATCGTAGCACCGGGCCTGCGCGCGTCGAGGGTGCGGTCGCCACGACCACGATGGGCCGTCAGGCGCGCCGCTTCGTGCTGGCCAGCGTCGCCCTGCTGCTGGCGGCCTGCTCGCAGCTGCAACTCGGCTACAACAACGCCGACACCGTGATCGCCTATTCGCTCGACAGCTACCTCGATCTGGACGACGAGCAGGAGCGGCTGGCGCGCGAGCGGATCGGCGCACTGCACCGCTGGCACCGCAGCACGCAGCTGCCCGGCTACGTGCAACTTCTCAACGATGCGCAGAAGAAGATCGCCGGGCCGGTGACCGCGGCCGACGTGCGCGATTTCAACGCCGGCGTGCGGCGCGCACTCGCGGCGATCGGCGAGCAGGCCGCGCCCGACCTGGCGAAGCTGGCGCTGACGCTGAAGCCGGCGCAGGTCGACCGGCTGGCCGAGCGCCTGGCGCGCGACACCTCGAAGGCGCGCCGCGAACTGGTGCGCTTTGCCGGCCCCGAGTCGCTGGAGCAGCGCCTCGAGCGCTACGTCGAACAGGCCGAGGACTGGTTCGGCCCGTTGTCGGCCGTGCAGCGCGAAATGATCCGCGCATCGCTGGCGCGCCGGCCCGAGGCGCAGGAAGCGTGGATGCAGGAACGCGAACGCCGGCAGCGCGAACTGGTTACCGTGATGGCGCGCATCCGCGCCGAGCAGCCGCCGCTGGCCACCGCGACCGCTTGGCTGCGCGATTACTTCGCCCAGCTTGCCGAGCCGCGCGACCCGGAGCGCCGGGCGCGGCTGGCGACGTATCGCGACGAGAATGCCGAACTGGTGGCGCAGCTCATCAACAGCGCCACGCCAACACAACGGGCAGCGCTGGCGAAGAGACTGCGCGGCCATGCGGCCGACCTCGACACGCTGGCGGTGAAGGGCGCTGCCGGCGGCCGCGGCTGACGAGCCAGCCATCGGCGATGCCGCGCCGCCATTGCGGCGAAGGCTGAGGATCCCCTAG
>CAZSYX010000068.1:0-17534 GCA_964610575.1 uncultured Burkholderiaceae bacterium
AGCTGCTGCACGCCGGGCTGCGCAAGGCGGGCGTGCCTGAGTGACAGTGCGCTAGCGGCGCAGCGCGTCCCAGACCTTCTGCAATCGCTTGACCGACACCGGCATCGGCGTGCGCAGTTCCTGCGCGAACAGCGACACGCGCAGTTCCTCCAGCAGCCAGCGGAACTCGTCCAGCCGCGCATCGGACTGCCCCTTGCGCGAGGCGAGTTCGCGCAGGTAAGGCGTCTGCAGCAGCGCGATCTCGGCCACGCGCTGCGCGTCGCGTGTCGGGTCGCCCTTGATCTTCTCCAGCCGCAGCGCAATCGCCTTCAGATAGCGGGGATAGTGCGCCAGCTGCGTCGGCGCGGTGGCGGCGATGAAGCCGCGCGGGAACAGGCGCGCCAGCTGCTGTTCGATGTCGGCGCAGGCGGCACTGAAGCTGCGCGCCGCGCCGAGCTTCTTCGGCAGGCTGGCCGCCTCCTGCGCGATCGTCGTCACCAGCCGGGCGACTTCCTGCGCGATCAGCGCCAGCTTGCCGCGTGCCTCGTCGCGGCGGACGAGGAAGGAGGCGCGGTCGTTCGGCCACGGCTCGGCGAGCGCCGTGCGGTCGAGCGCGGCGTCGACCACTTCGCCGCGCAGCGCCTCGAAGCTCGGCACGGCGGCGGCGAGCGCCGGCACCGTGCCGGCCTGCATCGCGGTCGTCTGCAATCCGGCCAGCGACTTGTCGATGAACTTCACCTGCTCCTTCAACTGCAGGCGGAACAGCCGGCGCAGTCCGTCGCGGTGCTGCTTGTGAGCCTGCTGCGGGTCGTCGAAGACCTCGAGCGCGCAGTGGTCGACGTGGTCGACCAGCGCCGGGAAGCCGACCATGGTCTGCCCGCCACGGCGGATTTCGAGCAGCTCCGGCAGTTCGCCGAAGTCCCAGTCGGTGATGTTCTCCTGCAGTTCCGGCGCCACCTTGACGTCGCGCTCGGCCACCGCCTGGAAGCTCTTCTGCGCCTGGCCGCCGAGTTCGGCGCGCAGCTGCGGCAGGCTGCGACCCATTGCCAGCTGCCGGCCGTGCTCGTCGACGACCTTGAAGTTCATCGACAGGTGCGCCGGCAGCGTCTCGCGCTTGAAGTCCTCCGGCCTGCAGACGATCGACCTTTGCTCTCGCAGGTCGTCGATCAGCGCATCGGTCAGCATCCGCCCTTCCTGGACTGCGCCGCCGCAGCGCTCGACGAAGCCGGTGGCATATTCCGGCAACGGCACGCAGTGCCGGCGCAGCTTCTGCGGTAGGGACTTGAGCAGCAGGTGCGCCTTCTCCTTCAGCATGCCGGGTACCAGCCAGTCGCAGCGCTCCTCGTCGACCTGGTTCAGCGCATACAGGGGCACCGCGAGCGTGGCGCCGTCGCGCGGGCTGCCGGGCTCGAAGTGATAAGTCAGCGCCATGGCCACGCCGCGCATCTCGAGCGTCTTCGGGAACAGCTCGGTGGTCACGCCGGCCGCCTCGTGCCGCATCAACTCGTCGCGCGACAGGAACAGCAGCTTCGGGTTGTCTTTCTCCGCCGGCGCCCGCCAGTTGTCGAACTGCGCCGCGGTGCACACGTCGAGCGGAATGAGCCGGTCGTAGAAGGCGAAGATCAGTTCCTCGTCGACCAGCACGTCGAGCCTTCGCGTCTTGTGTTCGAGTTCGCGGATCTCCCGCACCAGCCGCTGGTTGTGGGCGAAGAACGGCGCTCGCGTATCGAAGTCGCCTTCCACCAGAGCGGCGCGGATGAAGATCTCGCGTGCCGCCTTCGGATCGGTCGGCCCGAAGTGCACGCGGCGCTGCTGGTACACGGTGAGGCCATAGAGCGTGGCCCGCTCGGAGGCGACCACCTGCCCGGCCTTCTTCTCCCAGTGCGGATCGCTGCAGGACTTCTTCAGCAGGTGCCCGCCGACCTTCTCGATCCATGTCGGCTCGATGCCAGCCACGGTGCGGGCGAACAGGCGCGAAGTCTCCACGAGTTCCGCCGCCATCAGCCAGCGGCCAGCCTTCTTCACCAGCGGCGAGCCGGGCCAGATGAAGAACTTGATGCCGCGTGCGCCGGAGTAAGGCGGCTCGCGGAAATCCGCGTCGAGCACCCGCGTGCCGACGTTGCCGAGCAGCCCCGTCAGCAGCGCCAGGTGCACTGCCTCGAAGGCCGGCGCTTGTGCCAGATCGAGCGGCCTGTTCGGCTTCCAGCCGAGTTCGGCCACCAGCGTCACGAGCTGCGTATGCACGTCGCGCCACTCGCGCACGCGCCGCGCCGACAGGAAGTTGCCGTGCAGCTCGTCGGTGAGCTTGCGGTTGGACTTCTTGTGCTCGATCCGCTCGTGCACGAAGTTCCACAGCTTGAGAAATGTCAGGAAGTCCGAGCGCTCGTCGGCGAACTTTCGGTGCGCGGCGTCGGCCGCCTCCTGCGCCGACACCGGCCGCTCGCGCGGATCCTGCACCGACAGCGCGGCTCCGATGACCAGCACCTCGTGCAGGCAGTGCTGCTGCCTCGCCGCCAGCAGCATGCGGCCGACGCGCGGATCCAACGGCAATCGAGCCAGCTCGCGGCCCACCGGGGTCAGCTCGTTCAGGTCGTCGACCGCGGCGAGTTCGGCCAGCAGCTGGTAGCCGTCTGCGATCGCCCGCGCCGGCGGTGCTTCGACGAACGGGAACTCGGCTACCTCGCCGAGATGCAGCGATCGCATGCGCAGGATCACCGCTGCCAGCGAGGAGCGCAGGATCTCCGGATCGGTGAACTTCGGCCGCTGGACGAATTCGGACTCGTCGTACAGGCGGATGCAGATGCCTTCGGCGACGCGGCCGCAGCGGCCGGCGCGCTGGTTGGCTGCCGCCTGCGAGATCGGCTCGATGCGCAGCTGCTCGACCTTGTTGCGGTACGAGTAGCGCTTCACCCGCGCCAGCCCCGTGTCGACCACGTAGCGGATGCCTGGCACCGTCAGCGAGGTCTCGGCGACGTTGGTCGCCAGCACGATGCGCCGGCCCGAGGTGCCCGGCCTGAACACGCGCTCCTGCTCCTCCACCGACAGCCGCGCGTACAGCGGCAGGATTTCGGTCGCCGGGGGGTGGCGCTTGCGAAGCGCTTCCGCCGCCTCGCGGATCTCCCGCTCGCCCGGCAGGAACACCAGTACGTCGCCGCGGCCAGCGCGCGCGCACTCGTCGACTGCATCGACGATGCCGTCCATCAGCGTGCGGTCGTCGGCGTCGTCGTCGTCCTGCACGGGTCGGTAGCGGATCTCGACCGGATACAGCCGCCCGGAGACGTTGACCACCGGCGCCGGCACGCCGTCGGTGCCGAAGTGCGCGGCGAAGCGCTCGGCGTCGATCGTCGCCGAGGTGATGACGAGCTTCAGGTCCGGCCGCGCACTCCTTTCACCGTGCAGCAGCTGCTTCAGGTAGCCGAGCAGGAAATCGATGTTCAGGCTGCGCTCGTGCGCCTCGTCGATGATGATCGTGTCGTAGGCGGATAGCTGCGGGTCACCCTGCGTCTCCGCCAGCAGGATGCCGTCGGTCATCAGCTTGATCGACGCGCCCGGCTGGGTCTTGTCGGTGAAGCGCACCTTGTAGCCGACCACCTCACCGGGGTCCGTGTCGAGTTCCTGCGCGATGCGCCGCGCGATCGTCGAGGCGGCGATGCGCCGCGGCTGCGTATGGCCGATCAGCCCCTGCTGCCCGCGGCCGATCGTGAGGCAGATCTTCGGCAACTGCGTCGTCTTGCCCGAGCCGGTTTCGCCGCAGACGATGACCACCTGATGCTCGGCGATCGCGCGCGCGATCTCGTCGCGCCGGGCGCTGACCGGCAGCTCCTCGGGGAAGGTGATCGGCGGGATCGCGTTGCGCGACGGCGCGCGGCGAACGGGAGGGGACATCCTGGATATGGTGGCAGCGCGGGACGCTGCCTCGGCGCGGGCAGAGGTGGGCGGCGATTATAGGAAGCGGTTCGCGTGTCGACGGATGGCGCCGATTCCGCTACGGTGCGGGCGCTTGGAGCAGCCAACGATGAAACCGATCCTCCTCGTCACCGGCGGCAGCCGCGGCATCGGCGCCGCGACCGCACGCCTGGCCGCCGCACGCGGCTATGCCGTCTGCCTCAGTTATCGCAGCAACGCCGCCGCCGCCGACGCCGTGGTCGCCGACATCGAACGCGCCGGCGGCGAGGCGATCGCGGTGGCCGCCGACGTCGCCAGCGAAGCCGACGTGCTGCGGCTGTTCGAGACGGTCGATACGCGGCTCGGCCGGCTCAGTGCGCTGGTGAACAACGCCGGCATCCTCGAGCAGCAGACGACCGTGCTCAAGATGGATGCCGGCCGGCTGCAGCGGGTGCTGGCGACCAACGTCATCGGCGCATTCCTGTGCGCGCGCGAGGCGGTGCGGCGCATGTCGACCCGGCATGGCGGCAAGGGAGGGGCGATCGTCAACGTCTCGTCGATGGCGTCCAGGCTCGGCTCGCCCGGCGAGTACGTCGACTATGCGGCCTCGAAGGGCGCCATCGATTCGATGACCATCGGCCTGGCCCGCGAAGTGGCTGCGGAAGACATCCGCGTCAATGCGGTGCGGCCCGGCGTGATCTACACCGACATCCACGCCAACGGCGGCGAGCCGGGCCGTGTCGACCGAGTCAAGAGTGCCGTGCCGATGCAGCGCGGCGGCACTGCGGAGGAAGTGGCGCGGGCCATCCTGTGGCTGCTCTCAGACGAGGCCTCCTATTCCACCGGCGCGTTCATCGACGTCTCCGGCGGACGTTGACACGCTCACGCCTCGCGATCGAGTGGGCCTCCCTATAATCCAGCGCTCTCCTCGCCGCCTGCCGCCGTCCAGTTGAACGACACCAAGCACCCTGCCACCGCCGTCGACTCGCGGGCGCAATTCGTCGCCTGGCTGCGCGACGTGGCGCCGTACGTGCACGCGCACCGCGGCCGCACCTTCGTCGTCGGCTTCGGCGGCGAGCTGATCGAGGCCGGCCGCCTGAACGCGCTGGTGCAGGACCTGTCGCTGCTTCACGCCATGGGCATCCGCCTGGTGCTGGTGCACGGCTCGCGGCCGCAGGTGCAGGCGCAGATGTCGCTGAAGGGCCTGCAGCCGCGCTTCCACAACGGCGTGCGCATCACCGATGCCGCGGCGCTCGAGTGCGCAAAGGAAGCCGCCGGCGAGATCCGCCTCGACATCGAGGCGGCGTTTTCTCAAGGCCTGCCGAACACGCCGATGGCCAATTCGCGCATCCGCGTGATCAGCGGCAACTTCGTCACTGCGCGGCCGATGGGCATCCACGACGGCGTCGATTTCCAGCACACCGGCGTGGTGCGCAAGGTCGACGTCGAGGCACTGAAGTTCACGCTGGCCAGCAATGCGCTGGTGCTGCTTTCACCGCTGGGGTTCTCGCCGACCGGCGAGGCGTTCAACCTCACGGTGGAGGACGTCTCCGCCAGCGTGGCGATGGCGCTGAAGGCGGACAAGCTGATCTTCGTCAGCGACACCGACGGCGTGCGCAACCGTGCCGGCGAACTGATTGCCGAACTGTCGGTGGCCGACGCCGAGCAGATCATCGCCTCCGGCGAGGTCGCCGAGGAAGCGGCCGCAGAGTTACAGGACCTGCTGCGCGCCTGCCGCGGCGGCGTGACCCGCTGCCACCTGATTTCGCACGCGCTCGACGGCGGAGTTCTCATTGAACTGTTCACCCACGAGGGCGTCGGCACCATGGTGTCGGCGGAGCACCTCGAGGCGCTGCGCGAGGCGACCGCTGACGACGTCGGCGGCCTGCTGAAGCTGATCGAGCCGCTGGAAGCCGACGGCACGCTGGTCAAGCGGCCGCGCGAGCTGATCGAGCGCGAGATCGATCAGTTCACCGTGCTCGAGCACGACGGCTTCATCTTCGGCTGTGCTGCGCTGTATCCCTTCCCGTCCACCGGCATGGCCGAACTGGCCTGCCTAACCGTGCACCCGGAGTACCGCGAGTACGGCGACGGCGAACGGCTGCTCAAGCGGATCGAGAGCCGCGCCCGCGCGGCGGGGCTGACGCAGCTTTTCGTGCTCACCACCCGCACGGCGCACTGGTTCCTGAAGCGCGGCTTCGCGATGGCCGACATCGAGCGCCTGCCGGTCGAACGCCAGCAGCTGTACAACTGGCAGCGCAGGTCGCAGATCCTTGTGAAGTCTTTGTAGAGGTACGTTTCCGATGGCACGCATGGTCCACTGCATCAAGCTCGGCCGCGAGGCCGAGGGTCTCGACTTCCCGCCGGTTCCCGGCGAACTCGGCAAGAAGCTGTGGGAGAACGTCAGCAAGGAGGCCTGGGCCGCCTGGCAGAAGCACCAGACGATGCTGGTCAACGAAAACCGCCTGAACCTCGCCGATGCGCGCGCCCGCAAGTACCTGATGACGCAGATGGAGAACTACTTCTTCGGCGACGGCGCCGACCAGCCCACGGGCTACGTGCCACCCAGGGCCTAGGTCGCCAACCCCGCCGCGCTCTCGCGGCAGCCCGCTGGTTGCGGGCAACCGAACGCTTTTGCAGACAAACATGACGACGACGATGAAATTCGGCATCGGCCAGGCCATCACGCGCCGCGAGGACGACCGACTGCTGACCGGCCAGGGGCGGTTCGTCGACGACCTCGGTGAGCCCGGCGACTTGCACATGTTCTTCGTGCGCTCGCCGCATGCGCAGGCACGCATCGCGACGATCGATGCGGCCGAGGCGCTGGCCGCGCCCGGCGTGGTGGCGGCGCTGACCGGCGCCAATCTGGTTGGCGAGAAGGTCGGCAGCTTCCCGCTCAACCCGGCGCTGAAGAACGCCGCGGGCGGCAAGATGAGCACGCCGGCGCTGTTTCCGCTGGCCACCGACACGGCGCGCTTCGTCGGCCAGCCGGTGGCGGCGGTGGTCGCCGAGTCGCGCGCGGCAGCGGAAGCGGCGGCCGGACTGATCTTCGTCGACTACGAGCCGCTGCCGGCGGTTGCATCGATCGATGCGGCGCTGGCCGACGGCGCGCCGCAGCTGTGGCCGGAGGCGCCCGGCAATGTCGCCGCCGTGTCGAAGTTCGGCGATGCCGCCGCCTGCGACGCCGCGTTCGCGCAGGCGCAGCACGTGACCAGGATCTCGTTGATGAACCAGCGGCTGGCGCCGGTGACGATCGAGCCGCGCGGCGCACGCGCCAGCTTCGATGCTTCGAGCGGACGACTGACGCTGCAGGCGAGTTCGCAGAACCCGTCGGGCATGCAGCAGTCGCTTGCCAAGCTGCTCGGCATGCCCGCCGAACGGGTTCGAGTCACGGTCGGCGATGTCGGCGGCGGTTTCGGCATGAAGACGCTGCTGCATGCGGAAGACGTGGTCTGCGCCCACGCGGCGCGGAAGCTCGGCCGCGCGGTGCGCTGGCGTGCCACGCGCATCGAGGAATTCCAGGCGGCCAGCCACGGCCGCGATCAGGCCTCCGAGGCCGAACTCGCGCTCGATGCGAGCGGGCGCATCCTCGGCCTGCGGGTGCGTATCGCCGGCAACATCGGCGCCTACGGCCACGCGCCGGCAGCGATCATCAACCTGATGGTCGGGCCGAAAGTGATCACCGGCGTGTATCACGTGCCGGCGCTGGACCTGCGGTCGAAGGCGGTGATCACCAACACCAACATCGTCGGCGCCTATCGCGGCGCCGGCCGGCCGGAGTCGATCTTCCTGATCGAGCGGCTGATGGACCGCGCCGCCGCCGAGATGAAGATCGACCCGGCCGAGTTGCGCCGGCGCAACCTGATCGAGCCGTCGGCGATGCCCTATCGCACGCCGATGGGCGAAACGTTCGACAGCGGCAACTTCCCGCACATCCTCGAGCGCACGCTGGCGGCGGCCGACTGGGCCGGCTTCGAGACGCGGCGAAAGCAGTCGGCGGCGCGCGGCAGGCTGCGCGGCCGCGCGGTGTCGACCTTTCTCGAATGGACCGGCGTGGTGCACGAGGAAACGGTGCGGCTGCAGGTCGAGGCCGACGGCCGGGTGCGCGCGTTCACCGCGATGCAGGCGATGGGCCAGGGCATCGAGACCAGCTACCTGCAGATCCTCGCCGATACGTTGCAGATCGACGCCTCGCGGATCGAGATCGTGCAGGGCGACAGCGATGTCGCCGCCGGCCTCGGCAGCATGGGCAGCCGGTCGCTTTACATCGGTGGCTCGGCGATGCTCACCGCCTCCAACCAGGCGATCGACGAGGGCCGCAAGCTCGCCGGCGACGCACTGGAGGCGCCGCCTGCCGACATCACCTACAAAGCGGGCCGCTTCACGGTTGCCGGCACCGACCTCGGCATCGACCTGGCGGCGCTCGCCGCGCGCCAGCCCGACAAGCGCATCGCGGTGAGCACGCTGCAGAAGGTTGGCGGCCCGTCGTGGCCGAACGGCTGCCATGTCTGCGAGGTCGAGATCGAGCCCGAGACCGGCGCGGTGCAGATCGTCCGCTACACGACCATCGACGACGTCGGCCGGGTGATCAATCCGCTGATCGTCGCCGGCCAGGTGCACGGCGGCATCGCACAGGCGGTCGGCCAGGCGCTGATGGAACAGGTGGTGTACGACGACGAGGGGCAACTGCTGACCGGCTCGTTCATGGACTACGCGCTGCCGCGCGCCGACGACCTGCCGGACATCGAGACGCACACGGACGAGTCGTCGCCCTGCAAGATCAATCCGCTCGGCGCGAAGGGTGTCGGTGAACTCGGCACGGTGGGAGCTACGCCGACAGTGGTCAACGCCGTGCTCGACGCGCTGCGTCCTCTCGGCGTCACCGACATCGCCATGCCGGCCACGCCGGAGCGCGTCTGGCGGGCGATCCGCGAGGCGCGGCGAAGCGCCGGCTGAAGCGCGGGCGGTGAGCTTCTCTGAAGCAGGGATGCTCGTGCGCCGCTTCAGCGCTCGAACGGGGAGACTGTGCGGCCACCAACGGCGCGCAGCCCAGCAGAACCAGCGCAGCCGCCGCGCGCCGCAAAGGTCTGCGGCGTAGCTGGCCAACAGCCCTTTCGAACTGGCCGCCGCACCCGATCGGCATCGTGGCCATGGCGTTGCCCCTGAAGAGTGCAAGGTACGGTTGCGATCGGTGCATTTCCTTGATCCATGAGGAATCACGGATGCATGGCGCGATCCACTCCGCGTTCAGGCGAGCCGAGCCTCCGCGTCGTGTGCCGCGCAACCACTATGCTGCTGCGCAACCCACATCTGCGCAGCATTCACCGAACGAGGTACCTCATGCAGACCGCATTGCTGCTGATCGACATCCAGAACGACTACTTCCCGGGCGGCGCGATGGAACTGGCCGGAAGCCCCGAAGCCGGTCAGCGGGCAGCGGCGCTGCTGGCGTCATTCCGCGGCAAGGGGCTGCCGGTGATCCACGTGCAGCACATCTCGACGCGGCCGGGCGCCACGTTCTTCCTGCCCGACACCCGGGGCGTCGAGATCCACGAATGTGTCGCACCGCAAACGGGCGAGACGGTCATCCGCAAGCACTTTCCGAACAGCTTTCGCGAGACTCCGCTGCTCGATCACCTGCGCGGGCGGAAGATCGACACGCTGGTGATCGGCGGCATGATGACCCACATGTGCGTCGACACGACGGTGCGCGCCGCCTTCGACCTCGGCTTCGCCAACCAGCTGGCGCACGACGCATGTGCGACGCGGGCGCTGTCCTTCGGCGGTTCGACCGTCACTGCGACCGACGTGCAGACCGCGTTCATCGCCTCGCTGAACGGGCTCTTCGCCAAGGTGCAGTCGGCCGGCGAGATTTGCAGCCGGCTGTAGTCAGGCTCCGCCCGGAGCTTCCTGCCCTTGCCCGAGAAAAGAAGACGCCGCCGGATCCGGCGGCGTTCTTGTTCTGCGCCTTTGACTTCTACCGCCGCGCCGGGGCGAACAGCGCTTCCATCTCGCGCCGGACCCGGTATGCGGGCAGGCTTTCGTCCATCTTGACATCGGCCCACGACACCGACTGGCCCTTTTTCACGTCGCGAACCAGCTTGACGTTGTGCGCCAGCCCGAGCGGCAGGCCGCCGAAGGCGAGCGACCTTTCCGCCTGGAACAGCTTGCCCCACACGGTGTAGCCGCCTTCGCCGTCGAGGACTTCACCCGCCTTCAGGTCGCGCTTGGCGGTGGCCACGACGTCAGCGTTGAAGCAGGTTGCCACGCCGGTGGGCTCGCGGCGCAGGCCGACGGAAGCCACCGAGATGCCGAGCTCGAGCCCGATCAGGTGCCAGCGCTTGTACAGGCACGCATAGCGACCGGTCGGATCGGTGCGCACCATGTATTCCTTGAAGCAGTTGCGGATGTACTCGGTTTCGCCTTCGAAGACCACGAAGACGCCCATGCGGATGTCGTAGGGAATGACGCGGCCGTCCGTCTCCAGCGACGAAATCACCTCGACCTGCCCCTTCTGATACAGCACGCCGCCTTCGGCGATCGGGCGACAGACGAACGGAATGTCGTCAACCGATGCTGGCGGGAAGGTCAGGCCGTCCGGCGGCGCGACCAGGCCGGTCGCATTGCACACCGCAGTGCTCTCGATCGATGGCTTCGAGCCGTCGAGGAAGGAGTTGAACATCTTCGGGTTCAGCCCGCCGATGCGCGCCTGCTCTGGGGTCAGGCCCCAGTTGTTCCACACCGTGTCCGGCGTCGACTCGGCGAAGTGCGGTAGCCACTTGTGGCCGCGGCCCGCGGCGACGACCGGGAATCCGCAGGCACGGGCCCAGTCGACCAGATCGCAGATCAGCCCGGGCTGGTCGCCATAGGCGAGGCTATAGACGACGCCCGCGTCGCCGGCCCTGCGGGCCAGCAGCGGGCCGCAGAACGCATCGGCTTCGACCGTCACGTTGACGACGTGCTTGCCGTGCGCGAATGCGCCGAGGCAATGCTCGACCGCGGCCGGTGGATTGCCGGTGCACTCGACGATGATGTCGATCCTCGGGTGCGCAACCAGTTGTTGCCAGTCGTCGCCCAGATGCGTGTTGCCCTTTGCGAGCGCATCGTCCAGCGACGCCGCGCCGAACTGCTCAGGCTTCCAGCCGACGCGCTCGAGGTTGGTCCGCGCGGCTGCAGGTGAAAGATCGGCGATGCCGACCAGATGCACGCCCGGCGTGCTGCGGACCTGCGCCAGATACATGGCGCCGAACTTGCCCGCGCCGATCAGGCCGACGCGCAGCGGCTTGCCGTCAGCGGCGCGCGCCGCCAGCATGCGATATAGGTTCACTTCAGACTCCTCCTCTGGCTCGGCGTCAGCCGCCTGACTTCGGCAGCGAGACGCCTTCGTGGAACACCATTACCGCAGCGTCGTCGCGGCGCGCGTGGCCGGCGCCGCTGGCGCCCTCCGTTGCAAAGCCATTGCCCCAGTGAGCACGATCCAGCCGCCAGCCTATCTCCACGCCGGGCGAGAAAGGCAGCACACGAACGGGAACCGAGAGCCCAATCAAACCGGTGAACTCGCCGGTCCCGCGCAACTCGACTGCCCAATCGCTCCAGCCTTTCTCGGCGAATTGCGCTTGCCATGCGTCGATACTTGCATCGCTCGCTTGTCGGCTGAGCGTCGACGGGAAATATTCCATGATGGCCCGATCGGCGTTCATCGCGGCGAACGCAGTCCGATCGGAATCCCGCCACTGTCGCAACCGAAGCCTCTCCGTTTCGAACTCGATCGGATGGACCATGAATTCCGCGCAGGCCGTGTCCTCTGATGGGACATTGTCGCGTTGGGCAGATGAGCCCGCAATCGGCGCGGACTGCAAGACGAGACACTGGATGTCACAAGCGGCAGATCGAAGACCAAAGGAGAGCGTGTCACGAGCCCTTTGCCGGGCTGCATTGCCGACGACCTCACCGGCGCCACCGGTCTTGCCGGGACCATCGCGCTCACCGGGCTTTCGGCAGTACAGGTCAATGGCGTGCCGGAGGCAGACCTCGCGATCGACCCGGCGGATGCCGTCGTCGTGGCACTGAAGTCGCGCACGGTCCAGGCGTCCGTCGGCGAGGCGCTGCTGTCGGACACCGGCGTGCGCACGCACCCGCCTGCGGCAGATGCGGTCGAGGAACTCGTAGCCACCGCCCGCCTGTACCTCTTGCTGCGGCACGAGCGAGTGCGTCCGCTGAGCGAGGAGCAGGTCGCGGAGCTGCGCCGACGCTATCCGAGCTGAAGACGCCCCCGAGTCGCGCACACCCGGGTAGCAGCGAGCCGGCCTGCGCGATTGAGTATCATGCGCGGCTTTCATCAGCCGTCGCCCTCCTGCATCGCGTCGGCATTCAACGTCATAAGGAGCCACGCCGTGCGCAGTCTCGTTCTCAGTGCAGCAATCGCCATCACGTCTGCCCTTGCATTGCCTGTCGCCGCCCAGACCGGGTCGGTGGTGACCAGTTCGGCGCCGGGCAAGGGCGCCATCGCCGAAACGGTCAAGGTCCAGGCCACTGTCACCGCCATCGACAAGACAACGCGCGAGGTCAAGCTGAAGGGCCCGCAGGGCGAGGAGCAGACGGTAACGGCCGGTCCGGAGGTTAAGAACTTCGACCAGATCAAGGTCGGCGACGTGGTCACTGTCGAGTACCTGCGGGCTCTGGCGCTCGAACTGAAGAAGGGCGGTGGCCTGATCGTCCAGCGCACCGAGCAGGCGGGTGGCGCTGCCGCCAAGCCGGGCGAGAAGCCGGCGGGCGCCGTTGGCCGCCAGGTCAAGGTCGTGGCCGATGTCGTCGATGTCGATCCGGCCAAGCAGACGATCAAGCTCAAGGGTCCGCAGCGCACCGTGGACCTGCACATCGCCGACCCCGAGCAGTTCAAGCGCGTCGCCAAGGGCGACCAGGTCGAGGCGACCTTCACCGAGGCGGTCGCCGTCGCCGTCACGCCCGCGACCAAGGGCGCGGCCCCGGCGGCCAAGACTGAAGAGAAGAAGAAGCCCAAGGGCGGCTGCTGATCGGCCTCCCCCGCCGCGCTGCCCACGACAGCGGCAGCCACGAATCGCCCGGGCCCCATGCCTGGGCGATTCTGTTTATGCCTGCACCCTCCCGAATGGCCCACCGCTTCGATCGGCGAGCCACGCACCGGCCCGTCGGGCGCGGAACGCCGCTCGCCCAACGCTGATCGGCAACTACGACGTCTTGCCTTGCGCGTTGCCGCCGTCGCCGGCCAGCAGTCGTCCCACCCAGGTGCGTGAAGGCTCGCGCCCGGTGCGCAGGTAGTCGATGGCGATGTCGTCGGCGAGCGTGCGCCGCTGCAGACCTTCGACACCCGCGTCGCCAGCAAACAGAATCCTGTCGCCGGCCTGAAGCGCTGTGTGCTCCTCAGGCAGCGGTACGTCGCGGCCCTGGGAGCGCAGCAGCAGCGGCACCGCCTTCAGCCGTCGCAGCCGGTCGTCGGGGTCCTGCAGCAGGTGCATCAGCGTCAGCGGCGGCTCGGGCTTCTCGAGCAGGGCGTGCCGCGCGCCGAGCAGCGCGGTATCGCAGGTGATCGCCCAGGTGTGCGGCACCTTCTCGCCGACCACGTCGCGCAGCCGGCCGGCGACCCCTGCCGCCCACACGTTGTCCTGCGTGCGGCCCACCAGGAGGAAGCGGTTCAGCAGCGGCGTGGTCAGCTGCTGCACGATCTCGTTGGTCATCACCGCCGACTGCACGAACTCCATGTCGGCGCGCGCCGCCTCGATCAGGCTGCGGTTGCCGGCGTGGTTCTGGCGGATCACCACGAACAGCTTGCGCCGCAGGCGCCGCGCGTTGTTGACGATCGCCAGGTTGTTGGCGTCGACGTTGGTGCCGGCCACCAGGCCGCAGGCCTCCTCGATCCCCGCCCTGCGCAGCACGTCCTCGGCCAGCGCCGTGCCGAGGATGCCTTCTTCGTCGCCGCACTGCGCCGGGTCGATATCGATCGCCTTGCAGCTCAGGCCGGCGGCATGGAACGCAGCGGCGACCGCGTGGCCGAAGCGGCCGTAGCCGGCGATCACCCAGTGCCCGCGCGGCGCCTCGATGCGCGGCGGCGGCTTCTCGCCCGGCACGCCGCTGAGCCAGTCCTCCAGCCGCAGCACGTCGGCCTTCGCCAGCGCCAACTGCAGGTTGAAGGCCAGCGCCTCGTACGGGTTGACGATGATGACGTCGCCGATCGTCTCCAGAGTCTCGCGCGCGCCCTGCGACTTCACCCGCGCCAGCAGCGGCAGCCGCGGCGCCAGCACGCGCGCGTCGATGACGATCGCCTGGTTGACCTCGTCGCCGCCGGTGAGCGCCACCAGGCCGGCGCAGTTCGCCTTCCGCACGCCCGCCGCCTCGAGGACGTCGGGCGACCGCGCGTCGGCGATCAGCAGCGACGACGGCTGGCGCGTGTCGAGCACCAGATGCGGCTGCGCCCGCTCCGGGTCACTTTCGAGGACGACGGTGGCGAAGCCGATCTCGTCAAGCGCGGAGACCAGCCGGCGGCCACTCTGCCCGTAGCCACAGACGATGAAGAACGGGTCGGCCAGCCTGCGCACGCGCGCTTCGAAACGATGACGGGCAATCGCCGCCCGGAACGCCGGCTGCCTTGTCAGGCCGAAGATCGAGCCCAGCATGTAGGTCCAGCCGATGACGGTCAGGTAGATGCTGAAAGTCATCCACAGCCGCTGCGCGTAGGAAAACGGGTAAGGGATCTCGCCGAAGCCGATCGTGGTGGCCGTGTAGGTCATCACGTAGAAGGCGTCGAACAGGCTCATCCGCCAGGGCTGGCCTTCCGGGTCGGTGCCCGGCATCATCACCAGGCCGAAGATCGCGATCGCGTAGACGGCGATGACGATGATGATCGGCGCGCGCAGCCGGCGCAGGATCAGGACCAGGATGTCGGACATCGTCGACGTGCCGCGGTTCGGGACGCGCCTGCCGGCTGCCGCGGCTCAGCGCGTGCGGCGCAGCGTCTCGCCGATCATCAGCGCCACCGAGATGAAGTTCGCCGCCAGCGCGCCGCCGGCCAGGGACACCACAGTCGCCATCACCTCGCCCTCGGTGGGGAGCTTGGCCACCTGCGCCGCCCAGAACCAGACGACCGAGGCGCCGATCAACTGGATCACCGCGACGATGCTGGTGGCCAGGTGCACGGCCCCGATGTGCGTGCGGTCGCCGAACTTCAGCGTCATCGCGATCAGGTTCACCACCAGGGTGGCGGCCAGCTCCAGCTCGTGGTGGTGCTTCGGGTTGTCGATCTCGCCGATGAAGAAGCCGAAGTTCAGCGTGAACGACAGGATGACGAAGGCACCGAAGATGACTTTTTCGAGGTTCATTTTCTCTCCCTGCCGCCGCCTCTCCAGCCGGCGCGGCCTCCTTTCGCGGATCGTACGGGAGCCGCGGCGAGCGGTGGCGATCTAGCTCAAGTGCCAGAACAGCGCCGTCTCGAACGGCGCCCAGGCGGCGGTGCGCACGCCGGCGCCCGCCAGCACGCGGCGGATCCACTCGTTGCAGGTCAGCCGCAGCGAGTAGCGGCCCCTGCCCTCGTAGAACGCGTCGGTGTCGAAGTAGCCGGGATCGTCGATGCGCCGCGGCCGGCCGCCGGCGTCGCGGGCGAAGCCGGCGCGCAGGCCGTCGACCAGCCGCGCGTACTGCGCGGGGCTCAGGTCGATGCGCTGCGCGCGGTAGTCCTGCGGCCGCGCGAGGTACTCGACGTGCATCGCCGCCGGGCCGAGGCCCAGCAGGGCCGAGGCTGCCGTGCCCGGGCGCAGGTCGCGCCAGGTGCGGGTGCGGATGAAGAAGTCGCGGTCGCCCCAGCCGAAGGCGATCCACCCCAGCGGCGGCGCCGCCAGCCGCACTGCGTCGACGACCTCGCCGGGCGGAAGCTCCGCCCGCCAGTCGTACGGTGCCGCCGCGGGAAGCACCAGTTCGGCGTGGGCGCCGTTGGTGCGCAGGTAGACGGTGACGCCGCCGGCCTCGGGAGGTGTGGGCCGGAAGTCGCGGTTCACCGGCAGCAGGCCGAGCAGCAGCGCCAGCAGCACGTAGGCGAGCGGCGCGGCCGGCAGCGCCGCCGCCAGCCACAGCATCCATCGTCGCATCAGCGCACGACGCAAGGGGTTCCGCAGGCCCGGCCGGCGCGAACTCAGCGGCGCAGCTCGCGTACGCCGTCCGCCCCGCCCAGCAACAGCACGTCGGCGCCGCGCCTGGCGAACAGTCCGTTGGTCACCACGCCGGCGATCTGGTCGATACGCGACTCCATCGCCACCGGGTCGGCGATCGACAGGCCGTGCACGTCGATGATCACGTTGCCGTTGTCGGTGACCACGCCTTCGCGCCACGCAGGCCTGCCGCCCAGCTTCGCCAGTTCGCGCGCCACGTGGGCGCGCGCCAGCGGGATCACCTCCACCGGCAGCGGAAAGCGGCCGAGCACCTCGACCCGCTTGCTCGCGTCCGCGATGCAGACGAAGGTCCTTGCCACCGCGGCGATGATCTTCTCGCGGGTGAGCGCCGCCCCGCCGCCCTTGATCATGTGGAAGTGACCGTCTATTTCGTCGGCACCGTCGATGTAGACGGGCAGATCCTCGACGTCGTTCAGGTCCAGCACCTCGATGCCGATCGCCTGCAGCTTCGCTGTGCTGCGCTCCGAGCTGGACACCGCCTGCTTCACGTCGAGCTTCGCTGCGGCGAGCGCGTCGATGAACAGATCCACGGTCGAGCCGGTGCCCACCCCGAGCACGCGCCCCGGCTGCACGAAGCGCAGCGCCGCTTCGGCCACCGCGCGTTTGAATTCCTGCTGACTCTTCACCACTCCTCCGCTGCCTGACTCCACCCCCCCTGCGGCAGTGATGTTAGCCGGCGCGTAATGTCTGATCGCTTCGCAGCGGACGGTCGCAGTGGCTGGAACCAGCCGACCGCGGTCGCCCGAGCCTTCTGAGGGTAGCGATTCGGGGCGTGCCCGAGAGGAGACGCTCAACGTGTAGCTTCAGGGGCCGACGACCAGCGAAGCGAAGCGCCGCGGGTTGATGGTCCCCTGCAAGCGCGGGTTAGACATCCCTGCGCCTACTTGGCGAGCACCCAAGCTGCCACTTGTTGCACCACCTCTCGCTCGAGGCCGTTGAAGCCGTGGTGTGCGAACGCTTCGCACGGATCGCCCTTGCTCTGTCCCCCCTTGAAGGACAACAACTGGCTCCGCGGTGTGTTGGCTAGCTTTGCCATCAGCGCCGGCACCTCCGAGAACGAGCATAGAGAACAGCCATCCTGTTCGTGGTGTACGACCAGCACCGGCACCCGTATCTTCACCAGCGGCATGGCCGGCACGGGACGGCCCTTGTCGTCGGTGAGGATGGCAGAAGTCAAGACCACTCCGTCAGGCCCCTCGGGTCCCGAAAGCTCCGTGGCGACATAGGCAGCAGACTGAGTTCCTCTGCTCGTTCCAACGAACCATACAGGTGCCTTGGAGTTCTCTCGCAGCCAGGCAATCACTGCTTTGAGGTCGGCAGCGTGCTCTGGAGTCTGGCGAAAGCCCCCAAGGTAGGGCGGGGACTGACGATCGGATGGCGCGTCCACGACTGCGACCATCAGGCCTCGTTCAGCGAATAGCTGCCGAGTCCTGACGAGGAAGTTGCCATCGCCCCACTTCATCGAGCCATCGG
>CAZSYX010000069.1:0-17404 GCA_964610575.1 uncultured Burkholderiaceae bacterium
GAAGACCAACCAGCGGGTGCAGCGTATGGCGCGCACGCTGGCCAAGTTCGCCTAGCAGGATTGCTCCCGGCGGGGAACTGCGTTCAGTTCCCCGCTTGCGGCTGCCCGTAGTGCTCGAACTTGGCGAGCACGCGGGCCATTTCATCGTCAGACAGCCGCGGCGGTTCGCCCAGTGCGCAGGCGGCCAGGTACATGCGCGCCAGATGCTCGACTTCGATCGCCAGGGCCAGTGCCTGCGGCAGCGAAGCTGCGCAGGCGATCACGCCGTGGTGCGCCAGCAGGCAGGCCTTGCGGTCGGCCAGTGCCGCCAGTGCGTGATCCGACAGCGCCTGCGTGCCGAAGGTCGCATACGGCGCACAGCGGATGTCCGTGCCGCCGGCGGCGGCAACCATGTAGTGGAACGGCGGGACGCCGCGGCCGTGGCAGGCGAGCGCCGTGGCCGACGGCGAATGCGTGTGCACGATCGCCATCAGCTCGGGCCGCGCGCGGTGGATGTCGAGATGAAAGCGCCACTCGCTGCTCGGCTCGCGTGGGCCGGTCGCCGCGCCATCGGCCAGGCGCAGGAAAACCAGATCGGCGGGCTGCAGCTTCACGTAACCCAGTCCGGTCGGCGTGATGAGCAGGCCGACGTGCTTGCCGCGCGTGCAGCGCACCGACACGTTGCCGGCCTTGTTGACGTTGATGCCGGCGTCGTTCATCGCCCGGGCGGTGTCGATCACCGCGCGGCGCAGCTCGTTCGAGTCCTCGGCGGGCAGCGGGCTGACGGACATCGGCGTACGCCTCACGCGGCGGCACGTGCCGGCGCGAAGAGCCGCGCCAGTTCGGCCGGCCGCGCGACACCGCGCTCGGTGACGATGCCGGTGACCAGTCGCGCCGGCGTCACGTCGAACGCCGGGTTGGCCACCGTGGTGGTCTCGTCGACCAGCGCCACCTGCGCCGGCCGGCCGCTGCCGTCGCGGCCGCTCACCACGCGCACTTCGTCGGCAGCGCGCTCCTCGATCGGGATCTCGCGCAGCGCGTCGGCAAGCTCCCAGTCGATGGTCGGCGACGGCACCGCGGCGTAGAAGGGCACGCCGTTGTCGAAGGCGGCCAGCGCCTTCAGGTAGGTGCCGATCTTGTTGCACACGTCACCGCTGCGGCTGACGCGGTCGGCGCCGACGATGACGAGATCCACCTCGCCCCGCTGCATCAGGTGGCCGCCGGCGTTGTCCGCAATGAGCGTGTGCGGCACGCCGTGGGCGGCCAGTTCCCACGCCGTCAGCAGCCCCTGGTTGCGGGGACGCGTCTCGTCGACCCACACGTGCACCGGCACGCCGGCATCGTGCGCCTGGTAGATGGCCGACAGGGCGGTGCCGTAGTCGACGGTGGCGATCCAGCCGGCATTGCAGTGGGTCAGCACGCGCACCGGTTGCCGCGTACGCGCGTGGGCGGCGGCGATCAGTCCGGCGCCGTGAGCACCGAGCGCGCGGTTGATCGCCACGTCCTCCTCGGCGATGCGGCCGGCCTCTCGCCAGGCCTCATTGGCACGCTCGGCGGGCGGCAGCGGCTGCAGCAGTGCGCGCATGCGGGCCAGCGCCCAGCGCAGGTTGACGGCAGTGGGTCGTGTGGCCAGCAGCAGCGCGTGGGCGTCGGCCAGCGCCACATCGGCTCCGTCGCGCTGCATGGCCAGCGCGATGCCGTAGGCGGCGGCAACGCCGATCAGCGGTGCGCCGCGAACCTGCATCGAGCGGATCGCGTGCGCCACGTCGTCGCTGCTTTCGAGCCGCAGGGAGCCAAACGCGAACGGCAGGCGCGTCTGGTCGACGATGCGAACGGCGTGCGGACCGTCCTCGGCAATCGAGCGCCAGGCAACGCCGTTGACTTTCATGCGGGCGATTCTACGGATCGATCGTGACCGTACGCCGACAGGCGGCAACGGCCTGTCTCGCCGGCACCGAAGCCGGCGGGCGCAGGAACAGGTGAACAGCGAGCGCCGCGTCGGCCGCCGGGCGGCCGGCGCGGCAAGGAACAGCGTCAGCGCTTCTGGGTCAGCCGCTGCGCGTCTTCGCGCGCGATCTGCGCCGCGAACCAGCGGTTCATGGCGATGCCCATGACGATCACGCCGACGATCACGCCGAGCGACAGCAGGCCGATCCAGGTGGTGAACAGCTCGCGCAGGGCGTCCATGTCGCGGTTTCTCCTTGATCTGGGTGGGTCAGAGCGGTTGTCGTTCGGCTCAGCCGCGCCCGCCGGCGCGGCTCTTCAGCGTCTCGTATTGCTGCTGGCAGCGGGCGCAGCGCAGTGCCGCGGGGTGCGCCTGCAGGCGGCGCAGGTCGATCGGCTCCTCGCAGTCGATGCACAGGCCGTAATCGCCGTCGTCGATGCGGGCAAGCGCCGAGTCGATGTCGTGCAACGCGGTCGCGCTGCGCGCCAGGTGGGCCACGTCGGCCTGCCGTTGCGTCTCCGCGGCGGCGTCGTCGTCGGTCTCTTCCTTGTGCAGCGGCAGACCGGCCTCGTCGTGGCGGTGCTCGCCATGGCCGTGCAGCCGGGCATCCACCGCAGCCGCCGCCGCGCGTTTCATCGCCAACAGCTGTTCGCGCAACTGCTTCAGGGAGGCTGTATCCAGTCCGGTTAAGGGCATTGGCCGTGAACTCCTGTGGCTTTGAAGCCTAAGTACCGGAATTTCCATGGGGTTGACCGGAGTCAACCGCGCCGAAAAGCGGCCAATCGGCGGTCAGGACGGATGCGAATGGATGAACCCCTCTTGAGCACTCGACGTTGCGCTGCAGCATAATACGTACTTCTCGACGGCTCCCCGAATCTGCAGCCAGGCCGCAGGATGCTCTTCTCCCACTATCTCCAGGGCGCATTGGTGCCCCGCTCGGTGGCTCTCGTTGGCGCGAGCAGCCGCAGCGGCGCGTTGGGCACCTACCTCCTCGACAACCTGCTTGCCGGCGGGTTCAAGGGCCAGATCTACCTGGTCAACCCGAAGTACAAGGAACTCGCGGGACGTACCTGCTACCGGCGCGTTGCGGACCTGCCGCAGGCACCCGACCTCGTCGTGGTGGTGACACCGCCGAAGACGGTGCCTGACCTCATCGATGAATGCGGGGCCCGTGGTGCGCGCGCCGTGCTCGTCATCTCGGCAGGTTTCGCCGATGCCGGTTCTGCCGGCCACCAGCTGCACGAGGAGGCGCTGGCGCGGGCGCGCGCCCAGGGAATCCGCCTGCTGGGCCCGCACTGCCTCGGCATCATGCGCCCGGACATCGGCCTGAACGCGACGTATGCGCGCACGCCGGCGAAGCCGGGCTCGGTGGCGCTGGTCTCGCAGTCGGGCGCGGTGGTCTCGGCGCTGCTCGACTTCGCGCAGACGGCCGGGTTCGGCTTCTCGACGGTGATTTCCACCGGCGCCGGCTCCGATGTCGAGTTCTTCGAGATCCTCGACTTCCTGTCGACCGACGGCGCCACCCGCAGCATCATCCTGTACGTCGAGGGCGTGCAGGATGCGCGCGCGTTTCTCTCCAGCGTGCGCGCGGCGGCCAGCGTCAAGCCGGTGGTGGTGCTGAAGGTTGGTCGCCATCTGGCCGGCTCGAAGGCGGCGATGAGCCATACCGGCGCGCTGGTCGGCGACGATGCCGTGTTCGACGCGGCGCTGCGCCGGGCCGGCGCGATCCGCGTCAGCGGTTACTTCGACATGCTCTCCGCGGCCGAGGTGCTCGCCGCCGGCCGTTTCCCGCGACCCGATCCCGGCAACCGGCTGGCGATCGTTTCCAATGGCGGCGGGCCGGGCGTGCTGGCGGCCGACTGCGCGGAGGACAACGAGGTCGTTCTGGCCAGCCTGACCGCCGAGACGGTGGCCAGGCTCGACGAGATCCTGCCGGCGACCTGGTCGCACGGCAACCCGGTGGACGTCATCCGCGATGCCGACATCGAGCGCTGCGCGAAGGCCCTCGAGCGGGTGCTGGCCGACCCGGGCAACGACGGCGTGCTGGTGCTTTTCTCGCCGACCATCGCCCTGGGCGCCGAGGAAGCCGCCCGCGCGCTGCTGCCAGTCGCGCAGGCGAGCGAAAAGCCGGTGATCACCGCCTGGCTCGGCGGCGAGGATGCCAATCGCGGCCGGGCGATCTTCGACGCGGCCGGCATGGCCACCGCGAGCAGTCCCGAGCGCGGCGTCGAGGCGTTCTCCTATCTGTCGAAGTTCGTCCGCGGACGGCAGATGCGCCTGCAGGTGCCGCCGCCGCAGGTGGCCGAATTCGAGACCGAGGCGGCGGAGGCGCGGCGGATCATCGAGCGCGCCTCGGGCGCCGGCCACGCCACGCTCGACGAGCGGGCATCGAAGGCGCTGCTGGCGGCGTTTGGCATCGACACGGCGCGCACGCGCCTGGCCGCCTGCGCCGAGGAGGCGATCGCACTGGCCGAGGAGATCGGCTATCCGGTGGCGTTGAAGGTCTCGGCGACCGGTGTGCTGCACAAGACCGATGTCGGCGGCGTGATCCTGTCGGTCATGAACGCGCGCGAAGTGGCGCACGGCTTCGACCTCATCCGCAACCGCTGCGCGCAGCGGGCGCCGAACGCGAAATTCCTCGGCGTGCTGGTGCAGCAGATGATCGTGCGGCCGAACGGCCGCGAACTGCTGGTTGGGCTGGCGCGCGATGCGGCCTTCGGCCCGGTGATCAGCTTCGGCATGGGCGGCATCGCGGTGGAGGTGCTGCGCGACGCGGCAGTGGCGCTGCCGCCGCTGAACCGCTTTCTCGCCCGCGAACTGATCTCGCGCACGCGGGTGGCGAAGATGCTCGAGAACTTCCGCGGCAGGCCGGCGGTGGACATCGAGGTGCTGATCGACGTGCTGCTGAAGGTCTCGGACATCGCCTGCGAGCTGCCCTGCGTGCAGGAACTGGACATCAACCCGCTGCTGGTCGACGAGAACGGCGCGGTGGCGCTCGACGCCCGCGTGGTGCTGGGCGACGGACCGCTGGCGCCGGACGCAACCTACTCGCACCTGGCGATCCATCCTTATCCGAAGGCGCTGGCGCGCACGCACCGGCTGCGCGGCGACGAAACGGTGCTGCTGCGGCCGATCCGCCCGGAGGACGCGCAGTCCGAGAAGCGGTTCGTCTCGCGGCTGTCGCCGGAGACGATGTACCTGCGTTTCCACGCGCCACTGCGCGAACTGACCACCGAGCGGCTGGTCCGCTTCACGCAGATCGACTACGACCGCGAGATCGCCTTCGTCGCGATCGATGCGAGCGGCGAGCAGGAGGAGATCCGCGGCGTGGCGCGCTACACGCGCATGCCGGACGGCTTTTCCTGCGAGTTCGGCATCGTCATCGAGGACAGCTGGCAGGGCCGCGGGCTCGGCCACGCGCTGATGACGGCGCTCGAGGAAACCGCGCGCAGCCGGGGGCTCACCGAGATCATCGGCTACGTGCTCAGGGACAACGAGGGCATGGGCAAGCTGATGCGCGGCCGCGGCTACATGGCCACCTCGGCGCCGGACGACGAGGGTGTGCGCCGCTACGTCAAGCGGCTGATCGGCGGCGCGGCGGCCAGCGCGGCTCGCGCCTTCCGCGGCCACGCGGCCGAGCGCGTCTGAAGCACGAACTGCATCGCGCGGTCGATACAATCCTCGCGCTCACGGCGGCACGCACTCGCCACCGCCGCTCCCGCCCTCGCCACTTTCGATGCTCCTCCGTTTCGCGCGGCAGGCCTGCCTGATCCTTGCCGCGGCACTCGCTGTGCAATGGCCATCGACTGCCGGGGCGCAGGGCGAGCGGCCTGTTGCGTACGGTTTCCTGTGGGAAGCGACCCGCGGTGCCGAGCGGGTGCGGCTGCTCGGTGCGATGCACGTTGGCCGGGCCGCAGCGGCGGCGACCTACAGCGCCGATCGGCCAGGCCTGCGCGATGCGCAGGTGATCGCCTTCGAGGCCAACGTCTTCGATGCGCAGGCCAGCCTGGCCGCCACGCAGCGCTGGGCGATGTATCCGGAGGGCGCCCCGGGACTCGATTCCTATGTCGATGCCGCCCTGCTGGCCCGCAGCGAGAAGCTCCTCGCGCGCAGCGCCGGCGGCTTGCCGGCCTGCTGCCGCATGAAGCCGTGGATGCTCGCCAACACGCTGGTCATGCTCGAGTCGATGCGCGCCGGGCTGAATCCCGCCTACGGCAGCGAGGCACAGCTGTATCAGCTCGCGCTGGCCACCGGCCGGCCGGTCGTCGAGATCGAGGGTGTCGACGAGCAGCTGCGGCTGTTCGACGAGGCGCCGTTTTCGGTGCAGCTCGACTACCTGCGCCACACCGTGGAGACGATCGAGGACGGCAGCGGCCGCGCCGAGATCGAGCAGCTGATCGGCGCCTGGGAGCGCGGCGACGCGGCGGCCCTGGAGCGGTTGCTGGAGCAGATGATGCGCAGCGACCGCGCCGCGCAGCGCTTCGTCGCCGAGCGGATCATTCGCGGCCGTCATCCGAAGATGGTCGCCGCCATCGAACGCTTCGCCGCCAGCGGCCGCCTGCACCTGGTCGTCATCGGAGCGCTGCATTACTTCGGCCCTGACGGACTGCTGCAGATGCTGCGCAACCGCGGCTACTCGGTGAAGCGGCTGCAATGAAGCGCGGTGGCGCGCGCTTCGCGCACAGCGTCGAGTTCGATTTCGGCGGCACGGTATGGCGGACGCTGCCGCAGCGTGCCGCCGTCTGGCTGGAGCGGCGCTGGCTGGTGGTGGCCGACGCGCATTTCGGCAAGGCGGCCACGTTCCGCGCCCGCGGCGTGCCGGTGCCGGAAGGCACCACGCAGGTCAACCTCGCGCGCCTGACGGCGCTGATCGATACGACGCAGCCCGAGCGGCTGGTCTTTCTCGGCGACCTGCTGCACGCGCGCGAGGCGCATGGCGCCGACACAATGCGGCAGTTTGCGCAATGGCGCGCGCACCATGCGCACCTGCTGATGACGCTCGTCGAAGGCAACCACGACCGCCACGCGGGCGTGCCGCCGCCGGCACTGCAGATCGACGTCGTCACCGAGCCGTGGCTAGTGCAGGGCATCGCGTTGTGCCATCAGCCGCAGCGGATCGCCGACGCCAGCGTCGTCGCCGGCCATCTGCACCCCTGCGTTCGCCTGTACGGCGCAGCCAACGACACGGTGCGCCTGCCGTGCTTCTGGCAGCGTGCGGGCCTGCTCACGCTGCCGGCTTTCGGCGAGTTCACCGGCGGCGCGCCGATTGCGCGCGAAGCCGGCGATCGGGTGCTGGCCGTGGCCGACGATCGGCTGATCGAGATACCCAGCTCCGACCTGAGCGCGGCCGCGCGCGCCGCTTTGCACCGCCGAGGGGCACAGCGGCGCGCGTCGCGAGTCCGTTACTGCAGATGATGCGCGTCAAGCAGGCGTTGCAAACCCGCACAGCCGGGCCGGCAACGCGTGCGCCGTTGACGTGAGTCACGGCGGCGTCATTCCCGGCGGTCAACATTGATCTAGTTCTTCGCAGTAACAGCACAAGCAGATGCACCGATCGTCGATCACGCCAGCCGCCAGGCAGCGCCGGCTCGACGCAATCCTCGAGCGGCACGGCAAGGCGCGCACTGAACTCGTGCAGATCCTGCGCGAGGCGCAGGAACCCGAGGGCTGGATCCGGCCGGAAGCGATCACCACGGTCGCCCGCGCGCTGAAGCTGCCGCGCGCACGCGTCGAGGGAGTGGCGGGCTTCTACAGCTTCCTGCACGTGGCGCCCGGCGGCCGCTACCGGCTGCGCTTCTCCGACAACATCACCGACCGCATGGCGGGCTCCGAGCCGCTGCTGGCGCGGCTATGCGAGCTGCTGTGGGTCGAGCGCGGCAAGACGTCTGAGGACGGCCTGGTGTCGGTCGACACCACCTCGTGCACCGGCATGTGCGACCAGGGGCCGGCGCTGCTCGCCAACGGCTGGGCGATCCCGCGCCTGACCAGGGCGCGCGTCGAGCAGATCGCCGAGCTGGTGCGCAGCGGCACGCCGCTCGAGCAGTGGCCGCGCGAACTGTTCGTCATCGAGGACAACATCCGCCGCAAGGACATCCTGTTCGGCGCGAACCTGCCGCCGGGCGAGGCGATCCGGGCCGCGCTGGCGCGCGGCAGCGGCTCGCTGCGCGAGAGCGCGTCGAACGAACGCTCGTGGCGAGAGGCGATCGAGATCGCGCCGCAGGGGCCGCGCGCCGTGCTCGAGGAACTGAAGCTGTCCAACCTGCGCGGACGCGGTGGCGCCGGATTCACCACCGGGCTGAAGTGGGAGGCGTGTGCTGCCGCTGCCGCCACGCCGCGCTACGTGGTGTGCAATGCCGACGAAGGCGAGCCCGGCACATTCAAGGACCGCGTGCTGCTCAACTCGTACGCCGACCTGGTGTTCGACGGCATGACGGTGGCGGCGTATGCAGTCGGCGCGCGCCACGGCTTCCTGTACCTGCGCGGCGAATACCGGCACCTGCTCGCGCATCTGCAGGCGGTGCTCGACCGGCGGCGCCGCGAGAGCCTGCTCGGTTCGGGTATCTGCGACTGGCCGGGATTCGACTTCGACATCAAGATCCATCTCGGCGCCGGCGCCTATGTCTGCGGAGAGGAATCGGCGCTGATCGAGTCGCTCGAAGGCAAGCGCGGTGTGCCGCGCAATCGGCCGCCGTATCCGGTCACCAGCGGCTATCTGAAGCAGCCGACGATCGTCAACAACGTCGAGACCTTCTGTGCGGCGGCGCTGATCGCCGTGCGCGGCGGCGAGTGGTACCGCAGCGTCGGCACCGCACGCTCGGCGGGCAGCAAGATCCTGTCGGTTTCCGGCGACTGCGCCCGGCCCGGAATCTACGAATACCCGTTCGGCACCAAGGTGGCGCAGGTGCTCGCCGACTGCGGCGCCGAGTCCACGCAGGCGGTGCAGGTCAGCGGCGCTTCGGGCATCTGCATCGACGAGGCCGAGTTCGACCGCCGCATCTCCTTCGAGGACCTGCCGACCGCCGGCGCGTTCATGGTCTTCGACGAGACGCGCGACATGTTCGATGTCGCGCGCAACTTCGTGCAGTTCTTCGCCCACGAGAGCTGCGGCTTCTGCACGCCGTGCCGCGTCGGCACGACGCTGGTGTGCAAGCTGATGGACAAGCTCGCCGCCGGCCTCGGCTCGCCGCACGACCTGGCCCAGATCGTCGACATCAACCACCTGCTGCAGTCGGCCAGCCACTGCGGGCTCGGCCACACGGCGTGTAATCCCGTGCTGGACACGATGAAGCGTTTCCGGCCCGCCTACGAGCAGCACATGGTGTCGCTCGACTTCGCGCCGGCCTTCGACCTCGACGGCGCACTGGCGCGCGCCCGCGCGATGACCGGCCGCGACGATCCGGGCGCGCACTTCGGAGTCTCGTCATGAGCGGCGCGGCGACGGACACCTTCATCCTCGACGGCGAGGAAGTCACGTTCCTGCCGGGGCAGACGGTGATGCAGGCCGCGCTTGCCGCCGGCCGTTACGTGCCGCACCTGTGCTACCACCCGGAGTTCAAGCCGCACGGCAGCTGCAAGGTGTGCACGCTGAAGGTCGACGGGCGCTGGGTGACCTCCTGCACGCATCCGGCGGCCGCCGGCATGCAGGTCGACAGCCGCGGCGAGGAGATCGACGAGAAGCGGCGCACGCTGGTGCAGATGCTGTTCATCGAGGGCAACCACTTCTGCCCGTCGTGCGAGAAGAGCGGCGACTGCAAGCTGCAGGCGGTTGCCTACGACGTCGGCATGATGACGCCGCGCTTCGACCACTTCTATCCCGACCGCCCGGTCGACGCGTCGCACCCGGACATCCTGCTCGACTTCAACCGCTGCATCCTGTGCGAGCTGTGCGTTCGCGCTTCCAGCGAGGTCGACGGCAAGGGCGTGTTCGCCCTTTCCGGCCGCGGCATCACCAAGCACCTGGTCGTCAACAGCGAGAGCGGCCGGCTGGCCGACACCGACATCGCGGTGACCGACAAGGCGCTCGAGGTCTGCCCGGTGGGCGTGATCCTGCGCAAGCGGGTCGGCTTTGCCGTGCCGATCGGCGCGCGCCGCTACGACCGCGAGCCGGCCAGCGCGCAGGCGTTGCGCGATGCGCCGCGGCCGCTGGACCGCGCCGCGCGCGGAGCCGAATGATGAAGCCGAAGCGCAAGCTGAGAGTGGCAACGACGTCGCTGGCCGGCTGCTTCGGCTGCCACATGTCGTTCCTCGACATCGACGAACGGCTGTTCGAGATGCTCGAGAAAGTCGAGTTCGACCGCTCGCCGCTGACCGACATCAAGCACTGCGGTCAGTGCGACGTCGGCTTCATCGAGGGCGGCATCTGCAACGCCGAGAACGTGCACGTGCTGCGCGAGTTCCGCAGCCACTGCAAGATCCTCATCGCCGTCGGCGCCTGCGCGATCAACGGCGGCCTGCCGGCGCAGCGCAACCACCTCGACCTCGCGGCCTGCCTGCGCGAGGTCTACGAGACCGAGCTGGGACTGGCCAGCGGTGGCATCCCGAACGATCCGGAACTGCCGCTGCCGCTGGACAAGGTGCACCCGCTGCATGAGGTGGTGAAGATCGACTACTTCCTGCCCGGCTGCCCGCCGTCGGCCGATGCGATCTGGAAGTTCCTGACCGACCTGCTCGCGGGCCACACGCCGCAGCTGGGCCACGGGCTGATCCAGTTTGACTGAGCAAGCGATGACATTTGAACTCGAAACGGCTGACAACGCCACGAGCCTCCGCCGGGTGGCGATCGATCCGCTGTCGCGGGTCGAGGGCCACGGCAAGGTGACACTGCTCCTGGACGCTGACGATCACGTGCAGCAGGTGCGGCTGCACATCGTCGAGTTCCGCGGCTTCGAGAAGTTCATCCAGGGCCGGCCGTACTGGGAAGTGCCGGTGATGGTGCAGCGGCTGTGCGGCATCTGCCCGGTCAGCCACCACCTGGCCGCAGCCAAGGCGATGGACATGATCGTCGGTGCGCGGCTGACGCCGACCGCGGAGAAGATCCGCCGCCTGATGCACTACGGGCAGATCCTGCAGTCGCACGCGCTGCACTTCTTCCACCTCGCCTCGCCCGACCTGCTGTTCGGCTTCGACTCCGAGGTCGCGCGCCGCAACGTGGTCGCCGTCGCCGCCGAGCAGCCCGAACTGGCCAGGAAGGGCGTGCTGCTGCGCAAGTACGGGCAGGAGGTGATCCGCGTCACGGCGGGCAAGCGTGTGCACGGCACCGGCGCCATTCCGGGCGGCGTGAACAAGTCGCTGACGGCCGAGGAGCGCGCCTACCTGCAGGAGGACATCTACCGCGCGGTGGCCTGGTCGCGCGAGGCGGTCGAGATTGCCCGCCGGCTGCACGAATCGAACCGGCCGCTGTACGACGGCTTTGGCACCTTCCGCTCGAGCATGCTGTCCATCGTCGCGCCGGACGGCGCGCTCGACCTGTACGACGGCCAGCTGCGCGCGCGCGACGCGGACGGCGCGATCCTCGTCGACCGCGGCGACTGCAGCCGCTACTGGGAACTGATCTTCGAAGAGGTCAAGCCCTGGTCGTACATGAAGTTCCCGTTCCTGCGCTCGCTCGGGCCGCAAGCCGGCTGGTACAAGGTCGGCCCGTTGGCGCGGGTGCAGAACTGCGACCGCATCGACACGCCGCTGGCCGATGCGGCGCGGCGGGAGTTCATCGACTTCGGCGGCGGGCGGCCGGTGCACGCGCCGCTGGCCTACCACTGGACGCGCATGATCGAGATGCTCTTCGCGGCCGAGCAGATCAAGGACCTGCTGCACGACGACGACCTGCTGGGCACCGAGCGGGTCACGCAGGGCGAGCGGGCAGAGCGCGGGGTGGGCGTCATCGAGGCGCCGCGCGGCACGCTGATCCACCACTACCGGGTCGACGAGCACGACCAGGTCACGCGCGCCAACCTGATCGTCTCCACGACGCACAACAACCAGGCGATGAACGAGGCGATCCGCCAGGTCGCGCGCGTGTACCTCGACGGCCGCAAGCTCACCGAGGCGCTGCTCAACCACATCGAGGTCGCCATCCGCGCCTTCGATCCCTGCCTGTCGTGCGCCACCCACGCGCTCGGGCAGATGCCGCTGGCGGTCGAACTCGTCGATGTCGCTGGCACCACGATCGACCGGATCGTCAAGGGCAGCGAGGCGACACGATGCTAAGCCTGCAGCCGCCGCCCGGCGTTGCGCCGGTGCTGGTGCTGGCGATCGGCAATCCCAGCCGTGGCGACGATGCGCTCGGTCCGCTGGCGGCGCAGCGGCTGGGCGAACTCGCGTTGCCCGGCGTCGAGGTGCTGACCGACTTCCAGTTGCAGGTCGAGCACGCGCTCGACCTGCTCGGCCGCAGCCTCGTGGTGTTCATCGATGCAGCGGCCAGCGGCAGCGCGCCGTTCGAACTGCGGCCGCTCGAAGCTGCGGCGGATGCGCGCCACACCAGTCACAGCCTGTCGCCGGCGGCGGTGCTCGACACTTACCGCCGGCTGACGGGCAATGAGCCGCCGCCAGCACTCCTGCTGGCCGTCCGCGGCCATGACTTCGAACTCGGTGCACCGCTGAGCTGCGGCGCCTCCTCGAACCTGCGGGCGGCGCTGGCGGCGCTGACGCCGAGCCTGCACGAGGCGCTCACGCAAGTCGGCGAGCAACCGCTGCCCGCTTGACCCTGCGGCGTGTGGTGCCCGGTGCACCACAGGGCGCCGGCATCCGCTACGCTCTCGCCGCTCTGGCGCCCGCGCCGGAGCACTCGACTGCCGGCGACGAGCGAAGGACCCGTTCATGCTGCTTTGCCAGATCAGCGATCCGCACATCGTCGAGAAAGGCACGCTCGCCTACGGCAAGGTCGACACGCCGCGCCACCTCGAGCGCTGCGTGCGCAAGATCCTCGCCCTGCCGCGCCGGCCCGATGCGGTGATCGCCACCGGCGACCTGGTCGACACCGGCACGGCGGAGGCATACGGGCTGCTCGGCGAGATCCTCGCGCCGCTCGACATGCCGCTGTTCCTCGCGGTCGGCAACCACGATGACCGGCAGCAGCTTCGGACGGCTTTTCCGAGGCACAAGTACCTCGCCGGCGAGGACGGTTTCGTGCAGTACGTGGTCGAGGACTTCGACGTGCGGCTGGTCGTGCTCGACACGCTGATTCCGCGCAAGCCGGGCGGCATGCTGTGCGAGAAGCGGCTGCGCTGGCTCGACCGCACGCTGGCGGCATCGAACCGGCCGACCATCGTCGCCCAGCATCACCCGCCGTTTGCCACCGGGCTGTCGTTCATGGACCGCATGAGCCTGGTCGATCCCGGCGCCGAGGCGGCGGTCATCTCCAAGTACCCGCAGGTCGAGCGGGTGATCGCCGGCCACCATCACCGCACCGCGCAGGCGCGCTTTGCCGGCACGGTCGCGTCGATCTGCCCGAGCACCGCGCACCAGTTGCTGCTCGACCTCGTGCCCGGGGCCGACATCCGCTTCACCCTGGAGCCTTCGGGCTTCCAGCTGCACCTGTGGGACGGCGCCCAGCTCGTCACGCACACCGCCGTGGTCGAGGACTTCAAGTCATGGGGCACGCGTGATTGATCGCAGGTGCTTGCCTTGTCCGGGCAGCAGATCTCTGGAACACCGATGAGCAGCAGTGCGGTGGACCGGCAGGGCTGGTGGCGATCACTGCTGCACCGCGACGGCGTTGCCCGCGGCGACCTCGCCGGCGGCCTGACCGCGGCGCTGGTGTTGCCCGCTGTCGAGGGCGGCTACGGCCTGATCGCCTTCGGCCCGCTCGGCCCGGACGTCGTGCAGATCGGCTTCCTGCTCGGCGCCTGGACTGCGGCGATCGCCAGCATCGTGTCGATGCTCGCCGGCGGGCGCGGGCCGCTGCTGAGCGGCTCGGGCGCGGCGCTGGCGCTGCTCGTGTCGTCGCTGATCGCCGCGCTGATCACCGATGCGCGCTTTCTCGGCGCCGACGGACGCCCCTTCCTGCCGACGTTGCTCGCCTTCGTCGCGCTCGGGGTGGCGATGGCCGGCGCGCTGCAGGTGGCGCTGGCAACGATGAAGCTGGGCGGGCTGGTGCACTTCGTGCCGTTCCCGGTGCACGCTGGCTACATCAACGGCTCGGCCGTGCTGATGGTCGGCGCGATGATTCCGCACGCGCTCGGCCTGCAGGGCTCGTTGGCCCAGTTCGATCCGCGGCAGGTTCAGTGGCTGGCGCCGGGCATCGCGCTGGCGGCGCTCGCCGTGGCACTGCGCCCACCGAAATGGACGCGCCCGGTTCCGCCCTACCTGCTGGCGCTGCTGACGGCCACCGGACTGCACCACCTGCTGGCGCTGACGCCGCTGGCGGGCGCCCTCGGCCCGCTGCTCGATGCGCCGGACTTCCAGTGGCCGACGTTCGATGCGATGGCCCCGCTTCCGGAGCATCTGGCCGGCGGTCTCGTGCGCGACAAGCTGTGGCTGCTGCTGCAGTTCGCCGTCGCCGTGGCGATGATGGCCAGCCTTCAGTCGGCGCTCGCCGGCTCGACCATCGACGAGCTGACGCACAAGCGCCGCTCCAGCGAGCGCGAACTGTTCGCGCAGGGCTGGGCCAACGTCGCCGTCGGCGTGATCGGCGCGCCACCCAGCGCCGCGTCGACCACCCGCAGCAAGCTGAACCTCGACGCGGGCGGCACCACGGCGATATCGCGGCTGGCCTTCGGCGCCCTCATGCTGGTCCTGCTGTCGCTCGGCCTGCAGTTCATGGACCTGCTGCCGATGGCGGCGATCGCCGGCGTGTTCTTCGCGGTGGCCATCGGGCTGATCGACGTGTGGACGCGCGGCGCCAGCGCGGTGCTGTGGCGCGAGGCGAGGAACAGGCGCCTGCCGCGGCAGCTGTTCGGGAGCTACGCGGCAATGCTGCTGGTGGCCGGCGTCACGGTCTTCGTCTCGCTGCCGGCGGCGATCGGGCTGGGAACTCTGGTGGCGATGGTGATGTTCATCCGCAGCAACACCAAGCCGCCGGTGCGGCGGCTGCTGCACGCCGACCAGCGCAGCTCGCGCAAGGTCCGTCCCGCCGCCGAGTCCGAGCTGCTGCGCATGCACGGCAAGCGGATCGCCGTGGTCGAGCTCGACGGCGCGCTGTTCTTCGGCACGGCCGAGGCGGCGGGCGAGGAAATCGAGCGCCTGGCGCACGGCTCGGATTTCATCGTCCTCGACTTCGAGCGGGTCAAGGAGGTCGACGCCAGCGGCGCGCGCGTGCTGCTGCACGCCGCCGATGCGGTCCACCGCGCGGGCCGTCACCTCTTCGTGGCCGGCCTCGTGCCCAACGACCCGCGCACGCGGATGATCCGCGACATGGACGTGGAGTGCCATCTGGCGGACGCGCAGTTCTTCCCCGATGCGGACAACGCGCTGGAGCACGCCGAGGACCGGCTGCTGGCGAGCGTCGAAGGGCTGGCCGGCGAGCGGCCGGCGCTGACGCTGCAGCAGACGCTGCTCGGCAGCGGGCTGACGGCCGAGGAACTCGATCTGCTGGGCTCGATGACGGTCGAGCGTCGCTTTGCCAAGGGCGAGGCGGTGTTCCATCGCGGCGAGCCGAGCGACGCGATGTACGTGTCGCTAAAAGGGCAGATCGGTATCTGGCTGCCGGCGGCTGCAGGCGACGGTGGCGCGGCACGGGCGCGGCGCATGGTGTCGTATGCGCCCGGGGTGGCTTTCGGCGAGATGGGGTTGCTGCAGGGTCGTCCCCGCTCGGCCGACGCCATTGCCGAGGAAGATGCATTGGTGCTGGAACTGCCGCGCGCGGCCTACGAGCGGATCGTGACCGAGAATCCGGCGCTGCTCAGCAAGATGCTGCTGAACCTCGGCCTGCTGCTGTCGTCGCGCGTGCGCGCGCTGACCGACGAACTGGAAGCAATGCAGGGAACGCGCTGACCGGGTTCGCATGGAAGTGTCGGCGACGCAGGGCGCCGGCGAAAAGAAGACGGAGGGCAGACTGATGGGCGGTTCCACGGCAAGCCAGCCGCACCGCGAAGCGCTGCTGGCGCGGTACCTGGTTTCGCTGTTCGGCGGCCTCGGGCCGGACACCATCGCCTTCCTGCGCCAGCACGTGCAGTGGGTCGAGGTCCCCGCGGGCGAAGTGCTGATGGAGCAGGGCGCCCCCGGCGACTCCGCGTATCTGTCGGTCAGCGGCCGGTTCCGCGTCTACATGGCCAATGAGGACGGCACGCAGCGCATCGTGCGCGAACTCGGGCGCGGCGAGGTGATCGGCGAGATGAGCCTGTACACGGGCGAGCCGCGCTCGGCCACCGTGGTGGCGATCCGCGACTCGGTGCTCGCCAAGCTCGACAAGCCGCAGTTCGAGGCGATGCTGGCGCGCAGCCCGCAGGCCTCGATCGCGCTGACGCGCCAGATCATCGGCCGCCTGCAGACCCAGCATCTGCACCACCCCGTCCCGGCGCCGGTGACCGTGGCGCTGCTGCCGGTCTCGGAGGGCGTGATGCTGCCGGACTTCGCACAGCGCCTGGCGAGGCAACTCGAGCGCTTCGGGCGCGTGCGCATCGTCGACGCGGCGGCCATCGAACGGGGGCTGAACGAGCCGGGAGTGTCTTTGCGCGAAGGGGTCGAGGTCGAGCGGCGCCTGGCCTTGGCGCTCGACCGCGTCGAGGCGGAGCACGACTTCGTCCTGCTGATGGCCAATCCGGGGGCCGACGAATGGACACGGCGCTGCATCCGCCACAGCGACGAATTGCTGCTCGTCGCCGATGCCGCGCGCTCGCCCGCGGTGCACGAGATCGAGCGCGAGTGCCTGGCCAGTCAGTCGACGCGCAGCGAGGCGGCCGAAACCCTGGTGCTGCTGCACCCGCCCGGGACGACGATGCCGCGCGGCATGCGGCAATGGGTGGCGCGGCGGCCCGTCGCCGGCCACGTCAACCTCCGGCCGGACCGGGAGGCCGACGTGGCGAGGCTGGCGCGGCTGCTCAGCCGCAACGCTGTCGGCCTCGTGCTCGGCGGCGGCGGGGCGCGCGGCTTTGCGCACCTCGGCATCTGGCGGGCGCTGCACGCCCGCGGCGTCGAGATCGACTGCGTCGGCGGCACCAGCATCGGCGCGGCGATGGCGGCGCTGATTGCCGCCGACCCGGAGGTCGACCGCGCGATCGACATCGCGCGCTCGGCGTTCCGCGGCAACCCCACGGGCGACTACAACCTGCTGCCGCTGATGTCGCTGATCAAGGGGCGCCGCGTGCGCGCCGCGATCAGGCGGGCGCTGGACGCGCTCGCCGGCGGGCCGGTCGACGTCGAGGACCTGTGGAAAGGCTTCTTCTGCATTGCCAGCAACTACTCGCAGGGTCACGAGCAGCGACTGGTGAGCGGCGACCTCGGCCGGGCGCTGCAGGCGAGCATGGCGATCCCGGGCGCGCTGCCCCCGGTGATCCGCGACGGCGAGATCCTCTGCGACGGCGGCACGTTCAACAACTTTCCGGTCGA
>CAZSYX010000070.1:0-17320 GCA_964610575.1 uncultured Burkholderiaceae bacterium
CCACGACCCCTTGGTTCGTAGCCAAGTACTCTATCCAACTGAGCTACGGGCGCGCTGCGGCGCGAATTGTACATGCTCCGCATGGGGGATCGGCGTCCGATTCCCTGTCGTCTGGTAATCATCGGCATGATCTATTGCCACGTCATCTCCAGTGCGGAACTGCGGGCGATCATCTCTTTGCAGGCCTTGCCTTGGCGTTGCGCACCACTGCACCTGCAGATCGACCGCAGACCGTGCCGGCTGCGCCGGAACGGAGGGCAGGCGGCCAGGGTTTTTCGGATTAGCGTGCGGATGGGGCTTCAGTGGCGGTCTGCCTGCCACTGTTTGCGTTGCTTCGGCCGGTCCCACGGTGCACGTAGGTTCTGCCAAGCGCCCGGGATTAGTGGCCACGCACTTCCGGCGCCAAGTCAGGCGACGGTGGAAGCATCCACACCTCGGTTGCACGCATCAATCGCCTGTACTCATCTTCCCGACTGATTCCGCGTATCCGTGCGCGTCGCTACGGTAGCGTCGATGAAGATCGGCCGCCTCGGTGTGCCGGAAGCTCCCCGGGAGAAGACAGGTGAAGTACCACGCCCGCTCGCACTCGAATGACACTCTGCGCAACACGACGGCACCGGCACGCCGCCGGTGGCGTTCGGTCCTGGCTGCATGGCTGGCCGTCGTCGGTTTCGCCCTGGCGGCGCCCGTGGCGCTCGCTCAGACGGTGTCCGCGGCGCCGCGGGTGAAGCTGCCCTTCCCAAGCTTCGAACTGCCAGACCGCTCGCAGGGCGACCGGGCGATCTCGCGGCTTGCCAACCGCCTTCCTGACGTTGCCGCCTGGTATGGCATGTCGGTGCCGCAGTTCACCAGGCTGATGCGCGAGGACCGCACCGCATGGCTGGACCGCAAGGGCCGGGTGCTCTTCCAGGAGGAGATCCAACTTCCCCTGCAGACCGTCACCTCGCCGCTGACGGCCGACCCGCTGTCTCCTTCGCTCGAACCCTATGACCAGACCTTCAGGCTGCACAGCCGAGCGGGCGCCAGGCGGACGGTCTACCTGAACTTCGTCGGCGCGACGCTGACCAACACGGCCTGGAACAGCAACGGCAACACGATCACCGCGATGCCGTTCGACCTCGACGGCGTGCCGTATTCGTTCAGCAATGCCGAACTCGAACGGATCCAGTACATCTGGAAGCGGGTCGCCGAGTCCTACTCCCTGTTCGACGTCGACGTCACCACCGAGCCACCGCCAGCCGACAAGCTGACCCGCTCGAGCAGCAGCGACGATACCTTCGGCACCACGGTGCTGATCACCCAGCGCAGCTTCTACAGCTGCAGCTGCGGCGGCGTGGCCTACCTGTCGGTCTTCGACGATGTCGGCGACTTCTACAAGCCGGCGCTGGTCTTCTACGACGCGCTCGGCGGCGGCAACGAGAAGTACGTGGCCGATGCCATCGCGCACGAGGCCGGCCACAACATGGGCCTCGGCCACGACGGCACGTCCACCAGCGGCTACTACACCGGCCACGGCAGCGGCGCCACCGGCTGGGCGCCGATCATGGGTGTCGGCTACTACCAGCAGCTGGTGCAATGGAGCAAGGGCGAGTACGCCGGTGCCAACAACACGCAGGACGACTACGTCGTCATGCAGAACACGGGGCTGCCGATACGGCCCGACGATCACGGCGACGCCATCGCCGCGGCCACGGCGATGCCCTCCAGTACCGCCAACGGCGTGACGACATTCAGCGGCAGCGGCGTGATCGAGCGGCAGAGCGATGTCGATTTCTTCAGCTTCGCTGCCGGGGCGGGGTCGGTGACGGTCAATGTCTCGCCGGCGCCGCGCGGGCCGATGCTCGATGCTCTCGCCACGCTGCGCAACAGCGCCGGCAGCATCCTGGCGACATCGAACCCCACCGAGAGCCTGCCGGCCACCCTGACGGCGAACATCACGACGCCCGGTACCTACTACGTCAGCGTCGACGGTGTCGGCAAGGGCGATCCGCTGACCGCGGGATTCACGGACTACGGCAGCGTCGGCCAGTACGTGGTCAGCGTCACGACCCAGGCAACGGCATCGCAGCCGCCGACGGCGGTGCTGTCAGCCACGCCGACTTCCGGAACGGCACCGTTGACCGTGAACTTCAACGCCGCCGGCTCGACCGACAGCGACGGCACGATAGTTTCATATGCGTGGAATTTCGGCGACGGCGGCAGCCAGACCGGCGGCGCAACGGCGCAGCGCACGTACTCCTCGGCTGGAACGTACACGGCGAGCCTGACGGTCACCGACAACGCCGGGCTGACTGACAGCAAGACAGTCGTCATCACCGTCCAGCAGCAGGCGACCACCTACGCGCTGACAGTCAGCAAGGCCGGTACCGGCTCGGGCACCGTTTCGAGCAGCCCGACCGGCATTAACTGCGGTGCCAGCTGCACGGCGAACTACGCCAACGGCACCAGCGTGACGCTGACCGCCGCGCCGGCGACCGGATCGATTTTCGCCGGCTGGTCCGGCGCTTGCTCCGGCGCCAGCAGCACCTGCACGGTCAGCATGACCGCCGCCCGTGCGGTGACCGCCACCTTCAATGCGGTCAGCTACGCCCTGACGGTGAGCAAGGGCGGAATGGGCACGGGCTCGGTCGTCAGCAGTCCGGCCGGCATCGACTGCGGTGCCAGTTGCACGGCGAGCTACGCCTACGGCAGCAGCGTAACGCTGACCGCCACGCCGGCGACCGGGGCCACCTTTGCCGGCTGGTCCGGTGCCTGCTCCGGCACCAGCAGCACCTGCACGGTCAGCATGACCTCCGCCAATGCGGTGACCGCCACGTTCAATTCCGTCAACTACGCCCTGACCGTGAGCAAGGCGGGGATGGGAACCGGCACGGTGACAAGCAGCCCGGCCGGTGTTAGCTGCGGTGCCAGCTGCACGGCGAACTACGCGTACGGCACCAGCGTGACGCTGACCGTCGCGCCGGCCGCCGGCGCCACCTTTGCCGGCTGGTCGGGCGCCTGCTCCGGCACCAGCAGCACCTGCACGGTCAGCATGACCTCGGCGCGCGCCGTCACGGCCAGCTTCGACGTGCTGAAGACAACATCGGTGGCGAACATCGCCATGAGCCTGCGCGCCGCCTCCTTTGGCCGAACCAGCGCACTGGCCTCGGTCACGGTGCGCGACGGCAGCGGCAACCTGGTCTCCGGTGCGACAGTCACCGGAACCTGGAGCGGCACGGTCAGCGGCAGCGCGTCGCTGGTGACCAACTCGTCCGGCCAGGCTGACTTCATTTCCGCGCGAGTCCGTGCCGCCACCGGCAGCACGTTCACGTTCAGCGTGACCGGCATTACCTTGTCCGGCTACGCGTACAACGCGGCAGGCAACGTCGAGACGAGCGACTCGATCACCGTCGGCGGCGCGCAGCGGCCGACGGCCGTGCCGACCGCGGATCGCACCTCCGGTGCCGCGCCGCTGACCGTGAACTTCAGTGCAGCGGGCTCGTCCGATGCCGATGGATCCATCGTCTCGTACGCTTGGAACTTCGGTGACGGGAGCCAGGGTAGTGGGGACTCCTCCGCTCACACATACGGCGTGCTAGGCACCTACACCGCCACACTGACCGTGACCGATAACGCCGGCCTGACCGATACCAAGCCGGTCACGATCACGGTTGGAACGCCGGGGTCGGGCCCTACCATGTCCGTGGCGAATATCGACATGAGCCTGCGCGCCGCCTCCTTTGGACGAACCAACGCACTGGCCTCGGTCACGGTGCGCGACGGCAGCGGCAACCTGGTCTCCGGTGCGACAGTCACCGGAACCTGGAGCGGCGCGGTCAGCGGTAACGCCTCGCTGGTGACCAACTCGTCAGGCCAGGCCGATTTCCGCTCCGGGCGAGTCAACGCGGCTGCCGGGAGCACGTTCACCTTCACCGTGACCGGCATCACCCTTCCCGGCTACGCCTACAACTCGGCGAGGAACGTCGAAACCAGCGACTCGATCACCCGCTGAATCGCCCCGGCCGGAAACCTGAACGCCCCGCGAGGGGCGTTCGCATTTCCACTGATCGCGCCGGGAAGCGCGGCGGCAAAGCGCGCCGCGACGCCGGCCTCCGGTGCCCTACTTCACCAGCGTCACCGGCACCTCGGCCAGTTGCACGACCTTGAACGAGGTCGAGCCCAGGAACACGCTTTCCAGGTCACCCAGGCCCCGCGTGCCCAGCACGATGCCACTGCAGCCGTGGTCCCTGGCCACCTGCACGATCGTCTCGGCCGGCTTGCCGAACATGATCAAGAACTCGTAGGAACAGCCGGACTCGTCGAGCAGCCTGCGCGCGGCGGCAGCTTGCGCTTGGCCCTGTTGCTTGAGGTGCTCGCGCGAGGCGTCGCTGGCCAGTCCATGCTGGTACCAGCGCTCCAGTTGCTCCTGCACGTTGAGCACGACCACCTTCATCCCCTGGATCGCCTTCGCCAACCTGATCGCGAAGGACACTGCGCGGTCGGCATTCGGCGAGCCGTCCACGGGCACCAGAAGTGATTTCATCTCCATCGTCCCCAGGCGGGCGCGCGATGCGCGTGCCCTTCGCTGGCATTTTCCTCAGGTACCGGACCCGGCGCGCTGACCGGCATCAACCGAGGGCCGCCCGCGTCTACCGGACTTTGCCCCCAACCGCGGCGACGTCGTCTAGTTCGCCCTCGACATAAGCGTCTGCGCCGCCCGCTCGGACAGCACGACCAGCAGCTTCATCGAGGCGCGCGTGAAGCCGACGAAGAGCTTGCGCTGGGCCAGCTCGTCGAAGGCATCGAAGTCGACCTCGGTCAGGATCACGCAGGGCGCCGACTGGCCCTTGAAGCGGTACACGGTCTCGATCAGCAGGTCGCCCTCGGAGAACTCCGGCCTGCCGAAGAGGTCGTAGCGCCCCTGCCACGACTTCAGGCGGTGCGGGCCGATCTGGTCGAAGCTGCGCAGCGCCGACCGCTCGCGTCCGCTGAAGGTGACCAGCACGGTGTCGCCGACGCGAAAGCCGCTCTGCAGCGCCCGCGTCACCGCCCGCTTGGTGGTCGCCACCAGCGACTCGGCATCCGTATAGGTCAGGAACTCGACCTCGCCGCCGGCGATCGGGCTCGCCGCCTCGATCGGCCTCGGGGGCTCCAGCAGGCGGTTGACGTAGCCGAGCACGTCGCGCGGGCTGCGGTAGTTGGTCTCGGCGCGCAGCGTCACGAACCCCGGCAGTTCCACCGGCGGGCGGTCGTACAGCCGCTGCATCGGGTCCTCCAGCCACCAGACGCGCCCCTGCGGCCGCAGCCAGCGCAGCAGCGCGTCCTTCCATGCCGGCTGGAAATCCTGCCCCTCGTCGATCACCAGTTCGTCGAACCGCTCCCCCAGCGCCGCCGTCAGCGCGCCGAATCGCTCCTCGATCTGCGCGAAGGCATTCGGCTGGCGGTAGTCGATCGCCTCGCCCGCGGCACGCAGCCGCCGGTCGCACAACTGGTGAAAGCTCGCCACCTCCGAGCCTTCCGGCGCCAGCCGCGACAGGTGGTCCGCCAGCGGGCGGTTGAAACACACGTAAAGGGCCTGCCGTCCCTGCGCGGCGGCGTCCTGCAGCACCGCCAGCGCCAACTGGGTCTTGCCCGAGCCCGCGGTGCCGATCACGCGCAGGCGGAACGGATTGAATTCCAGCCTCCTTGCCCACACGGCGAGGCCGCCCGAAAGCCTCGTCACCATCTGCTCGGCACGGCCGAGCAGCGCGCTCACATCCGGCACCAGCTGCAGCTCGTTCTCGAAGAAGCGGCGCAGCTTGTGCGCCAGCACTTCGCGCGGCGGTTCGCCCGGCAGCGCTTCGACGATGCGCGCGCACAGCCGCGGGCGGCTGCGCTCGTCGACGATCCGCTCCGGCGGCACCCCGGCCGTGCCGGGGTGCCTCACCGTGTAGTCGGGGCAGTACAGCAGGTAGTCGATCGCCACGGCTTCGGCCTGCACCACCGGTGCCAGGCGGGCGCGCAGCGCGTCCAGCGTGCGGTCGAGCTGCACGGCGACGAGCCTTTCCTTGCCCGAGTATTTCTTGACCAGCCCCTCGGCCGTCTCGGTCAGGAAGCCCGACTTCTGCTCGATCAGCAGGATGCGCGCCGACGGCGAGACGACGACGAAATCGATCTCGCCGAAGACCGCCGTGCCGCCGTCGACGCGCGTCCAGTGCACGCCGTGAAAGACGGTCAGCTCCTCCGGCAGGCCGGGGCCGAGCACTTCCAGCGTCTCCAGCTCGCGCTGCGCGGCGCCGGTCGCCTGCAGCGCTCGCCAGTCGGTAGGGACGATGCGTGCCATGCCTGCGCCAGAAGGTCCTCGAATCGACGGTGACGCTTCTAGCACAGCTGCAAGGCCCGCGCGGCGCCGGCCGCCACGCTATCCTCGCCGGCACTGTGCGGGAGGCTGCGATGCGCGAGATCGATCTGCTGGTGCGGACAGGATTCCTGTATCCGATGACCGGCGAGCTGCCGGTCCTGCGCGATGCGGAAGTCGCCGTCACCGACGGCCGGATCGTCCACGCCGGCGCCCGCATGCCGGCAGGCACCTGGCAGCCGCGGCGCAGCCTCGGCGGCGCGTCGACTGCCGTGCTGCCGGGCTTCGTCAACGCGCACACGCACACCGCCTCGCTGGTCTTTCGCGGCCGCACCGACGACGTCGCCGGCGGCTCCGCGCTGTACGACGTCGCCTTCCGCATGGAAAAGACGATCGGCCGCGAGGAGTGGCGCGACCTGGCCTGGGCCGGCGCGGTGGAGATGGTCCGCTCCGGCTTCACTACCGTCAACGACCTCTGGTACGCCCCCGACCTGCTGGCCGAGGCCTGCGCGGCGAGCGGACTGCGGGCGCAGATCGCCAACAAGGTGTTCGACGTCGCCCTCGACCGGCTGGCGCTCGACGACTACACGCACCACCCGGCGATCGGCGAGCAACGGCTGCGCGAAGGCGTCGACTTTGCCGAGCGGTGGCATGGCCGCGAGGGTGGCCGCATCCAGGCACGCCTCGGGCCGCACGCCAGCGACACCTGCTCGCCGGCACTGCACCGGCAGTTGCGCGCCGAGGCCGACCGGCTCAAGGTCGGCCTGCACGTCCACACCGCGCAGTCGCGCCGCGAGGTGGCCGAGGTCCTCCGCGCACAGGGCCGCGGCCCGCTCGAATACCTGCGCGACCTCGGCGTGCTGGCGCCCGATGTGGTCGTGGCGCACCTGAGCTTTGCCACCGACGCCGACCTCGATGCGGTGGCCGCTACCGGCACAACCTACGCGCACACGCCCACCATCTACCCGCGCCGCGGCTGGTACCCGCGCTTTGCCGAGATCGTCGGCCGCGGCATCCCGACCGGCTTCGCCACCGACTGGATGCAGAACGACCCGTTCGAGACGATGCGCAACGCCGTCAACGCGCTGCGCTTGGTGGCCGGCGATGCCGGCGCGATGAACTGCCGCGACGCGCTGTGGTACGCCACCGTCGGCGCGGCACAGATCATGGGGCTGGAAGACGAGATCGGCTCGCTGGCGCCGGGCAAGAAGGCCGATCTCGTGGTCATCGACCTCGACCGCCCGCACCTGCAGCCGTTCTACGGCGACTACGCGGCGCTGGTCTTCTACGCGCGTGCCGACGACGTGTCGGCGAGCGTGATCGACGGGCGCATCGTGATGGAAGACCGGCGTGTCCTCACGGTCGAAGAAGCGGAGATTCACCGCGCGCTGTGCCGCCACACGCCGGGCTGGCAGCAACGACTGGCCGGGCTCGGCGCGTTGCGCCAGTGACCGGGCGGGAAACGAGCCGCCATGAACCGACCGCCACCTGACGCCGAGGCGATCGAGGAGTGGATCGAGGCGCTGCGCCGGCAGGCCGACGATCCCGAGGCACTCCTGGAACTGGCGCGGTGCCTCGAGGCGCTGGGCCGCGAGCATCTGCCGGAGGCCGACCGGCTGTGCGCCGATCTGGTCGCGCGCTTTCCCGATTCGCCACTGTCGCTTCAGGCCGAGGAGGCGCGCACGCGGATCGCGCAGGCGAGCATCCGCTGCATCGACCACGGCGATCCGCGGCAAGAGGTCCTGCGACACATCGCCGACGCGCTGGCCGCATTCGACGCCCTCGGAACGCGCCGGCGCGAGCAGATCGCGCTGGAAGTCGCCCTGCTGGGCCAGCACGGTCTGGACATCGCCGACCCGGTGCCGAAGTACGCGCTGAAGACCCTGCCGGGCACCTACAGCGGGCTACACCTGCTGGCGATCATGTACACCGCGTTCCGCCAGATCGATCCGACGATAGACATAGGGGCGGACTTCCTGCGCGAATACGAGATGGCGCAGGCGGCGCGGCAGCAATAGCGTCGCTCAGGTCCCGGCAACGTACGGGTTGCTGCGCCGCTCGCGCCCTAAGGTACTCTCGGGGCCGTGGCCCGGAATGAACACCGTGTCGTCGCCGAACGGCCACAGCCGGCTGCGGATGCTGTCGATCAGCGTGTCGTAGTCGCCGCCGGGAAAGTCGGTGCGGCCGATGCTGCCGGCGAACAGCACGTCGCCGACGAAGGCGCGTTTCGACTCCGCGTCGTGGAACACGACGTGCCCCGGCGTGTGCCCCGGCGTGTGGCGAACGGTGAGCGTCACCTCGCCGACCGCGACCGTGTCGCCGTCGGCCAGCCAGCGGCTCGGCACAAACGGCTCGGCCGGCGGCATGCCGAACATCTGCGCCTGCTGCGGCATGCCGTCGATCCAGAACTGGTCGCCCGGGTGCGGCCCGACGATCGGCACGCTCAGCAGGCGCGCCAGCGTGCCCGTGCCGCCCGCATGGTCGATGTGGGCATGGGTGAGCAGGATCTGCATGATCCGCACGCCATGCCGCCGTGCGGCGGCAGTGATCCGGTCGAGTTCGCCACCGGGGTCGACCACCGCCGCCTCGAGCGTGCGATCGCACCACAGCAGCGAGCAGTTCTGCTGGAAGGCAGTGACGGGGATGGTTTCGTAGCGGAGCATGTTCAGGTCCTCCTCTGCACCGGCGCCGATTCTGCAACGGCACCAGCGGCCCCCCGTCCTGCAACGAACATCCACGCCACCGCCGCCACCTGCAGCGCCAGCAGCAGCGCGAAGGTGGCACGGTAGGCCGCGCTGACGTTCCAGCCAACGGCGCGCAGCGCATCGACGAGGATGCCCATGCCCCACTGCAGGCCGAAGGCGCCGACGAAGGCGGCGAGGTTCAACGCCGTGTTGGCGCGGCCCGACAGCGCCAGCGGCAGCGAGCGGGTCAGGATCGTGTAGGAAATGTTGCTGGTCGGATAGACGAAGGCGAGCAGCGCCCACAGCCAGCCCTGGCCGTGGCCGCCGAGCGCATTGATGGCGGCGAACACGACCACGAAGGCAACGGCGATGACGTTGAGGATCTTCGCCTCGCCGAAGCCGCGCCGGATCAGCGGCGTGGTCATGAAACCCATGAACAGGCACCCCGCGATCATCGCCGCGTTCAGCCACGTCAGTTGCTGCGCGATCTGCGCCCGACCTAAGCCCTCCACCTCGGCCATCCAGCGCGAGACCCACAAGCCCTGCACGGCCATGAAGCCGCCGATGCTCATCGCCACCATCGGCGCGTAGCGCCAGAACTGCCGGTCGGTCATCACCTGCCTGACCCCGGCCAGTTGCTCGGCGAGGCTGGTGCCGTGCACGGCACCGCCCTTGTCCGGCACCACCAGCCAGATCGCTGCCGACACGGCGACTGTCACCGCAGCCAGGCCCAGCATGACGTCGCGCCACCCTGCCACGCCCATCGCCGCTTCCAGCGGCTGCGCGGCAACCACCGCGCCAAGGCCGCCGGCGGACATGATCCAGCCGATCAGCGAGGCTTGCCGATCGGGCGGAAACGACTGGTTGAACGCCTTGAACGCCGCCATCAGGCAAGCCGAGACGCCGAGCCCGATTAGCGCCCGGCCCCAGGCCAGCCCGGCGAGGTCGCCGGCCAGCGCAAAGACGACGGCACCCGTGGCGGCGGCGAGCAGCAGGATCGATTCGACGCGCCGCGGGCCGAAGCGGTCGAGCAGGATGCCGAGCGGGATCTGCGCGGCGGCGAAGGCGATGAAGTAGGTGCTGGTGAGCAGCCCGAGCGCGTGGTCGGGCAGCGACAGGTCCTTCGCCAGCACCGGCCCGATGACCGCGTTGGAGGTGCGGAACAGGTACGACAGCAGGTAGCCGGCCGCGAACGGCAGGAACAGTCGCAGCCACAGTGCGTGCGGCGGGAGGGGGGTCAAGGCGACTCCACGACGGATGTGGAGGAATGTAGCGGGTTCGGCTCGTCGCCCCCCTCTACCCGGCCCCTCTGCCGCAAGGCGAGAGGACAGAAGCGCAGCGTTAGCGCCAGCGTTCGCGCATTCGCGAGGCGATGTCGACTGCGTTGCCAGCGGACCGCACCGCAGAAGGCGCGTCGCTTGCTGCCGCGGGCGGCCACGGCCGAGACTCAAACAGCGAGGCGAGCTTCGGCGGAATGAACCGCGTGCGCGATCCGTACACGTGGCGATCGCCCCCGGCGGCCTGCTGATGCACGTAGAAGCGTTGCGGCACCATCACGTGCAGGTGATCCTTGGCGCGCGTCATCGCGACGTAGAGCAGCCGCCGTTCCTCCTCGATCTCCGCCGGCGTTCCGGTGGCCATGTCCGAGGGAATGCAGCCATCGACCGCATTGAGGACGTACACGGCGCCCCACTCCTGCCCCTTGGCCGAGTGAATCGTCGACAGTGTCAGGTAGTCCTCGTCGAGCAGCGGCACGCCCGCCTCGTCGCTGGTGGCATCGGGTGGATCGAGCGTCAGTTCGGTCAGAAACCGTTCGCGCGACGGATAGGTGCCGGCGATCGCCTCGAGCGCCGCGAGGTCGGCGACGCGCGCTTCGGCGTTGTCGTGGATGCGAGTCATCTGCGGTTCGTACCAGCGGCGCGCCTGCGCCAGGTCCGCCGGCCAAGGGGGGTGGCGATCGCGCAGCGCTCGGAACAGTCCGCCCAGCCCGCGCCAATCGGCCGCGCACGCGGCGGGTGCAGGAAAGGCGAGCAACGCCTCGACCGCGTCGGTCGCCGTCGCCATCGCGTCGAGCGCGCGCGCCGCGGTCCTCGGTCCCACGCCCGGCAACAGCAGCAGCACGCGAAAGCCGGCGACGCGGTCGCGCGGGTTTTCCGCCCAGCGCAGGCAGGCGAGCAGGTCCTTGACGTGCGCCGCCTCGAGGAACTTCAACCCGCCGAACTTCACGAACGGGACGTTGCGCCTTCCGAGTTCGAGTTCGACCTGCAGGCTGTGATGCGAGGCGCGGAACAGCACCGCCTGCGCGCGCAGCGCGAGACCTTCCTCGCGCCGTTCGAGCACCTCGTCGACCACGTAGCGCGCCTGCGCCGACTCGTCGGCGACCGATACCAGCAGCGGCCGCACCGACGAGACGCGGTCGGAAAACAGGTTCTTGGTGAAGCGCTCCGCTGCCTGCCCGATCACCGCGTTGGACGCCTCGAGGATCGGTTGCGTGGAGCGATAGTTCTGCTCGAGCGTGATGACGGTCGCCGGCGGATCGAAGTGGCGCGGGAAGTCGAGGATGTTGCGAACGGTGGCGCCACGAAATGAGTAGATTGCCTGCGCGTCGTCGCCGACCACCGTGAGGCCGCGCCCTTCCGGCGTCAACGCCAGCAGCACCGAGGCCTGCAGCCGGTTGGTGTCCTGGTACTCGTCGACCAGCACGTGGCGAAAGCGCGCGCCGTTCTCGGCAGCCAGGGTCGGCTCGGCCATCATCGCCGCCCAGTAGGCGAGCAGGTCGTCGTAGTCGAGCACGTTGTGCCTTTGCTTGGCCTCGACGTAGGCCGCGAACAGCCTTCGCAGTTCCGCCTGCCAGCCGGCACACCACGGAAAGCTGTCTGACAGCACCGCACCCAGCGGCTGCTCGGTGTTGATGCTCTTCGAGTAGATCGCCAGGCAGGTGCCCTTGAGCGGGAAGCGCTTCTCGGTACCCGACAGCGCGAGTTCGTGCCGCACGAGGTTCATCAGGTCGGCGGAGTCCTCGCGGTCGTGGATCGTGAAGTCGGGGGCCAGCCCGATGCGCGGCGCATACTCGCGCAGCAGGCGCGCGCCGATCGAGTGAAAGGTACCGGCCCACAGCAACGACGGTGCGGCCTGCATCGCCCGCGTGCGTGCCATGCCACCGACGATGCGTTCGACCCGGCGCGTCATCTCCAGCGCCGCGCGGCGCGAAAAGGTCAGCAGCAGCATCTCGCGCGGGTCCGCCCCGTTCGCGATCAGCGCGGCGACGCGGTGCGCCAGCGTGCTGGTCTTGCCCGAACCGGCGCCGGCGATCACCAGCAGCGGGCCCGGCCGCTCCTCCCCAACACCGTGCTCGGCGGCCGCGCGCTGCTGCGCGTTGAGCTTGTCGAGGAAGCCCAAGTCGTCCACCGGCTCGAACCGCTCGATGGCGGCGTTCATCGGCGGGCCGCCGTCAGCGTCCGCGTTTCAGGTGCCATAGGTCTTGAGGTTCGGCGTCAGCGCCGCCAGGCCCGCCGGTTGCCCGGCGTGGAAGGTCGTAGGGTCGAAGTAGACCGTGCGACAGGCACGGCAGCAGAAGAGATCGGTCTGCCGCAACATGCCGCTGGGCATGCGCACGACGACCTGCTCGAAGTCGGTCGAGCCGCAGGACCGGCAGGTGAAGGACTTGCCCATACTGGATGAATATACAGCAGAGCTAACCGACCGGGCGCGGCGCGGGCAGCCTAGAGCGCGCGTGGCAAGCACGGCGGCCGGCTCAGGCAGCCGCGCACTCGTCCAGCGTCGGATAGTCGGTGTAGCCCTTGGCGCCGCCGGCGTAGAGCGTCTTCCTGTCGAACGCCGCCAGCGGCGCGTCCTCGCGCAGGCGGCGGACGAGGTCGGGGTTGCCGATGAACGGCCGGCCGAACGAGACGAGGTCGGCCGCCCCGCTGGCCACGATGTCCATCGCCATCTGGCGCTGGTAGCCGTTGTTGACCATCCAGGGGCCATTGAACCTGCGGCGCAGCGCGGCGTAGTCGAACGGCGCGAAGTCGCGCGCACCGCCGGTGGCGCCCTCGACCACCTCGACGAAGGCGAGCTTCAGCGGCGCCAGCTCGCCCACCGCGTATTCGTAGACCGCCTGCGGGTTGCTGTCCGGCCCGGCGTCGTTGGCGGGAGTCACCGGCGACAGGCGCAGTCCGGTGCGGCCGCCGCCGATCTCCTCCGCAACCGCCTGCATCACCTCGACCAGCAGGCGGGCGCGGCTCTCGATCGGGCCGCCGTACGTGTCGGTCCGGTCGTTGATGCTGTCGCGCAGGAACTGCTCGAGCAGGTAGCCGTTGGCGCCGTGCACCTCGACGCCGTCGAAGCCGGCGTCCATCGCGCAGCGTGCCGCGTGGCGATAGCTGGCAACCACGGCCGGGATCTCGTCGGCGCGCAGCGGGCGCGGCGGGGACACGGGCACCCAGCCATCAGTGGTGAGGGTCTTCGTTTCCGCCCGCTTTGCCGTCGACGACACCGGTGCTTGGCCGTCGGGCTGCAGCGAGACGTGCGAGATGCGCCCGACGTGCCACAGCTGCGCAGCGATGCGCCCGCCGGCTGCGTGCACGGCATCGGTGACCCGCCGCCATCCAGCCACCTGCTCGGCGCTATGGATGCCCGGTGTATCGAGGTAGCCCTGCCCTTCCGGACAGACCTGCGTTGCCTCCGAGATGATCAGCCCGGCGCTTGCGCGCTGGCGGTAGTACTCGACCGCCAGCGGCGACGGCACCTGGCCGGGCCCGGCCCGGTTGCGGGTCAGCGGCGCCATCACGACGCGGTTGGCCAGATCGATGTCGCCGATGCGTATGGGATCGAAGAGCGTGGGCATGATGTAGCTGCCTGCAAAAAACCGCGGGCTAGCGGAGGTGCCGGGCGAAGAATTCCATCGTGCGTTTCCACGCCAGTTCGGCGGCCTGCGGGTCGTACTTGAGGAACGGCAGGTTCTTCGAGTCAGCGGTCTCGTTGGCGAAGGCGTGCTTGCAGTCGTAGCGGAAGAACTCGAAGCTCACGCCCGCGGCGCGCAGCTTGCCTTCGAGCGTGTCGACGCCGGCGATCGCGAATGCCCCATCGTCGGTCGCCCAATGGCCCATCAGCGGCGCCTTGATCTTGGTCGCATCGACGAATTCGAGCGGCGGATAGCCGTACCAGATGACTGCAGCATCGGTCTCGGGAACGTTGACTGCCGACAGCAACGTCAGTGCGCCGCCCATGCAGAAGCCGGTGACGCCGACCTTTCGGCTGCCCGAGCCCTTCAGGTACTGCACCGCGCCGCGCACGTCCTGGCCGGCGGCGTCGCCGAAGTTCAGGTCCTTCATCAGGTGCTCGGCCTCGTGCGCCTCGAGGGCGACCCGGCCCCGATACAGGTCCGGCACCAGCGCCCGGTAGCCAGCCGCGGCCAGCTTGTTCGCGACGCCGCGGATCTGGTCGTTCAGGCCCCACCATTCCTGGATCACCACGATGCCCGGCGCGCCGGCCACGCCGGCAGGTTCGGCAAGGTATCCGTTGACGCTCTGGCCGTCGGGCCGCTGGTAGGTGATCGTCTTGCTCATGGTCTCCTCCAAGATTGTCCTGATGGTCGCGGCACTGTGCACGCCGATCCGAATCGTATCCGCGCCCGCCGTCTTCCGCCGCCACGGCGCAAGGCCAATTCCCGCCTCGCCGGCAATTCAGCCCGCTCCGAAGCGCAGCGGTTTCGCCGGCAGCTGTCCGGCCGAGGTGTCGATGCGCTCGAACTCGGCAATCACCTGCGCACCGAGCAGCAGCAGCGTCGACGCAAGCTCGAGGCTCAGCAGAACGATGATGGCGGTGGTCAGCGATCCATAGACGGCACCGATCTGCGACAGCGTGGCGAAGTACCACACCAGCGCGTGCCGGGTCAGTTCCCAGAGCACGCTCGCCGTGACTGCGCCGACCAGCGCGTGCGACAGGCGCAGCCGCCCGACCGGCATCACCATGTAGATTGAGGTGATGACGAAGATCTCGCCCGCCACGCCGAGCAGGTACAGGGCCACGCCCGAGGCGCCGTCGAGTGACCAGGTGCGGCCGAGAAACTCGACCTGCTCCTGGCCCATCGCCTGCAGGGTGCCGGCAACGAGGGTCGCCAGCAGCAGGCCGAGGCCCAGCGACAGGATGTAGCAGTACGGGATCACGGCCGAGACCAGGAAGTGGCGCCGGCGGATGGCGACGCGATGATGAAAGATCACCGACATCGCGTTCTCCAGCACGGTGAAGGCCAGCGAGCTGAAGAACAGCATCGTCGCCAGCAGCACCCAGCTGACCACCTCGCGATGCTCGAGGAAGTTGCCGAGTTCCTCGACGATGACCGTCGACTGGCCGGGAACGAGCCACTCGAGGTAGCGGCCGAGCGTGCGCAGCAGCTCTGCCGGCTCGATCCAGTGCGACAGCGCGATGGCCGTCAGGATCAGCAGCGGCACGATCGACAGCAGCGCGTAATAGGCCACGGCACCGGCCAACAGCAGCCCCTGGTTGGCGCGAAAAGCCTGCAGCGTCCGCAGCGCGAATGCGCCCGGGTGCTTGGCGATGTAGGCAGCGCGGGTTCCCAGCATGCGGATCAACGGACTTCAGACCGTGGCTAACCGGCCGCCGCGCCAGCTGCAACTCAGACCGTACCGGCTGCGACCGAATCTGCAGTCAGCCTAGCAAGCGGGCCGCGACGACAAGGTCGATCCGCTCAAATGCCGTGCACGCAGTTTGCGGGCCGCTCCGCCGGCCGCTACGCTCGCCAAGGCGGGTGGCCCTCGCGGTGGCCCGGCTCGAACTCAACTGGCTCGTGTCCCTGGCACGCACTGATGACGACGCGACATCTGGATCTCGGCTGCGGCGCGACGCCGCGCAACCCGTATCGCCAAGCCGAGGTCCACTCGATCGACCTGGTGCGGCCGGAAGGTGTGGACCCCGCCTTGTTCCGCATCGCCAATCTGGCCTGCCAGCCGATTCCGTACACGGACGACAGCTTTGAATCGGTATCGGCGTACGACTTCCTGGAGCACGTGCCGCGCGTGCTTCCGAGCGCCGCTGGAGCAGGCACGGTGTTCCCGTTCGTCCGCCTGATGAGCGAGGTCTGGCGGGTGCTAGTGCCGGGCGGACTGTTCTACGCCCTGACGCCGGCGGTTCCCGGCATGGCCGCCTTCACCGATCCGACGCACGTCAACTACATCAGCGACGAGACCCATTGCTATTTCTGCGGCCCATCGCCGCCTGCTCGCATGTACGGCTTCACCGGTCGTTTCGAGGTGCGGCGGGCGGAGCGGGCGATGCTCCCCGAGGACCTGGCTCCCGGAACACGGCTGTCGTGGACTCGTGCGATCAAGCGATCGATCCGGCGGGCGCGCGGGCGGCTGTCGCACGTCGTCTGGGAACTCGAGGCGGTGAAGCCGCAGCGAGCCTGAATCCACTCGGCGAGCACGGCCAGCCGATGTCGAAGACCTTCAGACGATTCCGCGACGCCTTCCGCCGGGTGCGCAAGGCGGTCAAGGCGCATCTGCCCTACGTGCGCCGGCGCGAATACCGCATCCTCGGCGCACGGCACGACGCCCTGATCGCCGCCTTCACCACCGAGGCCCGGCTGGCGACCGAAGCCGAGGCGGTCCTGCTCAAGACGCCGGAGACTTCGCTTGCCGGCGAGATCTGCCTGTTCGCCACATTCGCATCGATGGCCGAGCTGAAGCCGCACGTGCGTGCGCACCTGGAGTCGCTCGCCGGCGCGGGTTTCGCGGTCGTTCTGGTCGCCAACACCGATCTCGATCGCCGCAGCCTGAGGATCGATCCGGCCCTGCTCGATCGCCTGGCCGGCTGCATCGTGCGCGAGAACGTCGGCTTCGACTTCGCTGCGTGGGGGCACGCGTACAGCCTCGGCCAAGGCTTTCCGCAATGCTCGCGCCTGCTTCTGGTCAACGACAGCGTGATCGGGCCGCTCAGCGAGCGTTCGTTCACTGCGCTGATCGAGCGTCTTCGGAAAACCGATGCCGACATGATTGGCCTGACGGAAAACAGGATGCCGCACCGGCACCTGCAGAGTTACTTCCTGTCCCTCGGCCGGCGCGTGCTCGATTCAGATGCTTTTCGCCGCGCCTTCTTCGGCATGCGGTCGCTGCCGACCAAGGAACTGGTGATCGACGCCTACGAGACCTCGCTGACGCGGCAACTCGAACGCGCGGGACTGAGCGCCGCGGCGCTGTTCCCGCCGCTGTACGACGAGCCGAGAAGCGGTGACGACACGATGACACGCTGGCGCGAACTCATCGACGCCGGCTTTCCCTTCGTCAAGGCAAGCCTGCTGCGC
>CAZSYX010000071.1:0-16785 GCA_964610575.1 uncultured Burkholderiaceae bacterium
CGCGCGGCACCTGGCCCCGGTCGCTCAGGTGATCGCGCACCGCAGTGGCGCGGTCGTTGGCAAGCCGGCGCACGCAGACCCGATCGCCAACAGCAGGCCGATCGAGGATCCGCAAGGTAGCTTCGCGCGATCACGAAGGACGGCAAGCCGACAGGAGCGCCCCGCAGCAATGGCTGCCGGACCTCGGCTACCGGCCGACGGACGACGCCGCGTGCCGTGGCATGCGCTTCGCGTCGGGATCGGCCCGGTGACGGAGCCCGTCCATCGCTGCCGTCTGTCGCCGACAGATCCCTTTGTCGCTCGGCGGCCGCAGATCGGCCGCGCATTTCTTATCATTCTTCGCGGCGAGGATGCCGTGGGGATCCGACGATGAAGCGTTGTTTGAACTTGCGAACGCAGATCGGACGTCTGGGCCTGAGGGCGCTGCTGGTGTGCATGCTGCCGCTGTCGGCCGCCGCCCAGCCCGAGGGCGGCCTGTATGTCGCCGGCGCGGGTTTCAGCTTTGGGCAGGCGGCCGACGACGGGCTGTCGCGCAATCCTGGCGGCGGGCGGTTCTTCCTGCTGGCGCTGCCGCCGCAGACCGTGGCGTTGACGACGCAGGCCAGCCGGTCCGACGCTGCGGCACGGCAGCGGGTCATCGACGGCAACGGTGTGCTGCTGGTCTGCCAGCGGGATATCGACAACGGCTCGGTCGACGCATCGAGGCTCGTCCCCGGAGTGGTCGCGGTCCGCGGCTGGCCGCCCGCGGGCAGCAGCGACCTGCCGGCCGGCCAGCGCTACTTTCCGAACGAAGACCCGGCCAAGCTGCCGCAGTCCGACGAGATGCTGCGCCGGCTGCGTTCGACCTGCTCCTGACCGCGACGCCGCGCGGCCCGTGACATGGCGCCGGCGCGGGCGCCTCGTATACTTCGCGGCCCTTCTGCCATCACCGCTCGACGCGCGCGGGCACCGGCCGCACGCCCGTCGGCGACTTCAGCGATAGTCGATGAGATTGAAACGGATCGTCACCTGGGTGGTGGCCGCGCTGCTGCTCGTGGCTGCGTTGGGTCTGGGCATCCGCTCCTACCGCGCGCTGCAAGGGCCGCCGTTGCAGCCCTGGCATACCTTCGTGCCGGCCGAACTGCACGCGGCCGAACTCGACGCCGCCGACTGGACCCGCTATCTCGCCCAGGAGCAGTCGATATTCGACAGCGTGCAGGCCAATGTCACGCGCAAGCTCGATCCGGACGCGCGCGTGCCTTACAACCGCTACTTCGAGGGCAGCCCCGTCTTCCCGCCGCGGTTCACGCAGGACTGGAACCGCTCCTACGTGATCGAGCCCGCTTCGGCGCCGAAGGGCGCGGTGGTGCTGCTGCACGGGCTCACCGACTCGCCCTACAGCCTCCGCCACGTCGCCCGGCGCTACGCCGAGCGCGGATTCGTCGCCATCGGGCTGCGCATCCCCGGCCACGGAACGGTCCCCGCGGGGCTGACCGACGTGCGCTGGGAAGACTGGATGGCGGCCACCCGGCTTGCCGTGCGCGAGGCGCGGCGCCGGGCGCCGGCGCCGGCGCCGTTGCATCTGGTCGGTTTCTCCAACGGCGGCGCGCTGGCGGTGAAGTATTCGCTCGACGCGATCGAGGACCCGCAGCTGCCGCGCGCCGATCGCCTGGTGCTGTTCACGCCGATGATCGGCATCACGCGCTTTGCGCGCTTCGCCGGGCTGGCCGGCCTGCCGGCGCTGCTGCCGCCGTTCGCCAACGCGGCCTGGCTGAGCAACCTGCCGGAGTTCAACCCCTTCAAGTACAACTCGTTTCCCGTCAACGGTGCGCGCCAGTCCTATCGGCTGACCGACGCGCTGCAGGCGCAGATCCAGCGCCTGTCGCGCGCCGGGCGGCTGGACACGATCCCGCCGGTGCTGACCTTCCAGTCGGTGATCGACTTCACGGTGAGCACGCCGGCCATCCTCACCGCGCTGTACGCGTTCCTGCCCGACAACGGCAGCGAGATCGTGCTGTTCGACGTGAACCGGACCGTGAAGTTCGGTCCGCTGCTGCGGCCGTCGTCGTACGTGGCGCTGGAACGCCTGACGCCGACGACGCCGCAGCCGTATCGCTTCACGGCGATCGTCAACGCCGGCGACGACAGCGACGCCACGGTCGAGAGAGCCATCGGGCCGGGGCAGTTGCAGGCGGCCGAGCGGCCGCTCGACATTCCCTATCCGCCGGGAATCTTCTCGCTGTCGCACCTGTCGATTCCGATCCCGCCGGACGACCCGCTGTACGGCATGCGGCCCGACCCGAAGACGCGCCTGGAGTTCGGCCTGAACCTCGGCGCTCTCGACGCGCGCGGGGAAAGGGGTGCGCTGATCGTCGACCAGGACTTCCTGACCCGCCTGCCTGCCAACCCTTTCTTCGCCTACCTTATGGCGCGGGTCGAAGAGGGCATCGAGAAACTGCCGACGGCCAGCGGCCAGAAGATCGCCGCCACGCCGCCGACCGGCCTGCCGGTCCGACTCGAGGCGCTGCTGTCGACCTTCGCGCCTGCCGACGCCGATGCCCAGCCGTTCGCCGGCCCCTGACCGGACGGCGCGCGCGGGTCGCGGCGATCGCGTCGAAAGCGGCCGGCGCAGCGTGCCATCACCCCGAGGAGTCGCCCCTTGACGAAGCGCACCGCGTTCATCATCGCGTTCACGCTGCTGACCATCGCAGCGGCCTTCCTGCTGCCGGCGACGCCGCAGCCGCCCGACTACCATGACTTCGCGGACCGGCGCGGCGCGCTCGGGATCGACAATTTCCTCGACGTCGTCTCCAACGTCGCCTTTCTGCTGGCCGGCATCGCCGGCCTCGTGGTGGTGCTGTCGGGCCGGGCGCGCTTCGAGTTCCCGCAGGAGCGCTGGCCGTGGGTGGTGTTCTTCCTCGGCATCCTGCTGACGGCGGCCGGTTCTTCCTACTATCACCTGGAGCCGAACAACGAGACCCTGTTCTGGGACCGGCTGCCGATGACGATCGCCTTCATGGGGCTGGTGTCGAGCCAGATCGTCGACCGGATCAGCGTCAGGATCGGGCTGATCCTGCTCGGACCGATGCTGCTGGTGGGCATGGCCTCGGTCGTCTACTGGATCGCGACCGAGCGCGCCGGCGCCGGCAACGTGCTGCCCTATGCGCTGCTGCAGGGCTACGCGGTATTCGTCCTGCTGCTGATGGCCATCCTGAACCCGTCGCGCTACACGCGCGCCAGCGACCTGTACTTCGTCTTCGGCTGGTACGTGCTCGCCAAGCTGCTGGAGCTTTTCGATGCGCTGGTCCTGGCGCACAGCCACGTCGTCAGCGGCCACACGCTCAAGCACGTCGCCGCGGCCGCGGCGGGCTTCGTCGCCTGCTACATGCTGACACACCGGACGTTGAACCGGCCCGCGCCGACGGCTCGTTGACCGCGATGGGCACCTCCGCCGCAACGACCGGAATGCGGCGCGCGGCCACGTGGGCGCTGCTGCTCGCCGCTGCACTGCTCGCCGGCTGCCAGACGCCGGTGCGGCTGATGCCGACGCCGGTCGTGTTCCGCAACGCCGACGTCGATCCGTTCGAGCGCGCCGGCTACAAGGTGACGGGCACCGAAGTGCCGGTGCTTTACGCGACCAACCGGGGCGCGGTGATCGAGTGGCCCGAGCCGGTGCTGACCTTTCTTCCCAGCAGCACGCTGCGCATGGGCGTGGCCGACGTGCGCATCGGCGACGGCACGCTTGACTGGGAGACCCTGCACCGACTGTCGACGAGCGACGACCCGGACGAGCGCCCGATCGTGCGGCTCGACCGGCTCGAGCAGATGACGGCGTTCGCTGTCGACGGCGGCGCGGACGCTGCGGGCGACCTCCGCGCCTTCATGGCGCTCGTCGACAAGGCGATCGCCGCCAGTCCGAATACCCAGCTGGTCGTGTACGTGCACGGCTCCAACAGCACCGCCCCCCGGGCCGCAGCGCAGGCGGCGCAGTTCCGCCACTTCACCGGGCGGCGGATGGTGGTGTTGTCGCTGATGTGGCCGTCGGCGGGATCGCTGCTGCGCTACTTCACCGACGTGTACAACGCCGCGGCCAGTGTCGAGCCGTTCGCGCAGTTGATCGAACTGCTGGCCGAGCACACGCGCGCCTCCGGGATCGACGTGCTCGCCTACAGCGCCGGGGCCCAGGTGGTGAGCCCGGGCCTGGCCGCGCTGGGCAAGGGGCGGGCGGGGGAGTCGCGGGCCGAACTGCGCCGGCGGCTGCGGCTGGGGCAGGTCTACTTCGCCGCCCCGGACATCGACACGCGTCGCTTCGTCGGCGAACTTGGCCGGTACATCGACGTCGCCGACCGGGTGAGCGTTGCCGCCAACCTTAACGACTCGGCGCTGCGCGTCGCGGCCCTGGTGCACCGCGCCTCGCGCGCCGGCCGGCCGGACCCGACGGAACTCGACGCCGAGCAGACGGACTTCCTCGTCGACGCCTCGCAGCGGCTGGACTTCGACCTGATCAAGGTCGATCCGAACGATATCCCCGGGCTGCCGGTGGGCTCGCATGCCTTCTGGTACGACGATCCCTGGGTCAGCGGCGACCTGCTCGGCCTGCTGCTGCTGCGGGCCGAGCCGCAACGCCGCGGCCTGGTGGCCCAGACCACCCCGCGCGGCGCCCGCTACTGGACGTTCCCGGCCGACTTCGACCGGCGCGTGTCGCGTCTGTTTGCCGACGCCCGGTCCGGCGACGAGGTGCCGCGGTAGCGGCGAGGCCGGCGGCAGGATCACACCGCCCCCGCTCGCTGCGCTCGCGCCCCCCGCGGGGGCACGCCGCTGTCTTGGGGCGGCCCGGCGACAGCGGCTAGCCTGCCGGTGAGCGGTCCTGCGCGCTGCCCGGCCCGGGGCTCGCCTGCACGTCCGTGCGGGCGTCCGCCGCGGCATTGCCTGGCGCGCCGCGCAGGCGCACGTCGCGCTGCGGCAGCGGCACCTCGATGCCGGCTTCGGCCAGGCCGTCGCGGATCCGCATCGCCAATTCGCTGCGCAACTGCACCCAGTCGGCACGGTCGTTGGTCCAGGCGCGGACACTGAAATCGAGCGCGCCGGCGGTCAGGCCGGTCATGATGGCCTGCGGCGCGGGTGCAAACGACACCCCGTCGATCGAGCGCGCGATTCCCTCGAGCAGTTCGATCGTGCGCCGCGGGTCCGCACCGTAGACGGTGCTCAGTTCCACACTGATGCGCCGGCGCGTGCCGGTGAGCGTCCAGTTGATGACCTTGTCGGCCAGCAGCATGCCGTTGGGCACGACCACGTCGGCGCCGTCGAAAGTGGTGACGGTCGTCGCGCGCAGGCCGATCTCGCGCACCTGGCCGACCATCCCCGCCACCTCGATCGTGTCGCCGCGCTGGATCGGCCGCTCGAACATCAGGATCATGCCGGCGACGAAGTTGCGCACCACGTCCTGCAGGCCGAAGCCGATGCCCACGCCGAGCGCACCGAACACCAGTGTCAGCTGGCCGACCTGGAACCCCGCCGCAGCGAGCGCGGCCAGCAGCCCCAGGAACAGGATCACGTAGTAACTCAGCGAGGAGACGCTGTTGCCCACGCCGCGCGGCAGCGACAGCGTCGGCAGGACGTCCTCGGCCAACACCTGACGGATCAGCCTGGCCAGCCAGAACGCGGCCCAGGTGGCCAAGGCGAAGGACACCAGGCTGCCCAGGGTCAGCGACAGCTCGCCCAGCTTGAACTCGTGCGTCAGCACGGTCATCGCGAACGACGACACCGGGCGATAGATGCGGAACGACTGCAGGGTGAACAGCAGCCAGGCGATGATGAGCGCGGCGCGCCCGACGTTGACGGCTGCGGGCGCCAGCGAGCCGGCGTAGCGCGACGACAGCCGCGCGACGGTCGGCCCGGCCAGCAGCACCTGGAACAGCGCCAGCGCGACCCGGCTGCCGGCGTACAGCGCCAGCGCCGCGAAGCTGCTGGTCAGCGTCGCCGTCACCAGCATGGCCGATAGCGACACGTTGCCCAGCACGTTGGCAACGGCGGCCACGGCCAGCACGGCGCAGGCGACCAACGCCACCAGCTTCCAGCTGCCCGCCTGCAGGCGATGCTCGCCGACGTCGGCGCCGCGTCGCGCGCGCAGCACATGCCACGCCAGGGTCGCCATCATCGACAGGCTCAGGACCAGCAGCAGCAGCCGATACAGGAGCGGGCTGCCGACCAGCAGGGACACCACGACGTTCAGCAGATAGAACAGGGCGCTGAGGTAACCCCATGACCCGACCAGGCTCAGCAGATGCCGTTGCAGCAACCCCAGCACGGGAATCCACGCCAGCAGATAGACCAGCTGCTGCCGCAGATTCGGCCCCTGCAGCCCGTAGAGCACCGCGCCGCCGGCCACCAGCAGCAGCCAGGCCGCCCAGGGCCGCGTCAGCGCCTGCAGCGCGTGCTCGCTCAATTGCTTGGCGGCGACCAGCGTCCGGGCGCGCCGTCGCAGCCAGAACATCAGCGGCAGCGACGCCACGGTCAGGATGCCGAGCGCCGGCAGCAGGCGTGCGCGCGAGGCGTCGAAATCGCGGGCGAAGGCGGTTTCGATTGCCAGGCTGCGCGACAGCCCGACCGAAAGCGGCTCCGTCTTCTCGGACTCGCGCAGGGCCTGCCACAACGGCGGCGCGTCCATCGTCACCAGCCGCCGGTCGAGTTCGGCGACCTGCTTGACGACTTCGGCCACGCCCTTCTGCACCTGTGCCGACAGCGCACTGCTCCTGCGGCCCAGATCGATCAGCCGGGCCAGGGGCTCGGCCAGCAGCGCCTGCGCGCGCTCGATCTGCGCGACCATTTCCGTTGAGCGTTGCCGCAGCGCCGGCGACAGGTCGGGCTCCTCGAGGGTGGCCAGCCAGGCGGAGCGGCGCGTCGCCAGCTCGGCGGCATCTTCGGACGCGGTGTTCGTCGCGCGCGTGAGCTCCGCGCGGGTCTGCGTCAGCTTGCGTTCGTGCAGCAGCCAGTGCCGCTCCAGGCTTTCCAGTCGCTGCACCGAAAGAAGCGACAAGTCGCTGCCTTCGGTCAGCTCGGTCAGCCGGTCGATCGCCTTGGCCTGCTGCGACAGGGCCTGCGCGATGCGCAGCACCGTGTCAGGTGCCTGCGCGCGCCGTTGCACGGCCTGGACGAACTTCTCCTCGGCGTCGGCGCGCGACGGGATGTCGGCCGGCGCGATGGCCAGGCTGCGCTCGGCGGGCGCCTCGGCACCCGCGGTCGCCGGCCGCGCCGTGGTCGGCAGCATGCCGAGCAGCGCCAGCAGCAGACCCAGCACGATCGCGCCGAGGCGGCTCAGTGCGGCCACAGGCCGCCGTGGCCGCGTGGCGTGCAGTCCGGCCGGCCCGACGCAGCGCACGACGCGCCGCCCGGCTTGCGTTAGGCAGCGTGGGGAACTCACTTGCCGGCCACGGTCTCGCTCTCGACCACCAGGTCCAGCACGTACAAGGCCGACGGCTTGCCGGCAGGCGCAGGCTTGCGCTCGTAGCGGTCGATGCGCAGCACGTTGCGCACGCCGGGGGTATGCGTGTAGCCCTCGATGAGCCCGGTGAACGGCCGCCAGGGTCCCGGCTGGCCCTTGCGCAGGCCCTTCTCGTCGAAGCGCACTTCGCGCACCTGAAGGCAGCTGCCCATTGCGCCCGATGGCAGCTTGCAGTCCACCGTGTGCGCCGCGACCTCCAGGAAGAGACGCTTCGGCGCTCCGTACAGGCTGCGCAAAGTCGGCTGCCCGCTGAAGGTCAGGACCTGCTGCGACGCCGTCGACAGGCGCAGGCTCGGCGGCGCGCCGCGTGTCAGCTCCACGCCCAGCGGCTGCTCCAGCGCGGCCGAAAGCGCCGAGTCAGCCGCCATCAACGCCGGCTCGCAGGCCTTCATCGTCGCCGCCAGTCGGCCGATCGCCAGCTCCGTTCGCGGACTGAGTCGCCAGCGGCCGTTCATCTGGTTGCAGGCGCCCCGGATGCTCAGGCGCGCGTCGATGAAGCTCATTTCGATCGGGTGACCCGCCGGCAGCATTGCGTCGATCGGCCGGCCGGCGGCGTCGCTGGCCGACTGCAGGGTCCAGTGATGATCCTGCAGCGCCCTGACCACCGCCGCGTCGGCCGTGCGGCGCGGCGGCGATGCCTGCGCCGCGGCGTCACCCCCCTGCGCGATGGCCAGCGCGCCAACGCACAAGGCTGCGGCAAGAACAAAGGCGCCGGGGTGCCTGAAACTGGGCTCGTCGATCATCTCTGGGCTCTCCGCAATTCGTTGCCTTTCCTGGATCGTCGGCAGGCGGGGCGCCGCGCCCGCCGAAGCCGCTGCCCGGCGCATGGCACGGAACGGCATGGTAATGCCGGCAAGGCCCGGCGCAACGTCATGGCGCGCGTCCCGCAAAGCGCGCCACTGTCGCGCCGCCACGGGATGCAGCGACTCTCGGGCATACTGCGCGGTCGCGGCCGCACCCCTATTCCCGTCGCATTTCGATCGGTCCATGGACAGACTTCGCGCCCTGGTGTACGGCACGGTGCTGCTGCTCGTCGTCGGCTGGGTCCTCCATGTCGGCAAGGCGATTTTCGTGCCGGCGGTGCTCGGCGCCGTGATCGTCTACGTCGTCGTCGGCTTGGCCCATGCGCTGGGCCGGCTGCCCGGAGTGGGGCCCGCGCTGCCGCTGCAGCTGCGCTACCTGTTCTCGATCGCGGCGATCGGCCTGGTCGGCTTCCTGTTCACGTATCTGGTGATGGCCAACAAGGAGCGCGCGCTGGCGCTGGCGCCGCAGTATCAGCAGTCGCTGCTGGCGGCGATCCAGCGCGTGGCAGTGCACTTCGGCTTCGAGACCGAGCCGACCTGGGCGACGTTGCGCCAGGACCTGCTGGCGCAGATCGACCTGCAACGCCTGCTCGGCTCGCTGCTGGCGTCGGTCGGCTCGATCGTCCTGACGCTGGTCGTCGTGCTCCTGTACGCCACCTTCCTGCTGCTCGAGCGGCGCACGTTCGAGGCCAAGCTGGCCAACCTGTCGGACGACCCCGCGCGAGTGGCCCGCATCCGCCAGGTCATCGAGGCGATCAACCGGCGCATCGGCTCGTACCTGGCGCTGAAGACGCTGATCAGCCTGCTGCTCGGCCTGGTGAGCTACGGCGTGATGCGGCTGTTCGGGCTGGAGTTCGCCGCGCTGTGGGCGGTGCTGACAGGCTTCCTGAACTTCGTGCCCTACGTCGGCTCGGTGCTCGGCGTGGTCCTTCCGGTGCTGATGACGCTCGTGCAGTTCGAGGAGCTCGGCTTGGTCCTGACGATGCTGCTGTCGCTGACGACGGTGCAGTTCGTCATCGGCAACTTCCTCGATCCCTACGTGATGGGCAACTCGCTGAACCTCAGCCCTTTTGCCATTCTCATCAGCCTGGCGGTGTGGTCGGAGCTGTGGGGCGTGCCCGGGGCGTTCCTGGCAGTGCCGATCACCGCGATCCTGACGATCGTGTTCTCGGAGTTCCCGGGCACGCGGCCGATCGCCGTGCTGCTGTCCAGGAGCGGGCGGCTCTGAGCCGGCGCCTGCCGTGGGCGGGCCGCTCGCGGCCGCAGTCGTGCCGGGACGGCTCAGGACAGGGCCTTGGCCTTCAGCTTGTCGAACTCCGCCTGGCTGATCGTGCCGGCGTCGAGCAGCGCCTTCGCCTCGGCGATCTCGGCCACCGGCGACCTGCCGGCCACGCCCTTGATGTAGGCCTCGGTATCGCTCCTGGCGCGCTGCATGCCGGCGCGCTGCCGCGCCGCCATGCCGCTGCCACGGACGATGATGTAGATGAGCGCGGTCAGCACCGGCAGGAAGATCAGCCCGATCGCCCACAGCACCTTCGAGCCGCCGCCGAGCTGGTCGTCACGGAACAGATCGACGACGATCTGGAACATGACGATCAGATAGGCGACGAAGAAGAAGGTCGAGATCATCAGCAAGACCATGTCCCAGAAGTTGCTCATCTCGTTCTCTCCGTTTATCGGGTGATTCGGTGCCGGTGTCGCGCCGCATTGCGCGCCCGCGGCGCAGGCGCGGCACGCAGTCTACCCGCGGAGCCGAACCGCGCAATCGCGCCGGCCTGGGGCACGGCGCCTGGTGCCCGGAATGTCGCCGCGGCGCGGACCTGGCGGCGACAATGTCGAATGTTGTTCGTGCTGAACGACGCCGTGCCCGCCAAAGCTGAACTCCGCCCATGAGCGATCCTGTCAAGAGCGAAGTCGACACCGCCGCCGAGTCACCGAGGCCGCGCTTCCGTTTCCCCGGCGCCGTGGCCACGCTGGCCATCGTCACCGTGCTGGTGTGGCTGGCCGCGCTGTTCATTCCTCCCGGCGCCTACCTTGTCGACGGCGACGGCGCGCCGGTCCCGGGGACCTACACGCGCATCGAGTCGCCGCTGACGCCGGCCGAGCGCGTGCAGCAGTTGATCCTGGCGCCGATCAACGGCGTGTACGGACTGCGAAGCCCGGACACCGAGTTCGTCGACACCGAGATCGTGGGGCGCGTGTTCGGCCAGATCGGCATCATTGTCTTCATCATGGCTATCGGCGCCTTCATTTCGGTGAGCTTCGCCACGCGCGCGCTCGAGGTGGCGGTGGCCGCACTGGCGAACCGGTTGCGCGACAGGAGCTGGCTGCTGATCGCTGCCGTGATGGTGCTGCTCTCGGCGCTCGGCTCGACGATGGGCCTCTCGATCGAGACGCTGGGCTTCTACGCGCTGTTCCTGCCGCTGATGAAGGCGCTGGGCTACGACCGCCTGGTCACCGCGTCCATGATCATCCTCGGCGATCTGGTCGGCCTGATGGCGGCGACCGTGAATCCGTTTTCGATCGGCGTGGCCGCCAACGAGACCGGCGTGTCGATCGGCGACGGGATCGGGCTGCGCCTGCTGCTGTGGGTGGTGCTGACGGCGATGGCCGTGGCCTGGGTGCTGCGCTACGCCGCGCGGGTGCGCCGCGATCCGGCGGCGTCGCTGGTTGAAGCGGATGCCGACGACGATGTCACGGGCGGGGGCGTTGACCATGCAGCGGCGGCGGCCGGTGCCACGGCGCAGGCACGCCTGACAGGTGTCCAGAAATGGGTGCTGGCGATCACCGCGGCGGCCTTCGGCCTGATGATCTTCTCGGTGATCCCGTGGTCGGCCGTGGTCGGCGGGCGGGCCGCGCCCGCCGACTACTACGGCACCCACGAGGTCGCCGGCGTCGAGCCGTTCTGGTTCGAGCTGAACTGGTGGTTCCCGGAACTGTCGATGCTGTTCATCCTGGCTTCGGTGCTGGTGGGCTTCGTCGCCAGGATGGGTGAGAAGGAGACGGTGCGGCTGATCTCCGCCGGCGCCGCCGACATGATGGGCCCGGCGATGGTGGTGCTGCTGGCCGGCGGCGTGTCGGCCATCATGAACAACACGCAGACCATGGCCACCATCCTGCAATCGATGGAGCAGCTGGTCAGCGGCGCCTCCGCCGGGGTGTTCACCCTGCTCGCCGTGCTGCTCAACGTGCCGCTGGCGATGCTGATCCCGTCGAGTTCGGGGCACGGCGCGCTGGCGATGCCGCTGCTGGCGCCGCTGGCCGACTTTGCCGGGGTCAGCCGCGCCACCACGATCACCGCCTGGATCACGGGGCACGGGCTGGCGCTGATGTTCTCGCCGACCAGCGTCGTGCTGGTCGGCGGCCTGGCGATCGCCAGGGTCGGCTACGACAGGTACCTGCGCTTCGCATGGCCTTTGCTGCTGGCGCTGTTCGCGGTGTCGACGGCGATCGTCGCCGCCGTGGCGGGCCTCGGGTGACGGCTTTCACCGCGCAGCGCCGGCCCCGGCGGCCGCGAGTGGCCGCGCGGTCGCGGCCGCGGCAGAATCGCTGAATCCCCGGATCTTGTACGCAGGCGGCGAGCAGCGATCATCGTGTCCTCGAACCCCGACATCCCAGAGGGCGAATCGCTGCTGGCGCGCATCGCTCCTGGGCTCGCCGCCTTGCTGCGCTACCGGCGCGAAGACCTGCCGCATGACCTCGCGGCCGGCCTATCGGTCGCCGCCGTCACGGTGCCGGCCAGCATCGCTCACGCACAGCTCGCCGGCTTCGACCCCGTGGTCGGCCTGCACACGAGCGTGCTGCCGCTGGTCGCCTATGCGGTGTTCGGCACCTCGCGCCAGCTGATCGTCGGCACGGGCGCACCCGCAGCGGCGATCATCGCGTCCGCTCTGGCGCCGCTGGCGGCCGGCGATGCGGCGCTTTACCAGTCGCTTGCCGTGGTGCTGTGCGTCTTCGTCGGCCTGCTGTGCATCGGCGCCCGCTTTCTGCGGCTCGGCGCGCTGGCGGACTTCCTGTCGCGGCCGATCCTGGTCGGCTTCATGAACGGCGTGGCGCTGAGCATCGTGCTGGGGCAGCTCGGCGCGCTGTTCGGCTTCGGCATCGAAGCGGGCGGCATCCTGCCGCGGCTCATCGAGTTCGTGCAGCGGCTGCCGCAGGCGCACGCGCCGACGCTGGCGATTGGCCTGGCCAGCCTCGGGCTGCTGCTCGCCTGGCCGCGCGCATGGTCACGCGTTCCGGCGGCGCTGGTTGCGCTGCTCGTGGCCGCGGCTGCGGTGCACTGGCTCGGGCTGGAGCAGGCCGGCGTGCGCACGATAGGCCAGGTGCCCACCGGCCTGCCGACACCGCAATGGCCCACCGTGCCCACGGAGCTTCTGCCCACGCTGCTGGCCGAGGCCGCCGGCCTGGCGCTGGTCAGCTACTCGACGATGATGCTGGCGGCGCGCAGCTTCGCCGACCGCAACCGCTACGAGGTCGATGCCGATCGCGAACTGGCGGCGCTGGGGGCGGCGAATGTCGCAGCGGCGCTGTCGCAGGGCTTCGCCGTCACCGGCACGAGTTCGCGCACCGCGGTCGCCGAGGCGGCGGGCGGCCGCACGCAGGTGACCGGCCTGGTCTGCGCGGCAGCACTGACATTGCTGCTGCTCTATTTCACCGGGCCGCTTCGCTTCGTGCCCTCGGCCGCGATTGCCGCGGTGCTGGTCGGCGCGGGGCTCAAGCTCATCGACCTGCGCGAGCTGAAGGCGATCCTGCGCATCGATCCGCAGGAGTTCTGGCTGTCGATCATCGCGACCATCGGTGTCGTCGTTTTCGGCCCGATCAACGCGATCCTGCTGGTGATCGTGCTGGCGCTGCTGCGCTTCGTGCGGCTGAAGTCGCGCCCGACGGTAGAGACGCTGGGCAGCACGCCGGAGATCCCGGGCTTTGTCGCGCTCGAGCAGTACGCCCAGGCGCGGGCCGAGCCGGGGCTCGTGCTGTTCCGCTTCAACGGCCCGATCGTGTTCTTCAGCGCCGCCTACTTCAAACGCGAGGCGCTGAAGGCGGCCGCCGGCGCCGATGTGCGCTGGTTCGTCATCGACATGCTGCCGGTCAGCCTGGTCGACACGACCGGGCTGTACGCGCTGCGCGACACCTTCGAACTGCTGCACGAGCGCGGCATCGTGGTCGGCATCGCACGACGCGAGCCGGAGTGGATGCGCCGGGCCGTCGAGCGCGGCTTCGCCGACCGCCGCTCCGAGTTGCGCTTCTTTCCGACGCTGCGCCAGGCCGCGCAGGCCTACGCGGAGGAAGTACGCAGACAGCCGCCGCCCGCGGCCTCGTAGGCGGCGGGTCGCCGGCGCCGTTCAGCCGCGGCGCGAGTCGCGCTTCGCCTGGTGACGGGCGTTGCGCGCCCGCACGTGTGCGGCCCGCAACTTGCGCTTCAGCTGCACAGCGGCCGCGGGGCCGCCCTGCGCTTTGCGGGCGCGCGGCTGCGCGGCCGCCTTCGGGCCGCCGGCCTTCGGTCCCTTCGCCGGGGCCGTGCGCTTGCGCACCAGCGCCGCCTTCACGGCGGCCTTCAGTTCGGCCACGCGCCGCGCGGCATTGAGGCGCTCGAGCTTCGCGACAAAGCGCGCCAGCGTCTCGTCGAAGAGCCGCGCCTTCTTCTCGGCCACCGCGATCGCCGTGAACTGCCTGCCGGCCTTGGCGCCGGTGCTGGCGCGGTTCGCGAGCTTCAGCTGCCGCGCGCGGTCCTGGTTCTTGTCACGCAGGCGCCGCGTGCGCTCGATCTTCAGCTTCAACTGCGCGGGCGTCCAGGCGACTTCCTTGCCGGCGAAGCTGAGCGCCACCAGCGCAGATTCGGACTCGGTGCACCACCTGCGCGCGGTCGCCAGTGAGTAGACCATCGTGTTCTCCTTGTTCGTGGGTCGTCGGGGATCGGACCGTCGCGGCTTGCACCGGCGGCACTTTGCTTCACTTCGGCGTGCGCATCAGCCAGTTCGGCGTGGGCTCGGCGATCTTGTGCAGCCGGTTGCGATCGGTGTGGCGAGACAGCTCGTCGCGGCCGAGGATCTGCAGCAACGTGATTTGCCCGTATGACCAGTTGCCGTCGTCGTGGATGTCGACCTTGAATCAGCGGCGCTAGCGGTGGATGCGGTTTCCCGGCCCGTCGAAGCTGACAGCACTCGACCGCGCAGCCGCCCGTTGCGGCCGCTGCAGGCGGTCGGAGCAACACGCCGGAACCGTATCGCCTGCGTCTCAGGCGCCGGCGCGCGCCAGCAGGAACTCGGCGAGCAGCGGCACCGGCCGCCCGGTGGCGCCCTTCGCATCGCCCGACACCGAGGAGGTGCCCGCGATGTCCAGGTGCGCCCACTTGTACTTGGTCGCGAACTTGCTGAGGAACAGCGCGGCGGTGACGGAACCCGCGGCCGGGCCACCGAGGTTGCTCATGTCGGCGAAGTTGCTCTTCAGCTGGCCGATGTAGTCGTCCCACACGGGCATCTGCCAGGCGCGGTCGCCGGTGGCCATGCCCGCCGCCAGCAGTTCGGCGGCAAGCGCCTCGTCGTTGGCGAACAGGCCGCTGGCGTGCGCGCCGAGCGCGATCACGCAGGCGCCGGTCAGCGTCGCAATGTCGATCACGCAGGCCGGCTCGAAGCGCTCGACGTAGGTCAGCGCGTCGCACAGCACGAGGCGGCCCTCGGCATCGGTGTTCAGGATCTCGATCGTGATGCCGGACATCGAGCGCACCACGTCGCCCGGCCGGCTGGCGTTGCCGCCCGGCATGTTCTCGACCGCCATCACCGCGCCCACCAGGTTGATCGGCAGGCCGAGCCGCGCGACGGTGCGGAACACGCCGAGCACGGTGCCGCCGCCGCACATGTCGTACTTCATCTCGTCGAGGCCGGCGCTGGGCTTCAGCGACACGCCGCCGGTGTCGAAGGTCATGCCCTTGCCGACCAGCACGACCGGCTTCGCGCTGCCGCCGCCGTTGTACTTCATCACGATGAACTTGCACGGCGAGTGCGAGGCGCGGCCGACCGACAGCGCCGAGCCCATGCCCAGCTTCTCCATGTCCTCGCGCTCCAGGACCTCGACCTCGAAGCCGAACTCCTTGCCCATCGCCTGCGCGGTCTGCGCCATGTAGCCGGGCGTGCAGACATTGCCGCCGTGGTTGCCGAGGTCCTTGGTGAGCGCCATGCCTTCGGCGATCGCCTGGCCCTGCTTCAACGCCGTCTCGAGTTCCGGCGTGGCCTCGGCTACCAGCAGCGCGATTGCGCCGGCGCCGCGCTCCGCCGGCTTGTTCTGGCGCGGCGCGTCGAACTTGTAGGCGCCGTCCGCCAGCAAGCGCGCCGCCTGCTGCACGCGCCAGGCAGCCGCACGGTTCGGCAGGTCGAGATCGACCAGGGCGACGGCAGCCGACCTGGCAACACCGCCGGCGAGCGCCCTGGCGGCGCCGCTGACCGCCTCGCGGAAGCTTTTGTCGCCGAGGTCGGCGCGCTTGCCCAGGCTGACCAGCAGCACACGCTCGGCGGCCACGCCGGGCAGGTCAGGCAGCATCAGTGTCGAGCCGGCCTTTTCGTCGAGGTCGCCACGCTTCAGTGCCGCGGCGAGTTTGCCGCCTGCGGCGGCATCGACCGCCTGCGTCGTCGGCGTCAGCAGTCCGTCGGCAAAGGCGCCGACCGCCAGCACGCCGGTCTTCAGCGTCACCGGTGACGCATTCGAAATATTCATTTCCATCGCTTTGCTCCAGGAATTGTCCAGTACCGTTCAAACAAGACCGGGGCGTGCGCCACGGCAGGTTTTCAGATGCCCCACGGCAGGCCGAGCAGCTGCCAGGCGATGAGCAGCGCCAGCCATACGACCGCGATGGCGATCACATAGGGCAGCATCAGCGCGATGACGGTGCCGACGCCGGCGTCCTTCACGTACTTCTGGCAGAACACCACGATCATCGCGAAGTAGGCGTTGAGCGGCGTGATCGAGTTCATCGGCGAGTCGCCGACGCGATAGGCCGCCAGCACCGCGTCCGGCTGCACGCCGAGCTTCATCAGCAGCGGCACGAAGATCGGCGCGAAGATCGCCCACTTCGGAATGGCGCCGGTGATGATCAGGTCGAGGATCAGAACGACGATCACGAAGCCGATCATCAGCCACACCGCATCCAGATTGGCGGCCTGCAGGATGTTGGCGAGTGAGATCGCCGCCAGCGGCGCCATGTTGGTGTAGTTGAAGTAGGCGAGGAACTGGCTGATGATCAGCAGCAGGAAGATGAGGCCGGACAGGCTGCCGATGGCCTTCTGGACGGCGTTGATGACGTCGACCGAGGTCTTCATCGTCTTGGCGCCGAGGCCGTAACCGATGCCGGACAGCAGGAAGACCAGCGCGATGGTCACGATCAGGCTGTTCATGAACGGCGAGTTGCCGATGATCGAGCCGGTTTCGGGGTTGCGCAGCGGCGCACCCGACGGCAGCGTCAGCATTCCCACGAAGCCCAGCGCCAGCAGCAGGCCGAGCCCGGCGTACTTC
>CAZSYX010000072.1:0-9954 GCA_964610575.1 uncultured Burkholderiaceae bacterium
GTCGAGTCGGCCGCGCGGCCGGGCGGGGTGATCGGCTCCGTGCGGCGCGACGGCGCCCTTTATGAGCGCGGGCCGAACAGCGGGCTGGACACGACGCCGCTGATCAACGAGTTGCTGGATGCCGCCGGCATCGCCGGCGAGCGGGTCGACGCCAGCGCAGAGGCGGCCAGGCGCTACATCCTGCGCAACGGCGCGCTGTCGGCGCTGCCGACCTCGCCGCCGGCGTTCCTCGCCACGCGGCTCTTCTCGTGGAAGGCCAAGCTGGCGCTGCTGCGCGAGCCTTTCGTCAGGCCGGCGGCCGCCGATGCCGAGGAGACGGTCGGCGCCTTCGTGCGCCGACGCCTCGGAGCCGAATTCCTCGACTATGCGATCGAGCCGTTCGTCGCCGGCATCTACGCCGGCGACCCCGACAGGCTGTCGGTGCCGGCGGCATTCCCGCGCCTGTTCGCGCTCGAGCAAAGGTACGGCAGCCTGATCCGCGGCCAGATCGCAGGCAGCCGCGAGCGGAAGAAAAGCGCCGAGAAGGCGAAGAACGCGGCCGTCAGCTTTTCGTTCCGCGAAGGCATGCAGACGCTGACCGATGCGCTGGCGCGCGGACTGCGCGTCGACTACGGCGTGCGCGCGGCCGGGCTGCGCCGCGAAGCCGACGGCGCCTTAGTGCTCGAATGCGAGCGCGGAGCCGAGCACTTCGAGCTGTGTACGCGCTCGGTCGTGCTGGCGGTGCCGGCGTACGAGGCGGCGAGGATCGTCGCGCGCATCGCGCCGGACGTGGTCGCCGCGCTCGAGGCGATCGTCTATCCGCCGGTGGCCACGGTGGCGAGCTGTTATCGGCGCACCGACGTGGCGCATCCGCTCGACGGCTTCGGTTTCCTCGCGCCGCGCAAGGAATCGCCGCCGATCCTGGGGTGCCTGTTTTCCAGTTCGATGTTCACCGGCCGCGCCGATTCTTCGACGGTCCTGCTGACCACCTTCGTCGGCGGTGTGCGCAGCGCGCCGCTGGCGCTGAAATCGGAGGAGGAAATCGGCGCCGCCGTGTCCGCCGCGCTGCAGGGCTATCTGGGCGCACGGCAGCCGCTGTGGCAGGTGGTGACGCGCTGGCCGCAGGCGATCCCGCAGTACACGCTCGGCCACCTGCAGCGCATCGCGGCGGTCGAGCGCGCCGAGGCGGCAGCGCCGGGGCTGTGCTTCTGCGCCAACTGGCGCGGCGGCGTCTCGGTGGCCGACTGCATCAAGTCGGCGCATGCGAGCGTCGAGGCGGTGCAGCAGTTCCTGCGCCTGCCCGCACCAAGCGCTGCTTGATCGCCGTCAACGACGCCGCCCTCGGCCTTGCGCGACAGTGTCGCTGCGCAGGCTGACTGCAGGCGTGAAGGAAGTGCAATGCTGCGAGGCGTATCGATGAGTCTGTGCGGGGCAGCAGCGATGCTGCTGGCGCTGGCGACCGGCCCGCTGTCGGCGCAGACCGCGCCGGTGCGCGACGAGGTCTGCGTCAGCTGCCACGCCGAGCCGAGCACCCGGTTCCACAGCCAGCCCTCGCACAAGAAGCTCTCGTGCGCGAACTGTCACGTCGGCGGCGCCGAGCACGTGGCGGACACCCGCGCGCGGCCGAAGATCGGCGGCGACCAGAAGCTGTGCGCCAGTTGTCACGAGGCGAAGAAGAAGCACGGCAGCTCGAACTAGGTTGGACGAGTCAGCTTTCGCGTAGCGACCGCCGGTACTGGATCGCTTCGGCCACGTGCCCGGTGGCCAGTGCGTCAACGTCCTCGAGATCGGCGATCGTGCGCGCCACCTTCAGCACGCGGTGGTAGGCGCGCGCCGACCAGCCGAGCCGGCTGCTGGCGGCGTGCAGCAGCTGCCTGACGGCGCCTTCCGGCCGGCACAGGCGGTCGATGTCGGCGCCGGTCAGCATCGCGTTGGTGCAGCCCTGCCGGCTTCTCGCCCGCCCGTGGGCGTGCAGCACCCGCTGCGCAACCAGCGCCGACGATTCGCCGCCGGGCAGGTCGAGCAGTTCCTGGTCGGTAAGCGACGGGACCTCGACCCGCATGTCGATGCGATCGAGCAGCGGTCCGCTGATGCGGTCCTGGTACCTGGCGATCAGCGCCGGCGTGCAGCTGCAGGCGTGCGTGCGGTGGCCGAAGTAGCCGCACGGGCACGGGTTCATTGCTGCGATCAGCTGGAAGCGAGCCGGGAAATCGACCTGCCGGGCGGCGCGCGAGATGGTGATGCGGCCGGATTCGAGCGGCTCGCGCAGCACCTCCAGCACGTGGCGGTCGAATTCCGGCAGCTCGTCAAGGAACAGCACTCCGCAATGGGCGAGCGAGATCTCGCCCGGCTTCGGCACGCTGCCGCCACCGACCAGCGCCGCGCCGCTGGCCGAGTGGTGCGGCGCGCGGAACACACGCATCGCCCAGCGTTGCGGCGCGAACTGGCCCGACAGTGAAAGCACCGCCGCCGACTCCAGCGCCTCTTCGTCCGTCATCGGCGGCAGGATTCCCGGTAGCCGCTGCGCCAGCATCGACTTGCCGGTGCCGGGCGGACCGACCATCAGCAGACTGTGGCCGCCGGCGGCGGCGATCTCGAGCGCGCGCTTGGCCGCCTGCTGGCCCTTCACGTCGGCCAGGTCGGGGTAGTACGGTACGGCACCCCGCTCCGCCGGCCGGTGTTCGGTGAGGCGCTGCGCACGCTCGTCGCCGGCATCGGCAGCCAGGTGCGCAGCGACCTGCAGCAGGTCTCGCGCCGCGAAGATCGGCAGATCGCCGACCAGCGCCGCTTCGTCGGCGCCTTCCCGCGGTAGCACGAAGCCGCGCCGGCCCTTCGACCGCTCGTTCCTCGACACCGCGTAGGCCATTGCCAGTGCGCCGCGCACCGGACGCAGTTCGCCCGACAGCGACAGTTCACCGGCAAATTCGTAGCGGTCGAGCGCGCGTGCGGGGATCTGCCCGCTGGCGGCGAGGATGCCGAGCGCAATCGGCAGGTCGAAGCGGCCGGACTCCTTCGGCAGTTCCGCCGGTGCCAGGTTGACGGTGATCCGCCGCGAGGGGAACTCGAAGCAGCAGTTCTGCAGGGCGGCGCGCACGCGCTCGCGCGCTTCCTTCACCTCGGTGTCAGGCAGACCGACCAGCGTGAACGAAGGCAGGCCGTTGGCCAGGTGAACCTCGACCGTGACTTCCGGCGCGACCATCCCCGCCAAGCCGCGGCTGCGGACGACCGCAAGTGTCATCGGGTGTCGGCTCCTCTCGGTTCAACCGCTGCAGATCAGCGTATCGCCGCTCCTCCTGGCCTGGGTCGTGTCCAGCCGGGAATATCGGACGGTCACGCTGACGATTTCTCCCTTGCGGGCGGCTGGTTCCTCGCCTCCGCCGGGCGGCGTGCACAAGCGCAGCGTCGTTTGCGACAATCCGCCTCTGTCGACTGAGAGGTTGGTGTCCGCGTGTGGTTCTTCCTGCTGATCGTCCTGCTGAGCACCTTGGTGGCGGCGCTGCTGTGGCGCCAAAACGAGACGCGCTCGCGCATCGCGCGCGAGCGCGAGGAGCGCCGCGCCCGCACCGACCAGATGCTGGCCCGCGTGCTGCTCGGCGAGGACCGCGTCGAGCGGCACACGATCGGCGGTGGCCCGGTGACCGAGATCCTTCAGCCGCCGGCGCCTCCCAGCGGGCCGACCACGAGGGCGGCTGCGATCACCCAGCAGCCGGTCGACGTCGACATCCTCCTCGAGGGCGAGCCGACTTCGGTTGCCGAGCAGGCGCGCCAGCAGCTGGGACGCCCGACGACACTTTCCGGCCTCGGTGGCGAGTCGACGGCCTCGCGCGCCGAGGGTAGGCCGTCATCGCCGCCGTTGTCGCTGCTCGAAGGGCGGATCGAAGTGCCGCTCGATGCGCTGGTGGTGACATGGTTCTCGGCACGGGGCTACCTGATGAAGCCGGCGCCGGAATCGGCGCAGCCGATCAGCCTGCTGATGACCCATCGTGACGACCGCGACCGAAGCTACGCTTTCTTCTTCGAGCGCGGCCGGCTGCATGCGCAGCGCGTGGCAGAACTGCTCCAGAAGACGCACGCCCTTGGAATGAAGAGGCTGCTGGTGGCTGCCGAGCACGGCGCCGACGCCACCGTCACGTCGACCCGGCTGCGCGACGTGCTGGTGCTGGACTGGGTCTCGCTCGACCGCGAGATCCGGAAACTCGACTTCGGCATCGCCGCCAAGTTGATCGCCATCGCCCGCAGCCGGCGCGGCGTCCTCGGCCTCGCCTGAGCGCCGGGAGCACCTTCGGCCGCGAGGCGGCGGCCTGCTGCGCCCGGCTTCAGCCGTCCGGCCGATCGTGAGCGCCGCGGCGCGAAAACGATAATCGCCAGCAGGCGGCGGAGCAGGCATCGGGCCCGCCGCTGGAGCAGATCGATGGCGGAGTCCCGGGTGTGTTCCTTTCCTTCTCGTCGGCGGCCGCTTGACGGCCGCGTGCGGTGACGCGCGCCATGGCACTTGCTCTTCTTGCCCTGCTGGCCGTTGCACTCTGCCTGGCGTGGTGGGTGGTGCAACGGGCGATCCGATATCGCCGCGAGGCCGAGAGCCGCGAGGCGCGCGTGCTCGAAGCGCTGTTCGTCTCGCGCCACACCGCCGACGGCGGCGCAAGCATCGATGTCGACCAGGTCTTCGGCGTTGCGCCGGCGACCGCCGCACCGACGAGCGCCGACGCGGTGCTGCGTGCCGTGGAACTGCAGGCCGAAGTGGCCGCCCTGCTGAACAAGCCGCTTGCCGAGCGCTCGGTGGTCGAGATGGCGACCGCAGAGATGGCGGCCGGGCGGCGGAACGAGAAGGTCGATCGCGCGGCTGCAGCGCGCCCGGCCGCGCATGACGCAACCGCGCTGATCGACACTGCTGAAGCCCCGCTGCAAGCACCGGCCCCGGTGCGCGACCTGGTGCAGGTGTTCTACGAGGCGCGCGGCTTCCGGGCTGGGCCCGCCGATCCGTCGGCGCGGCCGATCGACCTGGTACTGGCACACAAGTCGGATGCGCAGCGCGCCTACGCGTTCGCGCCGCTCGCCGAGCCGCCTTCGGCAGCGGCGCTGCAGTCGATCATCGAACGCGCGCGCCGCATCGACCAGAAGCGCGTGCTGATCGCCGTTGAAGACGCGACGGCGTCCGACCTTGGCGGGGAACTGCCGGCGCACGGGGTGCGGGTGTTGGATCGCCCGGCGATCGAGGCCCAGTTGGCGCGGCTCGATGCCGGCATCGCCGAGAAGATCCGCACCACCGCTTGGCGTCGCGCCGGGCAGCGCCTGAAGTCCGGCTAGTTCCTGCGGGCGCAGCCGGGCTGCGCCCGCGTGCTGTCAGTCGCGCTGCAACTCCAGCTCGGCGAGCCGCCGTTCCATCTCCTGCAGCTTCTCGCGCGTGCGGGCGAGGACCCGCACCTGGGCGTCGAATTCCTCGCGCGTGACCAGTTCGAGCTGGGCGAACTGCTGTGACAACAGCGCCTTCAGATTGCGCTGCAGGTCGGCTGCCGGCGTTCCCTCGACGAGCGAAGCCAGTCGCTGCTGCAGGTCATCGAGGAATGCGGCTTTTTCCATGGCTGGCATCCGAAGGAATCCGGAGCGCTCCTCCGGCGGGGTGCGCGAAGTCTAGCTGCCGGGACGCCGCGGGGGACGCACGACATTGGTGCGACAGCGCAGAACCGGCGGTGGATCGCACCAATCGGGTGCGGTTTAGGCCTTCCAACCGTGCGATCGGGGGCTGGGGGCGGCTGGCACGAGTGTTGCAGTGAACCAATCGGCGTTTCATCGCTGCCCTACCCGATCCCTTCCGTAAAGGAATGCACTCATGAAGAACCTGCTCCGCTCATCGATCCTGTGCGCCGCCGCCGTGCTGCCCCTGGCCGCCAATGCGCAAGGCGCCAAGCCGGAACCCGACTACACCCTCAGCGGCAACCTGACGATCGGCAGCGACTACCGCTTCCGCGGATACAGCCAGACCGACTACCAGCCGACGATCCAGGGCGGTGTGGACTTCGTCCACAAGTCGGGCTTCTACCTCGGCAACTGGAACTCGAACGTCTCGTCGGCGCTGTACAACGGCGCGCCGATCGAGATGGACTTCTACGGCGGCTGGAAGACCTCGTTCGAGGGCTTCGGCCTCGACGTCGGCGTCATCTACTACTACTACCCCGGCACCGGCGAGGGGGTCAACGGCTTGCCCAAGGAATTCGAGGCCGACAACTTCGAGGTCTACATCGGCGGCTCGTACGGCCCGGTATCGCTGAAGTATTTCTATTCGTTCACCGACTTCTTCGGCCTGAACAGCGCTGCGCTCAGACTGCCGGGCAGCGTCGACACCAAGGGCTCGCAGTACCTCGATCTCACCGGCACCTTCGACGTCGGCAGCGGCTTCGGGATCGTCGCCCACGCCGGTTACCAGAAGGTCAAGAACTACAAGCAGCTTGGCGGGATCGACGACGCCGTGTGGGACTACAAGCTCGGCGGCACCTACGACATCGCCGGCTCGGGCTGGATCCTCGGCGCCTACTGGGTCGGCACCAGCGAGAAGGACTTCTTCCTGACCGCCGAGAACCCGGCGCGCGGCGCCGGCAAGAGCGGTTTCCTGGCCACCGTCAGCAAGACCTTCTGAGACCCGAGGACCGACGCAATGAAACTGATCACCGCAATCATCAAGCCGTTCAAGCTTGACGAGGTGCGCGAGGCGCTGTCCGCCGTCGGCGTGCAGGGCGTCACCGTCACCGAGGTCAAGGGCTTTGGCCGGCAGAAGGGACACACCGAGTTGTATCGCGGCGCGGAGTACGTGGTCGACTTCCTGCCCAAGGTGAAGATCGAGGCCGCCGTGGCCGACGACATCGTCGAGCGGGCGATCGAGGCGATCCAGACCTCGGCCCGCACAGGCAAGATTGGCGACGGCAAGATCTTCGTCTACGACCTGCAGCAGGTCATGCGGATCCGCACCGGCGAAACCGGCAACGAAGCGCTCTAACGGGATGAGGACAGCCATGAAGAAACTGTTAGTCATGCTCCTCACTGCAGGAGCTCTCGCATTGACCGCGGGCAGCGCTGCTGCGCAGGGCGGCGGCTCGTCGCACGGCGACGCGTCGACTTCCGAGCCCAAAGCCGCCCAGGCGGCGCCAGCGACAGCGCCTGCTGCTGCCCCGGCAGCCGCAGCGCCCGCGGCCGAGACGAAGAAGGAAGAGGCGGCGCCGGCGGCCTCGACAGCCTCTGCAGCCGCACCCGCCGCGGAGAAGAAGGAGGAAGCGCCCGCACCGCCGAAGATCGACAAGGGCGACGTGGCCTTCATGTACGTGGCGACGATCATGGTCATCCTGATGACCATTCCCGGGCTGGCGCTGTTCTATGGCGGCCTGGTGCGGTCGAAGAACATGCTCAGCGTGCTGATGCAGGTCTTCGTCGTCTTCTCGCTGATCACGGTGCTGTGGGTCATCTACGGCTACACGCTGGCCTTCGGCGGCGCCGGCACGTTCTACGGCGGCTTCGACAAGCTGTTCCTGAGCGGCATCACCGCCGAGTCGGCGGCAGCGACCTTCAGCAAGGGTGTCTACATCCCGGAACTGATCTTCGTCGCCTTTCAGTGCACGTTCGCGGCGATCACCTGCGCGCTGATCGTCGGCGCCTACGCCGAGCGGATGAAATTTTCCGCCGTACTGCTGTTCATGGTGATCTGGTTCACGTTCAGCTACATCCCGATGGCGCACATGGTCTGGTACTGGGACGGCCCGGATGCGATCAAGGACCAGGCGACGCTCGACGCGGTGGTCGCCAACGCCGGCTGGCTGTGGGGCAAGGGCGCGCTCGACTTCGCCGGCGGCACCGTGGTGCACGTCAATGCCGGTGTCGCCGGCCTGGTGGCGGCGTACGTGCTCGGCAAGCGGATCGGGTACGGCAAGGAGTCGATGGCACCGCACAGCCTGACGCTGACCATGGTCGGCGCGGCGCTGCTGTGGGTGGGCTGGTTCGGCTTCAATGCCGGTTCGAACCTGGAGGCCAACGGTATCGCGGCGTTCGCGTTCGTCAACACCTTGCTGGCGACGGCGGCTGCAGTGCTGTCCTGGGCACTGGTGGAGTGGATGGTCAAGGGCAAGCCCTCGATGCTCGGTGCCGCCTCCGGCGCCGTTGCCGGCCTGGTGGCGATCACGCCGGCCTGCGGCTTCGTCGGCATCGTCGGCGCCCTGGTGATCGGCCTGCTGGCCGGCGCGGTGTGCTTCTGGGGCGTCACCGGCCTGAAGAAGATGCTCGGCGCGGACGACGCGCTCGACGTCTTCGGCGTGCACGGGGTGGGCGGTGCGCTCGGCGCCCTGCTGACCGGCGTGTTCGCTGCGCCATCGCTGGGCGGCGCCGGCATCTGCAACTACATCACCAACAAGTGCGGCGACCCGGCCGACTTCCCCGGCATCGGCGCGCAGGTCTGGATCCAGTTCCAGGGCGTGCTCACCGCGATCGTGCTGTCGGCGATCGTCACGTTCGTCGCGCTGATGATCGTCAAGGCGATCACCGGGCTGCGCGTCGCCGAGGAAGAGGAGCGCGAGGGCCTCGACACGACGTACCACGGCGAGTCGGCCTACAAGTTCTAGGGGCACTGAGGCGGCAGCGCCGCGCTGCTCTGCCTTGAACAGCGGCCGCTCCGGAGCCCGGAGCGGCCGTTCTCATTTCCCTGTGCCTGGCACGCCAATTGCATCGGAACAACTGTGTCTCCCTAGCCCGCCTGTTTGCGTCCTTTCGCGGCGCAATTGCACCAAGGCGGTTTTCGGGCGCCCCTTCCTGGGGCGCCCTTTTCTTTTCCGTGGTGCGGTTGGCTCGGGGTCCTTGGCTAGAATGACTCGCACCTGAATCTGCGGGGTCTCTTCGGTGAGAACCCGTGCGCCGAGGCCCGTGTGCGAGCCAATCTCCGCTGTCCTGAACCGGTTGCCCTGCCCGGGCCGGCACTTCGCCGCGCCCACGGCGCGCTGCCCATGGCGACTTGAAGGGGACGCAGCCGATGTCGCAGGGCCTGTCGCTGCTGTTCATCGTCGATCCGCTGCCGCTGCTGAAGGCCTACAAGGATTCGACGGTGGCGATGATGCGGACCGCGGCGGCGCGCGGCCACGACATCTGGGCCTGCACGCCGGGACAGATGCAGTGGCGCGAGGGCCGGGTCACCGCGCGGGCGCAGCGCCTGCAGCTGCTGCCCAACGGCGACAAGGGCGCGCCTTGGTACGTCGAGCTCGATGCCGGGGCGCGTGCGCTGGCCGGCTTCGACGCGGTGCTGATGCGCAAGGACCCGCCGTTCGACACCGAGTACCTGTACGCCACCCACCTGCTGTCGGCGGCGCAGCGCGACGGCGCGGCGGTGTTCAACGACCCGCGGGCGCTGCGCGACCACAACGAGAAGTTCGCGATCACCGAGTTCGCCGACTTCACCGTGCCGACCCTGGTGACGCGCGAGATGGAGGTGCTGCGCCAGTTCCATGCCGACCTCGGCCAGGTGGTGGTCAAGCCGCTCGACGGCATGGGCGGGGCCGGCATCTTCGTGCTGCAGGAACACGAGCCGAACCTGAACGCGATCCTCGAGGCGGTGACGGCGAACGGCGCACGCACGGTGATGGCGCAGCGCTACATCCCGGAGATCCGCAACGGCGACAAGCGCGTGCTGCTGATCGGCGGCGCGCCGGTGCCGTATGCGCTGGCGCGCATCCCGCGGCCCGGCGAGACGCGCGGCAACCTCGCCGCCGGCGGCATCGCCCGCGCGCAGCCGCTCGCCGACTCCGACCGCGCCATTGCCGAGGCGCTGGCGCCGACACTGGCGGCGCGCGGCCTGCTGCTGGTCGGCCTGGACGTGATCGGCGACTACCTCACCGAGGTCAACGTCACCAGCCCGACCTGCTTCGTCGAGATCCGCGAGCAGACCGGCTTCGACGTCGCCGCCATGTTCGTCGACGCGCTCGAAAAGGCGGTGAGCCGATGAACCCCGAG
>CAZSYX010000072.1:10054-16778 GCA_964610575.1 uncultured Burkholderiaceae bacterium
TCGCCGCCATGTTCGTCGACGCGCTCGAAAAGGCGGTGAGCCGATGAACCCCGAGTGCGCGGGCGACGCGAAGCGTCGCGTACACGAGGGGCGCTAAGGATATGGTCGGAATCCTCCTGATCGCCCACGCTCCGCTGGCGGCAGCGCTCGCCGCCGCGGCGGCGCATGTGTATGCCTGTGCGCCCGAGCGGGCGGGCGCGCAACTGCGCGTCTTCGACGTGCAGCCCGATTCCGACACGCCGGCCAACGTCGCGCATGCACGCGCGCTGGCGCGCGAGCTCGATACAGGCAGTGGCGTGCTGGTGCTGACCGATACCTTTGGTGCCTCGCCGGGGAACGTTGCCACGCAACTGGCCGAACCCGGCCGGGTGGCGGTGATCGCCGGCGTCAACCTGCCGATGCTGCTGCGCGCCTTGTGCTACCGGGACGGGACGTTGGCTGAAGCCACGGAAAAGGCGCTTGCCGGCGGCACCCAGGGCGTGATGCAGGTTGCCTCGACCTCGGTGCAGCATCAGGGCCTTCGGCCGACACAGGGCGATGATCTCGCGCGAGTTCACGATCAGCAATAAGCTTGGCCTGCACGCGCGGCCATCGGCGCAGCTGACGCAGACCGCGTCGCGCTTTGCCAGCGACATCCACCTCTCGCGCAACGGCCGGCGGGTGAACGCCAAGTCGATCATGGGCGTGATGATGCTGGCCGCCGGGCAGGGCGCCACGATCACGGTCGAGGCGGAAGGCGATGATGCCGAGCAGGCGCTGCAGGCAATCGGGCAGCTGATTGCCGACAGGTTTGGCGAAGATTAGCCGCGGCCGCGGCGCGGCAGACGGCAGCAGGCAGGGGGCATGAGCACCGAACTGGCAGGGGTCGGCATCGTCTCGGGCGCGAGCCCGACCATTGCCATCGGCCGCGCGCACCTGCTGGCGCCGTCGGAACTCGAGACGCGCCACTACGCGATCGAGCGCAAGGACGTGCTGCACGAGGTGGCACGGCTGAACAACGCCTTCTCGCTGGTGCGTGCCGAGATCGACGAGCTGGGCACGCATGTCGCCCCCGACGCCCCCGGCGAGGTGCGCGCCTTCCTCGACCTGCACCGGATGATCCTCGACGATCCGCTGCTGTGCGACGAGCCGCGCGACCTGGTGCGCAACCGGCTGATCAACGCCGAGTGGGCGCTGACGATCCAGCTCGAGGCGGTGTGCAAGCAGTTCGAGGCGATCGACGACGAGTATTTCCGCAGCCGCTCGCAGGACGTGCGGCAGGTCGTCGAACGGGTGATGAGGGCACTGATCAGCGGCCGCAATGCCGCTGTGATCCTGCCGCCGAAGTCTGCCGACGGCGAGCGGCTGATCCTCATCGCCCGCGACCTGGCGCCCACCGAAATGCTGCGCCTGAAAGGACGGGCCGAAGTCGACGTGGCCGGCTTCGTCACCGAACTCGGCGGCCGCACCTCGCACACGGCGATCCTCGCGCGCAGCCTCGGCCTGCCGGCGGTGCTCGGCGTGGCCAACGCGCGCGAGGCGGTGACCGAGGGCGACCTCGTGGTGCTCGATGCCGAGGCGGGCCGCGTGCGCATCCAGCCGGAAGCGGTGGATCTCATCCGGTACCGGCAGCGGCTGCGTGCCCAGGTCGAAAGCCGGATCGCGCTGCGCAAGCTGAAGAGCAAGCTGGCGCGCACCAAGGACGGCATCGCCATCGACCTGATGGCGAACATCGAGCTGCCCGAGGACGCGCGCGACGCGCTCGATGCCGGCGCCGACGGCATCGGCCTGTTCCGTACCGAGTTCCTGTTCATGAACCGCGACCAGCTGCCGGACGAGGACGAGCAGTACGAGGCCTACGCCAAGGTCGCGCGGGCGATGAAGGGCAAGCCAGTGGTGATCCGCACGCTCGACATCGGCGCCGACAAGGTCCTCACCGAAAAGGCGCGGCGCAGCCTCGGCATCACCGCCGGGGCGCCGACGGTGGAATCAAACCCTGCGCTCGGCCTGCGGGCGATCCGCTACTGCCTGGCCTATCCGGAGCTGTTCCTGACCCAGCTGCGCGCGATCCTGCGCGCCTCGAGCGTGGGCACGGTGCGCATCCTGGTGCCGATGCTGGCGCACGTGCACGAGGTCGAGCAGTCGCTGTCGTTCGTCGCCCGCGCGCGCGAGCAGTTGAAGGAGCGCAAGGCCAAGTACGACGCCCGCGTCCCGGTCGGCGGGATGATCGAGGTGCCGGCCGCCGCGCTGTCGGTGCCGGCGTTCGTGAGAAGGCTGAAGTTCCTGTCGATCGGCACCAACGACCTGATCCAGTACACGCTGGCGATCGACCGGGCGGACGCCAGCGTGGCCCACCTGTACGACCATCTGCACCCGGCCGTGCTCCATCTGATCGGGCGCACGATCCGTGTCGGCAACCGGGCGCGCATCCCGGTGGCAGTGTGCGGCGAGATGGCCGGCGAAGTGGACCTCACCGAGTTGCTGCTCGGCATGGGCCTGCGCCAGTTCTCGATGCACCCGTCGCAGGTGCTGTCGGTGAAGGAGCGCTTGTTTGGCCTGTCGACCAAGACCGCCAGCAAGCTTGCTGCCCGCGTGCTGCGGTCCGACGATCCGCTCGACATCCGGAAGATGATCGAGCGGGCAGTGGCCCGGCCAGCGGGCTGAGTCCGCCCGTCACCGCCCCATGAAGGCCTGGTAGCTGCGCGTGATGCGGTCGATCAGGGTCGGGTCGGCTCCGGTGGCGCCGGTGGTGTCGAACTGCACCCGCACGCTGCCGTCAGCCTGCGGCCGCACGCTGCCGGTCACGTTGATGCCGCCGCGCGTGCCGCGCACGATGCCTGCCCCGCGATCCTCCTGGGTGATCGTCACGCCCTGCTCGCGCATTGCCCCGACGGCGGCATTCCATGAGCGGTCGAAGCTGGCCGGTTGGCTGTAGCCGGCGGGCACCGGCTCGTAGACGACGCAGCCGCCGAGCAGTGCGGCACCTGCGGCCAGCCCCACGCCCAGGATGGCACGCTTCACCGCGGCACTGCCCAGGCTGGCCACGGCGGCTTCTCTGTTCCTGCCTGCAGCGGCCTGCGCAGCGCGCATGCCTCGAAGCCTGAGTTCGGACACCATTCGCTTTCTCCCTCAGTTGCCCGGTCGCGCGTCGAACGCGGGATCGGCTGAGCTGGCATGCTACCGCCCGGCGGGACCGCGCTTGCACGCGTCCGCCCACTGACGCGCCACCGCCCCGTTTGACAGTGCCGCCTCTGCCCGCCTACCCTTCCGCTCCCTGCGCTGATTTGTTGATCCGCTTGCGGGCGCGTCGCGGCTGGTTGCGACATCTCCGCTAAAGAGATCCGCGAGGGCTTCGGCCCCGCGTCACGGAACCCGACAAGCCGGCGCCTGTCGGGTTTTTTGTTTTTGCGAGCTGATGACCGCACCGGGATCCATCGGGATCGTTACGCCGCAGACGATGCGCTTCGACGAGCCGCTGGCTTTGTCCAGCGGGGCGTCGCTGGGCTCGTACGAGCTGATGTACGAGACCTACGGGCGACTGAACGCCGCGCGCAGCAACGCAGTGCTCGTCTGCCACGCCCTGAACGCGTCGCACCACGTGGCCGGCAGCTACGAGGGGCAGGAAAAGAGCCTCGGCTGGTGGGACAACATGGTCGGCCCCGGCAAGCCGGTCGACACCAACCGGTTCTTCGTCATCGGCGTCAACAACCCGGGGTCGTGCTTCGGCTCGACCGGGCCGATGTCGATCGACCCGGCCAGCGGCCGGCGTTACGGCTCGCGCTTTCCGGTGGTCACGGTCGAGGACTGGGTCAACGCGCAGGCGCGGCTGGCGGAGCGGCTGGGCATCGAGCGGTTTGCCGCCGTCATGGGCGGCTCTCTCGGCGGCATGCAGGCGCTGTCGTGGTCGCTGCAGTATCCGCAGCGGATCGCGCACTGCGTGGCGATCGCCACCACGCCGAAGCTCACCGCGCAGAACATCGCCTTCAACGACGTCGCGCGCACGGCGATCCAGAACGACCCGGACTTTCACGGCGGCGATTTCTACGCGCACGGCGTCAAGCCGCGGCGCGGGCTCGGCGTGGCGAGGATGATCGGTCACATCACCTACCTGTCGGGTGCCGACATGGCGGAGAAGTTCGGCCGCCTGCTGCGCCACAAGGACTACGGCTACTCGTTCGGCATCGAGTTCGAGGTCGAGAGCTACCTGCGCTACCAGGGCGACAAGTTCGCCGACTACTTCGATGCCAACACCTACCTGCTGATCACGCGCGCGCTCGACTACTTCGACCCGGCGAGGGCCCACGGCGGCGACCTGGTGCGCGCGCTTGCCGCGGCGCAGGCGAAGTTCTTCCTCGCCTCGTTCACCACCGACTGGCGCTTCGCGCCGGCGCGCTCGCGCGAGATCGTCGAGGCGCTGATCGCCAACAGCCGCGACGTGACCTATGCCGAGATCGACGCGCCGCACGGTCACGATGCTTTCCTGATGGACGATCCGCGCTATCACCGCGCGGTCGGCGCGTACTTCGACCGCATCGGGCAGGAGGTCGGCGCATGACCCTGCGCTTCGACCTGAAGCTGATCGCCGAGTGGATCGCGCCCGGTACGCACGTGCTCGACCTGGGTTGCGGAGACGGCGCGCTGCTGGCGCACCTGCGCGATTCGCGTGACTGCCGCGGCTACGGCGTCGACATCGACGACTCGCACGTGTTGGAGTGCATCCGCGCCTCGGTGAACGTGATCCAGGCCGATCTCGAAAGCGGCCTGCGCATGTTCAGCGACGGCATGTTCGACGTCGTCGTGCTGTCGCAGACGCTGCAGGCGATGCACAACACCGAAGGCATCCTGCGCGAAATGGCGCGAGTCGGCAGGCAGGGCATCGTCAGCTTCCCGAACTTTGGTCACTGGAAACACCTGCTGTCGCTGACGGGGGGTCACATGCCGGTGACCAGGCAGATGCCGTACCAGTGGTACGACACACCGAACATCCACCTGTGCACGCCGAAGGATTTCGAGATTCTCGCCGCCAAGCTGGGCTTTGCCATCACCAGCCGCGCATTGCTCGCCGACGGCCGGCCGGTCGCCTGGGCACCGAACCTGCGCGCCACGCTGGCGGTGTATCGCTTTGAAGGCGGTTGAGCAGATGACGTCCGACCTGCGCGCGAAACTGATCCGCAACGTCAACGAGGTCGAGTTCGACACCGCCAGCCGCGCGCCGCTTTACGACGGTGGCCGCAGTGCCGGCGTGATCGGCCCGCAGGCGGCCGGCGCTGCCGCGCGCAAGCTAGGGGCCGCGGTCGACATCCTGCCGCCCGGCAAGCGCGCCTGCCCGTACCACTTCCACTACGCGCAGGAAGAGATGTTCGTGATCCTCGAAGGCGAGGGCACGCTGCGCGTGGCAGGCCGAATGATCCCGATTCGTGCGGGCGACGTGATCGACATTCCGCCCGGGCCGGAGTTTCCGCACCAGATCATCAACACCTCGGATGCGCCGCTGAAGTACCTGTCGATCAGCACGCAGGAATATCCCGAGGTGTGCGAGTACCCGGATTCCGGCAAGTACCTCGCATTCGCGCGGCCGAAGGGCCCGCTAGTGCAGGGCGGCCGCATGCACCGCCCCGAAACCGATCTCGACTACTGGGACGGCGAGCCGTAGCCGGCCGCGCCGCCGCCGGTGGCCGCTGGCGTCGCGCGCTGCGCGCGGGCCGCCAGCCAGACCAGCAGCAGCACCGGCACGCCGAGCAGGGCGGTGCCGACGAAGAAGCTGACGTAGCCGAAGCTGTCGACCGCCCAGCCCGACCAGCCGGCGAGGTACTTCGGCAGCAGCAGCATCACCGACGAGAACAGCGCGTACTGCGTCGCCGAGTAGGCGACGTTGGTCAGCCCCGACAGGTAGGCGACGAAGGCACTCGAGGCGATGCCGGCGGACAGGTTGTCGGCCGACACGGCGAAAACGAGGAAGGTGAGGTCGTGGCCGCGCACGGCCAGCCAGGCGAACAGCAGGTTGGTCGCCGCCGACAGCACGGCGCCGGCAAACAGCGTCTTCAGCACGCCGAAGCGCAGGCTCAGCACGCCGCCGATGAAAGCACCGGCAAGCGTCATCACCACGCCGTACACCTTCGACACCGCGGCCACCTCGTCCTTGCTGAAGCCCATGTCGCGATAAAAGGGGTTGGCCATCACGCCCATCACCACGTCGCTCATCCGGTAGGTGGCGATCAGTGCCAGCAGCAGCACCGCGTGCCAGCCATAACGGCTGACGAAGTCCGCGAACGGGCTGACCACCGCGCCGTGCAGCCACGTCGACAGCCGCTGCAGCGCGGTGCCCTCGCGCGGCAGCGTCGGCGCGACACTGCCGGCCGGCTCGGGAGCGAGCAGGGTGGCGACGATGCCGACCGTCATCGACGCCGCCATCACCAGGTATGCGATGGTCCACGGCGCGAAGTGGTACTCGGCCTCGCTCGGATCGAAGCGCGCGGCGACGGCCAGCGCACCGGCGCCAGCCCAGATCATCGCCAGCCGGTAGCCGGTCTGGTAGGCGGCGGCGAGCGCGGCCTGCTTGTGCACCGCTGCCGATTCGATCCGGTAGGCGTCGAGCGCGATGTCCTGTGTCGCCGAGGCAAAGGCGGTGAGCAGGGCGAAGATCACGAGCAGGCGCAGGTGCAGCGCCGGGTCGGTCACGGCCATGCCGATCAGTCCTGCGACGATCACCAGTTGTGACGCGAGCAGCCAGCTGCGCCGGCGGCCG
>CAZSYX010000073.1:0-16637 GCA_964610575.1 uncultured Burkholderiaceae bacterium
CGCCCGGCACCGGCGCCCAGAACTCGCCGTTCTGCTCGCCGAAGTTCAGCAGCTTCTTCAGCTTCAGGCCGATCCAGTTGGCGTCGACCACGCGCATGTCGAGCGAGATCAGCTTGCACAGCCCGTCGAGCACCTTCGGGTACTCGCCGGCCAGCCAGATCGAATAGGGCCGGCGGCTGCCGTCGGGCAGCTGCAGCTCCTTGACGCCGAGCACGAAGTCGTCGCCGGTGTTGGCGTTGTTGATGTCGACGGTCCAGCTCATCGTGCCGAGCGGGCCCGCCTTCGGCTCCTTCTTGCTGAACAGGGCGTTGATCACCGGCGTGGAGATCGGCAACTGCTGCTGTTCGAGGTCGCGGAACACGCCGAGCTGCTCGCAGCGCCAGCGCACGATGTTGGAGAAAGCGGCGACCACGCCCTTCTGCCACTCCTGCTTGCCGCCGGGCGGCATGGTGATGGCGAAGCCTTCCTCGTCGCGCGCCTTGGCCAGCGCGTCGAGCTTCATCTTCAGCCAGGCGCGGTCCTCGGAGCGCATGTCCATCGACAGTGTCTTGGCGATCGCACCGAGGCCGCGCGGCTGCTCGGCGCCGTTGACCCACACCTCGAACGGCACCGGCGGCGTGCCGGTCTGGCCGATGAAGATGGCAAAGGACTCATGGCGCTGCGGGATCTCGACCATGTAGGTCCATGCCATGTTGCCCTCGGACATGCCGGGGCGGCCGGGCCACTTCAGGCTGGCCAGCGCCGGCTGCGGCGTCGAGGTGAGCTGCACGCGGCGGTCGGGGTCGTCCTTCAGGTCCTGCGGTTCGGTCGCCGCGGCGTCCTTGCGCACCTCGAGCACGCTGCCGATCACGTTGTTCGGCCGGTAGGTGGTGATCCCCTTGAGGCCCTCCTTCCAGGCCGCGAAGTACAGCTGCCGGAAGTGGTCGAACGGGTAGTCCTCGGGCACGTTCACCGTCTTGCTGACCGCGGCGTCGATGTACGGCTGCACGGCGGCGATCATCCGCATGTGGTCCATCGCGCTCATCTCGAGCGCGTGCACGAACGCCGGCGGCAGGTGATCGGTGTCGCCGCCCATGCGGCGGAACAGGCGATAGGCGTAGTCCTCGACCACGTACTCCTGCTTGCTGCCGTCCGGCATGCGCTTCTTGCGGATGTAGGTCCAGGAGAAGGTCGGCTCGATGCCGCCGGAAGCGTTGCTGGCAAAGGCCAGCGAGATGGTGCCGGTGGGCGCGATCGACAGCAGGTGAGAGTTGCGCAGCCCCTGGTTGCGGATCTTCGACTTGAGCTGGTCCGGCAGGCGGCTGGCGCAGTGCGGCGCGGCCATCAGCCTGTCGGCGTCGAACAGCGGGAACTGTCCCTTCTCCAGCGCCAGGTCGGCCGAGGCGTCGTAGGCCGCGTCGCGCATCTTGCGCGAGATGTCGCTGGCCATTGCGCGCGCCGCCTCGCTGTCGTAGCGCAGGCCCAGCATCGTCAGCGCGTTGCCCAGCCCGGTGAAGCCCAGCCCGACACGCCGCTTGTTGGCGGCTTCCTGCTGCTGCTCGGACAGCGGCCACAGCGTCGCGTCGAGCACGTTGTCGAGCGCGCGGATCGCCACCCGCACTACCGACTGGAAGCGCGCGAAGTCGAACGCCGCATGCTCGCCGAACGGGTCGATCACGAAGCGGGTCAGGTTGACCGAGCCGAGGCAGCAGCAGCCGTAGGGCGGCAGCGGCTGCTCGCCGCACGGGTTGGTGGCCGAGATCGTCTCGCAGTACGAGAGGTTGTTGTCCTGGTTGACGCGGTCGATGAACACCACGCCGGGCTCGGCGTGGTTGTAGGTCGACTGCATGATCTGGTCGAACAGCTCGCGCGCGCGAACCTTCCGGTAGGCCCAGGTCCCGTCGGCGCGCTGGTAGGCGCCGTCGACCTCGAATGGCTTCTCCTTGTGCCACAGCTCGACCTCGCTGTCGGTGTCCACCAGACGCATGAAACCGTCGGTGACCGCCACGCTCATGTTGAAGTTCGACAGCGACCCGTCACGCTTGGCGTGGATGAAATCCTCGATGTCGGGGTGGTCGCAGCGCATCATGCCCATCTGCGCGCCGCGCCGGCTGCCCGCCGACTCGAGCGTCTCGCAGCTCTTGTCGAACACGCGCATGTAGGACAGCGGCCCGCTGGCGCGTGAATGCGTGCCGGCGACGAAGGCGCCCTTGGGCCTGATGTTGGAGAAGTCGTAGCCGACGCCGCCGCCGCGGCGCATCGTCTCTGCCGCCTGCGCCAGCGCGCCGTAGATCGATGGCAGGCCGTCGCGCGTTGCCGTGATCGCGTCGCCCACAGGCTGCACGAAGCAATTGATCAGTGTGGCAGCGATCTCGGTGCCCGCCGCGGAATTGACGCGGCCGCCCGGAATGAAGCCGTCGACCATCGCGTCGAAGAAGCGCTTCTCCCACTCGGTGCGCAGCGCGGGCGCCTCGACCGCGGCCAGGCCCCGCGCGACGCGACGGCGCACATCGTCCGCCGACTGCTCGCCGCTCTTGGCGTACTTCTCGAGCAGCACGTCGACCGAGATCGGCTGTTCGTCGAGCAGTTGCTGGGCGGGTTCGACTTTCATGCGGGCACTCCTGCAGGCGTGAGGGCAGCGTATCGGGCGACGGGGGAAAAACAGTATAGGCAGCCGGGCGCTGGAAGAATCGACTTTTTACGCCGGCCGTGATTTCCTGCAATTGTGCCGCATCTTGTGTCCGCTCGACCAGTCACCACAAGATATTGGGGTCCAACGGCGCTTCGGCCGTAGTCGCCCCTGCCTTCGTATACTGCCGCCGCGTTCCGGAGACGGCCATGAACCTCCAGCAGTTCCGCTTCCTGCGCGAAGCCGCGCGGCACAAGTTCAACATCACGCTGGCTGCGAGGGCGCTGCACACGTCGCAGCCCGGCATCAGCAAGGCGATCATCGAACTGGAAGGCGAACTCGGGGTACCGATACTCGCCCGCCAGGGCAAACGCATCCTCGGCGTGACCCCGCCCGGCCAGCAGGTGCTCGACGCCGCCGAGCGGATCATGAAGGAGGTCGACGACCTGAGGAAGATGGCGCGCGACTATGCCGGGGCGCCGTCGGGCACGCTGCGTGTGGCCACCACGCATACGCAGGCGCGCTATGTGCTGCCGGCAGTGGTGCAGCAGTTCGCGCGCAAGTTCCCGCAGGTGCGATTGAAGCTGCTGCAGGCCGATCCGCCGCACATCGCCGCGATGCTTGCCAACGGCCAGGCCGATGTCGGGCTGGCCACCGAGTCGCTGGCCGAGGCGCCGGCACTGGTCGCGGTGCCGATCTACGAATGGCACCATGTCGCCCTCGTGCCGCCGGGACACGCGCTGGCGAAACTGCAGAGGACGCCCGGGCGGCTGACGTTGAAGGACCTCGCCCGCCACCCGATCGTCACCTACGAGGTGCATTTTTCCGGCCGCAGCCGCATCGATGCGGCCTTCGCCGCCGCCGGCATCGAGCCGTCGATCGTGCTTGAGGCGATCGACGCCGATGTGATCAAGACCTATGTGGCTACCGGCATGGGCGTCGGCATCGTCGCCGGGGTGGCGGTCGACCCGCGCACCGAGGCGCTGATCGTGCTGCCCTGCGGCCACCTGTTCGGCACCAATGTCACGCGGCTCGCCGTCAAGCGCGGCGCCTACCTGCGCGGCTTTGTCTATTCGTTCATCGAACTGCTGGCACCCGGCTGGGACAAGCCACGCCTCGAGCAGGCATTCGCTGCGCCGCGCGCAGCGGGGGAAGGCCGCGCATGAAGGTGGCGATCGTCGGTGCCGGCGCGATCGGCGGCGTGCTCGGCGGGCGACTCGCGGCGCGCGGCCACAAGGTCAGCCTGGTGGCGCGCGGTGATCATCTGGCGGCGATCCGCCACCACGGGCTGAAGCTGGTCGACCACGTCGGCGATGCGTCCGGCAGCTACCGGCTGGCCGCCAGCGACGAACCGGCGGACTTCGGCGCCCAGGACCTGGTGATCATCGCGCTGAAGGCGCACGCCATCGGCGGCATGCTGCCGCGACTGCGGACTCTGGTGGCCGACAACACCATCGTCGTGCCGGCGATCAACGGCCTTCCTTGGTGGTACTTCTATCGCGAGCCGGGACTACACGAGGGGCGGCGTCTGCAGACGCTCGATCCCGACGGCACGATGTTCGCCGACCTGGACTGCCGCCACATCGTCGCTTGCGTCGTGCACGTGGCCGCTGAAGTGCGAGCGCCGGCCGAGGTGCACCATACCGGCGGCCGCCGGCTGATCCTCGGCGAGCCGGACAACTCGAAGAGCGAACGGTTGCAGCGCCTCTGCGCGCTGCTGGACGAGGCGGGCCTCGAGGCGCAGCCTTCGGAGCGCATCCGCCTCGACGTCTGGATCAAGCTGCTCGGCAACATGTCGTTCAACCCGGTGGCGGCGCTGACCGGCTACCTGATGAACCAGATCTGCGCCGACGAGGATGTGCTCGACGTGATCCGGCCGATGATGCGGGAAGGCATGGTGGTGTCGGCGCACTACGGCTACCCGATGCCGATGACTCCCGACCAGCGCATCGACCTGGCGCGGCAGCTCGGCGCGGCGAAGATCTCGATGCTGCAGGACATCGAGCGGCGGCGCCCGCTGGAGCTCGCCCCGGTCGTCGGCGCGGTGATCGAACTGGCCGAACTCGCGGGCCTGCCGGTGCCGACCATCCGCATGGTGCACGCGCTTACCCAGGCGAAGGCGCGAGCGCTGGGGTTCGCCTGATCAGCATCCGGCGTGCACCGCTGCGCCGGGTGACGCCTTCAACGAATGGTCCAGTTCCAGCGCCAGGCGATCAGTCGCACGGCGACGATCAGCGCTGCCGAGATCCAGGTGGCCAATGACGCCGGCATGCCGGCTTCGACGATCAGCAGGAAGAACGCGCAGCCGGCGAGCGCCGCCAGCGCGTAGGGCCTGCCGTCGCGCAGCACCATCGGCACCTCGTTCAGGATCACGTCGCGCAGCACACCGCCGAACACGCCGGTGATTACGCCCATCATCGCCGCGATGATCGGCGGCGAGCCGAGTTCACTCGCCACCGAGACGCCGGCGATCGAGAAGAAGCCGAGCCCGATCGCGTCGGCGACCACGAACAGCGTGGTCGGCACCACCCGCTGCGCCAGCCGCAGCAGCGGCGTGGCGATCAGCGTCAGCACCAGGAACAGCACGATGTAGTGCTGGTGCTGCACCCAGAAGAAGGGCCGGCGGTCGAGCAGCACGTCGCGCAGCGTGCCGCCGCCAAAGGCAGTGATGAAGGCGACGGTGAACACGCCCACCGAGTCCATCTTCTTGTTGCGCGCCTCGGCGAATCCGGAGAAGGCGGCAGCCAGCATGGCGACGAACTCGATTGCCGGGACGACGGCTTGTTCGGCTCGCATCTGAGGCCTACTTCGGCGACGACGGCCGCAGCAGCACCATCACCGCGCCGGCGCCGCCGTCGGCGCCACGCGCCTGGCAGAAGGCGATCACCTCGTCGCGCTGCGCCAGCCAGTTGCGCACCTTGCCCTTGAGGACCGGCACCTTGCCGAGCGAGCCGAGGCCCTTGCCGTGCACCACGCGCACGCAGCGCAGGCCCCGCTTGATCGACTCGCGCAGGAACTCGACCAGTGCCTCGCGCGCCTCGTCGACGCGGTGGCCGTGCAGGTCGATCTGCGCCTGGATGCTCCATTCGCCGCGCCGCAGCCGCCGCAGCACGTCCGGCCCGAGGCCGGGCGCGCTGTACGACAGCGACTCGTCGGTGTCGAGCAACGATTCGTGGTCGATGCCGTCGGACACCGACTCGGCAAGCACTTCCCGGTCGTCGCGCTGGCGGCTCACCGGCTGCGGCGGATACGGCGTGCGCGGATGCTCGGCGCGCGGGCTCCTCGCCAGCGGGGTGACGTCCATGACCGCCTCGCTGAACTCGTTGGCCGCGCGGTGCCGCCGTGCTTCGGCCGCGCGCCTCGCGACCTCCGCCGTCTCGCGCTCGCGCGTCTGCTGCTCGAGTCGGTTGCGCAGTTCTTCGAGCGCGGCGAAATGCTTGTGCCGCTGCGTCATCTGTGAAGCTCAGGCAGCCGTCGCCGTGCCGGCCTTCGCTTCTTCCTGCGACTCCAGCCAGCGCTGCGCGTCGAGCGCCGCCATGCAGCCGGTGCCGGCGCTGGTCACCGCCTGCCGGTAGACGTGGTCCTGCACGTCGCCGGCGGCGAACACGCCCGGCACGCTGGTCATGGTCGCCAGGCCGGCGAGGCCGGTGCGGGTGATGATGTAGCCGTTGGCCATCTCCAGCTTGCCGGCGAAGATCTCCGTGTTCGGCTGGTGGCCGATGGCGATGAAGCAGCCCTGCAGCTTCAGCTCGCTGGTCGAGCCGTCCTGTCGGCTGCGGATGCGCACGCCGTTGACGCCCCTGTCGTCGCCGAGCACTTCGTCCAGTTCGTGCCACAGGTGCAGCACGACCTTGCCTTCGTCGACCTTCTTCATTAGCTTGTCGATCAGGATCGCTTCGGCGCGGAACTTGTCGCGGCGATGGATCACGTGGACGGTGCTGGCGATGTTGGCCAGGTAAAGCGCCTCCTCGACCGCGGTGTTGCCGCCGCCGACCACGCAGACATCCTGCTTGCGATAGAAGAAACCGTCGCAGGTGGCGCAACCCGACACGCCCTTGCCCATGAAGGCCTGCTCCGAGGGCAGGCCGAGGTACTTGGCCGAGGCGCCGGTGGCGACGATCAGCGCGTCGCAGGTGTAGGCTGCCGAGTCGCCTTTCAGCCGGAACGGCCGCTGCGACAGGTCGACCGCGTTGACATGGTCGAACACGATCTCGGTGTCGAAGCGCTCGGCATGTTTCTGGAAGCGCGCCATCAGGTCCGGCCCCTGCACGCCATCTGCATCAGCGGGCCAGTTCTCGACATCGGTGGTGGTCATCAGCTGGCCGCCCTGCGCCAGGCCGGTGATCAGCATCGGCTTCAGATTCGCGCGCGCCGAGTAGACCGCGGCCGTGTAGCCGGCCGGGCCTGAGCCGAGGATCAGCACGCGGGCATGCTTGCTCTGTGACATGGGGAGCTTTCTTCTGCGTCCGAGGGGAACCGAAATTATAGGTGGCGGTCGCCGGCCGGCTTCTTGCATCGAACGCGTCCATACTTCGACCGCAGCGCGCTGCAGGCCGGCGCGAGATCGATCCGCAATGTGGGGGAAGCAATGACCGCTCATCCGGGCGCGCGGCTGGCGGCGTTTGCCGCCAGCCTGCGTTTCGACGACATTCCGGCGACTGTCCTGCGCCGTGCCGAAGACCTGCTGCTCGACTGGCTTGCCTCGGCGCTGGCCGGCGCCAAGGCACGGCAGGTGCTGGCGGTGGAGCGCTTTGCGCAGACGATGGGCCCGAAGGACGGGCCGTCGCAGGTGCTGATTGCGCGAAGGAACACGTCGCCGTATTTCGCGGCGATGGTCAACGCCGCGGCCTCGCACGTGGTGGAGCAGGACGACGTGCACAACAGTTCGGTGTTCCATCCGGCGACGGTGGTGTTTCCGCCGGCCCTTGCCGCCGCGCAGGCCGAGAACTCTTCAGGTCAGGAGTTACTTGCGGCGGTCGTGGCCGGCTACGAGGTCGGTATCCGCGTCGGCGAGTTCCTCGGCCGCTCGCATTACAAGGTCTTCCACACCACCGGCACCGCCGGCGCGCTGGCGGCCGCCGCGGCGACCGGCCGCATCCTGCACCTGACCCGGGCACAGATGGGTCACGCCTTCGGCTCCGCGGGCACGCAGGCGGCCGGGTTGTGGGAGTTCCTGCGCGACGGTGCCGACTCGAAGCAGTTGCACACGGCGCACGCCTCGGTCGCGGGGCTGGCCTCCGCCTACCTCGCGCGCGAAGGCTTCACCGGCGCACAGCGCATCCTCGATGGTGCGCAGGGCATGGCTGCCGGAATGTCGCAGGACGCCGACCCGGCGCGGCTCACCGATCGGCTCGGCAGCCGCTGGGCGCTGGCCGAGACCTCGTTCAAGTACCACGCCTCGTGCCGCCACACGCATCCGGCCGCCGATGCCTTGCAGCGGGTCATGAAGCAGCACGGGCTGACGGCAGACTCGATCGCCCGCGTCGTCACACACGTGCACCAGGGCGCAATCGACGTGCTCGGGCCGGTGGTCGAGCCGCGCACCGTGCACCAGTCGAAGTTCTCGATGGGCACCGTGCTGGCGCTGATCGCACTGCGCCACTCGGCCGGCCTCGATGAATTCGAGACGGCGCTCGACGACAAGGCCGTGGCGGCCTTCCGCGACAAGGTGACGATGGTGCTCGACCCCGAGGTCGACGCCGCCTATCCGGCGCGCTGGATCGGCAAGGTCAGCGTGCACACGACCGACGGGCGAACGCTGCATGGCCGCGTCGACGAGCCGAAGGGCGACCCGGGCAACACCCTGTCGCGCGCCGAGCTCGAGGACAAGGCCTATCGGCTGGCGGAGTTCGGCGGCGTGGCCACGAAGGCGGAAATGACGCCGGCGATCGCCGGCATCTGGGAGCTGGCCAAGGCGTCGGGGCCGCCGCGCTTCTTCGCCTAGCGGGGCGCAACGGCGACTACATCTGCCGGAACGGGTGGGTGTAGGAGTCGAAGACCTGCAGCGTCTCGCTGCGAGGCATTGATCCAGCGCAGGTAGCTCTTCGGGGTGGCCGGTGCGATCGCCGGCAGCACCGTATCGAGCCACGGCGGCGGGCTGGCAACGATCCATGCGGCGATTGTCGGCAAGGCCGACGGCCGATGCAATGCCGGGCGACGAATCGCCAGTGGGCGGGGGTGAAACCCCCGTCGTGGCGACGAAACCCGGGCGCCGGCCCTGCCGGCGCTGAGCCGAGCAGGCCAAACCTATAATCGCCGCTCATCGCGCATCCTGAGTAGCCCGTTTTGAACGACAAGACAGAGCCCGGCGAACCGCTGCGCCGTCGCAGCGGTCGCGGCCAGGCCGCGATGCCGGAGGCGACCCGGCACGGCCGCCTGCTGTCGGAGGCGCGCTGGATCGTCGGTGCGCTCGCCGTCGTTGCGCTGGCATCGGTGCTGGCGACCTACACACGCAGCGACCCCGGTTTCTCGCACTCCGCGACCGCGACGGCGGTCGCCAACCTCGGCGGCCGCATCGGCGCCTGGGTCGCCGACGTCGCGCACATGCTGCTCGGGTTCTCGAGCTGGCTGGTGGTGATCGCCGGTGCCGCCTGGGCAGTGCGCGGCTTCCGTCGCCTGCACGCGCCCTATGCGCAGCACGGCCTGCCCGACTGGGTCCAGGCGATCGGCTTCTTCGTGCTGCTGGTCGGCTGCACCGGACTCGAAGCGCTGCGCCTTCAGTGGATTGCCAGCGACCTGCCGCAAGGCGGCGGCGGCGTTTTCGGTGCAGCGGTGGCCGACGCGCTGCAGGCCGGGCTCGGCATCACGGGCGCCACGCTGACACTGCTGGCAGCCATTGCGCTGGGGGCGAGCCTGTTCTTCGACTTCTCCTGGCTGGTGGTGGTCGAGCGCACCGGCGCCTTCTTTGAACGGCTGTTCGCCCGCCTGCGCGAGCGGCGCGAGGTGCAGGAGGACCGCGCGATCGGTGAGGCGGCGGTGGTCGAGCGAGATCACCTGCTGCAGACGGAGCGCGAACGGATCGAAGAGACGGTGCCGGTGCACATCGAGCGGCCACCCGCGCGGGTGAAGGCGTCGGAGCGCAGGCTGAAGGAAAAGCAGGTGCCGCTGTTCGCCGAACTCGCCGACGCGCGGCTGCCGACGCTCGACCTGCTCGACGAGGCATCGGCGGACGTGGAGTCGATCGCCAACGACACCCTGGAATTCACCTCGCGCCTGATCGAGAAGAAGCTGAAGGACTTCGGGGTCGAGGCAGCGGTGGTCGCCGCCTACCCGGGCCCGGTGATCACGCGCTACGAGATCGAGCCGGCCACCGGAGTGAAGGGCAGCCAGATCGTCAACCTTGCCAAGGACCTGGCGCGCGCGCTGTCGCTGGTGTCGATCCGGGTCGTCGAGACGATTCCCGGCAAGAACCTGATGGGGCTGGAGCTGCCCAACCCGAAGCGGCAGATGGTGCGGCTGTCGGAGATCCTCGGCTCGGCCACGTACCACGACAGTCACTCGCTGCTGACCCTCGGCCTGGGCAAGGACATCGCCGGCAAGCCGGTGACCGTGGACCTGGCGCGCATGCCGCACCTGCTGGTGGCGGGCACCACCGGCTCGGGCAAGTCGGTCGGCATCAACGCGATGATCCTGTCGATCCTGTACAAGGCCGACCCGTCGCAGGTGCGGCTGCTGCTGATCGACCCGAAGATGCTCGAGCTGTCGGTCTACGAAGGCATCCCGCACCTGCTGGCGCCGGTGGTCACCGACATGAAGGACGCGGGCCACGCGCTGAACTGGTGCGTGCACGAGATGGACCGCCGCTACCGGATCATGAGCAAGCTTGGCGTCCGCTCGCTGGCCAGCTTCAACCAGAGGATCCAGGAGGCGCGCGAGAAGGACGAGGTGATCGGCAACCCGTTCACGCTGACGCCGGAGAACCCGGAGCCGCTCGAGCCGATGCCGATGATCGTGGTGGTGATCGACGAACTCGCCGACCTGATGATGGTCACCGGCAAGAAGGTCGAGGAACTGATCGCGCGCATCGCGCAGAAGGCGCGGGCGAGCGGCATGCACCTGATCCTGGCCACGCAGCGGCCGAGCGTCGACGTCATCACCGGGCTGATCAAGGCCAACGTCCCGGCGCGGATCAGCTTCCAGGTCTCCAGCCGGGTCGACTCGCGCACCATCCTCGACCAGATGGGCGCCGAGACGCTGCTTGGCCAGGGCGACATGCTGTACCTCGCGCCCGGTCACGGCCTGCCGGTGCGAGTGCACGGCGCGTTCGTTTCCGATGCCGAGGTGCATCGTGTGGTGAGCAGCCTGAAGGCGCGCGGCGAGCCGCAGTACATCGAGGGCGTGCTGCAGGCGCCCGAGGTGGCCGAGATGAACGCCGAAGGCGGCCAGGCCGGCGGCGAAGCCGACCCGCTGTACGACCAGGCGGTCGAGGTGGTGCTGAAGAACCGGCGGGCATCGATCTCGCTGGTGCAGCGCCATCTGCGCATCGGCTACAACCGCGCGGCGCGGCTGCTCGAGGACATGGAGAAAGCCGGCATGGTCTCGCCGATGCAGAGCAACGGCAACCGCGAGATCCTCGTGCCGCACCGGGAGGCGGGCTGAGTGCGGCGGCTCCTGCATGGCGCTGCGGTGGTGCTCGCGCTCGTGGTCGCTGCGCCGGCCCAGGCCAGCGCCGTGGTGGCGCTGCGCGAGTTCCTGACGCAGACCAAGACGGCGCGCGGCGAGTTCACGCAGCAGGTCACGCGCGGCTCCGCGCAGGCAGCGCCGCCGTCGAGTGGCACGTTCTTCTTCGAGCGCCCGGGCAAGTTCCGCTGGACCTATGCCAAGCCGTACGAGCAGGTGCTGGTCGCCGACGGCGAGCGACTGTTCCTTTATGACAGGGACCTGAACCAGGTCACCGTGAAGAAGGTCACTGCCGCGCTGCCGGCCTCACCGGCATCGATCCTGTTCGGCGGCAACGAGTTCGAGCGGGATTTCGTCGTCACCGACGCCGGGACACGCGACGGCATCGAGTGGCTGAAGGCCGTGCCGCGCGCCAAGGACTCGCAGTTCGAGTGGATCGAAATCGGCTTCCGCGATGGCGTGCCGGCGGCAATGGTGCTGGCTGACAGCTTCGGGCAGATCTCGCGGCTCGCCTTCAGCCGATTCGAGCGAAACGCCAAGCTCGATGCGCAGTTGTTCCGTTTCGTGCCGCCAGCCGGGGCCGACGTGCTCGAGGAACGCTAGCGCGTCCGTCCCGCGGGCCGGCGCCGCGCGTGCACGTAGATCTGCACCGCCGCGACGGCCGTGGCCAGCGCGAGCAGCGGATAGACGACATACATCTCGGGGCGCCGGATGCAATCGGTACACAGCACCTCGTACTTCATGCCGAGTTCGTAGCCGAGATAGAGCGCCCACAGGCCGGTGACGACCCAGGCCGTCCGCGACCCGCTCCACTGCGAAAGCGCGGCAAGGACGATGATCGGCAGCAGGATGAGCACCGGGTAGTCGATCAGGATGTAGAGGATCTGCGGCATGCGCTGCTCCCGGCGCCTGGTTCGGCGCGGCGCTTGTTGTCGTGCTTAGTGTGCGCCCGATCCTAGCTCCGGACGACGGCGGACGACAGGCCGGCGGTGCAGGACAAGCTCGCCGCGTGTCCGGCGCGCGCGCCCGGCCCATGGTGCGTCGAGGTGCTAGCCTGACCATCGCCGGGCGGCCAGACCCTTGCCCCTGCATTCGTTGGTGCCTTGCGAAGCAGATGACGACCGACCTTTTCACAGTCGATGACACGGCGGCGCCGCTCGCCGAGCGGCTGCGCCCGCGCCGGCTCGACGAAGTGATCGGGCAGGCGCACCTGCTCGGCCCGGGCAAGCCGTTGCGCGTGGCGTTCGAATCCGGCCGCCCGCATTCGATGATCCTGTGGGGGCCGCCGGGCACCGGCAAGACGACCCTGGCGCGGTTGATGGCCGACGCCTTCGGTTTGGAGTTCATTGCCATCTCGGCGGTGCTCGGCGGGGTCAAGGACATCCGCGAAGCCGTCGAGCGGGCACAGGCGGGGCGGGCGCAGAGCGGCCGGCCGACGGTGGTGTTCGTCGACGAGGTGCATCGCTTCAACAAGGCGCAGCAGGACGCCTTCCTGCCGCACGTCGAGTCGGGGCTGTTCGTCTTCGTCGGCGCCACCACCGAGAACCCGTCGTTCGAGGTCGTCGGCGCGTTGCTGTCGCGGGCGGCCGTCTACGTGCTGCAGCCGCTGGCTCCGGACGAACTGGGACTGCTGCTCGAACGCGGCCGGCTGGCGGCGGCGCCGGAGGTCGAGATCGACCCGCCGGCGCGCGACATGCTGGTCGAACTCGCCGACGGCGACGCACGCCGGCTGCTCAACACGCTCGAAATCGCGATCGCCACGGCGCAGCAGCAGAACCGGGGCGCGATCGACGCCGAGTTCCTGCGCGCCACGCTGCCGGCGACCTTGCGCCGCTTCGACAAGGGCGGCGAGAGCTTCTATGACCAGATCTCGGCCTTGCACAAGTCGGTGCGCGGCTCCGATCCGGATGCGGCGCTGTACTGGATGGTGCGCATGCTCGACGGCGGCACCGACCCGCGCTACATCGTCCGCCGCGCCATCCGAATGGCCACCGAGGACATTGGCCTCGCGGACCCGCGCGCCCTGCGCATCGCGCTGGACGCCGCCGAGGCCTACGAGCGGCTCGGCTCGCCGGAGGGCGAACTGGCGTTGGCCGAAGCGATCGTCTACCTGGCGGTGGCGGCGAAGTCGAACGCGGCCTACACCGCCTACGGCGCGGTGCGCGCATTCGTGCAATCCGACGGTTCGCGACCGGTGCCGCTGCACCTGCGCAACGCGCCGACCAAGCTGATGAAGGAACTCGGCTACGGCACCGGCTATCGCTACGCACACGACGAAGCCGGCGGCTTCGCTGCCGGCGAGACCTATCTGCCGGAAGGCGTGGCGGCGCAGCGCTGGTACCAGCCGACCGAACGCGGGCTCGAGTCGCGCATCCGCGAGCGGCTCGATGAGCTGCGCAGGCTCAACGAGGCGGCGCGGGCGGCCGCGCGACGGGAGAACCGGAAGTGAAGCGGGGCTGGATCGCAGCAATGGCTTTCGCTGCGGCGCTGAACGTCGCAGCCCAGACGCCGGCGCCGGCGAGCGCCTGGCGCGGCTATGACGAAACAGCGGATGCGCGCGTCGACATCGAGCAAGGACGCGCGCAGGCAGCCGCCGGCGGCAAGCGCGTGCTGGTCGTCTTCGGTGCCAACTGGTGTGGCGACTGCCGCGCGCTCGACGCCACCATGAAGCAAGGGCGGCTGAAGGCGTTGATGGACAGCAGGTTCGTGGTGATCAAGGCCGACGTCGCGAGGTTCGACAAGAACGTCGACATCGCGCAGCGCTACGGCGTGCCGCTGAAGAAGGGCATTCCGACGGTGGCGGTGCTGGCGGCGGATGGCAGCCCGTCGTTCGTGACCACAGGCGGCGAACTGGCCAGCGCACGTTCGATGGGGGAGGGTGAACTGGTCCGCTTCTTCGATCGGGCGTTCTAGGGCCGTCTTGAACAGCCTGCTGGTGTGCGGCGGCGCGTTGGCAGGGCGCCACAGGCAGTTGACCGGCGCGCCGGCCGGCTCCGGCTTGCCGCATCAGCCGCCTCGCAGCGACAATTGCCTCATGACACTGCAATACCTGCTCCGCCTGCCTGCACACGCCGCTGCGCGAAGTCGCCGCCCGGCTCGCTGACGTCTGCCCGCGGCCGTAGCGCGGCGCATTTCCCGTTCATCGATCAGAATTCCGGCTCCGCCGACAGCGGGCCGCCAGAGGACTTGCCATGCTCGACATCAATCTGCTGAGAAAGGACATTGCCGCGGTTGCGGAGCGCCTGCGCACGCGGCCCTTCGAACTGGACACCGCCGCCTTTAACGCGCTCGAAGCCGAGCGCAAGCAGGTGCAGGTGGCCACCGAGGAACTGCAGGCACGGCGCAACGCGCTGTCCAAGCAGGTCGGCGTGCTGAAGAGCAAGGGAGAGGACGCCTCGGCCGTGCTGGCCGAGGTGGCATCGATCCCCGATGCGATCAAGTCGCAGGAGGGTCGACTGGCCGACATCCAGGCGCGGCTGGCGACGCTGCTGCTCAATGCCCCCAACATCCCGCACGCGTCGGTGCCGGTCGGCAAATCGGCCGACGACAACGTCGAGGTCCGGCGCTGGGGCGAGCCGCGCGTGTTCGATTTTCCGGTGCGCGACCACGTCGACGTCGGCGCGCCATTGGGGCTGGACTTCGACACTGCGGCCAAGCTGTCGGGATCGCGCTTCGCGCTGATGCGCGGGCCGGTGGCGCGGCTGCATCGCGCGCTGGCCCAGTTCATGCTCGACATGCAGACGCGCCGGCACGGCTATACCGAGTGCTACACGCCGTACATCGTCAACGCGGAGACGCTGACCGGCACCGGGCAGTTGCCGAAGTTCGAGCAGGACCTGTTCGCGGCGAAGAAGGGCGGCCAGGAAGGCAGCAGCGAGGTGCTGTACCTGATCCCGACCTCGGAGGTCTCGCTGACCAACATCGTGCGCGGCGAGATCCTGAAGGAGGTCGACCTGCCGCTGAAGCTCACCGCGCACACGCCGTGCTTCCGCTCGGAGGCCGGCAGCTACGGCAAGGACACGCGCGGCATGGTCCGCCAGCACCAGTTCGACAAGGTTGAGATGGTGCAGATCGCGCACCCGGAGAAGTCGTACGAGGCGCTCGAGCAGATGGTCGGCCATGCCGAGGCGATCCTGCAGGCGCTCGGACTGCCGTACCGCGTGGTTCTGCTGTGCACGGGCGACATGGGCTTCGGCGCGGCCAAGACCTACGACCTCGAGGTGTGGCTGCCGGCGCAGAACACCTATCGCGAGATCTCGTCGTGCTCCAACTGCGAGGCCTTCCAGGCGCGGCGCATGCAGGCGCGTTTCCGCAACGCGCAGGGCAAGACCGAAATGGTGCACACGCTGAACGGATCGGGGCTGGCGGTGGGCCGCACGCTGGTTGCGGTGCTGGAGAACTACCAGCAGGCGGACGGCAGCGTCGTCGTGCCCGAGGCCCTGCGGCCGTTCATCGACGGCATCGACAGGCTGGTGCCGTGACCGACGTCGGCAAGCTCGCGGAGGCACTGCTGCACGCGAGCGACAGCGCGACGCTGCTGCCGCTGCCGAGCGACGCCGACCCGGCGTTCGATCTGACGCAGGCCTTTGCCGTCGCTGATCGCGTGCGCGCCGCGCGGCTCGCACGCGGCGACGTGCCGCTCGGCTACAAGATCGGCTTCACCAACCGGCGCATCTGGCCCCTGTATGGCGTGTTCGCGCCGATCTGGGGGACCGTGTGGCGGCACACGACCCAGTTGCTCGACGGGACCTTCGTGCGCGCGAATCTGTCCGGCCTGTCGCAGCCGCGCCTCGAACCGGAGATCGTGTTCGGCCTGAAGGCCGCGCCGCGCGCCGGCATGGACAACGCGGCGCTGGTCGAATGCATCGACTGGGTGGCGCACGGCTTCGAGATTGTCCACACGCACTTCGCTGACTGGCGTTTCAAGCTGGCCGACTGCTTCGCCGACGACGCGCTGCACGGGCGGCTGTTCGTCGGTCCGCGCGTGCCGATCTCCCGCTTTGCCGATCCCGCCGCCGAGTTGCGCGTGCTGGAGGTTGAACTGCTGCGCGAAGGCGAGATCGTCGACCGCGGGCAGGCGAGCATCGTGCTCGACGGTCCGGTCGACGCCCTGCGGCAATGGGTCGACGCGATGCATGCGCAGCCGCAGCACTGGCCGATCCGCGCCGGTGACGTGGTGACCACGGGCACCGTCACCGACGCCTGGCCGATGAAGCCGGGTATGCGCTTCGAGACGCGCCTGTCCGACCCGCGACTGAGCCCGCTCACGCTAGAATGCGCGCCTTCCTGAGTTGACGTTTGTCGCTCGGAGATCACCTCGGAAGGGTGGCAGAGTGGTCGAATGCGCCGGATTCGAAATCCGGTGATGCGCATTGCGTATCCGTGGGTTCGAATCCCACCCCTTCCGCCA
>CAZSYX010000074.1:0-16364 GCA_964610575.1 uncultured Burkholderiaceae bacterium
CAGCGTCGTTTGAACGAAAGACACTGGGTTCCCGCTTTCGCGGGAACGACACACAACTTCGAAAGCGCGGCCGCGCCCGATGAACTCCAACGCGAATCGAAGCCGTGTCATCCCCGCGAAAGCGGGGATCCAGCGTCGTTTGAACGAAAGACACTGGGTTCCCGCTTTCGCGGGAACGACACACATCCGGCTCCGGACGCACGCCGTTCCGCGCAGAGACATGCCCCTCATCACTGCACCGCAACACCGAAAGCTAGAATGGCGCGACTCCGCAGGCATCCCAAATGGAAAAGAAAGCGGCCCGACCGCCCGCTCCCAACTTCATCCGCAACATCATCGCGGAGGACCAGCAGCGCGGCACCTATGCCGAGCGCAACTGGGCCGGCCGGCCCGGCGTCTACGACATCCACGAGAAGGCGCCGCGCGACACGGCGAAGATCCGCACCCGCTTCCCGCCGGAGCCGAACGGGTATCTGCACATCGGCCACGCCAAGAGCATCTGCCTGAACTTCGGCCTGGCGCGCGACTTCGGCGGGCGCTGCCACATGCGTTTCGACGACACCAACCCGGTCAAGGAAGACCAGGAGTTCGTCGACGGCATCCTCGACACCGTGCGCTGGCTCGGCTTCGACTGGGCCGGCGGCGGCGAGAACAACCTGTACCACGCCTCGGACTACTTCGAGGACATGTACCGCTTTGCCGAGCACCTGATCGCCACCGGCTACGCGTTCGTCGACGAGCAGAGCGCCGACGGGATGCGCGAGACGCGCGGCACGCTCACCGAGGCCGGCACCAACTCGCCGTTCCGCGACCGGCCGATCGACGAGAACCTGCGCCTGTTCCGCGAGATGCGCGCCGGCGGGCACCCCGAAGGCAGCATGATCCTGCGCGCCAAGATCGACATGGGCTCGCCGAACATCAACATGCGCGACCCGGCGATCTATCGCATCCGCTTTGCCGAGCACCACATGACCGGCAACAAGTGGGTGATCTACCCGATGTACTCGTACGCGCACCCGATCGAGGACGCGCTGGAGAACATCACCCACTCGATCTGCACGCTGGAGTTCGAGGACCAGCGGCCGTTCTACGACTGGACGCTGGAGCGCATCGTGCCGGTGCTGCGCCGGCCACAGTTCGAGGCCGCGAAGCGACTGCTGGAAGAGATCGCCGCCGAGGAGATCGAAGCCAAGCGCCAGTTTGCCCTGCACTGCCGCAACTTCGCCGAGAAGCTCGGCCACACGCGCTGGGAGCGCCGGGCCGAGGCGATGTTCGCCAGCTGGAGCAAGAACCCGGACCTGGCGGTGAACGACGCCGACGAACTGCTGAAGCTGCTGCGCGAGCACACCGAGAACTTCACCCCGCTGCTGCAGCACGCGCTCGACGAGCGCCGGCCCAACCCGTTCATGCTGCCGCACCAGCACGAGTTCAACCGGCTGAACCTCAGCTACGTGGTGATGAGCAAGCGCAAGCTGATCCAGCTGGTCGACGAGAAGCACGTCGACGGCTGGGACGACCCGCGCATGCCGACCCTCGTGGGGCTCCGCCGGCGCGGCTACACGCCGCAGTCGATCCAGCTTTTCATGGAGCGCGTCGGCGTCACCAAGAGCCTGCAGTGGATCGACTACGCCATGCTGGAGCAGGCGCTGCGCGACGACCTGGACAGCAGAGCCCCGCGCGCCACCGCGGTGCTCAAGCCGATCAAGCTCGTCATCGACAACTACCCGGCCGACAAGCACGAGGACTTCGTGGTGCCAGTGCACCCGCAGCACCCCGAGATGGGCACGCGCACGATCCCCTTCGGCCGCGAGCTGTGGATCGAGGCCGACGACTTTATGGAGAACGCGCCGGCTGACTTCTTCCGCCTGAGCTTGGGCCGCGACGGCGCGCCCGGCAACCCGGTGCGGCTGCGCTTCGCCTACGTGATCCGCGCGACGAGCGTGCAGAAGGACCCCGACGGCAACATCGTTGCCGTGCACGCCGAGTACCTGCCCGAGACGCGCAGCGGCGCGCCCGGCCAGAACTCGGTCAAGACCAAGACCGCAATCCACTGGCTGCCGGTGCAGGCGGCGGTGGCCGCCGAAGTGCGCCTGTACGACCGCCTGTTCACCGAGGCGCAGCCCGACGCCAGCGAGAAGAACTTCCTCGAACTGCTGAACCGTGACAGCAAGACGGTGCTGAAAAGCGTCGTGGAGGCGTCACTGGCCAACGCGCAGCCGGACGACAAGTTCCAGTTCGAGCGCAACGGGTACTTCGTGGCGGACCGAAAGGATCACACGGCGCAGAGGCCGGTGTTCAATCTGGCGGTGTCGTTGAAGGATTCTTGGGCGAAGTAAGGATCGACGATGCCGGAGATCTGTCGCTTCCTCGGCATCGTGATCACGATGTACTTCAACGACCACGCGCCGCCGCACTTCCACGTGCGGTATGAGGATTTCCGCGCGATCGTCGGCATCGATCCGCTCGAACTGCGCGAAGGAAGATTGCCGCCGCGCGTGCTTGGCCTGGTGATCGAGTGGGCCGAACTGCATCAGGACGAATTGCTGGAGAACTGGACGTCACTGACGGCGTCCGGTACCTTCAAGCGCATCGAACCGCTCGTCTAGGGGCGCGGACATGATCTGGGTGACAGACGCGAAGCATCTCGGCCGGTATCGGCTGTGGGTCCGCTTCTCGGACGCCAGCGAAGGCGAGATCGACCTCGCCGATCTGATTCTGAGCGACAGCCGGCCAATCGTCGCCGCGCTGCGCGATCCGTCGGCGTTTGCCGCCATGCGCGTCGATATGGACACCGTCGTGTGGGATAACGGCTTCGACCTGGCCCCCGAGTACCTGTATGCCAAGGTGAAGGCGGCGACGACGGCGTAAGAAGATTCGCCCCAAGGACGCCAGCGCAGCAAAGCAGCCGTTGCCGAGACCAGACTCGGAAGCGCCGCACTTCCGAGCCGCTTCGGAGTCCGCCCATTAACCAATCGATCTCAACTCCGTACACTGCGGCGAGATGCCCACCGCGCTTGCGGCGTTGATGAATCCTGAGGAACGAGCCCGACAATCGATCGACCGGCTGCTCACCGCAGCAGGCTGGGCCGTTCAGGATTTCAAAGCTGCCGACCTGCACGCCGCGCGCGGCGTGGCGCTGCGCGAGTTCCCCTTGCTTTCTCCCTCTCCTCTGGCGGGAGAGGGTCGGGGAGAGGGGGCCGGCACGGCAACGCGTCCTCGGTCCACTGGCGTACGGTGTGAATCGTGGGAAGCGGTTGCTGAGGTCAGCAGACCTCCTGGAGCCGCACCGTCGGCCCTACCGCTGTCCCACAAGGTCCGCTTCTGGCGGGCCTTTTGATGCCTGCGCCTGGTCGATCAATTCAGCATGGCCTTCAGCCGCCGCCGGTCGGCAGGGCTGGTGGCCGGGAACGGCGGCCAGCAGACCTCGCATTGGCGACGCTCTCGTCTACCGTACAGATGCGCGTCTCGTCCGTCGGTTATCGGAGAAGATCTGCCGGTTCGACGTTCAGTTGCTCCGTACCCACCAGCATCGGCCCCAGCGATATGGCCGTCACCAACGCTTGTTCTAAGTGCGGCGCTGCGACGCTGCGGCACTCCCGCTGGCGGACGAAGGACGGGCTGCTGCGCTCCCTGTTCTTTTCGGCGGTTCGCTGCCAGGCCTGCCAGTACCGTCAATATCGGTTCAGCCCGTGGGCCACTACGTTGACCGTCGCGGTCGTGCTGTTGATCGCGTTCTTCGTCGGCGTGATCTACACGGTCTCGAGCTAGTCGCCCTGCCCCGCTACACAAGCACCACGCTGTCGATCACCAAGGCGGACCTTCGAGTCGACTGGCAGCTGACACGGCAGCAGGTTCCAAGAGCACAGGTTCATGCCGATGTGTTCCGGCTGCTACCCAGCGTCGAGCGGGGTCAGCGTGTCGCCCGGAAAGGCCGGGGCGGCCTTCAACGCATGCAGGTCGCCCCTGCCTAGCGCACTCGGCATCAGTCGTCGCCGCGCAATCTGGGCCCGCCCAGCCCCAGCGCACTGCGCAGGCTCGCCCCCCGCGCGCCCAGCGTGCTGCGCAGGGATCCAAGCAGACCGCCGGAAATCGCCATGTGTTCGTCGACCGCGTTGGGTGGCGGCAAACCGGCCTGCCCCGGCGGGTACGTTGCGGGCCGCGCGCCGGGCGTCTCGAGCATCCCCACCGACCAGCAGGCGTTGACAAAATTGCACGCCGTTTCGAGCCGAACGTCGGCATCTTTGGCCAGTTCGCCGACCGTCAGCGCATCGACCTTGAGCAACGACGCCATGCGCACGTCGGCCCGATAGTGCGGCAGGCGACTGAAGTCCGGCCAACAGCGCAGCCTGTACGGCTTGGTCACGTGCAGTTCCGGCCGCAGTTCACCGTTGGAGCCGGTCAGCCAGTAGATCCACTCCAGCTTGGCCCTGGGTTCGAACTTGCGCAGCCTGCTCGACACTTCAGCCTGTTCCTGGCTGTTGAGGATCAGCAAGATGACCTGATTGTTCGAACGGATCAGATCGGCGATCTCCGATGCGCTCAATCGCGTGCTGAATCCCTTTCCCGGCAGCACCGAAAGAATGCGCTCATGCGTGCGGTTCAGCACGGTCGATGCGTGCGACCGATCCTGCAGCGCCCAGCGGATCGCGGCTCGCATCGGAGAGTGGATGCCGCGGACTTCTGTGGATTCGCGGCCGAGGCGGCTCGCGATGTTCGTGGTTTCTCCCTTGCCGTTCGCAGCCCGCTCGAGTTCCGTCTGCGCTTTGTTCAGCACTTCGATCAGGCGCGAGCTGTTCAGCGGCCGGCGGACCGTACAGAAGGCACTGGCTGGCGGCGCAACCGACTCCGCGAACACGACATACAACGCGCCGGAGCGGGCGGCTCCGGCGCGGTTCAGTTCGGCCAGCGCGTCGGCTTCGAGTATCACCACGTCGCTCTTTGTCGCCTCGCTCAGTTGCCAGCGGTTGCCGAGCATCGGCAGCAAAAGCATCATCATCGACCGCGCTGAGGCCTCTGCATTCTTGGGCAGCCCCTGAAAGGCGACCGAGTAGGTTTTCATGGTCAACCGTTATGAGCTTGTTGAACTGCGTAACAGTGTATTGAGCGCGCACGTCAACCGAGTAATGCGCACGGACTAGACGGGTCGTTCGCACTCGGCGGCACTCGCCAAGAGGCACTCGCTGCAGGCAGCAGTCAGCCGATCGCCTGAACCGCCCCGGGATTTGAGGAGGCCATGGCCGGTGGGGCTGTCAGGACCGCGCGCACCGGGCGGGGGCATCCCGCCCCGCGCCAAGAGCGGTGTCCCGGCAGGGAAGTCGGAGCACGCTAGAGTTCCACGGGCTCCGGCGCCGCGCGGACACCGCCGTCTACCCCGACGAAGCCGGAGCGATCTTCTCGAGCCACAGGACGCTGTCAGCAGCCGAGTCAACGCATGAGCCCTGAACACAGGCGACAAGCCATTGCGCTGCTGCTCTCGCTGCTGATGCACGCGCTGCTGCTGAGCCTGACCGTCGGTGGCCAGGGAGTCGGGCTGCCGGGCTTCAGCTTCCCATGGCGGGATCGACGGGTCGAGGCGCCCGATCTGCGCGTCGTGTTCGTTTCTACGCGTGTCGCAGCCGCCGAGCCGGCCATCACGTCGGTCGCGGGGCCTCCGCGGCGTGCATCGATCGCAGCGCCTGTTGCCGGCGGGCCGGCGCCGACCCCATCCTTGTCCACTGCACTGCCGCCGGGGGGAATGGCAGTCGCGATCGTGCCCGCGGCCCAGCCGACGGCGCAGGCCGAGCCAAGGCGGAATGCCGCGGCCGGCGCGGACCCCGCGAACGCGCCTTTGCGCGCCGACAAGCCCGGTGACGCGGCGCCCCGACCGATCCCCGAGCCGGCCGTGATCGCCCCGGAGCGGCCCGACGAGGCCACGTCGGTCGTGCCCGCCGCGCCATCAGTGCCAACGCCTGTCATCGCGGCAGCGCCGGGCGCTTCGAGCCCGGAGACCGTGATGCCGGCGCCTCGGGATGGCGGCGATGCCGTGCAGGAGCGAATCGACGCGGAGGCGCGGGAGCGAGCCGTCGAACTGGCCAAGCTCGAAAGTGCGGAGCGAGAGGCACAGCGGCAGGCGGCACGGCAAGAGGCGGCGCGGGTCGAGGCCGCCCGTCAGGAAGCCGAGCGGGTCGAGAACGCGCGAATGGAGGCCGAGCGCCAGGAAGCCGCGCGGTTGGCGGCGGCACAGCTGGAGGCACAGCGCCAGGAGGTCGCTCGCCGGGAGGCGGCGCGACTGGAGGCCGAGCGTCAGGACGCCGCACGGTTGGCGGCGGCACAACTGGAGGCGCAGCGTCAGGAGCTGGCGCGTCAGGAGGGAGCGCGACTGGAGGCGCAGCGCCAGGACGCCGCACGGTTGGCGGCGGCACAGCTGGAGGCGCAGCGCCAGGAGCTCGCTCGCCGGGAGGCGGCGCGACTGGAGGCCGAGCGCCAAGACGCCGCACGGTTGGAGGTGGCGCGGAAGGAGGCCGCGCGCGTCCAGGCGGAGCAGGAGGAGCAAGCAAGGCGGGAAGCGCGGCTGCGAGCCATTGGACGTCAGCTCGACGAGGAAGCCGCCCGGCGCGAAGCCGCCTCGACGGCCGCTCGCTCGCCCTCCACGCTGCCCCTGTCGCTGAGCACCGCACGTCGGGCCAGGCTATGGGGGCGCACCGACGCCAACGTCGAACTCGTCCAGTACGCGGAGGCGTGGGCCCGGAAGATCCAGTTCAACACGTCGGTCGACACGGTCCGCGACGTGGCGAAGCGGCCTCACACCAACCCGATGGTGACGGTGGCCATCCGAAGCGACGGATCGGTGGAGTCGGTGACCTTCGTGCTGTCCAGCGGCGTGGCGGAAGTCGATGAAGCGATACGGCGCATCGTCGAAAGCCAGAGACCCTACCCGGCGTTCCCGCCTGCACTGGCCAGCGAGTTCGACGTGATCGAAATCCGCCGAACCTGGTACTTCGACTCTGCCGTCCGGCTGTACTGACGAGTGCCCGCGTCGACGGTCCGCATAGGGCCGCCTGCGGCTGACGGCGTGTCGACGCTCAAGCCGCTACGCAATTCCCGGCGCACTCAGTGCCAGCCATCCGCGGATCGCTGCGCGCGAGCCTCGCGGTCGCGCCTCAGGTTTTCTTCCAGTTCCTCGCGCCCGCTCTTGGCAATCGCCACGGTCCTTGCCTCGTCACGAAAGTGCGGCAGCAGGGCCGCCAGCGTCGCCAGGTTCTGCCGCCTGAACGCGTCGGCCACTTCGCGCGCCTCGTAGGGCTCGACACCGAGCAGCGTCAGCGTCGCGCGCGCGCTCTTCAGCGCCGACTCGAATGTCTCGCGTTCGACCGCGGCGACACCGCGGTCGGCGAGCTCGAGCCAGTGCCGCACGTTGCGCGCGCGGGCGACGATCGCCAGGTTGGGGAAACTCTCCCTGACGCGGTCCACCAGCGCCAGGCTGTCGGCCACGTCGTCGATCGCCACCACCAGCAGCCTGGCCTTGGCCGCGCCGGCGGCCTCCAGCAGGTCGAGCCGCGTGGCGTCGCCGTAGAACACCTTGTAGCCGAACTTGCGGATCGACTCGATCTGGTCGGGATCGTGATCGAGCACCGTGATCCGGATGCCCTGCGCCAGCAGCACGCGACCGACGATCTGCCCGTAGCGGCCGAAGCCGGCGATGATCACCGGCGCCGTGTCGTCGTCGATCGCGTCCGGCGAACGTTCCGCTCTCGCACGGCGGGCGGTCAGGCGGTCGAACGCGATCAGCAGCAGCGGCGTGGCGGCCATCGAAAGGGCCACCGCTGCCGTCAACAACCCTTCCCAGTCGCGCGGCAGCACGCGCGCCTCGCGGCCGACGCCGAAGACCACGAACGCGAACTCACCGGCCTGCGCCAGCAGCGCGGCGAACAGCCACCGTTCCGCGCGCGGCACCTCGAGCGTCGGCGCAATCAGCGCCAGCGCGGCGCCCTTCAGTGTCAGCAAGCCGATCACCAGGACCGCCAGCAGGCCGGGCCGCGCCAGCACCTGCGTCAGGTCGATCGACATGCCCACGGCGATGAAGAACAGTCCCAGCAGCAGCCCCTTGAACGGCGCGATGTCTGTTTCCAGCGCGTGGCGGTACTCGGAACTCGCCAGCAGCACGCCGGCGAGGAACGCGCCCAGCGCCATCGACAGGCCCGCGCCCGCCATCAGCTGCGCGATGCCGACCACCAGCAGCAGCGCGAAGGCAGTGAAGATCTCGCGTACGTTGGCCTTGGCGATCAGCCGCATCAGCGGCGCAATGGCGAAGCGGCCGATCAGCACCACCGCGACGATCGCGGCGACGGCCTTGCCGGCGCCGAGCCAGCCTTCCCCGCCGCCGGTGCCGGTGCCGAGGAACGGCACCAAGGCGATCAGCGGAATCGCCGCGATGTCCTGGAACAGCAGCACGCCGAAGCTGGCGCGGCCGACCGGTGCCGCCATCAGGTTGCGCTCGTTCATCGTCTGCACGGCGATGGCGGTGGAGGACATCGCCAGCGCCAGGCCGGCCACGAGCGCCGCCTGCCACGGAAGTCCCAGCCCGAGCAGGCCGGCCGCCAGCACCATGCCGCACGCCGTCATCTGCAGCGCGCCGCCGCCGAATACCGCGCGCCGCATCTCGATGAGCCGCTTCAGATCGAGTTCGAGGCCGATCAGGAACAGCATCAGCACGACGCCGAATTCGGCAAAGTGCAGCGTCGACTGCACGTCGCCGACCCAGCGCAAAGCGGACGGGCCGATCAGGAAACCGGCCACCAGGTAGCCGAGCACCGAACCCAGTCCGCTGCGCTTGGCGAGCGGCACGCAGATCACCGCTGCGCCGAGGTAGACGAGCGCGTCGCGCAGGATCGAAGGTTCAGCCATGGGCGGCTTCCCGCGCGAAGGCCTCCAGCGCGGCCCGATATCGACTCGCATGGGATTGCAGTTCGGCCGCGTCGATCTGATGCGCGCCGTGCACGACGATCGGTTCCAGCCAGTGCATGCCGCAGTAACGCGCCGTCATCTCCATCACCGGCACGAATGCCTCGAACGGATGGCGATGGATGCCGCTGGTCGTGTAGCCGTCCGGCGGTGCGCCGGTGGTGGTGACCCACAGGCACGACTTGCCGACGAGTGCCGTGCCTCCTTCGCCATAGGCCCAGCCGTGCGCAAGCACCGTGTCGAACCACAGCTTCAGCAGGGCCGGCGCCGTGTACCACATGATGGGGTGCTGCCAGACCATCAGTTTCGCCTGGGTGATCAGGCGGCGCTCGGCGTCGACGTCGATCTCGAAGTCCGGATAGGTGTCGTACAACGACCGCACCGTGACGCCGGCTGCGGAGCGCGCCGAGTCGAGCAACACCCGGTTGGCGCGCGAGCGTGCGGGATGCGGATGGGCGTAGATGAGCGCGATCACGGCGCGCAGTTTGCCTTAGCTCCGAGGTTTCATCAGCGGCAGGTCGGCCGCCACATGCGTGAGCGCTGTCCGGGGGCGTTCAGGGCCGGCGCCGAGGACGGTCCGGTTGACCGCCGGGTCAGGCCCCGGCCAATAGACCGACATGTTTCCCATCACTGGGTGTGGGCCGAGGACCGTAGACTGACTGCGCAATGAATGGATCCTTGAAGTACCGGCTGGACTGCATGAGGTGTCTTGCCGCAGTTGCCGCAGCCGTTGTCTTGGGCCTGCTGTCTCCTATGGCGAGCGCAATCGAAGAGCCAAAGTACACCGTCGTGCGCCAGTACGACAGCTTCGAGATCCGCGAGTACGCACCGTACCTCGTTGCTGAAGTCGTTGTCCCTGGCCCGGCCGAGGAGGCGGGCAACCGGGGCTTCCGAATCCTGGCGGGCTATATCTTTGGAAAGAACAAGGGCGAACGGAAGATCTCGATGACCGCGCCGGTTGCGCAGGCACCTGCCCCCGCCAGGATCGAGATGACCGCGCCTGTGACCCAGGCCGCTGCCGACGGCGGGTATGTCGTGCAATTCACGATGCCGAGCGAGTACACGCTCGAGACCTTGCCCGAACCCCTGGACCCTCAGGTCAGGCTCAAGGAAGTTTCAGGTGGCCGCTTCGCCGTCATCCGATACTCGGGCACCTGGTCCGAGCGTAACTACAAGGAACACCTGGAGAAGCTGGAGCGCGGGGTCGGGGCAGCAGGACTGCGTACGACGGGTAGCCCGATCTACTCCCGCTACAACGCCCCGTTCGTGCCCTGGTTCATGCGACGCAATGAGATTTGGCTCAAGCTCATCTGAGCCGCCGGCACCGGGGTCCGCTTCTTTCGAATTCCGTTCCAGCCGCAAAGCCTGTGGGGCATTGCTCGCCCGCCCGGTCCGCCGATACCGAACCGGCTCCGGAGGCTGGTGAACAGCAGTCCGAAATACCCGGCCAGCGTGAACACGATGCCCGGGCGGGCCACTGCAGGGCCGCCCCGTCGGCGCCTACCGACGCAGCCGGCGTTCGGCGCCGATGTGCTGCCAGAGGCGCAAGACGAACCGCGCGGCCCGGGACAGCGCGTCGTCGAGCGCGGTTCGCCAGTCCTTCGCGACGGACGAGACGACGACGGGGCCGGCGTGATGGTTCGGCTTTTCCTACGTGCAAGTCATGGAAGTTCTGCTTCCTTCGAAGTTCCGGCGGATGCACATTGCAGGCCCTTGCCACTCTTCGTCTAGCCAACCATGAAGCGCCATCCGCGATTCGGATCCCTCGTCCTTGCGCGACTGGGCCGGGCCCTGCGGTCGTTGCAGGAGTCGCTCAGGGTGGGTCGGCCACAGCCGGCGCTGTCGCCGGCGCCGATTCCGATCCGGGCCGACCGTCCGGGTCGTCTGCCGGCAAGACGAACCCCCTACCGCGGCGAGTGAGCCAGCGCCGCGACTTCCCGCCGTTCAACCCCAACCACTTGCTTGAAGAGGAGTTCTACCGTGCGCAGCTACCCCCGAAACAGCCCCGAAACCGCCGCGCGCATCGTCGCGCTGGTGCTGATCTCCGACGGCCATGTCTGCCGCTCGGAGATCGAAACCCTGCAACAGCTCCAGATCGAGCGCGAGCTCGGCCTGGCACCCGGCAACTTCGCGCAGGTGGTGCACACCCTCTGCGAAGACCTGCTCATGGGTGCCTATGGCAGCGGCTCGATGATGTGCAGCGTCGATGAGGCCGCCCTTGCTTCGTTGATGGCCGAGGTGGACGCGCCCGCGCTGCAGCGCCAGGTGCTGCGCCTGGCCAGCGCTGCGGCCGGGGCCGACCAGCACCTGGCCGATGCCGAAGCACTGGTGATGGCGGCTGCCCGCAAGCATTGGCAGATCGGCGACCATGATCTGCCGACCCGCGCGCCACCGGCAGCGCTTCAGCCGGCCTGATCGCCAGGCGCTCAGGCGCCGGAGCGCTTCCCTGCGGAGGTGACGATCCGTTGCACCAGCGGGTGGTGCTGTCCCCGACGTGAGCGGATGGCGTGGACTTCTTCCTTCACGCCTTCGCTGCGGCCGAGCAGCCGAAGTCCGCGCATCAGGCCAATGTCGTCCGCCCCGAGCCGGCTGACCGGGAACACACCGAGCCCTCGGGCCGCGAACACCGCCAACAGCGCACTGTCCTCGAACTCGCCAACGATGCGGGGCCGCAGGCCCTGCGACTCGAACCAGCGGTCCAGCGTCGAGCGCAGGGCCGAGTGCCCGGTAGGCAGGAGCACCGGCAGCTCGTTCAAGGACTGCGGAAAGCGGTCCCGCTCGGTCCTGCCGACCAGCCTGGCCGGGCCGTACCACTCCACCGGTGAATCGACGAGACGCTCGCTGGTCAGGCGCAGGTTCGGGTTGCGCGGCGCGGCCTGTCCGGCCAGCACCACGTCGAGGTGATGCAGCGCGAGTTCGGCCAGCAACTGCTCGAACTCCCCTTCATGGCAGACCAGCCGCAGACTGGGCGTGGCGAGCACCGGCTCCAGCAGCGCGTGGGCGGCGAGCTTGGAGATGCCGTCGGACAGCCCGACCGCCAGCCTCGCCACTTTGCCGCTGGCCGCCTCGCGCACCTCGTCGGCGATGCACTGGCCCAACTGGAAGATCTCCTCGGCACGCGCGAAGGCGGCCTGGCCGGCCTCGGTGAGGGCCACGCCGCGGCCCGAAGGCTTGAGCAGCTGATGTCCGAGTGATTTCTCCAGCTCGCGCACCTGCGCGCTGATGGTCTGCACGGCCATGTCCAGCCGCTCGGCGGCGCGGGCGAAACCGCCCTCCTTGGTGACGACCCAGAAGTAGTGGAGATGGCGGTAGTTCAGCATGCGGCCTCCGCTTCGGAAAAAACGAATCTTATGTGCGATTGAGGCTGGTTTATTCGATAGGCTGGCATCCCCACAGTGTCGCCCATTGCCTCGTCAACGGAGACCTCATCGTGTTCTACGCCATCAACTGGTTCGTCGTCGTCGTGCTCCTGGCGCTCTGGTCGTTCACGGCCTGGGCGCTGCATGCCCTCGCCGCCTGGACAGTCTCGAATGCAGGCGCCTTGTCCGGTGCCGCATCGGGCGTCGGCGGTTTGCGCCTGCCCGATTGGCTGGCGCCCTGGGTGCCGCCGGAGATCGCGCAGTCGTTGACCGCGCTGCTGTCGGGCCTGGGGCCCGTCGTCGAGAGCCTGCTCCAGGCGGCGCCCGCCGTCGCCGGTGGCCTGACCATGGCGACCTGGGCGGTCTGGGGCATCGGCAGCGCGCTGCTCGTCCTGTTCGGCGCAGGGCTGCATCTGCTCATCGCCCTGTGGCGTCGCGGCGGCGGCAGCTACGGTTCCCACTCCGCCCGCACGCTGCCGACAGGCTGAGCGGCCGCGCCCAGGGCCGCATGACGGTGCCGCTGGAGCAGCGGTTGCGCGACGACGCCGCTGCCATGCAGGCGGAGCGTGTTTCAGTCGCCTGCCTGCTGCAGGCCCATGGGCCGGGAGCACACGGCAGCGTCCTCGGCGTCAATGGCGGTCGCCGCAGCGTGCCTCCGCTTCCGTGCACGGCGAAGTACTCGAGCGGGTCGAGGTCGAGTGACAGGAACAGCCCAGCCACCCGACGTCCGCAGGACTCGGCGCGGCGATCATGCTTCGGCGACAGCAGTCATTCGCCTGCGCGACCGGCAAGGCGACGACAGGCGGTCAGCTTGATGGTCTTGGCCGCGCGCTCACGGGCCGCAGCAGTTCCGCCGTGCAGTGGTCGTCAGCGAGGCGGCCCGGCGGAATCTTGGCGAGGTTGGCCGGTCCCGCTGAACTCGGGCCGGATCTCGCCCGAGCCGCGGTAGGCCGGCTGCACCTGCGCCTCCGGGGTGGGAGGCGGCCAGTCGCCGCGCGCGCCGTACAGCGGCGTTCCGTATGACTGAAAGCCGCGCTGGGCACGCTCCTCAAGCTCGCGCAGATACTCCAGCTGCGCCAGTTCGCGTTGGATCGCTCGGCGCAGGTACGGATTGTCGACGCACGCGCTCGCGCCGCAGGGCCCCCACGGACCGAGCCATCCGTACCAGTGCGGCCCGTAGCGATATGGCACATAGGGGCCGTAGCCGGGCCAGCCCCACCCGATGGTTGCGCCGGCAGCCACCTGGGCCTGCGACGGAGCCGCTCCAGCGGCCGCGAGCACCCCAGCGAACACTGCTGCAACGATGCGCGAGTGCTTCACGTCTTGCGACCTCCGACGGTCGGTCTACCGGCTCTTGACGCCAGCGGATGGCCGGCTCGACCGCGTCAGATCCTAGCAGCGCCCCCTTGCCCGGCGGCCGCATTCCCTCGAGCAGCCTGCATACGCAAGCTGCGTATGACAAGGCACCCCGATAGCAGACCCCGGACTGGGGCAGACCGACCCCTTCCGGCCGGTCACGATTTTCTGATCGAGTGACCGGTCCAACTCGGTCACCGGTCGTTCGCAGCGTTCGACTTTAGCGCAGGGGCTCCGCGACAGCGGTCGTTCGCGCGGACGGCTGGCACCCTGGCGACTCCAGCGTCAGCTGGTCACGGTGACGAACAGGCGCAACCGACCCGCAGGCGAAACTCAGATCATGGAGTTGCGCGGCGCAAAGCCGACTGTCGTGCACACGTCGATCCGCGCCCGTGCGGCACTTCTGTGCAGGTGTGGGTCCGACGCACGGCGGCCCCACACGGCATGCTTCAAGCTGCCGCCCGCTCGGGCAGTTTCATGTCCACAACGATCTCCGACCAAGGCACGCTCACGCGTCCATCGTCGCCACGTTCTACGGCCATCCACTCGATCAGTTGCTGAACATCGGCGTGTACGTTCTTGTAGTTGCGCCCAAGATAACGCGCCAGTCCGGCCACCGTCATTGGCCCTACCTCACGAAGCGCGGCGATCAACTCCCAGCGTTTCGGAGTGAAGGTGGCCAGCATCTGGCCGACCTGCTGAAAGCTGATGCCGAAGTACGGGGTCACCGCCTTGCCGGCGGCCGCCGCGCGCATGGCGTCTGCTGCACGCTTGCCGGCCTGTTGCAGCGTCTCGCCAACCTTGACGTTCAAGACCTTGCTGGATGCAGTCATGCCAGTTTCTCCACATCGCGCAGGAAGTCACCCACCACAGTGTCGATATCAGTGAAGCGGTACTTGTATTCCCGCCCGCCAATATGTTTGTGATCCCCTTTGCCGCGTTCGTTGTCGTAGCCCACAAGGCGTTGCCCGCCGCGCACGAAAACCAGGCGGTACTTGAATGCGTGCTCCGAAGGCTGCACCGGCAGCGGGACGCTCCACACCGTCATTTCCACCACCCCACCATGCACCGAGGTTCGCGTGCGCAGGAGCAACCGGGCTTTGGGCATGCCTGCATCATGCCACGACGATATGGTGTGTCAAGCCATATAATGGGCCGCGAAGGTCAGCGCCTCGTTTTGGCCGCGACCGCCAACGCGAGGCTTAAGCGAACTTGCCGGACATCCAGCGAACCTTGCCGCCAAAGAGCGGCCGTTCGTCGAGGACCGTTGGTGGCCGGTTGCCGAGATTGCCCCTGTTCGCCCAAAACGAAGGTTGGCAGATCAGGCGCTCGCCGCGCAGGTCAACTGTCGGGCCTGATCGCGAAAGCGAACAACCGGCCAGGAGCGGTCGTTGGCAACTGGCAGAAGTACTCAGAGACCTCCCCGCATTGCTACGCTTGCGACATGCGTAGCTTGTTCGACTTCAGCTCCTGGCAGGGCGTTCTGTCCACGCTGCTGGGGCTGGTACTGGTGACCGTCATAGCCGTGGGCATCCGGCTGGTGGTGATGCAGCGCGTGCAGCAGCGCCGCGAACGCCAGAACCGCCAGATCAACGAGCGGCTCAAGACGCTGATCGCGGCCTACAGAACGCTGGGCGGATCGTTTACAGGCAACCTGGCCGTGGACCCCAGCCATCTGCGCGATGTACGCGCGCGCACTGCCGCCGCGCTGGAGAACTCGCAGGGCGAGGCCATGCAGGAGTGGAGCGGCTCCGAGCGCAGCCGCCGCATCCGCGATACGGTGGAGGCGGCACTGTCGGACGTGGTTCTGCTGGGCACGGCCGAGCAGGTACGGCTGGCTGCGCAGGCCGCCAGCGACATGGTGGCTGGCCGCAAGATCGAGACGGCCCGGCTGGTGCGGTCGCTACGCGACTTCATCCGTGAGGTGTTGGACCTCGAATCCGTGCCGGCCGACCTGGAGATTCCCGGGCAGGGTCCGTTGCGCTCTTCTGCGGCGGGCGGGCGCGGCAATGCGGCGAGGACGGGTGGCCGAGTGGGTGGTGGCGGCGGCCAGGGTGGCGCCGGTATGGCCGCCGGCGGTATGTTGGGCGTGGGGGCAGGCCGGCCGGCGCAGAATGCCGATTCGCCGCCGGGGCCGGACGCCCAACAGCCATAGGGATATGCAGTTGGCCCAGCTCGCCGCCTGGAAGACCGGCCATTCGGCTCATCGCGAGCGAACGCGGGCCACGCTGACACCTGCGATGGCACCCGCACGAAGCCAATCCCATGGGAGAACTCATTAGGGGTACTGCGCCAGAAGCGCACTCCGCCAGCGCCTGCTTCGCGGCGACCAATCAAAGGCGGTGAATGTCGCCTTCGGGTCGGTTGCGCCAGTTCGAGACTCAAGCAAGCTGACGCTGGAACCGCATCTAGGATCTGCCGGCACTGCCGTTCGTCGAACGCCGGCTTCGCGGATTGCGGCACCGAGTGCATGCCGTCGAGCGATGTCAGCCGTACCTCGATGACCGGCCGTAGCCCTCGTCGGCCCAAGAGCGCGCGGGCGACAGGAAGTGGCCGGTTGGAGAGATTGCACCCTCTCGCCCAAAGCGGAGATTGGCACTTCAGGGGATCGCCGCGACGGTCAACTCTCGGACTCGAACGCGAGCAGGAGCAACCGGCCAGAACCCGCCGTGGCGGTGAGACCGCCAACTTACCCGGAAGCAGACACCT
>CAZSYX010000075.1:0-16314 GCA_964610575.1 uncultured Burkholderiaceae bacterium
ATGCGGCCGGAGCAGACCAGCTTTTCGTCGATCACGAGGCCGGGCGTCTTCAGCACGCCGTAGCCGACGATCTGCTGCATGTCGGTGACCTTGACGACCTCGGCTGTAACGCCGGCGGAGGCCGCGGCGGCGCGGGCGATCTCTTCGAGCTTGCGGCAGTTGGCACAGCCGGGACCAAGAACCTTGATGGTGAGCATGATCAGACTCCGTGAAGGGCGGCCGAGCGGCGCGACGCAAATGTCAGCAGCGCGGCGAGCAAGGCGACGAATGCCGCCAGCGAGAGAAGCAGCACAACGAGCGGCGTGCCGTCGATCCAGGCACCGTAGCTGTAGCCCGCTACCGCGCTGAACAGCGCGACGAAGCCGACATAGGTGAAGGTCTTGGTCCGGCCGATGATCGCCGCGATGATCAGCACGCTCTGCAGCGACAGCTCCGGATCGGCCATCAGGTAGGCGAGCAGCGGCCCGCGGTGCATGCCGAGGTCGAGGAACATCTGCGCGATCGGCACCTCGACCAGCGTCGGGAAGTACATGAACACGCCGAAGGCCACGCCCGCCAGGTTGCCGACGATCGAGTTGGTGCCGGCGACCGCCTCGATCCACTCGGGCTGGATGACGATCCGGATCATGCCGACCACGAACACGCCGGCGACCAGCAGCGGGAAGATCTGCTTGACGAAGCGCCACGACTCCCACAGCCAGTCGCGCACTTCGTCGCCCGACAGCCGCTGCCGGGCGAGGAAGTGAAGCGCGCCGAGGCCGACGGCGATGCCGAAGAACTTGCCGGTCAGCCCGATGCGCAGGCCAGCGGGCGTGGCCTCGATGGCCAGCGCGGCGAGCAGCAGCGTCGCGGCGATCAGCGCGAGGCAGGCCCGCGTCCAGCGCGTGACGCCGTCATGGATGTTCTCCAGCCCCCGCCACGCGGCAAGCCCGATCGCCGCCAGCAGCACGATGAGCAGCACGCCCTGGGCCGAGACGCCCTCCTCGCCGTTGTGCGCGTTGTACGGCACCAGCCGGTCGAGCGTGGTCTGCCAAGCGTCGGCGCCGGCCCAGGGAACGGTGAACTGCGCATAGGTGCCGGTCAGCAGCCCGAGCTTCAATGTGCCGGCGAGAAGCAGCGCAATCCAGATCAGCAGGAAAAGCAGTGCCGGCCGCCGCATGCCGGCACCGGCTTGCGCGCTGAAGACGTCGTCAGTCGCGCGATCGTGTTCGGCGTCGTCGGCGCGGAACAGCAGCGCCATGATCAAGCCGATGCCGATGCCGAAGGCGAGCGACAGGACGAAGCGCGCAAGCGCCAGGTCGACGCCGATCACGCCGCCGGTGTAGACCAGCGCCAGGATATTGGCCGCCGGCGCAAAGAACAGGAACGTGATCGCCGGGCCGATGCCGGCGCCCTTCTTGTAGATGCCGGCAAAGAGCGGAACGATCGTGCAGGAGCAGACGGCAAGCAGCGAACCCGCGGCAGCGGCCGCCGGATAGGACACCACGCCCGGCGCATTGCGGCCAAGGAAGCGGGTCACCGATTCCTTCGGGATCAGCGCCGACATCGCGCCGGCGATGAAGAACGCCGGCAGCAGGCACAACAGCACGTGCGCGGCGAGGTAAGCGGCGAGGTTGCGCAGCCCGCCGGCCAGCATGGCCGGCGCATGGGTCGACAGCCAGTCCATCATGCTCTTCTCCGGAATCCCGGAGCGATGGATAAACCCTAGGCGCGCTGTGCTGGCGGTGGTTGAGCGGTGTCAAGCCGAGGGAGCATCCGGCAGACAACTCGCCATCGTGCCGGCGCAGGCCGGCAACCAGGTTTCGGCGCTGGAAGATTGGGCCCCGGCCTCCGCTGGGGCGACAACGATCAGCAACGGGCCGCGCGGCGGAAGATGTCAGCTGCCGCCGCAGCAAGACGGCGCGCAGCACGACGGGGCTTTCGTTGCGGACGCACGCGGCACCGCACCGGCCCCCGGCTTCGTCGCCCGCACGAAGGCGGCGACGAACTTGCCATCGACTTCGCTGGCCAGCGCCTCCAGGTCCTCGCCCTGCCCGGCCAGCAGTTCGCGCGCGTCGGAGGCAGCGTAGACGCGGGTGACCTCGATGGCGGCGTCGTCGAAGCCCGCCGAGACCAGCTTGTCGAGGTAGTCGCGATCGGACAGCGCGCCGGCCACGCAACCGGCCCACAGTTCCATGTTGCGCCGGATCGCCGGCGGTACCTCACCGCGCACGACGACGTCGGACACCGCGAAGCGACCGCCGGGCTTCAACACGCGGAAGGCCTCGCGCAGCACGCGGTCCTTGTCGCCCGACAGGTTGATCACGCAGTTGGAGATGATCACGTCGACCGAGTTGTCCGGCAGCGGAATGTTCTCGATCTCGCCCTTGAGGAAGTGGACATTGGCCAGGCCGCTCCTGCGCTTGTTCTCCTCGGCCAGCGCCAGCATCTCTTCGGTCATGTCCAGGCCGAAAGCCTTACCCGTCGGCCCGACCCGGCGTGCCGACAGCAGCACGTCGATGCCGCCGCCCGAGCCGAGGTCGAGCACCGTCTCGCCGGCCTTCAGCTCCGCGAGCGCCGTCGGGTTGCCGCAGCCGAGCGACGCAGCCAGCGCGTCGGCCGGCACTTCGCCGCCCTGCGCCGGGTCGTACAGGTTGGCGGTGATCGGGTCGCAGCTGCTGCCGCCGCAGCAGCCGCCGCCCTGGCTGACGCGCCGCGCGGCGGCGCCGTACTTCTCGCGCACGACTTCCTTCACATCCTGTTCGGCAGCAGACATCTCGTTCTCCCGTCGGTCACTTGCAGCAGACGATCCGGCTCGGTTCGATCACCCTGTTGCGGGTGCAGCACTCCGCGTACAGGAAGCCGAGCAGCTCCTGCAGCGCCGCCGTGTTGGCGGAATACCAGAGGAAGGTGCCGTCGCGACGCGCCGTCACCAGTGCCTCGTTGCGCAGCTTCTCGAGGTGGTGCGACAGCGTCGGGTTGGCGATCCCCAGCTCGGCCGCGATGTCGCCGACCACCATGCCGCCCGGATGCGCCGCCAGCAGCAGCCGCACGATGCGCAGCCGCGGCTCGGTGCCCATCGCCGCCAGCATGTCGGCGAGGCGGGCCGTCTGCTCGGGGTCGTCCTTGCGTGCCATCGTCGGGTCAGTCGCCGGCACGACCGGCGGCGATCTCGCGCAGCGCGCGCTCGAAGACCTCGACCGGCTGGCCGCCCTGGATCAGGTGGCGCTCGTCGACGATGATCGACGGCACCGAATGAATGCCGAGCGCCTGCCAGTGGCGCGCCTGCTCGCGCACCTCGGCCGCGTACTGCCCGCTTTCCAGCACGGCGCGCGCCTGCTCGACGTCGAGCCCGACCTCGCCAGCCAGTCGCAGCAGCACGTCGTGCGCCCCCGGGTTCTCGCCGCGCGCGTGATAGGCGGCGAGCAGCGCGCGCTTCAGTTCCCTCTGTCGACCCTCGAGGCCCGCCCAGTGGAGCAACCGGTGCGCGTCGAAGGTGTTCCACACGTGCGTGCGCGGGCCGAAGGCGAAGCCGACCTCGGTACCGCGGCTGTGGATCACCGCCCGCCGCTCGGCGACCTGCTCCGCCGTCGCGCCGTACTTGCGCGCCATGTAGCGCAGGAAGTCCTCGCCGTCCGGCGGCATGCCGGGGTTCAGCTCGAACGGCTGCAGGTGCAGTTCGATCGGCATCTGGCTGCCCAGCCGTTGCAGCGCCTGCTCGAGCGCGGCGAATCCGATTGCGCACCACGGGCAGGTGACGTCGGAGACGAAGTCGATTCTCATCGCCGGGTGACTGCGGCCCGATCGCTCCGCTGCTGGTCGCTCACTTCGGGCGGATCCGGGTGATCTTGTTGCCCTGCACGCCGAGCCCGGCCATCAGCCCCTTCTGGCTGAAGATGAAGGCGTAGATATCGTCCTTCATCGTCGTCGAGGTCACGGTCTTGGCCTTGCCTTCGTCCAGCAAGACGACGCTCGGGCCGACGCCGACCTCGAAGCCGTCCGTCTTGTCGAGCTGCTTCACGGCGGCCTCGTTCATGAAGAACATCGCGTAGCCGTAGGTCTGCGCGCCGGCCTGCAGACCGTACGAGGCGCCGGCGGTGTTGTAGTAGGCGACCGCCTTGCCGCCCTTGATCAGCGCGCCTTCGCCGTACTGCCCGCCGATGCCCAGCCCGGCCTTGGTGACGCTCGGGAACACCAGTACCGCGTACGCCGCCTTGCCGATCGCCTTCGCCGCCGGGATCTTGGCGTACAGCTGCTGCAGCGCGTTGTTCGCGCTGCGGCTCAGTTCAGCCGCGGATGCCTTGCCCGGAACCTGCGCTGCCGTGGGCAGCGGTGCGAGTGCGAGGCACCCCGCGGCGGCCAGCACGGCAAGACCCGCTTTGAACGTCCGCGAGAGATCGCCGTGTTTCATTGCTTTCCCGTCTTCGTGGATGACGGCGAATTGTCGCGCGAATTGCGAGATCGGACCGGAGCGCGCCCGTCCCTACCTCCCCCGCGCCTGCGCGTCGCTCAGCGTCCGCCGCCCAGCTCGCGGACAAGTTGCTGGACCTGTGGGCTTTCGGGTTCGAGCTCCGCCAGCCGTTGGGCGTGGCCGAGAGCACGGGCGCGGTTGCCAGCATCGCGCTCGAACAGCGCCAGCGCGAGCAGCAGGTCGCGCTCGTAGGGCTGCCGCTTCAGCGCGCCTTCGAGTTCGCGCCGCGCCTCGCCGCCCTTGCCGGCGTCGTTCAGCGCCACCGCGTGGACGTAGACGAAACGCGTGTTTTCGGGGGCGAGCTTCGCCGCTTCCGCCAGTTCCTTGAGCGCCTCGGCCGAGCGCTTCTGCCGCGTCAGCGACAGCCCGAGCGCGAAATGCGCGGGGGCCGAGCGCGGTTCGCGTTTCAGCGCGTCGCGCAGCGTCTTCTCGGCCTCGTCCTCCAGGCCTCGGCTGCGCTGCAGATCGGCCAGGTTCAGCGCCGCCTGCACGAAGGTCGGATCGAGAGCGAGCGCCGCGCGGTACGCCGTGCTCGCTTCCTCGTGCCTGCCCTGCAGCGCATACAGGTTGCCCAGGTTCGCCCGTCCCTCGGGCCGGTCGGCGTTGAAACGCTCGGCCGCCGCGTACTCGTCGAGCGCGGTCGCGAATCGGGCGCGGTCCTGCGGCGACAGGCGGGCTTCCGGTTCGCCGGCGAGCGCACGCGCTGCATCCATCCTCACTTGGCGAACCGGATCGCCGAGCATGGGCGGCAGGAGTTGCGCGCGCGTGCCAGCATCTGCTAAGGCCACCGCACTCACGGCAGCAGCGCGCACTTGCGCGTCCGGATCGCCGAGCGCGCGGCGGACCGCGGGTAGCGTCGCCGGGCTCAGGTAGCGGCCGAGCCGCCGGATCGCACTCGCCCGCACGTACCCCGACAGCCCGCGGTCTTCGGCCACCTCAAGGAGCGCGCGCTGCGCGCCCGGCGCACCGCGCTCGGCTGCCGCGAACGCCTCGGCAAAGGTCTGGTAGCCGGGCTTGGGCTGCGGGTACCACTTGCCAACGGCGGCGGCCGCCCACTCGGGCTTGCTGTTTGCGTGGCACTTGTTGCAGGCATTCGGCGTGCCGAGGCTCGCCGTGCGATCAGGACGCGGAATGCGGAAGCTGTGGTCGTGCCGCGGGTCGACGATCATGTAGGTCGTCGCCGGCATGTGGCAGGCGGCGCACTCGGCCCCCTTCGAGCCAACCTTGTGGTGGTGGTGCGAGGCCGCGTCGTACTTGCCCGGCGCGTGGCACTGGCCGCAGACGTCGTTGCCCGGTGCCCGCAGCTTGCCCGTGTGCGGGTCGTGGCAGTCGGAGCAGGTCACGCCCTTGGCGTGCATCCGGCTGCCGAGGAACGAGCCGTAGTTGAACACCTCGTCGCGCTGCTGCCCGTCGTCCCAGTACAGGCCGGGTTCGATCAGCGAGGCGCGATAGCCGTCGGCGAGGCGGTTGCCGGCGTGCCACGCATCGGTGAACTGCCCGCGCCGCGCGTGGCAGCGGGCGCAGGTCTCGATCTCGCGCGACGACTCGCGCGGCTGCGAGCGCACCGCGTTGCCGGTCTGCGCATCGATCGCCCAGCCGACACCGCGGCGCTCGTCGAGCCGCACCGCGAGCCCCTTGCCAGCGCCCTGGTGCTTCTGCCAGTCGCCGTCCTTCTTCGCCCAGGCGACGTGATTCGATCCCGGCCCGTGGCAGGCCTCGCAGGTGACGTTGATGTCGGTCCACTTCGTGGCGTAGCTGTTCGACTTCTCGTCGTAGTTCTTGCGCAGGTTGGTCGAGTGGCAGTCCGCGCACTGGTAGTTCCACGTCTGGTCAATGCCGGTCCAGTGCAGCGGATCGCCGGCCTTCAGCTTGCGGTCCGGATACAGGTGGAACCAGCGCTGCCCGCCGTCCTTCGCCAGCCGCGCGTCCCAGGCGATGCCGAGCGCCTGCAGGCGCCCACCCGGGAGTTCGACGAGGTACTGCTGCAGCGGCGTGATGCCGAAGGTGTACTTGATCTCGAATTCGGCGAGCCGGCCGTCGGGGCCGTCCGTGTTGACGAAGAACCTGCCGTCGCGGCGGAAAAAGGTCGAGGTCACGCCGGCGTGGTTGAACTTCGCGCCGCCGAAGTTGCCGAGCACGGTCGCCTCGGAGGCCGCGGCCATCGCGCGGTCGTGATGTGAGCCCTGCCATGCCTGGTGTTCCTTGGCATGACACGAGGCGCAGGCAGCGCCGCCGACGTAGTCCGGCGCGGGCGGCACCCCCTTCGCCACGCCGGCTGACGAGGCGGATGCGGCAGCAGGCAACTCGGGCGCCGCCGGCGGCCGCGACGACAGCCAAGCGACGGCGAGCATGGCTGCCGCGGCCATGCCCAGGAGCAGCCACAAGGGACGCCGCGTGCCGACCGCCCCGCTTGCCTGTGCCACCGGGCCCGATGCGGTGGACTTACCCGATCCCGCCCCGGCGGCCGAGGCGGCTGCGCCGGATTCGTCCGTCGCCCCGCGAGGTTCACTTTTCGCCATGCGGCGATAGATTAGCAACCCGGCCGAGTCACGGCCGCAGCGGCTGGTAGACGGTCTTCCAATCGTCCCTGATGCTGACCACGGTCCAGCCTCGCTGCGGCGCCTCGTCGAGGCCGCGCGCAAGCCGTCCAAAGTGCGACTTGCGGTCATAAGCGAACTCGCGCGCCGCGTCGTCGTGGCGCACGATCACCCCGAGCCGCGCCCCCGGCGCTGACGTGGTCCACTCGAGCATCTCGAAGTCGCCGTCGGAATTGCCGAAGGCGGCGATCGGGCGCTTGCCGATGAACTTGTGGATGGCCACCGGCTTGCCGGCCTTGTCGTCGATGAAGTCCACCTCCGGCAGCCGAACGATCACCGGCTGGCCGTTGCGTACTTCGTACTTCGTCTTGATGCTCGATCCGACCACTTGCTCCGGTGGCACGCCATAGAGTTCCTCGGAGATCACGCGCAGGAACTCGATGCCGCCGCCAGAGACAATGTAGGTCTTGAAGCCGTTGGCGCGCAGGTAGTCGAGCAGGTCTCGCATCGGCGCGTAGGTGAGCTCCGTATAGCGGCGCTTCAGCGTCGGGTGCGTTGCTGTTCTGGCCCAATCGCGAACGATCTGCGCGAACTCTTCCGTCGTGGTGTTGGCGTGTGTCAGCGCCAGCAGCTCCATCAGGCCCTTCTCGCCCGCAGCCGCGAGCGCTTTCATGTCGCCGGCCGCGGCAGCCTTGATTACCGGCTTCTTCGCAAGGTTCGGGTCCTTCGCAACCATCACCTTGGCGCGATCGATCGCGAACGCCAGCTGGAAGTACATCGGCTGCTCGGACCACAGCGTGCCGTCGTTGTCGAACACTGCGATGCGGTCGGCCGGCGCCACGAAGTCCTTGCCACCGGGGTGCGTGACGCCTTCAACGAACGCAATGATTCGCGCCTTGGACGGTCCGTCGTTCCAGGAGCCAAGCGGCTCGGCCGCCAGTGCCACCCCGCCCGCGAAGGCCAGCACGCACGCTGTGGCAGCGTGGATGAGAAAGCGGCGGCGATTCGTCATCATGATTTCCTACGAAGAAGTGGTGCCACCAAAACGCAGAACCGACCAGCACGATGCGCGGAGGGCTCGGGTTCGGGCGCCATGATCGCATCGCATATCCGGCGCCCGTTGTTGGCTGAGTTCGACAGCGCGTCTACTTCGGAAACAGCAGCGTGACAACGAAGCGGAAGCCCAACCCGTGCGGTCCGCTGTCGGGGCTGTCAGCCCAGTAGCGAAGGCCGCCACCGACGCTGATGAGCTGATTGCCAACTTTTGTGACCTTCGAGACGATCACGTTGATCGGAACCGACCACTGGCTGTTCTCCCAGTCGTAGGTGCTCTCGGTATTAAGGGCGAATGACCATGCGTCCGGCGTCGTGTAGTTGACGAAGGGCTGCACGAAGGTCGAGCTGACATCCCGCGGGCCGCTGCCGCCGACTGACCAGATGTGATTGGCCAGCATGCCGTAGGTCCACGGCCCTTCCTGCTTCAGCACCACGGCCGTCGGCCCCAGACCCCACTTGTCTGCGGACAGCAGCGCATCGGATCCGGTCGGCAACAGGAACACCGGCCCCACGCCCCAGATCCAGCCACCGGCCGTCGGCTGCTTGGGTGAGAAGAACAGGCTCTGCACCACGTCTCCGATGCCGTTCTGTCCGCCTGCGCCAGGGTAGATCTCGTCCTGTGAGATCACCGGCAGGATCGTGCGCGAAATGAGGTTCCAGTCCGCGTTCAGGTCGATCGGCACGACCGGTTGGATGTTGAGCGTCCAGCGGTCGCCGCCGCGCGCAGGACCGATGTCCTGGTCGTAGTTGAGCTGGAACGGCACGCTGATCAGCGCCGCGACGGGATTGGCGAGCTTCTTGGCCAGTTCCTCGGCGCTGGACTGGGCGTTGGCTGGAGACGCGATGACGCTTCCCGCCACCGCGACCAAGAGTGAGAGCGAGAATGCACAAACGATGCGGTTGTTCGCGATCACTTTGCCACCCTGTTCAAGGGCGGTGCTGTCCACTTCCCGCTCAGCGCATCAGCCTTCGGCAGGTAGAGCCGCATGATCACGGAAAAGGGCCCCTTCGGCGCGGGTAGCCAGTTCGCCTCCAGCTCCTTGCCGGGGGACTCGTTCTGGATCAGCAGCGTCAACCCACCATCGGTGTCGCGCTTGAACTCGGGCAGCATCGTCGAGTTGAGCAGGTAGCGATTGAGCGGGTTAGCCACCAGCAGGCTCGCCGGCTGTTCGTACATCGTCAACGACCAGAACGCATCGACCGGCGGCAACTGGCCCGGTACAAAACGCAGCGTGTAGCGGTTGGCGCCGTCGAGCTTGTGTCCAGCCCCATCCACGTAGTAGGCCGGATACATCGCCTCTTCTTTCGAATTGCCGTAGATGCCGAGGGCGGCCGCCGTCATGCGATAGGGGTAGTTGTTCTTCAGGTAGTCGCGCGTGCCGAACAGGTCGCCGGAGACAACTTTCCCCGCATTGACCTGGCTCTTCACACGATCGAGCTCGGCCGAAGCATCGGCCATGCCTGCTTGCATCGACTTTCGGGTTTCCGGCGAAAGCTTGGTCGGATCGAAGGACTTGCCCGCGCCGACGCCGATCTTTGCGAAGCGCGCCTTCAGAGCTTTCTCGGAAGGGTGAGTCGGCGTGAACTGAAGCAGGAAATTCATGCGCGAGAAAAACTCGAGAGATGCCTTCTGCTCGGCTGAGGTGAGCGGCGCCGGAAATCTGATCGGCGGCGCGGCCTTCGGCGCAGGCCGGCCGAGGAACGACGACAGCGGCTTCACGATGTACTGCGTCTGGATCTTCTTGACGTTGTCGAGATCGCCCGCATTGAATAGCTGGGTTCGAAACTGCGCCGAGGCGATCTCGGTCTCGCAGCGGATCACCTTCGTGATTCCCTTCGGCGTTCCGCCCTTCCAGTTCGGACCAGCGATCATGAAGCTGCCGCCGCCGTTACCGGTCGTGCGCGTGCCGAGGTAAGCGAAGTTGTGCGTGTAAAGATCGATGAGCTGCAGGCTCCAGTAGCGATCCTTGGGAATCGGCGGCACTGTGAACACGATCGGTTCCGTGCGCAGGTCGAGCCCGATCCAGGAATACGGCGTATCCGAATTGGGCGTCTGGATCGCCTTGTCGTCCGGCGTGAAGACACGCGGAATATTGAACAACTGGTTGTACGGGGCCTTGTACTCTGGGTCGCCCTTGTCGACGAAGTACGCGTACTGGATGCGGCTGTTGTCCACCATCGGATAGCCGTAGACATAGGCTTCCTTGGTAATGGCGCGGACTTCCGCTGGCGTGATCTGGGCCGCGCTGGACAAAGCAGGCAGCAACATCGCCATCGTGCCGAGAGTCAACGCAAGCGCTTTCGTTCTCAATTGAGTGTCCGCCAGTAGGCGAGCTATTTAAGAGGGGCGGCCTTGGCCACCTTGTAGGTGCCGTCAATAACTGACGGGCCGGGCCGATAGACGCGCATCAGGAAGTTCCAGCCCTCGGAAACGTCCAGCCGGTTCGCCACGTCGCCGCAGGCGGACTTCGATCCGTAGTATGCGGTGAACGTGCCGTCGCCATTCAGCTTGGCATTCGACGAGTTGACGATGGCGTTCTCGCTCTTCATGTAGCCGTCACTGCCATACACCGTGATGGACCAGAAGGCCTTGTTCTCCGGAATCGGATAGATCGCCTTGTGGCAAACCTTGGGGTCATGGGCGCCGCTGTAGTTGAGATAAGTGGCGTCCCACTCGGGCAACAGGCCCCAGGCCGCTGCCGCGGCAATGTGGCGCGTCTTCTCATCCACCTTGCCGCGCGGACCCATCATTCCCTTCCAGCTCGGGTACTGCGCCGAATCCTTTTCGTACTTCTCGGTCATCGCTTTCAGCGAGACTGGGTCCCACTTCATCGGTGGCAACGGCACGGCGCTGTTGGCCTTGATCACGACCTGGTCCTGCAATTTGTTGACCAGCGCGACTTCGGCAGGATCGTCCGGATTGAACAACTGGGTTCGAACGGCAGCAACGACGTACTTGGTCTTGTTGGGCAGCCTGTGCGTGCCGGGCGTGTAGATCACCATCGGCGCGTAGTGGTCGTTGTCGATGATCAGTATCGACATGTAGCGCCCGGCCGGAGCCTTCGGCAGCGTAATCGTCGCCCCGCCCGTCGTGTCGATCACGCCTGCGGAATACAGCGTGTCCTTGTTCATCCGCACCACGGTCTGCTTGTCTACCGGCGTCGGAGTGCGGAAGTGATACAGCTGATTAATCTTGCCGGAGGACAGTTCGGCGATGTTTTGAAAGTTGCGATCAGTTTCAGCGCGAATGTAGTTCGCTGAGGTCACCTCGACACCCTCTACCGGTGGTTGCTGGGCCATTGCCGGCTGAAGCGCTGCGCAAAGAAGCGCGAGCGTCCTGAGAATCGCGTTCATGCGATTCCTTGTCTCGGTGGTGAACTGCGCAAGCCCCCGGAGAGCGGGCATGTCGAGCGTCGCCATCGCCGCTCGCTTCGGCGACTTACTTCTGCGGCGTGAGAACGATCTTCCAGTCGTTCTTCTGGCTGATCAGCGTCCAGTCGCGCGCACCCGCCTCGTTGAGAACGCGGCCTTGCTTGCCGCTGTGCGACTCACAGTCATCAGCCTGTTCGCACTCAGCAGCGACGTGCTGCACGATCACTCCGAGGTTGTCCGCTCGGGCATCGCGAAGTCGCTGTCGGAATTGCCGAACGCCGACGCGGTCAGGGTCACGACGGCTGTGACCCTGACCGCGCATCAGGCGCTCCTACTGCTTGCTTCCGCTCATCACCGTTTCCATGACCCGGTCGAGGTTGAAGCTGCCCGGCTTCTGGCGCGGCGGGAACTCCTTGAAGCTCTGCAGCCACTGGCCCACGAAGGCGCCCGCGGGCGCGATCAGGAACATGCGCTCCAGGTACCAGCGCTGGTAGCCCATGGCGTCTTCGTGCCGGGCCCGCTCGAAGGGATCCATCCGCAGATTGGCAAGTACCGGGGCGCGCAGCGGCGTGAACGGCTCCTGCCAGACCTTCAGGCCCTCGGCCTTCTGCTCCAGGAACGTGATCTTCCAGTTGTCGTAACGCAGGGCAGCGACCTGGCCGTCGTCGGTCCAGTAGATGAAATCGCGGCGCGGCCACTCCTTCGAGTCGCCCCGCAATGCGGGCCCGAGGTCATAGCCGTCCAGGTGGACTTTGTAGTTGCGGCCACCGATCGAGGCGCCCTTCTTCAGGTCTTCCTTGAAGTTCTTGCCACCCGCTGCGGTCACCAGTGTCGGCAGCATGTCTTCGTGCGCGCCGATGTCGTTGATGACAGTGCCCGGCTTGATGACGCCGGGCCACCTGATCATCGCCGGCACGCGGTATCCGCCTTCCCACTGGGTGTTCTTCTCGCCGCGGAACATCGTCGTGCCGCCGTCGGGCCAGGTGAAGGTCTCGGCGCCGTTGTCGGTCGAGTACATGACGATGGTGTTCTCGTCGAGCCCCAGTTCCTTCAGCTTGGCGAGCACCTGGCCGACGTGTCCGTCGTGCTCGACCATGCCGTCGGCGTAGATGCCCAGCCCGGTCTTGCCCTCGGAGGCCGCCTTCAGGTGCGTGAAGATGTGCATCCGGGTCGAGTTCCACCAGATGAAGAACGGCTTGTCCGCCTTCTTGGCGCGCTCCATGAAGTCGAGCGCCTTGACCGTGACCTCGTCGTCGATCGTCTCCATCCGCTTCCTGGTCAGCGGACCGGTGTCGGTGATCCTGCCGTCGGCGAAGCTGTGGATGACGCCGCGCGGGCCGAACTTCTTCTTCAGCTCGGGGTTCTTGAAGTAGTCGGGGTTCTCCGGCTCTTCCTCGGCATTCAGGTGGTACAGGTTGCCGAAGAACTCGTCGAAGCCATGCGCGGTCGGCAGCATCTCGTCGCGGTCGCCGAGGTGGTTCTTGCCGAACTGGCCGGTGACGTAGCCCTGCGCCTTCAGCAGCGTGGCGATCGTCGGGTCTTCCTTCCTCATTCCCTCGGGCGCGCCCGGCAGGCCGACCTTGGTCAGCCCGGTTCGGATCGGCGACTGCCCGGTGATGAAGGCAGCGCGGCCGGCGGTGCAACTCTGCTGGCCGTACCAGTCGGTGAAGATCGCGCCCTGCCTGGCAATGCTGTCGATGTTCGGTGTCTTGTAGCCCATCATGCCCATGTTGTAGGCGCTGATGTTGAACTGGCCGATGTCATCGCCCCAGATGACGAGGATGTTCGGCTTCTTCGTCTGCGCCAGTGCCGGGGTTGCCGCCACGGCTGCGATCGCGACGACCGAAAGCGCCTTGAGCAGCGAAGACAAGGTCTTCAAATGCATGGGAATCTCCTTGCGGGATGCGCGCGGCCCTGCGGGCGCACGGCCGCGAACACTAACGGTGGCCGGCAAGGCGAGTCCAATGCCGGATCGGCATGATCTGATACCGTCAGCGCATCATGCTCGACCTCCGCTTGCTGCACCAGGCGTTGGCCCTCGCCCGGCATCGCAACTTCGCGCGGGCCGCTGCGGCACTGCACATGACGCAGCCGGCGCTGTCGCGCAGCATCGCCGGTCTCGAGGCCGCGCTGGGCGAAAAGCTCTTCAACCGGACGCAGCAGGGCGTAGAGCCCACGTCCTTCGGCCAGATGCTGCTGGCGCGGGCGCGGGTCCTGCTCGACGACGCGACCGAACTCGAGCGCGACTTCAAGCTGATGCGCGGCCTCGACATCGGCGAGCTTCGCGTGGGCGCCGGCGCCTACCCGGCCGAACTGTCGATCGGGCGGGCTGCCGGACTGCTGATGAGCCGCCACCCCAAGTTGCGCATCGACGTAACGATCACCGACCTGCGGACCATCGTGGCCGCGGTGATCGACCGCAAGCTCGACCTGGCGGTGATCGAGCTGTCGCTGGTCGAAGGCGAGACGCGCATTGCCAGCGAGGCGCTGCCGCGGCATCCCGCCCATTTCTATTGCCGCGCCGGCCACCCCCTTGCCGCCGAGATGACACTGACGATCGAGCGCATCCTCGCCTTCCCTTTCGCGGGAACGAGGATGCCCAGGCGCGTCGCCGAGAGCTTTCTGCAGATTGCCAAGGCGGGCGCCATCGACCCGGATTCGGGGGACTACCTGCCGCCGATCAAGGTCGATTCGATCCGCGTCGCCAAGGACGTCGTGATGCAAAGTGACGCCGTGGGCGCGGCCCCGCTGTCGATGATCGCCGCGGAGGTGAGATCAGGCCAGCTCGTCGCGCTTGCGCTCAGGCTGCCGTGGATGAGCACCGGCTACGGCTTCATCTACCTGCGCGACCGCATGCTCTCGCCTGCCGCCGAGGCGTTCATGACCGAGGTCCGCCACATCGAAACCGAGCTGGCTGCGGAGCCGCAGGCGCTGACGGCGTCGTTCAAGCCGCGCCGCGCCAGGCGCGCGACAGCGACTTCGTAAGCAGAGCACGGCGGGCCGGTGAGCGCCAAGAACCAGTTCGTCCTGCTGCGCGAGCGCCGCTTCGCACCGCTTTTCTGGGTGCAGTTCCTCGGCGCCGCCAACGACAACCTGTTCAAGTTCGCCTTCACGCTGCTGGCGACCTATGCCGCTGCCCGCTGGGGTAACGTCGACCCGCACTTCGCCGGCTTCCTGATCGGCGCGCTTTTCATCGCCCCCTTCGTGCTGTTCTCCGCCACCAGCGGGCAGCTGGCCGACAAGCTGGAGAAGTCGCGCTTCATCCGCCGCATCAAGGACGCCGAGATCGCGGTGGCGCTGATCGGCGGCGCCGGGCTGGCGCTGCATTCGGCGCCGCTCGTCTACGCGGCGATCTTCCTGCTCGGGCTGCAGTCGACGGTGTTCGGCCCGGTCAAATATTCCTACCTTCCGCAGCACCTCGACGCGCACGAGGTCACCGGCGGCAACGGCCTGGTCGAGATGGGCACCTTCGTCGCCATCCTGCTCGGCACCATCGGCGCCGGGCTGCTGATCGGCGAGCTCGGCGACTACGGTGCGCTGGCCGCGGCAGCGATCGTGCTGGGCATCGCCGTGCTCGGCCGCCTGGCGGCCCACTTCGTGCCGCATTCGCCCGCCGCCGACGCCGGGCTGACGATCAACTGGAATCCGTTCACCGAGACCTGGGCCAACCTGAAGATCGCGCACGGCAACGCGGCGGTGTTCAACTCGATCGTCGGCATCTCGTGGCTTTGGTTCTTCGGCTCGATCTTCCTGACCAGCTTCACCCCGTACGCGCGCGAGAACCTCGGCGGCTCGGAGAGCGTGGTGACCTTCCTGCTCGCGGTCTTTTCCCTCGGCATCGGCGCCGGCTCGCTCGCCTGCGAAAAGCTGTCGCGGCGGCGCGTCGAGATCGGCCTGGTGCCGCTCGGCTCGATCGGCATGACCGTGTTCGCGGTCGATCTTTACTTCGCCTCGGTCGCCTTCGCGCCGATGAAGGAGGGCACGCTGTCGCAGTTCCTCGCCGCGCCCGGCGCCTGGCGGATCATCGCCGACCTGGCGCTGCTGTCGCTTTTCGCCGGGCTGTACTCGGTGCCGCTGTATGCGCTGATCCAGACGCGCGCGGACCGGACCCGGGTGGCGCGCATCGTCGCCGCGAACAACATCCTCAACGCGGTGTTCATGGTCGTCGCGTCGCTGGTCGCAACTTCCCTGCTCGCCGCGGGGCTCAGCATCCCGCAGCTCTTTCTCGTCACTGCGCTGATGAATGCCGCGGTGGCGCTGTACATCTACCGGCTGGTGCCGGAGTTCCTGCTGCGCTTCGTGGCCTGGGTGATCACGCACACGCTGTACCGCGTGCGCACTGTGGGCACCGACCGCATCCCGGCCGAGGGCGCGGCGGTGCTGGCCTGCAACCACGTCAGCTTCGTCGACGCGGTGGTGATCATGGGCGAGAGCCCGCGGCCGATCCGCTTCGTGATGGACCACCGGATCTTCAGGATCCCGCTCGCCAACTGGTTCTTCAGGAACGCCAAGGCGATCGCCATCGCGCCGGCCAAGGAAGACCCGCAGATGCTGGCGCGCGCCAACCAGCGCATCGACGCCGCGCTGGCTGACGGCGACCTCGTGTGCATCTTTCCTGAGGGCAAGATCACCTACGACGGCGAACTGAGCCCGTTCAAGCAGGGTGTGCAGAAGATCGTCGAGCGCGTACCGGTGCCGGTAGTCCCGATGGCGCTGCGCGGCCTGTGGGGTTCGTTCTTCTCCCGCTACGGCGGCGGCGCCTTCTCGCGCCCCGTCGAGGCGCGGCTGCGCCGCGGCCTGCGCTCGCGCGTCGAACTGGTGGTCGGCGAGCCGGTGCCGCCCGAGGAAGTGACGCCGGAACTGCTGTTGGCGCGCGTCGCCGCGCTGCGCGGCGACGAG
>CAZSYX010000076.1:0-16254 GCA_964610575.1 uncultured Burkholderiaceae bacterium
GCCTCGCCGGGCTTCAGTTTCGACAGCGCCGGCTGGTACCAGGCCTCCGACTGCAGCATGTTGGCGATGATGTTCCGGTGCAGCAGCGTGGCGCCCTTGCTGAGCCCGGTGGTGCCGCCGGTGTACTGCAGGAAGGCGACGTCGTCGTGGCCGACCTGCACCGGCTTGAGCGACATCTTCAGCCCGTCGGCCAGCACGTCGAGGAACTTGATGGCGTTCGGCAGCGAGTAGGCCGGCACCATCTTCTTCACGTTGCGCACGACGAAGTTGACGATCAGGCCCTTGGCGAAGCCGAGCAGGTCGCCCATCGAGCAGACGACCAGCGTCTTTGTCGGCACCTTGTCGAGAACCTGCTGCAGCGTGGTGGCGAAGTTCTCGAGGATGAAGATCGCATCCGCGCCGGAGTCCTTCAACTGGTGCTCCAGTTCGCGCGGCGTGTACAGCGGGTTGACGTTGACCACCGTGCTGCCGGCGCGCAGCACGCCGGCCAGCACCACCGGGTACTGCAGGATGTTGGGCATCATGATGGCGACGCGCTTGCCCTTGCCCAGCCCCTTGGACTGCAGCCAGGCGCCGATCGCAGCCGAGTTCTCGTCGAGCTGCCGGTAGGTCATCGTCACGCCCATGCAGGTGTAGGCGGGCAGGCTGCCGTACTTCTTGAACGCCTCGTCGAGCAGCTGCACCAGCGATTCGTACTGGTTCACGTCGATGTCGGCGGGGACGCCCTTCGGATAGTTCTTGAGCCAGATCCTCTCGACGGTTGCCATTGCTGTCTCCTTTCTCTCGGCGGCGCGGGCGCGCCTCATGGATGATGCAAGCCTTCCGCAGTACGCGGAACCCGAAACATGATAGCGGCGGCCCCTTTCCCGGCACTGTTCTTTGTCATAGGCGGTGAGCTTCGGACGCCCGTGTCAGGGTTAGTCCCAGCGCCGCGGAGCGCGGCCGCCGCGACGCGGCAGCCGCGTCCGGAAGCGGGCGCCCGCGCCGGCTATTCGGTCCGGGCCACCTGCGGCGCAAGCCGGCGCAGCTCGGCCGTGCGGGCCGGCTTGTCGAGCGCCCCAAGCCGGCGCACCTGCGCGTAGAACGCCGGCAGGTCGCCGCCGCTCTCGGCCAGCAGCGCCTCGAAGGCGGGCACCCAGTCGTTGTAGGCGCCGACCGCCGCCAGGTGGGCGCTGGTCAGCCGGCGCTCGAAGAAGCGGTCGTAGCCGGCGAAGCCGTTCCAGCGTTCGTCGCGCAGGACCCGGTACTGGCGCTGCAGGTCGTCGAAGACGGCCTCCTTGGCCGAGCGCTTGTCCTCGACCGACGCGCCCGACTTGAAGATCTCGCCAAGCCGGCGTCGCTGCGCCAGCAGCAGGGCCAGGAAGTCCTCGCGCCGCTGCGTGTAGGCGGCCCAGGCGGCCTGCTGTCGATCGTCGCCGTGGGCGGCCAGCCAGCGGCGCACCCCCTCGCGCTCCACCGCGGTGGCGAAGCTCTCGTTGAAGACCGTGTCGTCGCGCGCGTAGACGACCTGGTGCGACAGCTCGTGGAAGACCAGGCGCGCCAGCTCGACGTCCGGCGCATAGATGAAGGTATTGAGCAGCGGGTCGCTGAACCAGCCGAGCGTCGAATAAGCCGGCACGGCGGCGACGTGGACGTCGTACCCGGCCGCCTGCAGATCGGCGGCCATCGCCTCGGCGTCGGCCCGGTCGAAATAGCCGCGGTAGCCGGCGCAGCCGAGCACCGGGTAGCACCAGGTCTTCAGCTCCAGCGACAGTTCCGGGGTAGCGAAGACGTTCCACACCGCCGCCGGGCGCTGCAGGTCGGCGTAGGCGGTGTAGCTGCGGTTATCCGGCAGGGCGAGCGACTCGGCGGCGAAGCGGCGGATTTCCTTCGCCCGCAGCAGCCGCTCGCGCAGCGCCTCGGGCGTGGCCGGATCCTCCACCCAGTCGGCGATCGGCCGCGCGGACGCCATCAGCGCCAGGTGCCCTTGCGCCGCCTGGTTGTAGTAGCCGAGCGTGGTGCAGCCGGCCAGCAAACCGACCAGCAGCACCAGCGCTGCCCAACGTTTCCGCATCCGATCCCCGCGCCGGCAACGGCGCCGATTGTGCCGCAGCGTCGGGCTCAGGCCGACGCCGGCGGGGGCACCGCGTTGACCACCCGCCGCAGCTTGCCGCTGCGCGCTTCGCGGTGCGGCAGCGCCGGGTCGAGATCGATGCGGATGCCGGGCAGATCGAGCCGCTGCAGGTAGGCGCGCAAGGCCGAGCAGGCCGCATCGGCGCGCGAGCGCTCGGCGCGACCGAGCCGCAGCAACAGGCGCCGCGGCGCCGTCTGCAGCAGCTGGAAGTCGTTGACCAGCGCATCGTCCTCGAGCACCGTGGCCAGCGCCAGCGGCATGAGCTTGACCGCGTGACCGTGCCGGCCGGCGACGCTGAGCACGTCGTCGCTGCGGCCCTGCACCTCGATCGCCGGCATCTGCGAGCCGCAGGGACACGGCTCCGGCAGCACGGTGATCGAGTCGCCGAGGTCGTAGCGGATCAGTGGCTGCGTGCGGTTGGCGAGGTTGGTGAGCAACGTGGTGTGCGAGGGCACGCCGGGCGGCACCGGCCGGCCGTGGGAATCGACGCCTTCGAGCAGCACCCAGTCGGCATTGACGTGCAGGCGGTCGTGCCGGCACGGCCAGGCGATCGACAGGAACTCGGAGGCACCGTAAGCCTCGCGCACGCGGCAGCCGAACGCCTGCGCCACCTGCTCGCGCGTCGTCGCGCTCAGCGACTCGCCGCCGCACCACATTTCGTCGAGCGACAGCCGCAGGCGGCCGGCCCGCTGCTCGTCGGCCAGCAGCTCGGCCACCGTCGGGTAAGCAGCGAGCAGCGTCGGCCGGTAGTTGTTCAACTGCCCGACCAGGTCCGGCAGCGGCTGCAGCACCGAGAAGGCGCGCACCCAAGGTGCCAGCATCGGGAAGGTGCGCCGCAGCCGCTCGACGGTGGCGATGCCGGCAAAGTGGCCCTCGATCGCGGCCACCATGGCATAGCGCTCGCTGGCCATGAACGGCCCGGCCGGCAGCGGAGCCACCGAGAGGCCGCGGAAGCGCAGCAGTTCCAGCGCGTCGTAGACCGCCAGCGCGTCGCCGTCGTGCACGAAGATCCCCGGCACGCCGGTCGATCCGGAACTGGTCCACACCGCGTAATGGTCGGCCAGCGGGGTGCCGATCTTTGCCGGGTCGGCGATGAAGGCTTCGACCGCCGCGCGGCTCAGGCCGCTTGCCGCCAGCGATGCCGGCAGGTCGGCCATCAGCTGCGACTTGTGCAGCACCGGCAGGTCGGCAAGCGCCAAGCTCGAGGCCGGCCGCAGGCCGCGGTGCAGCCGCTGGTAAAGCGGCACGTGCGCCCGCGCGAAGCGCAGCAGCGCAGCCAGCCGCAGACGCGCGCGCTCGGCGATAGCCTCGCGGTCCAGCCAGGCGCCCGACCACACGTCGCCGGCCGCCTTGCCCCAGTGACCGGCGTCGAAGTATGCGGGAGCCGGCGGAGCGGGCGCAGCTTCAGCTGCCGCCGTGCTTTCGCGCTGCCGGTGCAAGGTTGCGCTGGCCGTGCGTGCCATCAATCGCGCTCCGTCAGGCGCACCTTCCGATCACTTGTCGCTGGTGCGCCAATTCCCTGTTACCGCGGCGGACGACCCCCGGGTTTGATCTTTGCCAACAGGTCTGCCACCAGGCAGGGCGCCATCCCGTGTGCGCGCTGCGGACAAATCCGGTTGCGAGCAGACCGCTGACCCTCATCAACAGCGCCGGTGCCGACAGTCCTACAGTGAACTGGTTATTGGAAGGGAGATGAACGATGACGAATGGCACCCGCGAACAGATGGACAACATCACCCGCGAACAACTGGCCGGCGATGCCCGGCGGGTCCTGGACGACGTGCAGGCGCTGCTGTCGCAGGCCGCGGAAAGCACCGGTCAGCAGGCGCAGGATTTGCGCAGCCGCGCCGCCGAGCAACTGAAGCGGGCGCAGGCACGCGTGGGTGAACTGCAGAACTCCACCGCCGAGCGCTCGCGCGCCGCGATGCACGCCACCGACGACTGGGTGCACATGCACCCGTGGGGCGCGGTGGGGCTCGGCGCCGGCGTCGGTTTCCTGATCGGGCTGCTGGTCGCACGCCGCTAAAGGCGATCGCGCCGGGTCAACAGCGCGCGACTTCGACCCGGCAGTCGTAGAAGGTCGGCGCGCGACCAATGTCGGTCAGCGCCTGACTGGTGACTTCATTGGCGTTGCGACCGTCGAGGGCGAGCTTCTTCCACCAGATCGACAGCGCGACGACCACACCCGGCCGGGCGCGGTCGGTCACACGCGCGGCAAGCTCGAACTCGCCGCGGTCGTTGAAGACGCGTACCCGCTCGCCGTCGCGGATAGCCCGCACCGCAGCATCCTGCGGATGGATCTGCAGCGTCGGTTCGCCCTCGGTGTCGCGCAGGCTCTGCACGTTGACGAAGGTCGAGTTGAGGAAGTTGCGTGCCGGCGGCGAGATGATCGCCAGCGGGTAGCGCGCCGCCAGCGGGCTCGCCGCGCCCTCGCGCGGCGGCACGTAGTCGGGCACCGGGTCGACGCCGCGGTCGGCCAGCGCCTGCGAGTAGAACTCGCAGCGGCCGCTCGGTGTCGGGAAACCGCCCTGCGCGAACGGCGCATAGTGCTCCGGCACGTCGAGCCGCTGCCAGCCAGCCTTCTTCAGGCTTTCCCACTCGACCTTGGCCGTCGCGCCGCTGCGCTTGAATGCCTGCGCCGCCATCTGATCGTCGGTTTCGGCGAAGCACGGCTCGGTGAAACCCATCCTCAAAGCCAGCCGACGGAAGATCTCGGCGTTCGGAGCCGCCTCGCCGAGCGGCTCGATCGCCGGGTTGTTGGCCAGCACGTACAGGTGGCCGTACGACTTGTGCACGTCGAGGTGCTCGAGCTGCGTGGTGGCCGGCAGCACGTAGTCGGCGTAGTCGGCGGTGTCGGTGCGGAAATGCTCGAGCACCACCGTGAAAAGATCCTCGCGCGCAAAGCCCGCTGCCACCGCGCGCGAGTCGGGCGCCACTGCCACCGGGTTGCTGTTGTAGACGATCAGCGCCTCGATCGGCGGATCCGCGCGCGCCAGATCGGCGCCGATGGTGCTCATGTTGATCGTGCGCGGCTGTCGTCTGCGTCCATCAGGGCCGGCCAGCAGATCGGGGCGATACAGCCGCTCGCCGTCGACTTCCGCCACACCGCTCGATGACAGCAGCACGCCACCGGCGGCATCGCGCCAGTGGCCGGCCAGCGCCGGCAGGCAGGCCACCGCGCGCACCGCGTTGCCGCCGCCGGCGGCGCGCTGCATGCCGTAGTTCAGTCGGATCGCCGCCGGCCGGATGTGCCAGTAGTCGTGCGCCAGCTGCTCGACGTCGGCGGCCGCGATGCCGCAGATCTGCGCGACGCGCCCGGGCGGAAAGGCCGCGGCGCGCGTTGCAAGCGCACGGAAGCCGAGCGTGTAGCGGTCGATGTAGTCGTGGTCGAGCCAGCCCTCGCGGATCAGCACGTGGGCGATGCCCAGCGCCAGTGCGCCATCGGTGCCCGGCAGCAGCGCGATGTGCTGGTGGCACTTCTGCGCCGTGTCGGAGCGGTACGGGTCGATGGCGATGAGCTTCGCCCCCTTGCGCTTGGCCTGCTGGACGAAGCTCCACAGGTGCAGGTTGGAGGCAATCGCGTTGGTGCCCCACAGGATGATCAGCTTTGCATCCGCGAAGGCCTCCATCGCCGGGCCGGTGCGCAGGCCGAGCGTGTATTGCAGGGCCTCGCCGCCGGCGGTGGCGCAGATCGTGCGGTCGAGCAAGCTGGCGCCGAGCTTGTGGAAGAAGCGGCTGGCCATCGCCTCGCCCTGCACCAGCCCCATCGTGCCGGCGTAGCTGTACGGCACGATGCGCTGCGGGTCGACGGCGGCGATCTTCTTCAGCCGGGCGGCGATGTCGTCGAGCGCCTCGTCCCACGACACCCGCTCGAAGCGTCCTTCCCCCTTGCGGCCGACGCGCTTCAGCGGACTGAGGACGCGCTCCGGGTGGTAGGTGCGCTCGAGATAGCGGCTGACCTTGGCGCACAGCACGCCGGCGGTGGTCGGGTGCGACGGGTCGCCGGCAACCTTCACCGCGACTTTCCGCCCGCCTTCCTCGCGCACCGTCACCAGCATGGCGCAGGTGTCCGGGCAGTCGTGCGGGCAGGCGGCGCGGACGATGCGCTCCACGGACGCACTCATCGGGTGTCAGCCGACCGGCGGCGCGGCCTCGGCCAGGCGAGCGAAGAACTGCTCGCAGGCGGCGACCTGCTCGTAGGTGATGTACTCGTCCGGCTTGTGCGCCTGGGCGATCGAGCCGGGCCCGAGCACCACCGTCGGGATGCCGATGCCGGTGAACACGCTGGCCTCGGTGGCGAAGCTGACCGCGCCGGTGCCCAGGTGCTGCGTACGGGCCAGCTGCTGCGCCCACTTCACCACCGGCGCATCGACGTCGATGCCGAAGGCCGGCAGGTCCAGCCCCATCTCGATGCGGATCTCCGATTCCGGCGCCACGGCGCGCATCTCCGGCAGCAGCGCCTGCGCGTAGTCGAGGATCGGCTGCGTCATCGAATCGTGCGGCGTGGCCGGGATGTTGCGCATCTCGAAGAAGAACTCGCAGTCGCGCGGCACCACGTTGGTGGCGATGCCGCCGTGGATCACGCCGGTCTGCAGCGTCGAGTGCGGCACCTCGAAGCGGGCATCCTTCGGCTCCTCGCGCGCCATCCTCGAAGCAAGCGCACGGATGAAGCCGATCACCTGCGCCGCGTATTCGATCGCGTTGACCGCGGTCGGCGTCAGCGACGAATGCGCCTCGCGGCCGCGCACGCGGCAGCAGAAGTCGCGCTTGCCCTTGTGCGCGACGATCGCCTGCATGTCGGTGGGCTCGCCGATGATGCAGCCCACGGGCTTGACGCCGCGCTCCTGCAGGTCGGCCACCAGGCCGCGCACGCCGAGGAAGGTGGTTTCCTCGTCGAAGGTCAGCGACAGGTGCACTGGAAGTCTTCCCTGCGCGGCAAGGAACTTCGGCGCCCACGCCAGCGCGATGGCGATGAAGCCCTTCATGTCGGCGGTGCCGCGGCCGTGGATGCGACCGTCACGGTGCGAGGCCCTGAAGGGGTCGCTCGCCCAGTCCTGCCCTTCCACCGGCACCACGTCGGTGTGGCCGGACAGCACGATGCCGCGCGTCCTGGCCGCGGCCGCGTCGTCGGCCAGCGTGCAGAAGAGGTTCGCCTTCTTCTTCGTGCTGTCGTAGACCAGGTACGGCTTCAGGCCCAGCGCCGCCAGGTGGTCGCGCGCGATCTCGATCACGCCGAGGTTCGAATCGCGGCTGACCGTCGGCACGGCGATCAGCCGGTCGATCATCTCGAGCGCGGCGCGCGAGGGGGCGGCGGTGGCGGGTTCGGCAAGCGCGGACACGGCAGGACTCCGGATAGCGGCAAAGGCGGCCATTGTAGGAAGGTCGCGGACGCGCTGGCCGTTACCATCGGCGGCAAAGGGGAGACTGGCCGATGACCGTAATCACCTGCATCGAGGACCTGCGCGGGCTGGCGAAGCGGCGTGTGCCGCGGATGTTCTACGACTACGCCGACTCGGGCTCGTGGACCGAGAGCACCTACCGCGCCAACGAGAGCGACTTCGGCCGGATCAAGCTGCGCCAGCGCGTCGCGGTGAACATCGACGACCGCAGCACGGCGACCAAGATGGTCGGCATCGACGTCAAGATGCCGGTGGCGATCGCGCCGACCGGGCTCACCGGCATGCAGCACGCCGACGGCGAGATCCTTGCCGCGCGCGCGGCGCAGCGGCTCGGCATCCGCTTCACGCTCTCGACGATGAGCATCTGCTCGATCGAGGACGTCGCCGCGGCGACCCGGCACCCGTTCTGGTTCCAGCTGTACGTGATGCGCGACCGCGACTTCATCGAGCGGCTGATCGACCGCGCCAAGGCGGCTGGCTGCGACGCGCTGGTGCTGACGCTGGACCTGCAGATCCTCGGCCAGCGGCACAAGGACCTGAAGAACGGCCTGTCGGCGCCGCCGAAGCTGACGATCGGCAACATCCTGAACATGATGACCAAGCCGCGCTGGTGCCTCGGCATGCTGGCTACGCGCCGACGCCAGTTCGGCAACATCGTCGGCCACGTCAAGGGCGTGACCGACATGGCCAACCTGTCGGCGTGGACGGCGCAGCAGTTCGATCCGCGGCTGAACTGGGACGATGTGGAGTGGATCAAGAAGCGCTGGGGCGGGAAGCTGATCCTCAAGGGCATCCAGGACGTCGGGGACGCGCGGCTGGCGGTGGACTCGGGCGCCGACGCGCTCGTCGTCAGCAACCACGGCGGCCGCCAACTCGACGGCGCGGTCTCCAGCATCGAGGCGCTGCCGGCGATCGCCGCCGAGGTCGGCTCGCGGATCGAGGTGCACATGGACGGCGGCATCCGCTCCGGCCAGGACGTGCTCAAGGCATGGGCGCTGGGCGCGCGCGGCACCTACATCGGCCGCGCCTTCCTCTACGGGCTGGGCGCGATGGGCGAGGCCGGCGTCACCAAGGCGCTGGAGATCATCCACAAGGAACTGGATCTCACGATGGCTTTCTGCGGCCGCACGCGCATCGAGGACGTCGACCGCAGCATCCTCGTGCCCGGCACCTATCCGGTCTGACGGCCGCCGGCGCTGGCCGGCACCCTGTCGAGCACGAAGGCCAGTTCGCCGTGCGGCGTCAGCCCGGCATGGCGCCAGCCCGCCGCGCGATAGAAACGTTCGGCGCGCGTGCCCGCTTCGGTGGCGAGCCAAAGGTGCCCCAGCCCCTGCGACCACAGCCACTCGACCATCGCGTCGTGCAGCCGGCGGCCGTAACCCCGGCGCTCGTGCGCCGGGTCGACGAACAGCGCCCAGATGTTGCCGATGGTCGCGTCGCCGATGGCGAACGCCACCACGACTCCGTCGACCTCGATCACCCAGCCGCGGCCGAGCACTTCGAGGTGTCGCTGCACTTCTTCGTCGCTGATGCGGCGCGACACCAGCCGGTTCTCATGCACGCACGCGCGCACGCGCTGGATGGCGGCAATGTCGCCACGGTGCGCCTGGCGCAGGATGCTCCGATCGTTCACGGTGTCGATGCCTGCCTGATCAACGCAACCCCCGCCAAGAAAGCCTGTCACTGTCGCCCGCCAGGACAGCACCTCATGGCCCGGTGGCGCGAGGTCGTTACCATAGTGCCCGATACGCGGGCCTGCATGAGTTTTCCGGCCCGCCCCCCGCTTCAGCCAGTCCATCCGCCATGAACCTGATCGACCGCATCGTCCAGTTCCGCGCCGAGATCCAGGCGATCCGCCGCGACATCCACGCCCATCCGGAGCTTGCCTACGACGAGCACCGCACCAGCGACAAGGTGGCACGCTTGCTCAAGGAATGGGGCATCGAGGTGCACCGTGGGCTGGGCGGCACCGGCGTGGTCGGCGTGCTGCGCCATGGCACGGGCAAGCGCTCGATCGGCCTGCGCGCCGACATGGACGCGCTGCCGATTGCCGAGGCCAACCAGTTCGATCACGCCTCGAAGCACGACGGCAGGATGCACGCCTGCGGCCACGACGGCCACACCGCGATGCTGCTGGCGGCCGCAAAGTACCTCGCCGAGACGCGGCCCTTCGACGGCACCGTGCACCTCATCTTCCAGCCGGCTGAGGAAGGCGGCGCCGGCGCGCAGAAGATGATCGACGATGGCCTGTTCGAGAAGTTCCCCTGCAACGCGGTGTTCGGCATGCACAACTGGCCGGGATTGAAGGTCGGCCAGTTCGCCACCACGCCCGGGCCGATGATGGCCTCGGGCAACCGCTTCGAAATCACCGTCACCGGCAAGGGCGCGCACGCGGCGATGCCGCACCTCGGCGTCGACCCGGTGTTCGTCGCGGTGCAGATCGTGCAGGGCCTGCAGGGCATCGTCACCCGCAACAAGAAGCCGATCGACTCGGCGGTGCTGTCGATCACCATCATCAAGGCCGGCGACGCGATCAACGTCGTGCCGGACACCGCCTTCATCAGCGGCGGCGTGCGGACCTTCGATCCGGCCGTCACCGACCTGATCGAGGAGCGGATGCGGCGCATCGCCCAACTCACCGCCGAGGCGCACGGCGCCAGCGCGCACGTCACCTTCGAGCGCTACTACCCGGCGACCGTCAACGACCCCGCGCAGGCGGCCTTCGCCGCCGGGGTGGCCTCGGAGATGGTCGGCAGCGCCAACGTCTTCGCCAACTGCGAGCCGACCATGGGCTCGGAGGACTTCTCCTACATGCTGCAGGCGCGGCCCGGTGCCTACGTGTTCATCGGCAACGGCGACGGCGCGCATCGCCTGAGCGGCCATGGCGAAGGGCCGTGCATGCTGCACAACCCCAGCTTCGACTTCAACGACGAACTGATCCCGATCGGCGCAACCCTTTGGGTGCGGCTGGTCGAGAAATTCCTGGCGCGCTGAACGCCGGCGACGTGCCCGACCGGGGGCAGGTTTCCCCGAGGCAGCGCGCTGCCGCGCCGTGCGGTCGGCGGAGGCCCGGCTGATCAAGGTCAAGGCGCGGCGCGGTCCGACGCACACGCCGGCACGCGCGCTCCTACACTCGGCGCCTAATCGAAGGTCGCGCCGCTGTTTCGACGAACGACTCGGTACCGATGCGCGGCGGATCTTCGCCCCCAGGCAATGAACCGCGAGGCAACCCAGGCCACTGCAAAGGCCGCTGCGCCGGCCTGGCATACGCTGCCAACGGCTGAGGTCGCCGCCGAGCTGCGCTCGTCGGCGCGCGGCCTGTCGGCCGACGACGCGCGCCTGCGGCTGGTCGAGTTCGGCCTCAATGAACTGCAGGAAGCGCGCCGCATCTCTCCCTGGGCCCTGCTGGCGGCGCAGTTCAAGAACGTCCTGATCATCATCCTGCTGGTCGCCACGGCGCTGTCGGCCTTCCTCGGCCACGCGGTCGAGGCGGCCGTCATCACCGTCATCGTGCTGTTCGCGGTGCTGCTCGGTTTTGTCCAGGAGTACCGCGCCGAGCGCGCCATCGAGGCGCTGCGTCGGATGGCGGCGCCGCTGGCCACGGTCCTGCGCGACAGCACCGAGACCGCAGTGGCCGCACGCGAGGTCGTGCCGGGCGACGTGCTGCTGCTGCGCACCGGCGACCGCATCGCCGCCGATGCGCGCCTGATCGAGGCGGTGAACCTGCAGGTGCAGGAAGCGGCGCTGACCGGCGAATCGGTGCCGGTCGAAAAACGCGTCGACGCACTGGCGGGCGCCGAACTGGCGATCGGCGACCGCCGCAACATGGTCTACGCAGGCACTGCCGCCACCTACGGCCGCGGCCGGGCGATGGTGGTCGCCACCGGCATGGCCACCGAGTTCGGCCGCATCGCCCAGCTGCTCGAAACGGTCGAGACCGGCCGCACGCCGCTGCAACTGAACCTCGACCGGCTGGGGCATCTGCTGGCGCGGGCAGCGTTCGTCATCGTCGCGGTCATCGTCGCGCTTGGCCTGTTCCGCGGCCAGCCGTTCATCGAGATGCTGGTCTTCGGCATCGCGCTGGCGGTGGCGGTGGTGCCGGAGGCGCTGCCGGCGGTGGTGACCATCTCGCTGGCGCTCGGCGTGCAGAAGCTGGTCAAGAGGCGCGCGCTGATGCGCCGCCTGCCGGCGGTCGAGACGCTTGGCAGCACGTCGGTCATCTGCTCCGACAAGACCGGCACGTTGACCAAGGACGAGATGACGGCGCGCAAGCTCTACGTCGCCGGCCATCTTCTCGACGTCTCCGGCGCCGGTTACCGGCCGCACGGTGAGTTCTCGTTCGAAGGCGCCCGCGTCGAACTCTCGGCCGAGCACGCCCATCCGCTGCGCCGGCCGGTGCACGAGCTGCTGCACGCGGCCGCGCTTGCCTCCGACGCGCAGATCATCAAGGGCGAGCAAGAGGGGAGCTGGGCGATCCGCGGTGATCCGACCGAAGGCGCGCTGGTGGTCGCCGCCGCCAAGGCTGGCCTGCACAAGCCCGAACTCGACCAACGCTTTCCGCGCCGGCACGAGATTCCCTTCGCCTCGGAAACGAAGCGGATGACGACCCTGCACGAGGCTGCCGACGGCGTGGTCGCCTACGCGAAGGGAGCGCCGGAGGTGATCGTCGACGCCTGCGTGGCGAGGCGCACGGCGGAAGGCGAAGTGCCGCTCGACGAAGCGCACCGGCAGGCAATCCTCGAGGCGGCGCGGAAGATGGCGAGCCAGGCGCTGCGCGTGCTCGCCGTAGCGCGCAAGGCGGATGCGCTGCCTGCGAACGCCGAGCGCGACATGACCTTCCTCGGCCTGGTCGGCATGAGCGATCCGCCGCGCCCGGAAGTGAAGGCGGCGATCCGCACCTGCGAGACGGCCGGCATCCGGGTGGTGATGATCACCGGCGACCACCCGGTGACCGCGCAGGCGGTCGCCGACGAACTCGGCATCCTCAAGGGCGGCCGCGTCGTCACCGGCGCCGAGTTGGAGGCTCTCAGCGACGCCGAGCTGCAGCAACAGGTGGAGTCGATCGCGGTCTACGCGCGCGTTTCGCCGGCGCACAAGCTGCGCGTGGTCGAGGCGCTGCAGAAAATGGGCCACGTGGTGGCGATGACCGGCGACGGCGTCAACGACGCGCCGGCGCTGAAGCGCGCCGACATCGGCATCGCGATGGGCATCACCGGCACCGATGTCGCCAAGGAGGCGTCAGCGATGATGCTCACCGACGACAACTTCGCCTCCATCGTCGCCGCAGTCGAGGAAGGCCGCGGCATCTTCGGCAACATCAAGAAGTACCTGATGTTCCTGCTGTCGTCGAACGTCGGCGAGATCGGGCTGATGGCCGGCGCGACCCTGCTCGGCCTGCCGCTGCCGCTGACCGCGGTGCAGATCCTGTACGTCAACCTCGCCACCGACGGCCTGCCGGCGCTGGCCCTGGCGGTCGATCCGCCCGAGAGCGACCTGATGCGGCGCGCCCCGCGCGATCCGCGTGTCGGCATCTTCAGCCGGCCGGTGGTCACGCTGATGCTGATCGCCGGCGCCTGGTCGGCGCTGGCCAACCTCGGCCTGTTCGCCTGGCTCCTTCGCTCAGGGCACGGCGCCGGCGAGGCAATGGCGATGACCTTCGTCTCTCTGGTCATCATCCAGTTCTGGAACGCCTACAACTTCCGCTCCGACCGCCTTTCCCTGCTGCGGCGGCCGTTCGCCAACAAGTGGCTGAACCTGGCGATCCTCTGGGAACTCGCCCTGCTGCTGCTGGTGATCTATGTGCCCTTCCTGCAGACGCCGTTCTCGACCTTCGACATGCAGCCGGCGCAATGGGCGATCGTGATCGGCGTGTCGCTGACCATCCTGCCGGTGATGGAAGTGGCCAAGTGGATGCAGCGGCGCGGCTGGTTCGGCGCCGTGGTATGAACGGCGCATGAGCACCGCCCGGCCGCTCCGAAGGCGCTCGGCCCTGCCGACCGCGCTCGCGCTTGCAGGCGCTCGCACGCTCGCGGGCACGGGCCAGGCCGCAGGGCCTGACGCCGTGTCCCGCTCACGCCCCCTTGGGGTGGGGACAGCCCGCAGGGCGAAGGGGGCAAGATGAGCACGCGCAACCTCGACTACCTGCTTTCCCCGCGCTCGGTGGCGGTGATCGGCGCCTCCGAACGGCCGGCGAGCGTCGGCTACACGGTGATGCGCAACCTGCTCGCCGACGGCTTCGAGGGGCCAGTCTGGCCGGTCAACCCGAAGTACTCGCAGGTGGCGGGCCGGCAGGCGTACGCGAACGTCAAATCGTTGCCGCAGGCACCCGACCTGGCAGTGATCTGCACGCCGCCGCCGACGCTGCCGGGCCTGATCAAGGAACTGGGTGAGCGCGGCACGCGCGCGGCGGCCGTGCTGACCGCCGGGGTGGCTGCCGCCACCGACCGCCAGGGCCGCAGCATCACCGAACTGATGCTGAAGGCCGCGCAACCGCATCTGCTGCGCATCCTCGGCCCCAACTGCGTCGGCTTCCTGGTGCCGGGGCTGGGGCTGAACGCCAGCTTCGCGCACGTCAGCACGGTCGCCGGACCGCTCGCCTTCGTGTCGCAGTCCGGCGCGCTGGTCACCGCGGTGCTCGACTGGGCCAACTCGCGCGGCATCGGCTTCTCGCACTTCATCTCGGTCGGCGACCGCGCCGACATCGACTTCGGCGACCTGATCGACTATCTCGGCAGCGACCCGCACACGCGCGCCATCCTGCTGTACGTCGAATCGGTCAAGACGCCGCGCAAGTTCCTCTCCGCGGCGCGGGCGGCGTCTCGCAACAAGCCGGTCATCGTGGTCAAGACCGGTCGCGCGCCCGAGGGCGCGCGCGCTGCCGCCACGCACAGCGGCGTGCTGGCCGGCGCCGACGACGTCTTCGATGCGGCGATCCGCCGCGCCGGCATGCTGCGGGTGGAGAACCTGCTCGACCTGTTCGTCGCCGTCGAGACGCTGGCGCGCGGGCCACGTTTCGAAGGCGACCGCCTGCTGATCGTCACCAACGGCGGCGGCGCCGGCGTGCTGGCCGCCGATGCCGTGGCGCTCGGCGGCGCGCGGCTGGCCGAACTGTCGCCCGAGACGCTGGCGCGCCTCGATGCGCTGCTGCCGCCGACGTGGTCGCGCGCCAACCCGGTCGACATCATCGGCGACGCGCCGGTGCAGCGCTACGTCGAGACGCTGAAGGTGCTCGGCGATGCACCGGAGACCGACGCCGTGCTGTTCATCCATGCGCCGTCGGCGATCGTGTCGGCCGATGCGATTGCCGAGGCCTGCGTGCCGGTGGTGCAGGCGGCCAGGCGGCCGGTGCTGTCGTGCTGGCTCGGCGCCGACTCGGTGCAGGACGCCTGGCGGCGCTTCGCGCAGGCCGGCATCGCCAGCTATCACACGCCCGAGGAGGCCGTGCGCGCGTTCGTGCACTCCGTCACCTACCGCCGCAACCAGGAGCAGCTGCTGCAGGCGCCGCCGAGTTCCGGCGACCAGCCCCTGCCGGATCTCGGCCGCGCCCGCGGCCTGCTGCGCGCCGCGCTCACCGCCGGACAGCAGTGGCTGACCGAAGCGCAGGCGCGCGAGCTGATGACCATCTACGGCATCCCGGTGGTCGAGACACGCAGCGCGGCCTCGGTCTACGCCGCCCGCGCGGCGGCCGAGGCGATCGGCTACCCGGTGGCGCTGAAGCTGGTCTCGCCCGACATCAGCCACAAGTCCGACGTGCGCGGCGTCGCGCTGGACATCGAGTCCGCCGACGAGCTGCGTGCCGCGGCGGTGGCGATGCTGCGCCGTGGGCACGAGCTGCGGCCGCAGGCGCGGCTGGAAGGCTTCGTGGTGCAGCCGATGGTGCGCCGGCCGAAGGGCTTCGAACTGCTGGTCGGGATGGCAAGCGATCCGCAGTTCGGGCCGGTGATCGTGTTCGGGCACGGCGGCACCGCGGTGGAGATCATCGGCGACCGCGCGGTGGCGCTGCCGCCGCTGAACACGGCGCTGGCACGCGAGGTGGTGTCGCGCACGCGGATCGCGCGGCTGCTGGCCGGCTACCGCGACCGGCCGCCGGCGGACCTCGACGCCATCTGCCGCGTGCTGGTCGCCGTTTCGCAGATGGTGATCGACCTGCCGGAGCTCGCCGAGCTCGACGTCAACCCGCTGATCGCCGACGACAGCGGCGTGATCGCGCTCGACGCCCGCGTGCGGGTGGCAAAGCAGGACGTCGCGCGCGGCGAGGCGCGGCTGGCGATCCGGCCCTATCCGCGTGAACTCGAGGAGACCTACGCCTGGGACGAGGGCGAGATGCTGCTGCGGCCGATCCGCCCGGACGATGGCGAACGCCACCTCGCCTTCCTGGGCAAGCTCGACCCCGAAGACATCCGCATGCGCGTGTTCAGCAGTCGCCGCGAGATCGCCCCCTCGGAACTGGCCCGCCTGACCCAGATCGACTACGAGCGCGAGATGGCCTTCGTCGCCACGATTCCCGGCGCCGACGGCCAGCCGGAAACGATCGGCACCGTGCGCGCGGTTACCGATTCCAACAATGCACGCGCCGAGTTCGGCATCATCGTCCGCTCCGACATGAAAGGGCGCAGCCTCGGCTTCCTGCTGATGAAGAAGATGATCCGCTACTGCCGCGAACGCGGCACCGGCGAACTGGACGGCGACGTGCTGCGCGAGAACACCGGCATGCTCAAGCTGGCGCGCGCGCTGGGCTTCGAG
>CAZSYX010000077.1:0-16076 GCA_964610575.1 uncultured Burkholderiaceae bacterium
TTGAGCAGGATGCCGCCCTCGCCGCGCACGCCCTCGGTGATCAGCACGCCGGCGCCGGCCACGCCGGTCGGGTGGAACTGCCAGAACTCCATGTCCTCGAGCGGAATGCCCGCTCGCGCAGCCAGGCCGAGGCCGTCCCCGGTGTTGATGTAGGCATTGGTCGAGGCGGCGAAGATGCGGCCGGCGCCGCCGGTGGCCAGCACGGTGACCTTGCCCTCGAGGATCAGCAGCTCCCCGGTTTCCATCTCCAGCGCGACGACGCCGACGCAGTCGCCATCGGCATCCATGATCAGGTCAAGCGCCATCCACTCGACGAAGAACTGGGTGCGCGCGGCGACGTTGCGCTGGTAGAGCGTGTGCAGCAGCGCGTGCCCGGTGCGGTCGGCAGCGGCGCAGGCGCGCGGCACCGGCTTCTCGCCGAAGTTGGCCGAGTGGCCGCCGAACGGCCGCTGGTAGATGGTGCCGTCCGGGTTGCGGTCGAACGGCATGCCGAAGTGCTCGAGTTCGTAGACCACCTTCGGTGCCTCGCGGCACATGAACTCGATTGCGTCCTGGTCGCCGAGGTAGTCCGAGCCCTTGACGGTGTCGAACATGTGCCACAGCCACTGGTCCTCGGTCATGTTGCCGAGCGACGCACCGATGCCGCCCTGCGCGGCGACTGTGTGCGAGCGGGTCGGGAATACCTTGGACAGCACCGCCACGTTCAGGCCCGCCTGGGCCAGTTGCAGCGAGCAACGCATGCCGGCGCCGCCGGCGCCGACGATAACGGCGTCGAAGCGCCGGCGCGGCAACGTGGACAAAGCGGTCATCGCTCAGACTCTCCAGAGGATCTGCACCGACCAGACCGCGCAGGCAGCAAGCCACAGCACAGTCAGCACGTAGGCGAACAGCCGAACCGACGTCGGCTTGACGTAATCCATGAAGATCTCGCGCATGCCGACCCACACGTGGTAGATCAGCGCGCCGATCACGACCAGGGTGGCAATCTTGATCCACAGCGGCGCGAACAGTCCCGCCCAGGTTTCGTAGCCGGCCGGCAGCACGAACAGCGCATAAGCGGCGAAGGCGATCACGTAGACCGCCATCACCACGGCGGTAATTCGCTGCGCCAGCCAGTCGCGCAGCCCGTAATGAGCGCCCACCACGAGGCGCTTGGGACCGATATTCGCCGCCATCTACAGGACTCCGAACAGCTTCAGTCCGGCCGCCAGTGTCAGCGGCAGGCTGATGAAATGGACCCAGAGCGCGCTACGCGCTGCCGCCTCCTTCTCGATGCCGATGTGCAGATCGAGCAGCACGTGACGAATGCCGGTGACCAGATGGTGCAGCAATGCCCAGCAAAGGCCTAGCAGCACGAGCTTGACGAACCAGCCTGAGAGCACCGTCGCCAACCTGACATAGCTGAGTTCCGAAATCAGGCTCAGATCGAACAGCCACAGCAGGAAAGGCAGCGCCAGGAACATCAGCGCTCCGCTCACTCGATGCAGGATGGAGGTGACGCTGCCCGCCGGCAGCCGGTAGCGGACGATCTGCGTGACGTGGATGTTCTTGAACTCCGGTCGCTTCTTTTCTTGCAGCGTTGTGCTCATGGGAGATCGAAGCAGAGGACGGGATATGGAGCGGACTCGTGTACAGGGCCGGCTATTCTCGCCGAATTCGTCGCGGCCGAACAAATCGGACCCGAGCAGAAATGCGCATCGCTAGAACAGCTCGTTGTGATAGTGGTAGTCGGTGGTGACGCAGAAGCCGCGCCGCACCTCGACCGGCTGGTCGCGGTACGTGTACGAGACGCGGTCGACCAGGAGCAAGGGCGAGCCCGCAGCGACCGCCAGCAGCGCGGCAACATCCGCGGCCGCAGCCACCGCGCGGATGCGCTCGTCGGCGCGGATCATGCGCGTGCCGAACTCGGACTCGAAGAGACCGTACAGCGGCCCGCGGTATTCCGCCAGCCGCTCAGGGGTCAGGCCGCGGAACAGCGATGCCGGCAACCAGATGTCGTCGAGCACCAGCGGCACGCCGCCGACACTGAGCAGGCGACGCACGTAGATCACCGCGTCGCCACTGCGCAGCGCCAGTTGCTGCGCGACGTCGCCGGCAGCCTTGGCACGTTTGCACTCAAGGAAGGTGCTTTGCGTGGGGACGGCCTCGCCGTGGTCCGGCACCAGCCGCAGGAAACGGAACTGCGCCCGCGCTTCCTGGTGGGTTGCGACGAAGGTCCCCTTGCCCTGCCGGCGCACCAGCAGGTTCTCCGCAGCCAGTTCGTCGACCGCCTTGCGGACCGTGCCCTGGCTGACCTGAAAGCGCGCCGCCAGTTCCAGTTCGCTCGGGATCGGCTCGCCGGGCTTCCACTCACCCTGCTGCAGCCGCTGCACCAGCAGCGATTTGATCTGCTTGTACAGCGGCAGGAAGACCGCATCGCGCGGACGCTCGGCGGTCGGGGTGCGGTCGGTGTCGGCAGACATGCGCGAGAAGGTGACGGCCGGTCGCCACCTGCGCCGGCATCTTATGTCTTATACAAGACCTATACTACGCTTGTTCCGCTGCCGGTCGCGCACCGGCTCCGCCCCCCGCTGGCCGCGCCATCCAGATGCCCAACCCCTTCCCCACGCACCGGGCCGACCCGACCTTAGTCAAGGTTTCTCGTTCGAGCCTGCGCTAGCCTCTTGCTTCCCTTACGGAGACCACTCATGACCAAGACCCCCGTCCGTGTCGCTGTCACCGGCGCTGCCGGCCAGATCGGCTATTCGATCCTGTTCCGCATCGCCTCCGGCCAGATGCTCGGCAACGACCAGCCCGTGATCCTGCAACTGCTCGAGATCCCGGACGAGAAGGCACAGAAGGCGCTCAAGGGCGTGATGATGGAACTCGACGATTGCGCGTTCCCGCTGCTCGCCGGCATGCAGGCCTCCAGCGACCCGATGGCGGCGTTCAAGGACGCCGAGATCGCGCTGCTGGTCGGCGCCCGCCCACGCGGCCCGGGCATGGAGCGCAAGGACCTGCTGGCGGCCAACGCACAGATCTTCACTGCGCAGGGCAAGGCGCTCGACGCATCGGCCAGCCGCAATGTCAAGGTGCTGGTGGTCGGCAACCCGGCCAACACCAATGCCTACATCGCGATGAAATCCGCGCCGTCGCTGCCGAAGACCGCCTTCACCGCGATGATGCGGCTCGACCACAACCGCGCCCTGTCGCAACTGGCGGCACGCACCGCCAAGCCGGTCTCGTCGATCGAGAAGCTCGTCGTGTGGGGCAACCACTCGCCGACGATGTACCCCGACATCCGTTTCGCCACCATCGGCGGGCAGAAGGCCGTCGGCCTGGTCAACGACCAGTCGTGGTACCGCGACACCTACATCCCGACGGTCGGCAAGCGCGGCGCGGCGATCATCGAGGCGCGCGGCCTGTCGTCGGCTGCGTCCGCCGCCAGCGCCGCCATCGACCACATCCGCGACTGGGTGCACGGCACCGGCGGCCGCTGGATCACGATGGGCATTCCCTCCGACGGCAGCTACGGCATCCCGGAAGAGATCATCTACGGCTTCCCGGTCACCACGGCCTCCGGCAAGTACGAAGTGGTCAAGGGCCTCGAGATCGACGAGTGGTCGCGCGGCAAGATGGACGCCACGCTGAAGGAACTGCTCGAGGAGCGCGACGGCGTGAAGCACCTGCTCGGCTAGGCGCCCGGGCAAGGTGGAAAACGCCCGGCCCGCAGCACCCGGTTCGCTGTCGGTGGTCGCATCCCGGCCACCGGCAGCGCTGCAACCGGCTCACGCGTCGTTCGCCGGCGACGCGCAGCCCGTGGCGTCGCGATCCTCGGGTCGACGCGGTCGCCGTTTTTCGGAACCCGAGCAGACGCGCGCCGAGCGAACCCTGCTCGTGCTCCTGCTGGTTTCGGTAAGCAGCGCCGTGATGGCCCAGCCACCCGAACCTGCCGCGGTCGGCCGTGATCGGCCGCTGACCACCACCTGGCTGTGCGAAAACGAGCGCAGCGTGCTGCTGAACTTCCACCCGCGCCGGCCATCCGAGGAGGCCTGGCTTACCTACGCCGGCACGCGCGTCGCGGTCGAGCGCGCGCGCAGCGCGTCCGGCGTGTCCTTCGCCAGCGCGGACGGCAAGGTGAAGTGGCACGAAAAGGGCGACGAGGCGATGCTGCAGTTCGCCGACCTGCTGGCCGAGCCGCTGCGCTGCCGCCGGCAGCGCTGATCGATCAATCTCGCAGACGGCAATGGCGAAGGCGGCCGGTCGACCACCACCGGATGAGGTGCTGGTCGGCATTGCCGACTACGTCACCCGGACGCGGGTCGGCAGCCGAATCGCCTACGAGACTGCGCGCCACTGCCTGATGGACAGCCTTGGCTGCGCCTTCGAGGCGCTGCACTACCCGGCCTGCACCAAGCTGCTCGGCCCCGTGGTGCCGGGAACGGTGGTGCCCAATGGGGCGCGCGTCCCGGGCACGCAGTTCCAGCTCGACCCGATCACCGCGGCCTTCGACATCGGCACGCTGATCCGCTGGCTGGACTTCAACGACACCTGGCTCGCTGCCGAGTGGGGACACCCGTCGGACAACCTCGGCGCGACCCTCGCCACCGCCGACTGGCTGTCGCGCACGGCGGTGGCCGGCGGCCGCACGCCGCTCACCGTGCACGACGTGCTCACGGCGATGATCAAGGCGCACGAGATCCAGGGCTGCTTGGCGCTCGCCAACGCCTTCAACAAGGTCGGCCTCGATCACGTGGTGCTGGTCAAGGTCGCCTCGACCGCGGTGGTCGCACAGATGCTGGGGCTTTCGCACGACGAGATCGTCGACGCGCTGTCGCTGGCGTGGATCGACGGCCACCCGCTGCGCACCTACCGCCACGCGCCGAACGCCGGCTCGCGCAAGAGCTGGGCAGCCGGGGATGCCACCAGCCGCGGCGTGCGGCTGGCGCTGATCGCCCGCACCGGCGAGATGGGCTACCCGTCGGCGCTGACCGCCAAGACCTGGGGCTTCTACGATGCGCTGTTCCGGGGCCAGCAGTTCCGCTTCCAGCGGCCGATCGCCCAGTGGAACTGCTATGTAATGGACAACGTGCTGTTCAAGGTCGCCCACCCTGCCGAGTTCCACGCTCAGACGGCGGTCGAGGCGGCGCTGGCCATTCACCGGGCGATGGTCGCGCGCGGAAAGGACACCGACGACATCGGGGCCGTGACGATCCGCACACACGAGGCCTGCCTGCAGATCATCGACAAGACGGGGCCGCTCGCCAATCCGGCGGATCGCGACCACTGCATCCAGTACATGGTGGCGGTGCCGCTGATCTTCGGCCGGCTGACGGCAGCCGACTACGGGGACGACGTGGCCGCCGATCCGCGCATCGACGCGCTGCGGGCGAAGATCTCTTGCGTCGAGGAGCCGCGCTACACGCGCGACTATCACGACCCGGACAAGCGCTCGATCGCCAATGCGGTCAGCGTGCAGTTTGCCGACGGCAGCCGGCTGCCCGAGGTGCTGGTCGAGTACCCGCTCGGCCACCGTCGCCGGCGCAAGGAAGGGCTGCCGCTGCTGCTGGAAAAATTTCGCACCAACCTCGCCCGCGTGTTCCCGCCGAAGCAGGCCGCCGCCATCCTGGAGCTGTGCCTTGACGCGAAGAGGCTATCGGCCACGCCGGTGCACGAATTCGTCGACATGATGGTGATCTGATGCAACCTCGCGATCCGCAACCCACAAGCCACCCGATCCGACGGTCCGGACCTCGGTGGCCGGGACGAGCGTCGCCTGCAAGGGCAACCACGGAATTCTTTACGATGTTCACATCCGACTGAGGAACAACAAATGACACACAACCTTTTCGATTCCCAGCAGTCCTTGACGATCGGCAAGAAATCCGCCCGCTTCTACTCGCTGCCGGCGCTGGAGAAAGCCGGGCTGGGCAAGATCTCGCGCCTGCCGGTGTCGATCCGCATCGTGCTGGAAAGCGTGCTACGCAACTGCGACGGCAAGAAGGTGACCGAGCAGCACGTGCGCGAACTGGCCGGCTGGCAGCCGAACGCCGAGCGGCATGACGAGATCCCGTTCATCGTCGCCCGTGTCGTACTGCAGGACTTCACCGGCGTGCCGCTGCTGGCCGACCTCGCCGCGATGCGCGGCGTCGCCGCCAAGCAGGGCAAGGATCCGAAGACCATCGAGCCGCTGGTGCCGGTCGACCTCGTGGTCGACCACTCGGTGATGATCGACCACTACGGCACGAAGGACGCGCTCGATCTGAACATGAAGCTCGAGTTCTCGCGCAACCGCGAGCGCTACGAGTTCATGAAGTGGGGAATGCAGGCGTTCGACACCTTCGGCGTCGTGCCGCCAGGCTTCGGCATCGTGCACCAGGTCAACCTCGAGTACCTGGCGCGCGGCGTGCACCAGAAGGACGGCGTGTACTACCCCGACACGCTGGTCGGCACCGACAGCCACACGACGATGATCAACGGCATCGGCGTGGTCGGCTGGGGTGTGGGCGGCATCGAGGCCGAGGCCGGCATGCTCGGCCAGCCGGTCTACTTCCTGACGCCCGACGTGGTCGGCGTGAACCTGAGGGGCAAGCTGCGCAGCGGCGTCACGGCGACCGATCTCGTGCTCACCATCACCGAGATGCTGCGCAAGGAGAAGGTGGTCGGCAAGTTCGTCGAGTTCTTCGGCGAAGGCACGGCGTCGCTGTCGGTCACCGACCGCGCAACGATCGCCAACATGGCGCCCGAGTATGGCGCGACGATGGGCTTCTTCCCGGTCGACGAGAAGACGGTCGCCTACTTCGAGGGCACGGGCCGCACGAAAGATGAAATTGCCGCCTTCGAGGCGTACTTCAAGGCGCAGGGGATGTTCGGCGTGCCCAAGGCTGGCCAGCTCGACTACACGAAGTCACTGGGTCTCGACCTCGCCACCGTGGCGCCCTCGCTGGCCGGGCCGAAGCGGCCGCAGGATCGCATCGAGATCGGCAACGTGAAGAAGCAGTTCACCGCGCTCTTTTCCAAACCGGTTGCCGAGAACGGCTTCAACCAGCCGGCATCGCGGCTGCAGCAGCGTTTCGCCCTCCCGCGCGGCATTGGGCAGGCCGGGGGCAAGGCCAAGGACGCGCCGATCGGCGCGACGCGAGACTTGGAAGAGATGGCCGGCGACCGCCCGCTGATCAAGCCGGACCGTGAACAGGATGTCCACGACGTCAAGATCGCAGACGGCGACGTCCTGATCGCCGCCATCACCTCCTGCACAAACACCAGCAACCCCGGCGTGCTGCTCGCCGCCGGGCTGCTCGCCAAGAAGGCCGTCGAGCGCGGGCTGACGGTCAAGAAGCACATCAAGACCTCGCTCGCGCCGGGCTCGCGCATCGTCACCGACTACCTGACCAAGACCGGCCTGCTGCCCTACCTGGAGAAGCTCGGCTTCGCGGTCGCCGCCTACGGCTGCACCACCTGCATCGGCAACGCCGGCGACCTGGCGCCGGAGATCAACGAGGTCATCACCAAGAACGACCTGGTCTGCGCGGCGGTGCTGTCGGGCAACCGCAACTTCGAGGCGCGCATCCATCCGAACCTGAAGGCCAACTTCCTCGCCTCGCCGCCGCTGGTGGTCGCCTACGCCATCGCCGGCACGATGCTGCGCGACCTGATGACCGAGCCTCTCGGCAAGGGCAAGAACGGCGAGGACGTATTCATCGGCGACGTTTGGCCGACCTCGGACGAGATCGCCGCGCTGATGAAGCACGCGATGAACCCGAAGGTCTTCCAGGCCAACTACGGCAACGTGAAGAAGAACCCGGGCGAGCTTTGGCAGAAGGTCGAGGGTGGCAGCGGACAGGTCTACGGCTGGCCGAAGTCGACCTACATCGCCGAGCCGCCGTTCTTCGACGGCTTCTCGATGCAGCCGGCGGCGATGCCGGCGGTGCGCAATGCGCGCGCGCTGGGCATCTTCGGCGACTCGATCACCACCGACCACATCTCGCCCGCCGGCAGCATCAAGGACTCCTCGCCCGCGGGCAAGTGGCTGATCGCGCACGGCGTGACCAAGGCGGATTTCAACTCCTACGGTGCCCGCCGCGGCAACCACGACGTGATGATGCGCGGCACCTTCGCCAACGTGCGGATCAAGAACCTGATGATCCCGGCCAAGGCGGACGGCTCGCGCCTCGAAGGCGGCCTCACGGTCCACCAGCCCTCGGGCGAGCAGATGTCGATCTTTGAGGCCGCCATGAAGTACCAGGGCGATGGCGTGCCGACCGTGGTCTTCGGCGGCGAGGAGTACGGCACTGGCTCGTCGCGCGACTGGGCCGCCAAGGGCACGCAGTTGCTCGGCGTCAAGGCAGTGATCGCCCGCAGCTTCGAGCGCATCCACCGCAGCAATCTGGTCGGCATGGGCGTGCTGCCGCTGCAGTTCAAGGGCGACGACTCGGCGGCGTCGCTCGGCATCGCCGGCGACGAGACTTTCGACATCATGGGCCTGGAACGCGAGATCAAGCCGCAGCAGGACGCCACGCTGGTGATCCGCAAGCCGGACGGCTCGAGCCGAACGGTGTCGCTGACGCTGCGCATCGACACGCCGATCGAGGTCGACTACTACCGGCATGGCGGCATCCTGCCGTTCGTGCTGCGCCAGTTGCTCGCCGCCTGACGGCGGCGGCGCTCGGCTTAGCGGCGCACGACGGGGGCTGTGGCCCCCGTCACTGTCTCCTCTCGGCAGGCCTTTCATGCAGAATTCATCCAACGAAGTCACCGACACCGCCGTCATCGATCGTGCCGACCTGCCGCGCACCTTCCTCGGCACTGCCTGGCCGCTTGTCGCCCTGGGGCTGGTGCTGCTGATGCTGCTGCGCGCCTGCGTGCCGGCCGTGGCGCCTTCGACCGTACCGGCGTCGCCAAAGTCCGCCGACGGATCGCCCAACGGCGCCGCAGCCGCGGCGCAGCGTCCCGAGAAGCCGCCGGCACCCCGATGACTGCCAACGCCGCAGCCGAGCGCCGCCTCGAACTGAGCGACGACGGGGTGCGGCTCACGCTCGCCGGCGCGTGGCGGCTGTCCGATCTGCCGGCGCTGGGCGACTCGCTCGCCAGGGCGCAGCCGCGCGCGCCGCTGACGGTCGACGGCGGGCACCTGACCTCGCTGGACTCGGCCGCCGCGCTCGAACTGTTGCGCGCCCTTTCGGCGGCGGGACTTGATCCCGACTCGATCCACTGGCATGGCTTCTCGGCACCGCACCAGCGCGTGCTCGACGACGTGCTGCGCCGGCGCGCGGCGCTGGCCGAGCCGGTGCCGCCGGCGCGCAGCCCCTGGCTCGCCGGAATCGGCGAGCGCGCCACCATCATCGCGCGGCAAGGGATCGACCACCTCAGCTTCATGGGCGAGACGCTGGTCGCATTCCTCGAACTGATCACGGCGCCACGCCGCCTGCGCCCGCGCGAGCTGACGGCGCAACTCGAGCAGGCCTGCCTGAACGCGATCCCGGTCGTGATCCTGGTGACGCTGTTGATCGGCGTGGTGTTCGCCTACCTGCTCGGGCTGCAGGCGGAGCAGTACGGCGCCAACATCTTCGTGGTCGACGGCGTCGGCATCGGCATGTCGCGCGAGTTTGCGCCGATCATCGTTGCGGTCATCATCGCCGGCCGCTCCGGCGCCGCCTTCACCGCGCAACTGGGCTCGATGCGGCTGACCGAGGAGATCGATGCCATCCGCACGCTGGGCCTGTCGCCGATGCAGGTGCTGGTAGTGCCGCGCGTGCTGGCCCTGCTCATTGCCCTGCCACTACTGTCGTTCATCGGACTGGTGGCAGGCCTGGCCGGTGCCGCGCTGGTGGCCGACGCAATGCTCGGCATCCCGCCGGCGGCCTTTGCCGAACGGCTGCACGACGCGCTCGACATCAAGCACGTCTGGGCCGGTCTGATCAAGACGCCGGTGTTCGCGCTGGCGATCGCGGTGATCGGCTGCCGCCTCGGCATGCACGTCGGCCGCGACACGCGGGCGCTCGGGCTGGCCACCACCTCCACGGTCGTGCAGAGCATCGTCACGGTGATCCTGCTCGACGCCAGCTTCGCCGTGCTGTTCCAGGAACTGGGCATCTGAGCCTGAACATGCCAGGGGACGACGCGAACGCCGCGGTGATCGAAGTCGACGGCATCGTCACACGCTTCGGCGCCAGCACGGTGCACGATGGCGTCTCGTTCTCCGTGGCGCGCGGCACGCTCGCCGCGCTGATCGGCGGCTCGGGCACCGGCAAGTCGGTGCTCCTGCGCGAGATCATCGGCCTGCACCGCCCGACCGAGGGCTCGGTGCGCGTGCTCGGCACTGACATGTGGCGCTCGCCGGCGGAGCAGGTCGCCGCGGTGCGCCGACGCTTCGGCATGACCTTCCAGGACGGCGCGCTGTTCTCCTCGCTCAGCGTGGCGCAGAACGTCGCCGTGCCGCTGACCGAGCACACGCGGATCGAGCCGGAAGTCCGCGAGCACCTGGTGCGGCTGCGGCTCGCACAGGCCGGCCTGCCGGCAGATGCCGGCGCCAGGATGCCGAGCGAGCTGTCAGGCGGGATGCGCAAGCGCGCCGCGCTGGCGCGCGCACTGGCGCTCGAACCGGAGATCCTGTTTCTCGACGAGCCGACCTCCGGTCTCGACCCGGCCACCGCGCGGGCGTTCGACGCGCTGGTGCGCTCGCTGGTCGACAACCTCGGCATCACCGTGTTCCTGGTGACGCACGACCTCGACAGCCTGCTGACGGTGGTCGATCGGGTGATCGTGCTCGCCGGCGGCAAGGTGCTCGCCGATGGTCCGCCGCGCGAGATCGCCCGGCTCGACGATGCCTGGATCCGCTCGTATTTCGCGATCCGTACAATGGTCGGCGGCTCACCCGGTCGAAGCGATGGAAGCTGAAGCGAAGTACACCTACGTTGGCGCCGCGGTCCTGGCGCTGGTCGCCGCGCTGGTGGCCTCTGTGGTCTGGCTGAAGCGCACCGGTGCCGAGCGGGACTTCGCCCGCTACACGATCCTTTTCGAGCAGCAGGCGCTCGACGGCCTGGCGGTCGGTTCCGCCGTCAATATGCGCGGCATCAACGTCGGCCGCGTGCTCGACTACCAGCTCTCGACCGATCGCCTGAACAGCGCGCGCGTCGAAGTCCGGCTCGACCGCCGCGCGCCGGTACGGGAGAACACGTCGGCCGTGATCACCCGCAACTTCGTCACCGGAATTGCTCAGATCAGGCTGGTGACGCCGGAGTCCGCCGGCCCGCCGCTCACCGAGGTCCGCGACAGCGAGCGCTTCCCGGTGATCACCGAGGGCAGGTCGGACGTGGCCGAAATCACCGGCCGCGTCACCGAGCTCGGCGACATGGCCGGCGAGGTGATGGAGAAACTGAACCAGTTCCTCACCGCCGAGAACCGTGCCGCCACCGCCTCCACCCTGTCCAACCTGCGCGACCTGACCACCGAGCTGCGGCGCCAGCTGGTCGGCATCGACAGCACGATCGCCGAAGTCGGCGGCGCGGCGCGGGAGTTCCGCCGTGCCGCCGCCCAGATGAGCACGACCTCCGAGCGCGTCGGTGAGCGGGCCGCCGTCACGCTCGACGACAGCCGCCTGCTGGTGGCCGACCTGCGCAGCGCCGCCACGGAAACTCAGCGGGCGATGGCGCAGGCCGCTGGCGCGATCACCGCACTGCAGGCGCAAGCCGAGCAGACCGCGCGCCGGATCGACGCCAGCGCGGAGAGTCTCGACGAGCAGCTGCTCGTCGCGGTCAGCGATCTGCGCATGAGCCTGGAGGCCATGCAGCGCTCGCTCGACCGGTTCAACGATCCACGTGCCGCCTTGCTCGGGCCGGAGCGGTCCAGGCTCGGGCCGGGAGAGAAGCTGCCATGAAGCGGCGCGCACTAGCCGTCATCGCGGCGTCGGCGCTGCTGACCGGCTGCATGTCGGTCAGCGTCGGCTCATCCGACGCGCCGGGACTGACCTATTTCGTGCTGGCCGATGCTCGCCCGGCAGCCGTCGCCGCGCCCTCGCCGGGCGCGACCGCGCGGCTGGCGATCCAGACCACCGGCTCCGAACCGCTGGCCGACTCGACGGCGATCGTCTTTTCGCGCCGGTCAGGCGAGCGCGCGCTGTATCAGTTAGCCTCCTGGACCGAGCGCCCGTCGCGCCGCCTGGCGCAGCTGGCGCAGCAGCGATTGGAGGCGCGCGGCAAGTTTGCCGCGGTCACCCAGCTCGGCCAGCCGATCGCCACCGACTGGCTGCTGACGCTGGCGATCGAGACGCTGGTGCACGACGTCAGCACCGAACCCGGTCGGGCGCAGCTCGTACTGCGCGCCGAACTGATCCGCCGAAGCGACCGCAGCCGCGTCGCGCAGCGCGTGTTCTCTGCGGCGCCGCCGGTGGCCGAGGCAGCGGCGGCGGCGGCGGTGACCGCCTTCGGCACGGCGACCGCCGACGTGCTCGACCAGCTGGCCGATTGGGTCGAGGCCACGGTGGCGGCGCACCCCGTGCGCTGAGGTATGCGCGATCCGGCATTTCCGTCGTCGGCGCGCAACGTCTTCGGCGCGCCGCTGGCCTGCTGCTGCACGTCGCCGCGCACCGGCTTCCACCGCGACGGCTACTGCCATACCGGGCCGCACGACGTCGGCTCGCACACGGTTTGTGCGGTGATGACGGCCGAGTTCCTCGACTTCTCGCGCCGCCGCGGCAACGACCTGTCGACGCCGCGGCCCGAGTTCGACTTTCCCGGCCTGGTGCCCGGCGACCGCTGGTGCCTGTGCGTGAGCCGGTGGAAGGAAGCGCTCGACGCCGGCGTGGCACCACCGGTGCTGCTGGCCGCCACGCACGAGAAGGCGCTCGAGGTGGTCACCTTCGAGCAACTGCAGGCGCACGCGCCGCGCGACTGACCCCGGGAATGCGAACCACGCAGGCCATGGTGCTCGAGGCTCCCGGGCGGCCGCTGGTCGCGCGGCAGATCGTGCTGCGCGATCCGGCAGCGGGCGAGGTGCTGGTCGAGGTCGCCGCCTGCGGCGTGTGCCGCACCGACCTGCACGTGGCCGACGGCGAACTGACGAAACCCAAGCTGCCGCTGGTGCTCGGCCACGAGGTGGTCGGCCGCGTGCTCGCCGTCGGCGCCGGCGTCGAGCGCTTCCGCGAGGGCGACCGCATCGGCGTGCCGTGGCTGGGGGCCACTTGCGGATACTGCCCGCATTGCCTTGCCGCACGGGAGAACCTGTGCGACGCGCCGGAGTTCACCGGCTACACGCGCGACGGCGGCTACGCCGGTCTGATGCTGGCCGACGCGAACTACGTCTTCGCCTTGCCCGACGCGTACGACGATGCGCACGCCGCGCCGCTGCTGTGCGCCGGGCTGATTGGACACCGCGCGCTGCGCTTCGCCGACGACGCACGCAGCCTCGGCATCTATGGATTCGGTGCGGCCGCGCACCTGATCGCGCAACTGGCGATCTGGCAGGGTCGGCGCGTGTTTGCCTTCACCCGGCCGGGCGATGTCGAAGGGCAGGCCTTCGCCCGCGCGCTCGGCTGCACCTGGGCCGGGGACTCGACGCGGGCCCCTCCCGAACTGCTCGACGCGGCGGTGCTGTTCGCGCCGGTCGGCAGCCTGGTCCCGGCCGCGCTGCGCGCTACCCGCAAGGCCGGCACCGTCGTCTGCGGCGGCATCCACATGAGCGATATCCCGGCCTTCCCCTATGAAATCCTGTGGGGCGAGCGGGTCGTGCGCTCGGTGGCCAACCTCACCCGCGCGGATGCCGAGGAGTTCCTCGCCCTCGCGCCGCAGGTGCCGATCCGCACGCACGTGCAGACCTGGCCGCTGACGCAAGCCAACGAGGCGCTCGACGCCCTGCGCGCCGGCCGCGTGCAGGGCGCCGCGGTGCTGCTGTGTCCGTGAGCGAGGCCTGCACACCAAGCCTGGTGCTCGACACCAACGTCCTGCTCGACTTGTGGCTGTTCGACGATCCCTCGGTGCGCACGCTGCGCGCCGCGATCGAGGCAGGACGCGTTCGGCCGCTGCGCAGCGCCGACTGCGACGCCGAGTTCCAGGAGGTGATCTGCCGAGAGCAGTTCGGTCTCGACGAGGCCGCGCGAGCGCGGACGTTGGCGCGGTGGATCGGCTGCAGCGAGGCCATCGCCGACGTTGCGCCGGCGCCGCTCACCTGCGCCGATCCCGATGACCAGAAGTTCCTCGACGCTGCCTTCAGCGCTGGCGCCGATCTGCTGCTGACCCATGACAGGGCCCTGCTGAAGCTGGCGCGCCGCGCCGAGGCGGCCGGCCTGCGCATCCGCAGCCCGACCGCGGCGATGACGTACGATCGCCTTCGAAGATGACATCTTCCGCGGATGGCCTGAATCGGGCCAGCAGCCAACAGCGAAACGCAAGAGCAATGCAGATCGAAAGCAAGTTGCCCAACGTCGGCACCACCGTGTTCACGGTGATGTCGTCGCTGGCGGTTAAGTACGGCGCGGTCAACCTCGGCCAGGGCTTCCCGGACTTCGACTGCGACCCGCAATTGCAGCGGCTCCTCGCCGAGGCGGTGGCTGCCGGCCACAACCAGTACGCGCCAATGGCCGGCGTCGCGGCGCTTCGCGAAGCAGTGGCTGCCAAGACGGCGCGCCTGTACGGTCGCAGTTACGACGCCGAACGCGAGGTCACCGTCACCGCAGGCGCCACGCAGGCGATCATGGCCGCGGTGCTGGCGGTCGTCCGCCCCGGCGACGAAGTGGTCGTGCTCGAGCCCACCTACGACAGCTACGTGCCGTCGATCCTGCTCGCCGGCGGCACGCCGGTGTACGTGCCGCTCGACCACACGCGTGGCTATGCGCCGGACTGGGAGCGCGTGCGCGCGGCGATCACGCCGCGCACGCGGCTGCTGATGCTCAACTTCCCGCACAACCCGAGCGGCTACTGCCTGTCTATGGCCGATCTTCAGGCGCTCGAGGGCATCCTGCGCGACACCGGCGTGCTGGTGCTGTCCGACGAGGTGTACGAGCACATCGTCTTCGACGGCAAGCCGCACCAGTCGCTGGCCCGCTCGGCGGAACTCGCCGAGCGCACGTTCGTCATCTCCAGCTTCGGCAAGACCTTCCATATCACCGGCTGGAAGGTCGCCACCTGCGGCGCGCCGGCGCCGCTGACCACCGAACTGCGCCGGGTGCACCAGTTCATGGTCTTCGCGGTGAACACCCCGGCACAGCACGCGCTGGCGCGTTTCCTCGAGGAGCCGTCGCGCTACGAGCGGCTTTCCGCCTTCTACGAGGCCAAGCGCGATCTGTTCGTCGCCGGGCTGAAGAAGACGCGGCTGCGTGCTCTTCCCTGCCCCGGCACCTATTTCGTCCTTACCGATTACAGCGCCGTGTCGGAAGAGCCGGAGGCGGAATTCGCCCAGCGCCTGGTGCGCGAGTTCGGCGTGGCAGCCATACCGATTGCCGGCCTGTACGCGCAGCCGTTCGAGAATCGCATCGTCCGCTTCTGCTTTGCCAAGAAGGACGACACGCTGCGCGCCGCGCTCGAGCGGCTATCGAGAGTCTGAAGACCATGACTGCACACACCCAGGACACGCCCAGCGCCGCGCTGGAGAACGTCAACGTCGTCGGCCTCGACCCGATGCCGACACCGGCCCAGGTGCACGAGCGCGTGCCGATGACGTCGGCTGCAGCGGCGACTGTGGCCCGCAGCCGCGAAGCACTGCGCGCGATCCTCGAGCGGCGCGATCCTCGCCTGTTCGTCGTCGTCGGCCCCTGCTCGATCCACGACCCGCAATCCGCAGTCGACTACGCGCAGCGCCTGGCGCGCCTGGCGGCCGAGGTGTCGGAAACGATGCTGCTCGTGATGCGCGTGTACTTCGAGAAGCCGCGCACCGCCGCCGGATGGAAGGGCTTCATCAACGACCCGCGGATCGACGACTCGTTCCACATCGAGGACGGCATCATCGCGGCGCGCCGCCTGCTGGTCGACATCGCCGAGCTCGGCCTGCCCGCCGGATCGGAGGCACTCGATCCGCTGTCGCCGCAGTACCTCGCCGATCTCATCAGTTGGTACGCCATCGGCGCCCGCACGACCGAGTCGCAGACGCACCGCGAGATGGCGAGCGGC
>CAZSYX010000078.1:0-15969 GCA_964610575.1 uncultured Burkholderiaceae bacterium
CAATCGTCCCCACATTCACGTGCGGCTTCGTCCGCTCAAACTTGCCCTTTGCCATGATGTCCTCTTGCTAAAGAACGGTTGTTGATGCCTGAATGCGTTACTTCGCCTTGGCCGAGATCACCGCCTCGGCGACGTTCTTCGGCGCCTCGGCGTAGTGCTTGAATTCCATCGTGTAGGTGGCACGGCCCTGGGTCAGCGACCGCAGCGTCGTCGAATAACCGAACATCTCGGCCAGCGGCACCTCGGCCTTGATCGCCTTGCCACCGCCACCCGCGATGTCATCCATGCCCTGGATCACGCCGCGGCGCGAAGACAGATCGCCCATCACGTCGCCCATCTTCTCCTCGGGCGTCTCGACCTCGACCGCCATGATCGGCTCCAGCAGCACCGGGCTTGCCGCGCGCATGCCGTCCTTGAAACCGATCGAGGCGGCCATCTTGAACGCGTTCTCGTTCGAGTCGACCTCGTGGTACGAACCGAAGTGCAGCGTGACCTTGACGTCGACCACCGGATAGCCAGCGAGGACACCGGCCTTCAGCGTTTCGTTCACGCCCTTTTCAACGGCCGGGATGTACTCGCGCGGGACGACACCACCCTTGATCGCGTCGACGAATTCGAACCCCTTGCCGTGCTCTTGCGGCTCGAGTTTCAGCACCACGTGGCCATACTGGCCGCGACCGCCCGACTGCTTGATGAACTTGCCTTCGGCGTTCTCGACCGCCTTGCGGATCGTCTCCCGGTAGGCAACCTGGGGCTTGCCCACTGTCGCCTCGACGTTGAACTCGCGCTTCATGCGGTCAACGAGAATCTCCAAATGCAGCTCGCCCATCCCGGAAATGATGGTCTGGCCCGATTCTTCATCCGTGTGCACCCGGAAGGAAGGATCCTCCTGCGCCAGCCGGTTCAGGGCGATGCCCATCTTCTCCTGATCGGCCTTCGTCTTCGGCTCGACGGCCTGCGAAATCACCGGCTCCGGAAACACCATTCGCTCGAGCGTGATCACATGCGCGGGGTCGCACAGCGTGTCGCCGGTCGTCGCCTCGCGCAGCCCCACTGCAGCCGCGATGTCTCCTGCGCGAACCTCCTTGATTTCCGCGCGTTCGTTGGCGTGCATCTGCAGCAGGCGACCGACGCGCTCCTTCTTGCCCTTGATCGGGTTGTAGATGGTGTCGCCTGAGTTGATCACGCCCGAATACACGCGGAAGAAGATCAACTGGCCGACGTAAGGGTCGGTCATGATCTTGAATGCCAACGCGGCGAACTTCTCGCTGTCGTCCGCCTTGCGCTCCACCGGCCGTTCGTGATCGTCGGTTCCGGCCACCGGCGGGATGTCGACCGGGCTCGGCAGGAACTCGACCACGGCGTCCAGCATTGCCTGCACGCCCTTGTTCTTGAACGCCGAGCCACACAGCATCGGCGTGATCTCGCTGGCGATCGCCCGCGCCCGCAGGCCCTGCTTGATCTCGGCCTCGGTCAACTCGCCGGTCTCGAGGTACTTGTTCATCAGCGCTTCGTTCGCCTCGGCCGCGGCCTCGACCAGTTTCTCGCGCCACTCGTTGCACGTGTCGACGAGTTCGGCCGGGATCTCGCCGTACTCGAACTTCATGCCCTGGCTGGCCTCGTCCCAGATGATCGACTTCATCTTGACCAGATCGACCACGCCCTTGAAGTTCTCCTCGGCGCCGATCGGCACCTGGATCGGGATTGGGTTGGCCTTCAGCCGCGAGCGCATCTGCTCGTAGACCTTGAAGAAGTTGGCCCCTGTGCGATCCATCTTGTTGACGAACGCCAGGCGCGGCACCTTGTACTTGTTCGCCTGCCGCCAAACCGTTTCCGACTGCGGCTGCACGCCGCCGACCGCGCAGTACACCATGCAGGCGCCGTCGAGCACGCGCATGCTGCGCTCGACCTCGATCGTGAAGTCGACGTGGCCGGGCGTGTCGATGATGTTGATCCGGTGCTCCGGGAAGGACAGGTCCATGCCGCGCCAGAAGGTGGTCGTGGCCGCCGATGTGATCGTGATGCCGCGCTCCTGCTCCTGCTCCATCCAGTCCATCGTCGCGGCGCCGTCGTGCACCTCGCCGATCTTGTGGTTGACCCCGGTGTAGAAGAGGATGCGCTCGGTCGTCGTCGTCTTGCCGGCGTCGATATGCGCCGAGATGCCGATGTTCCGATAGCGATCGATGGGAGTCTTGCGTGGCATAAAGCCTTCCTGAAACTTGAAACGCGCGGCGAACAACGCTCGCCGCGCCTACCCGGGTTACCTAGAACCTGAAGTGGGCGAACGCCTTGTTCGCCTCGGCCATGCGATGCACTTCCTCACGCTTCTTCATTGCTCCGCCGCGGCCCTCGGCCGCCTCGGCCAGTTCGCCGGCGAGCCGAAGCGGCATCGACTTCTCGCCGCGCTTCTTCGCCGCTTCGCGCAGCCAGCGCATGGCCAGCGCCAACCGCCGCACCGGCCGGACTTCGACCGGAACCTGGTAGTTGGCGCCGCCGACCCGGCGGCTCTTCACCTCGACCATCGGCTTGACGTTATTGATCGCCAGCGTGAACACCTCGAGCGCATCCTTGCCGCTCTTCTTGGCAATCTGGTCGAGCGCGCCATAGACGATCCGCTCGGCGACGGCCTTCTTGCCGTCGAGCATGATCACGTTGACGAACTTGGTCAGTTCGGAGCTGTTGAATTTCGGATCCGGCAGGATCTCGCGCTTTGGAACCTCGCGGCGACGCGGCATTTTCTTTACCTCTGGTCTTCAGTCTCAAGCGGCCTCACGCCGCACGATGCGACCCCATGGAAACGGGCCGCGACTTACTCGGCCCCTCGCCTGTCGGCAAGGTCGGCCGGAAAAAAGGAGTGTCAGGCTGCCTTCGGACGCTTGGCGCCGTACTTGGAGCGCGACTGCTTGCGATCCTTGACGCCTTGCGTGTCGAGCGATCCGCGCACGATGTGGTAGCGCACGCCAGGAAGGTCCTTGACGCGGCCGCCGCGGATCAGCACCACCGAGTGCTCCTGCAGGTTGTGGCCCTCGCCGCCGATGTAGGAGATCACCTCGAAGCCGTTGGTCAGGCGGACTTTCGCCACCTTGCGCAGCGCCGAGTTGGGCTTCTTGGGCGTGGTCGTGTAGACGCGCGTGCAGACGCCGCGCTTCTGCGGGCTGTTCTTCAGCGCCGGGCTCTTGCTCTTGACGCCCTCGATGACACGAGGCTTGCGCACGAGCTGGTTGATGGTCGGCATAAAAGTGGTTCGCCTGGTTCCGTGTTCGCTTGATCTGTCGAAGCGTCCGGCCACCTGCGGCCGCGACGCGGGCTGCGGAGCCGGCACACCGGTCCAGCGCCCCAGCGGAACACCCGGCAGTCGCCGACCGCCGGGAGCAAAGAGCGCCGAATCAGAGAAACGGATCCGAAGAGCCTGACATTCTCCGACGATTGGCTCTAGAGTGTCAAGTCAAGTCCAGCCGGCGGGCGGACCGCGCCGGCTGGATCGGCCGGAAGTCTGCCGGCCACCGGCCCCTCCTATTCAGAGGAGGCAGCGCCGGGTCTTACTGCGCGCCGGGCGCCTCCTCGCCGGCGCCGGCATCGCCTTCGTCAGCCGCCTCGAGCGCCTCCTCGGCGGCCCGCCCGCTCGCCTCGAGCGCCGCCAGCGCTTCGCGCTCGGCAGCCTCGAACTCCTCCTTCTCCTTGCGCGCGCGGTGGAAGGCGAGCCCCGTCCCGGCCGGGATCAGACGACCGACGATCACGTTCTCCTTCAGGCCGCGCAGTTCGTCCCGTTTGCCCATGATCGCGGCCTCAGTCAGCACGCGAGTGGTCTCCTGGAACGACGCCGCCGAAATGAACGAATCGGTCGACAGCGAGGCCTTGGTGATGCCGAGCAGGATGTTGTCGTACAACGCCGGCCGACCACTCTTGGCGATCGCTTTGTCGTTCTCGTCGAGCAACTCCGAGCGCTCCACCTGCTCGCCCGGGATGAACGGCGCGTCGCCGGCGTCGGTGATCTGCACCCGGCGCAGCATCTGGCGAACGATCACCTCGATGTGCTTGTCGTTGATCTTCACGCCTTGCAGCCGATACACATCCTGCACTTCGTCGACGATGTAGCGCGCCAGAGCCTCGATGCCGATCAGCCGCAGGATGTCGTGCGGGTCGGCAGGGCCGTCAACGATCAGTTCGCCCTTGTTCACCACCTGGCCATCGTGCACCAGCACGTGCTTGTCCTTCGGGATCAGGAACTCGCTTTCCTTGCCGTCGAGATCCGCGATGATCAGCCGCTGCTTGCCCTTGGTGTCCTTGCCGAACGAGACCGTGCCCGTGACTTCGGCCAGCATGCCGGCATCCTTGGGCGAGCGCGCCTCGAACAGCTCCGCCACGCGAGGCAGACCACCCGTGATGTCGCGCGTCTTCTGCGACTCCTGCGGAATGCGCGCCAGCACCTCGCCGACGGCGACCTGCTGGCTGTCACGAACCACGATCAGCGCGCCGACCGGGAAACTGATCGTTACCGCGTGCTCGGTGCCAGGGATCTTCACTTCCTCGCCCACCTCGTTGGTCAGCTTGACCTGCGGCCGTACGCCCTTGGACGCCGCGCCGCGACGCTTGGCATCGATCACGACCAGCGTCGATAGGCCGGTAACCTCGTCGATCTGCTTGGCCACCGTCACGCCTTCCTCGACGTTCTCGAACTTCACCGTTCCGGCGTACTCGGTGATGATCGGGCGGGTCAGCGGATCCCAACTGGCCAGTGCGGTGCCGGGCTTGACGGACTTGCCGTCGCTTGCCAGCAGCGTGGCGCCGTAGGGCACCTTGTGCCGCTCGCGCTCGCGACCGGCCTCGTCGGTGACGATCGCCTCGCCGGAGCGGGAGATAACCACCTGTTCACCCTTGGCGTTGGTCACATAGCGCATCTGGGCGCTGAAACGGACTGTGCCGTTGCTCTTTGCCTCCACACCGGAGGCGACCGCTGCGCGCGAGGCCGCGCCGCCGATGTGGAAGGTGCGCATCGTCAGCTGCGTTCCTGGTTCGCCGATCGACTGAGCGGCGATCACGCCGACCGCCTCGCCGACGTTGACCAGCGAGCCCCGGCCAAGATCGCGGCCGTAGCACTTGGCGCAGATGCCGTAGCGGGTATCGCAGCTAAGCGGGGTTCGAACCTTGACCTCATCGATGCCGAGCTGCTCGATGCGTTCGACCGCGTCCTCGTCGAACAGCGTTCCCGCCGCGTACAGGACGTCCTGCGTGTCGGGATTGATGACGTCCTGCGCCGCCACCCGGCCCAGGATGCGATCACGCAGCGCCTCGATCACCTCGCCACCCTCGACCAGGGCCCTCATCGCCACCCCGTTGGTCGTGCCGCAATCGTCCTCGGTCACGACGAGATCCTGGGTCACGTCGACCAGGCGTCGAGTCAGATAGCCCGAGTTCGCCGTCTTCAGCGCGGTGTCGGCAAGGCCCTTGCGCGCGCCGTGCGTCGAAATGAAGTACTGCAGGACGTTCAGACCTTCACGGAAATTGGCCGTGATCGGCGTCTCGATGATCGAGCCGTCCGGTTTGGCCATCAGGCCGCGCATCCCGGCCAGCTGGCGGATCTGCGCCACCGAACCGCGGGCACCGGAGTCGGCCATCATGAAGATCGAATTGAAGGACTCCTGCCGGGTGTCCCGCCCATGGCGATCCTTGGTTTCCTCGGTCGCCAGTTGTTCCATCATCACCTTGCCTACCTGGTCGCCGGCGCGGCCCCAGATGTCGACCACCTTGTTGTAGCGCTCGCCCTGCGTGACCAGGCCCGAGGTGTACTGCGCCTCGATCTCCTTCACTTCGCGCTCGGCACTGCGGATGATCTCGGCCTTCTGCTGCGGAACCAGCATGTCGTCGATGGCGATCGACAGACCCGCGCGTGTCGCCAGCGTGAATCCCGACTGCAGCAGCTTGTCGGCGAAGATCACCGTCTCGCGCAGCCCGCAGCGGCGAAAGGCGGTGTTGATCAGACGCGAGATCTCCTTCTTCTTCAGCGGCCGGTTCAGCACCGAGAAGGGCAGGCCGGCCGGCAGGATCTCGGAGAGCATCGCGCGGCCGACGGTGGTTTCGTAACGGCTGAGTCGCTCGCTGCGTTCGCCGGTCTCGCGATCGACATCGAACTCGCGGATCCGTACCGTGATCCGCGTCTGCAGCTCGACTTCCTTGTTCTCGTAGGCGCGCCGCGCCTCGGCCACGTCGGCAAAGAAGGCCCCTTCGTTGCGGCCGTTGATCTTCTCGCGCGTGGCGTAGTACAGGCCCAGAACGACGTCCTGGCTAGGCACGATCGACGGATCGCCGTTGCTGGGGAACAGGATGTTGTTGGAGGCCAGCATCAGCGACCGCGCCTCGAGCTGCGCTTCGAGCGACAGCGGCACGTGCACGGCCATCTGGTCGCCGTCGAAGTCGGCGTTGAAGGCTGCGCACACCAGCGGGTGCAGCTGGATCGCCTTGCCCTCGATCAGCACAGGCTCGAACGCCTGGATGCCCAGCCGGTGCAGCGTCGGCGCACGATTGAGCAGCACCGGGTGCTGGCGGATCACCTCTTCGAGGATGTCCCAGACGATCGCCTCCTGCGCATCGACCATCTTCTTGGCCGCCTTGATCGTGGTGGCCATGCCCATCAGCTCGAGCTTGTTGAAGATGAACGGCTTGAACAGTTCCAGCGCCATCAGCTTCGGCAGGCCGCACTGGTGCAGCTTCAGCTGCGGGCCGACCACGATCACCGAGCGGCCCGAGTAGTCGACGCGCTTGCCGAGCAGGTTCTGGCGGAAGCGGCCGCCCTTGCCCTTGATCATGTCGGCGAGCGACTTCAGCGGGCGCTTGTTGGCGCCGGTCATCGCCTTGCCGCGGCGGCCGTTGTCGAGCAGCGAGTCGACCGCCTCCTGCAGCATGCGCTTCTCGTTGCGCACGATGATTTCGGGCGCCTTCAGCTCGAGCAGACGTTTCAGCCGGTTGTTGCGGTTGATGACGCGCCGGTAAAGGTCATTCAGATCCGAGGTCGCGAAGCGGCCGCCATCGAGCGGCACCAGCGGGCGCAGCTCCGGCGGCAGCACCGGCAGCACTTCCATGATCATGTACTCGGGCTTGATGCCCGAGCGCTGGAACCCTTCGAGCGTCTTCAGCCGCTTGGCGAACTTCTTGATCTTGGCTTCGGAGCCGGTCGCCGCCAGGTCCTTGCGCAGCGTTTCGATCTCCTTGTCGACATCGATCGCGCGCAGCAGCTCGCGGATCGCCTCGGCGCCCATCACCGCGCGGAACTCGTCGCCGTACTCCTCGGTCTTGGCGATGAAGTCATCCTCGGTCATCAGCTGGCCGCGCTTCAGCGGCGTGAAACCGGGGTCGACCACACAGTAGGCCTCGAAGTACAGCACGCGCTCGATGTCGCGCAGCGTCATGTCGAGGACCATGCCCATCCGCGACGGCAGACTCTTCAGGAACCAGATGTGCGCGGTCGGGCTGGCCAGCTCGATATGCCCCATCCGCTCGCGCCGCACCTTGGCCAGCGTCACCTCGACACCGCATTTCTCGCAGATCACGCCGCGGTGCTTCAGTCGCTTGTACTTGCCGCAAAGGCACTCGTAGTCCTTGATCGGCCCGAAGATCTTGGCGCAAAACAGCCCGTCGCGCTCAGGCTTGAAGGTCCGGTAGTTGATCGTCTCCGGCTTCTTCACCTCGCCGAACGACCATGAGCGGATCTTCGCCGGCGAGGCGATGCCGATCTTGATCGCGTCGAACTGCTCCTGCTGCTGAACCTGCTTGAATAGATCGAGTAGCGCTTTCATGCGTCTGCTCCAAAAACCGTGAAATGTGAAATGAGATGCGCGTTTCGCTCGCCGTGAAACGTGGACGGTTCCTCCGTCTCACGTCTCACGTTTCACGTTTCACGTCCTTTCCAGATCGATGTCGATACCGAGCGAGCGGATTTCCTTTACCAGCACGTTGAACGACTCCGGCATGCCGGCGTCGATCGAGTGCTCGCCCTTGACGATGTTTTCGTACAGCTTGGTGCGGCCCTGCACGTCGTCGGACTTGACGGTGAGCATTTCCTGCAGCGTGTAGGCGGCGCCGTAGGCTTCCAGCGCCCAGACCTCCATCTCGCCGAACCTCTGCCCGCCGAACTGCGCCTTGCCACCGAGCGGCTGCTGCGTCACCAGCGAGTACGGACCGGTCGAGCGGGCGTGCATCTTGTCGTCGACCAGGTGGTGCAGCTTGAGCATGTGCATGTAGCCGACCGTGACCGGGCGCTCGAAGGCCTCGCCGGTGCGACCGTCGTACAGCCGCGCCTGCGTTCTGGTCGTCGTCAGACCGAGCCGCTGCGCCGCCTCGGGGGGGTAGGCCATCTCGAGCATCGCCCGGATCTCCGACTCGGACGCGCCGTCGAACACCGGGGTGGCAAACGGCACGCCGGAACCGAGGTGGTCGGCCAGCTGCAGCAGCTCATCGTCGCCCAGCGCGTCGATCTCCTCGGCCTTGCCCGACTTGTTGTACAGATCGCGCACGAAACCGCGCACATGCGCCACCTTGGCCCCGCGCAGCAACTCGCCGATGCGGCTGCCGAGTCCCTTGGCCGCCCAGCCCAGGTGCGTCTCGAGGATCTGGCCCACGTTCATGCGCGACGGAACGCCGAGCGGATTGAGCACGATGTCGACCGGCGTGCCGTCGGCCATGTGCGGCATGTCCTCCACCGGCACGATCTTCGACACCACGCCCTTGTTGCCGTGGCGGCCGGCCATCTTGTCGCCGGGCTGCAGGCGCCGCTTCACCGCGAGGTAGACCTTGACCATCTTCAGCACGCCGGGCGGCAGTTCGTCGCCCTGGGTCAGCTTGCGGCGCTTGTCCTCGAAGGCTTCGTCGAAGGACTTGCGCTTGGCCTCGATCGACTCCTTGAGCGCCTCGAGCTGCGCCGCCGCCGCCTCGTCGGCGAGGCGGATATCGAACCAGTGGTACTTCTCCAGCGAGTCGAGATAGTCCTTGGTGACCACCGTGCCCTTGGCGATCTTGCGCGGGCCGCCAGTGGCCTCCTTGCGCAGCAGCAGCTTCTCGATGCGGACAAAGGCATCCGCCTCGACGATGCGCAGCTGGTCGTTAAGATCCTGGCGATAGCGCTTGAGCGCGTCGTCGATGATCTGCTGGGCGCGCTTGTCGCGCTCGATACCCTCGCGGGTGAACACCTGCACGTCGATCACCGTGCCGTTCATGCCCGAGGGCACGCGCAGCGAGGTGTCCTTAACGTCGGAGGCCTTCTCGCCGAAGATCGCGCGCAGAAGCTTCTCCTCCGGCGTGAGCTGCGTCTCGCCCTTGGGCGTCACCTTGCCGACCAGCACGTCACCGGCCTGCGCCTCGGCGCCGATATAGACGATGCCGGAGTCGTCGAGCCGCGCGAGCTGGCTTTCCGACAGGTTGGAGATGTCGCGGGTGATCTCCTCGGAGCCCAGCTTGGTGTCGCGGGCGACGACGTTCAGCTCCTCGATGTGGATCGAGGTGAAGCGGTCGTCGGCCACCACCCGCTCCGAGATCAGGATCGAGTCCTCGAAGTTGTAGCCGTTCCACGGCATGAACGCGACCAGCATGTTCTGGCCGAGCGCCAGTTCGCCGAGATCGGTCGAGGCACCGTCGGCGATGACGTCGCCCTTGGCGATGACATCGCCCTTCTTCACGATCGGCCGCTGGTTGATGTTGGTGTTCTGGTTGCTGCGCGTGTACTTGACCAGGTTGTAGATGTCGACGCCGACACCGCCGGCGATGTTCTCCTTCTCGTTGACGCGCACGACGATGCGGTCCGCATCGACATAGTCGACCACCCCGCCGCGCAGCGCCTGCACGGTGGTGCCCGAGTCGACCGCGACGGTGCGCTCCACACCGGTGCCGACGAAGGGCTTCTCCGGCCGCAGGCAGGGCACGGCCTGCCGCTGCATGTTCGAGCCCATCAGCGCCCGGTTGGCGTCGTCATGCTCGAGGAACGGAATCAGCGAGGCGGCCACCGAGACGATCTGGCTCGGTGCGACGTCCATGAAGTCGATCCGCTCCGGGCTCATCAGCACGAACTCGCCGCTCTCGCGGCAGCTGACCAGCTCGTCCTGGAAACGTCCGTTCTTGTCGAGCGGCGCGTTGGCCTGCGCGATGACGTACTTGTGCTCCTCGATCGCCGACAGGTAGCTGATCTCGTTGGTGACCCGGCCGCCTTCGACCCGCCGGTAGGGCGTCTCGAGGAAGCCGTACTCGTTCAGCCGTGCGTACAAGGCGAGCGAGTTGATCAGACCGATGTTCGGGCCTTCCGGCGTCTCGATCGGGCAGACGCGGCCGTAGTGGGTCGGGTGCACGTCGCGCACCTCGAAGCCGGCGCGCTCGCGCGTCAGTCCGCCGGGTCCGAGCGCGGAAACGCGCCGCTTGTGCGTGATCTCCGACAACGGGTTCGTCTGGTCCATGAACTGCGACAGCTGCGAACTGCCGAAGAACTCGCGGATCGACGCGCTGATCGGCTTGGAGTTGATCAGGTCGTGCGGCATCAGGTTCTCGGTCTCGGCCTGGCCCAATCGCTCGCGCACCGCGCGCTCGACGCGCACCAAGCCGGCGCGGAACTGGTTTTCCGCCAGTTCGCCGACGCAGCGCACGCGGCGGTTGCCGAGGTGATCGATGTCGTCGATCTCGCCGCGCCCGTTGCGCAGCTCGACCAGTACCTTCATCGTGTCGATGATGTCCTCATGGGAGAGCACCATCGCCCCGGTGATCTCCGAGCGACCGAACCGGCTGTTGACCTTCATCCGGCCGACGCGCGACAGGTCGTAGGTCTCGTCATCGAAGAACAGGCGCCGGAACAGCGTCTCGACGGCCTCCTCGGTCGGCGGCTCACCCGGCCGCATCATGCGGTAGATGGCGATGCGCGCGCCGAGTTGGTCCATCGACTCGTCGATGCGCAGGGTGTTGGAGATGAACGGCCCCTGGTCGAGATCGTTGGTGTAGATGGTGCGGATCTCCTTGACGCTGGCGGCGCGCAGCTTGCCGAGCAGCTCTTCGGTGAGCTCGTCGTTGGCATTGGCCAGCACCTCGCCGGTGTCGCCGTCGATCACGTTGCCTGCCAGCACGCGCCCGACCAGGTAGTCGTCGGGCACCTCGATGCGCTTCATGCCCGCCGCTTCCATGTCGCGGATGTGCTTGGCATTGATCCTCTTGTCGCGGGCGACGATCACCTTGCCCGTCTTGTCGACGATGTCGAAACGCGCCGTCTCACCACGCATCCGCTCGGCGATCAGTTCCATCTGCGCACCGCCGCTTGCCGACAGCATGAAGGCGTCGAAGGAGAAGAAATGCGCCAGGATCTGCTCCGGCGTCAGGCCGATGGCCTTCAGCAGGATCGTCGCCGGCATCTTGCGACGACGGTCGACGCGAAAGTAGACGACGTCCTTCGGGTCGAACTCGAAGTCGAGCCACGAACCGCGGTAGGGGATTACACGCGCCGAAAACAGCAGCTTGCCGCTCGAGTGCGTCTTGCCGCGGTCATGCTCGAAGAACACGCCCGGCGAGCGGTGCAGCTGGGAGACGATCACCCTTTCGGTGCCGTTGATGACGAACGAGCCGGTAGTCGTCATGAGCGGAATCTCGCCCATGTAGACCTCCTGCTCCTTGACTTCCTTGACCGTCGGCTTCGACGCTTCGCGGTCCATGATCACCAGTCGTACTTTGGCGCGCAGCGGCGAGGCGAAGGTCAGGCCGCGCTGCTGGCATTCCTTGACGTCAAAGGGGGGATCGCCCAGGTTGAAGCCGCCGAACTCGAGCCGCGCCATTCCGTTGTGGCTCGAGATCGGGAAGATCGACAGGAACGCTGCCTGCAGGCCTTCCGGCTTGCGCTGCGAGGGCGGCACATCGGCCTGCAGGAACTGCATGTAGGACTCGAGCTGGGTCGCCAGCAGAAAGGGCACGGCCTGCACGGCCGGCCGCTTGGCGAAGCTCTTGCGGATGCGTTTCTTTTCAGTGAACGAGTACGGCATGGGCGCTCCGTTCAGGAGGAAATCAAAGATGCTCGGGCAACCGGGGCGCAAAGAGCCACGCGGGGCATACACCCCGCGTGGCGATCTGCCGCGCAAGTTGTTCGCTCATCAGGGGAAGACTTTGATGTGCGCTCGGCCAGCACCTCGGCGCCAAGCGGACATCGAAGCCTTCTGCTGAAGACTTCGAGGCGGCCGAGGCATTGCCGCGGCCGCCGTCCAGCACTTACTTGACCTGCACCTTGGCGCCGGCGTCTTCCAGCTTCTTCTTGGCGGCTTCAGCGTCGGCCTTGTTAACGCCCTCCTTCACGGGCTTGGGCGCGCCATCGACCAGATCCTTCGCCTCCTTCAGCCCCAGGCCGGTCAGTTCGCGCACCGCCTTGATGACGTTGACCTTGTTGGGGCCGGTCTCGGCAAGCACGACCGTGAACTCGGTCTGCTCCTCGACCACCGCCGCCGCGCCGCCGGCCGCCGGCGCGGCCACCGCAACTGCGGCGGCCGCGGCCGAAACGCCGAACTTCTCTTCCATCATCTTGATCAGTTCGCTGACCTCGAGCACCGACTTGGCGGCGATCGCGTCGAGGATCTCAGTGTTCGAAAGTGCCATTGCAGTACTCCTGATGCGTTGTGAACGTGTGATTTGGTTTCCGGATGGGGCTCAGGCGGCGACCTGCTCCTTGGCGTCGCGGACGGCTGCCAGCGTACGGACGAAGCGCGCGGGCACCTCGTTCAGCGTACGCACGAACTGACCGATCGGCGCCTGCATCGTTGCCATCAGCTTGGCGAGCAGTTCCTCGCGGCTGGGCATCGTTGCCAGCGACTTGACGCCCGCCTCGTCCATGACGAAGTTGGGCATCGCGCCGCCCTTGAGCACGAGCTTGTCGTTGTCCTTCGCGAAGGCGGCAAGGACCTTGGCGGCCGCGACCGGATCAGCGGAAAAGCCATACACCAGCGGTCCGACAAGCTTGTCGGACAGGCCGGCGAATGCTGTGCCACTGACAGCGCGACGCGCCAGGGTGTTCTTGAGCACCCGCAACTGGACACCCTGGCTGCGCGCCTGTCTGCGCAGCTTGGTGACCGAGCCCACATCCAGACCACGGTATTCGGCCACGACGATCGTGTGCGCCTTCGCCACAAGGGCGGAGACTTCCTCGACCTTGGCCGCCTTCTGCTGCCGGTTCATACCCACGGTACTGGCTCCATCTACTCAATTGGTGCTTGCCTTGCGGCGTTCGCACCGGTTCAAGACCCGGCGACCAACCGAGACGCCCTTGAGCCGCTTGCCCCTTGCGGAGCGCACAACGCAAAAACTCTCTTCGGGTTCACCGTCTGCGCTGGATCCGGTTCGTTGAGCGTCAAGCGCCTGGCGTCGAGCGTGCGCGCTTTCCGCAACTGCCGGGAATTAACGAAGTTCGAGCCCGGACACTTCACGCTGGACGCTGTACGTCCGGGGCTCGACCTTCTTCCAGCGGTCTTTGACAGCCGCGCCGCCGTTGACGACGGCGCTGCCCAAAGCCCTGTTCGGGCCCGGCCGTTGCCGGACCCCGTATTCCTCTGTTACGCGTTAAGGCTGGCCTGGTCGATGCGCACACCGATGCCCATCGTCGAGGACAGCGAAATCTTGCGCACGAACACGCCCTTGCTCGATGCCGGCTTGGCCTTGTTCAGCGCGTCGACCAGCGCCGCCAGATTGCTGCGCAGACGTCCGGCTTCGAACGAAGCGCGGCCGATCGTGCAATGGACGATCCCGCCCTTGTCGGAACGGAACTGAACCTGGCCGGCCTTGGCGTTCTTCACCGCACCGGCGACGTCGGCCGTGACCGTTCCGACCTTCGGATTCGGCATCAGCCCGCGGGGTCCGAGGATCTGGCCCAGCTGGCCGACGACACGCATCGCATCGGGCGATGCGATCACGACGTCGAAGTCCATGAATCCCTCCTTGACCTTGGCCGCCAGGTCGTCAAAGCCGACCACGTCGGCGCCGGCGGCCTTGGCCTCGTCAGCCTTCGCGCCCTGCGTGAAGACCGCGACGCGGACCGCCTTGCCGGTACCTTCGGGCAGGACCACCGAGCCCCGCACTGCCTGGTCGGACTTCTTCGCGTCGACGCCGAGCACCACCGCCACGTCGACCGACTCGTCGAACTTGGCGGTTGCCGTCTGCTTGATCAGCGACAGCGCGTCGTTGATCGGATAGCTCTTGTTCAGTTCGACCTTGGCGCGGATTGCCTTGGTTCGCTTGGAAAGCCGCGGCATTTAGACGCCCTCCACCGTGATGCCCATGCTGCGGGCGGAGCCGGCGATGGTGCGCACCGCCGCGTCGAGATCGGCCGCGGTGAGGTCCGGCATCTTGGTCCTTGCGATTTCCTCGGCCTGCGCCCGCGTGATCTTGCCGACCTTGTCGGTGTGTGGCCGCTGCGAACCCTTCTCGATCTTCGCTGCCTTCTTGATCAGGATCGTCGCCGGCGGAGTCTTCATCACGAAGGTGAAGCTCTTGTCCGCGTAGGCGGTGATCACCACCGGGATCGGCAGGCCCGGTTCAACGCCCTGGGTCTGGGCATTGAACGCCTTGCAGAACTCCATGATGTTCAGGCCGCGCTGGCCGAGCGCCGGGCCGATCGGCGGGGACGGGTTGGCTTTGCCGGCCGGCACCTGCAGCTTGATGAAGCCGACTATCTTCTTCGCCATCTAGAAAGCTCCTTGAGTGCAAACGTCGGTTCGGGCGGACCCTACTTCGACTCCTCGGTTCAACTGCACACTGCGCGACCTCTGACGCGGGTCGAACTGCGGCCGCTTAGGGCGGCAGAACAAACTGACTCAGACCTTCTCGACCTGACCGAACTCCAGGTCCACCGGCGTCGAGCGCCCGAAGATGGTCACCGACACGCGAACCCGGCTCTTGTCGTAGTTCACTTCCTCGACATTGCCGTTGAAATCGGCAAACGGACCGTCCTTGACGCGCACCATCTCGCCGACCTCGAACAGTACCTTCGGCTTCGGCTTCTCGTAGCCCTCCTGCATGCGCTGAAGGATCTCGTCGACTTCGCGCTGCGGCAGCGGCGACGGCCGGTTGGCGCTGCCGCCGAGGAAACCGGTCACCTTGGGCGTGCTCTTGACCAGATGCCAGGCTTCGTCGGTCATTTCCATCTCGACCATCACATAGCCCGAGTACAGGCGCCGCTCGGTGATTGCCTTCTTGCCGCCCTTGACCTCGACGACCTCTTCGGTGGGCACCAGGATGCGTCCGAACTGCGACTGCAAGCCCTCGCGGTCGACCCGCTCCTGCAGCGCCTTGGCCACGCTCTTTTCCATGCCCGAATAGGCGTGGACCACGTACCAGCGCTTGGCGCCGCCGGTCTTCGCGGCCTCGGGGGTCGTCGCCGCCTCGCTCATCACTTCCACCCCAGCAGCAAGTCGTACAGGCCCCACTCGAGAAGCTTGTCGACGATGAAAAGGAACAGCGCCATCACCACGACCAGGGCAAAGACGATGCCGGTCATGTTCACCGTCTCCTTGCGGGTCGGCCAGACGACACGTCGGGTCTCGTCATACGCCTCGCGGGCGAAGCCGAGAAAGCGCTTGCCCGGCGGCGAGAACCAGGCGATGCCAATGCCCAGCAGGATTCCGCCGACGAGGATGCCGACTCGGGTCAGCATCGGCTGGTCGGTCATGAAGCTGAAGCCGAGCACGCCGGCGAGCACGGCCGCCACCGCCAGGGCCACCAGGGCCGAGGCAGTCTTGCTTGCCACCGTTTCGATGTTCTGTGTAGTCATCCGTGTTCCGCCCAGCGACGCTGCGGCGGCGGTTCAGGCGCCCGCCGCGGCGCCCTGGTTACTGTGGCAGGGGCAGAGGGAATCGAACCCCCAACCTTCGGTTTTGGAGACCGACGCTCTGCCAGTTGAGCTATACCCCTGCGCTGATCCAGTGCTTACTCGACGATTTTTGCGACGACGCCGGCGCCGACGGTGCGGCCGCCTTCACG